>NZ_JAAZQI010000002.1:0-709433 GCF_012275345.1 Rhizobium sp. SG570 | reverse complement strand
CGAAGATCATTTGAAAGAGGTCGAGTCATCAGATGCTGGCCTCCACTCCAGCCAACATCTTGAATCACAAATCAACCAAAAACGGAATCCCTTCCCGATTCAGCTAAAAGCAGAAACGCTCTAGCAGGTCCGGCCGTAGTACTATGACTGGGCAGGGCGAGCCGACGGCAAGTTCCGGCGCATGCGGCGGGCGAACGACAAGGCAATCGGCGCGCGAAAAGACCTTCATCATCGAAGAATCCTGCCTGGAGAAAGGCTCGACGAGCCAGCCGCCGTCGGCAGTCTTCGTCAGGGTTGCGCGCATATAATCCTGGCGCTGATCGTTCGCCGCAAAGGGGACGGCCGCCTTCGCGACGCCGTCGCGCTTCACCGGCGGCAAGGACGCGAGCTTGCGGATCAAGGGTTCGAGAAACAGCAACCCGCAAACCAGGCTGGAGACGGGATTGCCCGGCAGACCGAGGACATGGGTTTCGCCGAGACTGCCGACCATCAGAGGTTTGCCGGGGCGCATGGCAATGCGCCAGAAATCGAGCTGCATGCCGGCGGCGATCATGGTCGCTTGCACGAGGTCATGATCGCCGACAGAGGCGCCGCCGAGCGTGATGATGATATCGGCCTTCGCGACCCGCGCGCGGCCGATCGCGGCGGTGATTTCATCGCTATCGTCAGGAACAATGCCGAGATCCAGCACATGGGCGCCGGCATTGCGTGCCAGCGCCGCAATGCCGAACGTGTTCGACGCAACGATCTGCGAAGCACCCGGCTCGCTGCCGGGCACCACCAGCTCGTCGCCGGTCGCAAGGATTGCAACCAGAGGCCGGCGATAGACATCCAGCGCCGGATGATTCATGGCGGCGGCAACGGTAAGCCGGGAGAAATCCATCACGGTGCCGGCGGACAGCACGACTTCATCCTCGAGGAAATCCTGGCCACGCGGGCGTATATGCTGCCCCTGGCGGATTGGATAGGTGGTGCGAATGCGATCGCCTTCCAGGCGTCCAGCATCCTCCTGGAGGAGCACCGAATCGGCTCCCGCCGGTACCGGCGCGCCGGTGAAGATGCGTACAGTCTCGCCCTTGCCGACTGTTCCTTCGAAGGCATGGCCAGCGGCAGAAGCGCCGATAATCTGCAGTTCCGAGCCGGGCGTTGCCGCATCCTCGAAACGGAGGGCATAGCCATCCATAGCAGAGGCATCGAAGGGCGGCTGCGTCAGGCGCGCTGCCAGATCCCTGGCCAACACCCTACCGACCGCCATATCGAGCGGAACGCTTTCGAAACGATGAAGCGGCGTCGCACTGTTCAGCAGGCGCGCTTGTGCTTCGGCAACGGGTAACAGGCTCATGCGTCAGGCCCCCGGATGGCGGAAATCCCCCGATTTGCCGCCGGATTTTTCCAATAGCATTATGCCGCCGATTTCCATGCTTCGGTCGGCGGCCTTGGCCATATCGTAGATCGTCAGGCAAGCGACGGAGACCGCCGTCAGCGCCTCCATCTCGACGCCGGTGCGGCCAGTGAGCTTTGCCGTCGCGGTGACGCGCAGGCCGGGCAGGGCGGCGTCCTCGGCGATATCGACCGCCACCTTCGTCAGCATCAGCGGATGACACAGCGGAATGAGATTGGACGTCTGCTTGGCTGCCATGATGCCGGCGAGCCGCGCCGTACCGATGACATCGCCCTTCTTGGCGTTGCCATCGCGGATCAGCGCCAACGTCTCCGGCTTCATCCTGACATAACCGCCAGCGGTGGCGCTGCGCGCCGTTTCGGCCTTGTCGCCAACATCGACCATATGCGCTTCGCCCGAGGCGTCGATATGGGTGAGGCCCGTTTTCTCGGTGCTCATTTTACTCGGCCGCCAGAACGCCGGTCTCGCCGTTCAGCAGCAGTCGCGTCGCCGCCGTGACATCGTCCTTGCGCATCAGGCTTTCGCCGACGAGGAAGGTGGTGATACCGACGGCTTCGAGGCGCTTGCAATCGGCATGGGTGAAGACACCGCTCTCGCCGACCAACAGGCGACCCTCCGGCACCATGGCCGACAACGCTTCGCTGACCGTGAGGCTGACCTCGAAGGTACGCAGATTGCGGTTGTTGATGCCGATCAGCGGCGAAGACAGCTTCAGCGCCCGTTCCATCTCTTCGGCATCATGAACCTCGACAAGCACGTCCATGCCAAGGCCGAAAGCTTCGTCCTGCAATCGCTGCGCGTCGTCGTCGGAGAGCGAGGCCATGATCAGCAGGATGCAGTCGGCGCCCCAGGCGCGGGCTTCCTGCACCTGATAGGTATCGAACATGAAATCCTTGCGCAGTGCCGGCAAGGAGCAGGCGGCGCGCGCAGCCGTCAGGAATTCGGGAGCGCCCTGGAAGCTCGGCGTATCCGTCAGTACCGAGAGGCAGGCAGCACCACCCGCCTCATAGGCCTTGGCGAGGGCAGGCGGGTCGAAGTCTGGGCGGATCAGTCCTTTCGACGGGCTTGCCTTCTTGATTTCGGCAATCAGACCAAAAACGCCTGCGCTCTGCTTGGCGAGAAGTGCCTTGTGGAAGCCGCGCGGCGCGGACTGACCTGCCTGCATAGCCTTGAGATCGGCAAGGGGAACCTTGGCCTTGGCCGCGGCGATTTCCTCGCGCTTGTAGGCTTCGATCTTCTGAAGGATATCGGTCATGACGTCCTGAACCTATTCTTCCTCGTTGGAGACGGCGATCAGCTTGTCCAGCGCCGCCGCGGTCGCGCCGCTGTCGAGCGACTGAGCCGCGAGCTTCATGCCATCATGAAGCGTTTCCGCCTTGCCGGCAATGACAAGCGATGCGGCTGCATTGGCAAGAGCAATGTCGCGATAGGCGTTTTTCGCACCGCTGAGCACATCTCGGAGCGCTGCAGCGTTGGCGATGCCATCGCCGCCCTTGAGGTCGGCAAGATCGGCATGCGCCAGACCGAAATCGGCCGGCGTCAGCTCGAAGGTACGGATCTTGCCGTCTTCAAGTGCTGCGACCGAGGTTGCTCCGGTCGTGGTGATCTCGTCCAAGCCATTGCCGTGCACGACCCAAACGCTTTCGGCATTCAGGTCCCTCAGCACCTCGGCAAGCGGTACGACCCATTGCGGCGCAAAGACGCCGAGCAGCTGACGGCGCGCACCGGCCGGGTTCGACAACGGGCCTAACAGGTTGAAGATCGTGCGCGTGCCCAACTCGACGCGGGACGGGCCGACATGACGCATCGACGAATGGTGCAATTGCGCGAACATGAAGCCTATGCCGGCTTCACGAATGCAGCGGGCAATCACCTCGGGACCGATATCGAGCTTGATGCCGAGCACCGACTGCGTGTCGGCCGTGCCGGCCTTGGAGCTCTGGGCACGGTTGCCGTGCTTTGCCACCGGCACGCCTGCGCCGGCGACGATGAATGCCGCCAGCGTCGAGATGTTGTAGGTGCCAACGCCATCGCCGCCCGTGCCGACGATATCGATGGCGTCAGCTGGCGCTTCCACCGACAGCATCTTGGCGCGCATCGTGGTGACGGCGCCGACGATCTCGTCGACCGTTTCGCCGCGGACACGCAGCGCCATCAGGAAAGCGCCGATCTGCGACGGCGTCGCTTCGCCCGACATCAGGATCTCGAATGCCTGCCGGGCTTCGTCTCGTGTCAGCGCCTCACGATTGGCGACCTTGGCGAGGAAAGGTTTCAGTTCGGCCATTGGTTATCCATCCTCCCGACCGGGCCTAGCGGGACATCGCCTGCTCGGCGAGGCTCTGATTGACCGTGACGGCGTATTTGGACTGCAGCTGGCTGACCATCTGGTCGAGGATGTCGTCGCCGGCGGCATTGGCGATCTGAGCGATCTGCTGATCGTCATTGCTCAGGGCATCGGTCGTCGGGTTGTCGTTGACATCGGTGACCTTGAGCAGGATCTGCGTCGCGTCATCTGCGCCGACGGCACTGGCGGCCGTATCGACAGGGCCGGAGAAGGCGGCGGCGATGCCGCCACGGCCGAGAACCGGATCATCCGTCGAGCGCATGATGTTGGCCTTGCTTTCCACGGCGATGCCGAGCGGTGCAGCGATATCGGCAAGCGACTTGCCCTTCTGCACCTCCTGCTTCAGCTCGGTTGCCTTGGCGGCAAGCGCGATCTTCTGCTGCGCGGCAGTCCAGTCGGCAACGGCCTTTTCCCGGACGTCGGCGAGCGAACGATCATGATCGGGTGTGATGCCAAGTATGTCGTACCAGACATAGCCGTCGTTGCCGACCGTCAGCGGCGCGGGATTGCCGCCCTGGTCGGCCTTGAAGACCTCCGAGAGCAGTTGCTGTTTTGCCGGCAGATCCTTGACCTCGTTGCCGGACTGATCGAGGCCGGTCGCATCGATCGAATCGATCGCGACCGTCTTCAGCTTCAGCTGCGTTGCAGCCTCCTGCAGCGAGACGCCGGATCCGCGCAGATCCTCGAACTTGTCATGGACGCTGGTGATTTCATTGGCGGCATTGCTGAGCGCAATCTGCTTGCGGATGTCTTCCTTGACGTCGTCGAAGTTCTTCGCCGTTTCGGCCTTCACGTTGGTGACACGCAGAATGACCGGGCCGAACGAACCGTCGACGACGGGTGTCGTGCCGCCATCCTTGGCGACGGCGAAGGCGGCTTCGGCAATCGTCTTGTCCGGAACCTGATCCTTCGTGAACGTGCCGAGCAGCACGTCGGAAGGCTTCTTGCCCTGATCGGAAACCAGCTGATCGAAGGTCGTGCCGGTCTTCAGCGCGTCGGCGGCCGCAGTGGCCAGATCCTTGTTGGCGAAGGTCAGCTGTTCGATCGTGCGCGTTGCCGGCGTCGTGTAGCTGTCCTTGCGCTTGTCGAACTCGGCGCGCACCTCGTCGTCCGACACACTCGCCGCATCGGCGAGATCCTCTGCCTGCAATTTCACATAGGAGAACTTCCGATATTCGGGAGCGCGGTACTTCGACTTCACACCCTCGAACCATTTGGACAACACGTCGTCGGCCGGTGCCTTGACGGGGTCGATGTTGGCGTTGGTGAGCAGCAGGTAATCGATGCTGCGGTGCTCGTCGTGATACTGCTTGACGGCATCGACCAGAACCTTCGGAGCGACGAAGCCGTTCGACACCGCTTCGACGATCTGGCCGCGGACCGCAACCTTACTGCGCTCCTTGATGTAGTCGTCGGGCGAGATGTTGCTGTTGCGCAGAAGCATCTCGAATTTCTGCCGGTCGAAAGCGCCGTTCGGCGCCTTGAAGGCCGGATCGTCGCCGATCAGCTGCGCGAGCTTGTCCTGGGAAAGGCCGAGGCTCATATCGGCGGCAAGCTGATCGAGCGAAGCGCCGGCAACGAGCTGTGCCACGGTTTGCTGTCCGATACCGAAGGCGCGGGCCTGTTCCGGCGTGATCTGCATGCGCAATTGCTGGCTGATGGCCTGAATCTGGCGGCGATAGGCGAGGCGGAATTCATTGGTATCGATGTGCTGGTCGCCCACGGTCACCACGGTATTACTGTTGCCGCCGGTGATGAGCGAACGTTCGACGCCCCATACACCGAAGGCTGCCGCCAGAAGAAGCAACAAGCCCTTGGCAAGCCAGGTCTGGGCGATTTTTCTCAGCACGTCGAACATTGGAAAGCAAACCTCGTCATAAATACGTCTTCGCCCGTAGGCGAAACAATCGAAGTTCCTTAGAACAATCCGAACCGGAATTGAAGAGCCAGAGGGGAAATCACCCGACGAGGCGCCAAGGTGCCGGAACCTTTGACGAGCCGTGACGTTTTAATCAACAAAGAAACACAAGGAGCACACGATGGCAGAGACGAAATCAGCTTCCGCCCAGTCCTCTTCAGCCCGAGCGCAGACTGAAACGGCAGTGGAAGATTTGGCGGCACAGGTCGCCGCTCTCCGCGAAGATTTATCGAGGCTGTCGCAGAGCCTGGCTGCCGTCGGGCAAGGAGCGACGTCCGTCGTCGCGGAGGAGGCCCAGGAGATCACAGAGCAGTTACGCGAAAGAGTTCGCGAGGAGCCGATTTTCATGGTCGCTGCCGCAGCCGGCATCGGCTACCTTATCGGTCTTCTCAGTCGCCGCTAGCCTATGCTGAACCCCTGACGGATAGGACGGGCCCACGCGCCCATCCAGCTTGCGAAACTGCCGAAAAGGCGCGGACGAATCGTCTGCGCCTTTTCGATTTTGGGCATCGATCGGCAGGTGAACCTCGACTTTCATCGTCTCTTGCCGGGCCCGCGAAGGGAGTGCGACATCTTTGCGACACCCCCGCGACATCTTCGACCATCCCTATTTCTTGATCGCCCACCCTCTTGTATCGCGTGGGCGCTTACTATAGGTGTCGGTAATTATAAGGTTGCTTATGAGTAGCAGGCTTCTTATGCCATGAACACACTACCCACCCTCGGCTTTCTCCTCCATGACGTTGCGCGGCTTCTTCGGAAGCGGTTCGAGCAGCGCGCGAAGGATTTGGGACTGACGCGATCACAATGGCAAACGCTTGCCTATCTCGCGAACAATGAAGGTATTCATCAGGCCGGACTGGCGGAGATGCTGGAGATCGAACCGATCACCCTGGTTCGCATTCTCGACAAGCTTAGCGAGCGCGGTCTGGTGGAGCGCCGGCAACATCCGAGCGATCGGCGGAGCTGGCTCCTTTACATGCGCGAGGAGGCCCGGCCACTGATCGATACCATGCGCAGCATAGGCGACCAAACACGCAAGGAAGCGCTCGACGGAACCTCGCAGGAGGATAACGAGCGCCTTTATGAGTTGCTCACCCTCATGAAATCGAACCTGCTTCACGTCTGCCGCTCGAAGGCAGCCGACAAAGAGATACAACATGGCTGACGCATCCTCTTCGCTCCGCGTACCCGCAAACGCAAATTCCACAGAACAGATTCAAGCCCCTGTGGCCGAGGCACCATCTCCAAACCCGACATCGCCGCCTGCAGCGGTTGCCGCGGCAAGCCCCGTCACGCCTCCCGAAAAGCCGCGCAAGCGCCGCAGCCCGACGCGGCCGATCCTGTTTGCGCTGCTCCCCGTCGCCCTCGTCATCGGTGGCTATTATTACGTCACCGGCGGACAGATCATGTCCACGGACAATGCCTATATCCAGGCTGACATGGTCGGCGTTTCCACCGACGTCTCCGGCATGGTGATATCGGTCGATGTGCATGAGAACGAGGTCGTGAAGAAGGGGCAGGTGCTTTTCCGCCTCAAGCCCGATTCGTTCCGTATCGCGCTCGAGGGCGCGCAGGCGCAGCTCGGCAACGCCAGAAACCAGATCCTGAACCTGCAGGCGAGCTACAAGCAATCCGTGGCCGAGATCGCCCAGGCGCAGGCCGACATTCCCTACTACCAGACGGAGCTCGAGCGTCAGCAGAATTTGATCAACAGTTCGGTTGCCTCCGAGTCGGCCTATGACCAGGCCAAGCACAATCTCGAAGCTGCCCAGCAGAAGGTCTCGGTTGCCCAGGCACAAGCTGCCGCGACCCTCGCACAATTGGGTGGTGATGGCACTGCCGATCTGCCTCCCGAGCAGAACCCGCTCTACCTGCAGGCCAAGGCTGCGGTCGACAATGCGCAGCGCGAGCTCGACGACACTGTGGTACGGGCGCCTTTCGACGGCGTCACCGCCAATGTTCCCTCGCTGCAGGTCGGCGCCTACCTGACGGCTGCGCAGCAGGGCTTCTCGTTGGTTTCCACCACGCATATGTGGATCAACGCCAGCCCGAAGGAAACCGAGCTGACCTATGTACGGACCGGCCAGAAAGTCGACATCTCGGTCGACACCTATCCGGGCGTAACCTGGAAGGGCACCGTCGCCAGCATCGCACCGGCATCCGGCTCGAGCTTCTCACTGCTGCCCGCACAGAACACGACAGGCAACTGGGTGAAGGTCGTGCAGCGCATACCGATGATCATCAGCATCGACGATATGGAGGGCAAACCTCCGCTGCGCGTCGGGATGAGCGTCGTCGCCGGCGTCGATACCGGCCATGCCCGCGGCCTGCCCGACTTCGTCAGCAATCTGCTGGGCCATTCGCGCGGTCAGGACCATGAGTAACGCCACTACCGCTCCGCCGTCAGCGCCCATCGCCAATCGCGGCGCGATCACCGCCTGCGTCATCCTTGCTGTCATCATGCAGGCGCTGGACACCACCATCGCCAACGTCGCGCTGCCACATATCCAGGGCGACGTCTCTGCCAGCGCCGACCAGATCAACTGGGTGCTGACGTCTTATATCGTCGCAGCGGCGATCATGACGCCGCCCTCCGGCTTCCTGTCTGCAAAGTTCGGCCGCAAGCGCGTGCTGCTGGTGGCGATCGCCGGTTTCGTCGCCGCTTCGGTCCTCTGCGGCCTCTCTGAATCCCTGGCGCAGATCGTCGGGTTCCGCCTGTTGCAGGGCCTGTTCGGCGCGGCGCTGGTGCCGCTGTCGCAGGGCATTCTGCTCGATATCTACAATGTCGAGGAGCGCGGCCGCGCCATGGCGCTGTTCGGCGTCTCGGTGATGGTCGGCCCCGTGCTCGGTCCCGTGATCGGCGGCTGGCTGACCGACAATATCAGCTGGCGCTGGGTGTTCTACATCAACGTGCCGATCGGCGCGCTCGCCTTCTTCGGCATCGTCGTCTATGTCACCGAGACCAAGCTGGACACGTTCGCCAAACTCGATTGGTTCGGATTCGGCATGCTCTCGCTCGGTATTGCCGCGCTGCAATTGTTTCTCGATCGTGGCGAGCAGCTCGACTGGTTCTATTCGGGCGAGATCATCGTCGAGGCGCTCGTCTGCGCCTGCGCCTTCTATCTCTTCATCGTGCATATGTTCACGGCTGAGCGAAGTTTCGTGAACCCGAGGCTCTTCCTCGATCAAAACTTTGCCGTCAGCATGCTGTTCATCTTCATCGTCGGCGTGACCTATCTGGCCTCGCTCGCCCTGATGACGCCCTATCTGCAGACGCTGATGGGCTATCCCGTCGTCACCGCCGGTATCGTCATGGGACCGCGCGGCCTCGGCACAATGTTCTGCATGTTCCTTGTGGGACGGCTGATCGGCAAGGTGGATACGCGCTTCTTGCTGTTCATCGGTCTCGCTTTGACCGCGTGGGCCATGTACGAGATGACAGGCTGGACACCGGATGTCTCGCAGGAAACCATCATCTCCGTCGGCTTCGTCCAGGGCGCCGGCCTCGGCTTCCTGTTCGTGCCGTTGACGACGATCGCTTTCGCGACGCTGCCGGCACAGATGCGCGGTGAGGGCACAGGCCTTTACAACCTCTCGCGCAATATCGGCTCCAGCGTCGGCATTTCAGTCGTCTCGATGCTGATCACGGAAAATACACAGGTCAACCACGCGAACATCGCCGCCTATGTAACGCCGTTCAACCGCCATTTCGATGCGACGGCGGCCCAGGGAATCAGTCCCTTGACAGCTGTGGGACGCGCCACGCTCGACAGCATGATCACCACGCAGGCGACGATCATCGCCTACATCGATGACTTCAAGCTGCTGATGCTGATGTCGATCTGCGCCATACCGCTGCTGGTGCTCCTGCGCAAGCCAAAGGCGCCACCGGCCGTCGATCATAGCGTTGCCATGGAATAAGATAGCCGCGCAGTCTTCCAGTTCGCTGCGTGGCCGCATGGGCCGCCGGGCACCACCCCGGCGGCCTTTTTATTGCAACATCAGGGAAAACGACGACTGACGAAGCGCGAACCCGCCGCGCCGAACCGCCAGGGCGCATCGACATTCCTGGTGATTCCAATGCGTTTGCCGGAAGCGACGGTAACGGGTTCCGCCAAGGAAATAGCGAAAGGCGCCGCATCCAGCGACAGGCCATTCAGGCCGATGTCGATGGCCATCGCCTGCGAGAGCTTTCCCGGCCCGTTGCATAGCGACACGATATCGGCAATGCCGCGCCGCCGTATCATTTCCTCTATGCCGTTCTCCGGCTCCAGCGCCCGAATAAGCACGGCGCTTCCAGTAAGGCAGACGAAATTCAGACACCAGTGAATGCCATAGGAGCGATAGACATAGACATGGCCGGCCGGACCGAACATCGCCGCATTGCGCGGCGTTGGACCGCGATAGGCGTGGGAAGCCTCGTCATCAGGCCGATAGGCCTCGGTCTCGACGATACGACCTCCGATGCCGGCAACCGTGAACCGCGTTCCGATCAGATCGGATGCGACGCCAACGGCATCGCGGCCAAAGAAGGCTGCA
Organism: Rhizobium sp. SG570; assembly: GCF_012275345.1. NCBI lineage: Bacteria > Pseudomonadati > Pseudomonadota > Alphaproteobacteria > Hyphomicrobiales > Rhizobiaceae > Rhizobium > Rhizobium sp. SG570. The sequence goes on along the minus strand of NZ_JAAZQI010000002.1, from coordinate 699,227 downwards.
AGGGCAGGGCCGACCAGGGGCTTGGGACCGAGCGACAGAGATTGATCGTCAGAGGTCATGGGCGAGGGCGATGTCCTTCCGGATAGTCGATGGCGAATCTTTCGCACAAGCAACGGCGTCATGGAATCTTTTTCGCGTGGCCGGTGGCTGCGGATGCACAGCGGCCCAGTTGACGCTTCGGCCCGAATAGCTGTAAAGCCAGCCAACCACTTTTGCTAGGCGTCGAGCCGTAGCGACAGGAAGAGTGTCCGAGTGGTTTAAGGAACCGGTCTTGAAAACCGGCGTGCGGGAAACCGTACCGTGGGTTCGAATCCCACCTCTTCCGCCAAATCTATGGCCTCCGATCACGGTAGAATGCACTGTCACCTTAATTCCAGCGATAGAATATATTCAGAAATGCTGCGCCGGTGACGTTCACCAAGGAACGGTTTTCCCCATACGATCGAGGTATTCGAGACCGGGTCTGCCCCGCTTCGTGAGAAGCACCTCCACGATACTGGGAATAGCCTCTTCCATGCTGAGTGGCGCGTTCGGACCGCCCAGTGCCGTGCGGATCCAGCCCGGAGCCATCAGCACCAAGGCGCGCGGCTCGCTTGCATGGCGCGCAGCGTAGCTTCGCATATACTGGTTCAGCGCCGACTTGCTGCCGCGATAGACTTCAAACCCACCGTTCGTGTTGTTGGCGATGCTGCCCTGTCCTGACGACATGACGCCGATGAGGCCATCTGCGGGGACAAGATCCTGCAGCGCCTCGACGCTACGCATGGGGCCAAGTGCATTCGTGACCATCACGCGGATGAACTCCTCGGTGGATACCTCGGCGATGGTCTCGTTGGGATTCGCATTGGCGGTGCCGGCGTTCACGAACAGGATGTCGAACACCCGGCCCGACAAGCGAGCACGAAGTGCCGCTATCTGCTCCGGTTCGCAGATGTCGACGGTCTCGACCTCGACGCGGCCCGGGTTCTCGTCGGCCAGGTCATGCAGCTCAGTTCGGCCTTCGACCGGGCGCGTCGTGCCGACGACGTTCCACCCCTTTTTCAGGAGCTCGGCGGCCATGGCGTGTCCGAGGCCACGCGATGCGCCGATGAGAAGAATCGTGCCTGCGATGTCGTGTGAAATGGTTGATGACATAGGGGCTATCTTTCGTTGTGCGGTGTCGGCAGCGAATATGAGCGCCTCATTGGATTGACGCCAGACGCACAGGATGCACATTGTTGTTGCGTCAGGCGCTATGTTGTGGGCGTCAAGTGATGTAGGTTGCGGTTGTGGACAATCTCGACCTGAACCTGCTTCCGGCGCTCGACGCACTGCTGACCGAGGTTAGCGTGACCGGCGCTGCGCGCCGTCTCGGCCTCAGTCCTTCCGCCATGAGCCGGACCCTCGCACGGCTCCGGTCCGCCACGGGCGACCCGCTGCTTGTGCGCGCCGGGCGCGGACTTGTCCCAACGCCCCGCGCCGCCGAGTTGCGCGATCGGGTTCACGAGCTTGCTCGCGAAGCTCGAGCCGTTCTCAGCCCGCAGGCTGGCCAATTTGAAATCGCCACGCTGGAGCGGACCTTCGCCATTTGCGCCAACGAGGGCTTTATCGCGCTGTTCTCTGCTCCCCTGGTGGCCGCTATTGCCGACGCGGCGCCAAGTATCCGCCTGCGATTCGCACCTAAACCTGTCAAGGATGCCGCGCCGCTCCGGGAGGGGCAGATCGATCTTGAAATTGGCGTTCTCGGAGAGTTTGCGCCGGAGGTGCGTACTCACTTCCTCTTCCGCGACAAATTCCTGGGTGTAGTCAGGGATGGACATCCTTTGCTGAAGGGTCCCGTAACACCCGAGCGCTATGCGGCGTCCAGGCATATCGCGGCGTCGCGAAAGGGGAGTTTTACGGGGCCAGTCGATGATGCCCTGGAGAAACTCGGTCTCAGCCGGGAGGTCATCGCTGTCGTGCCCGGATTCCCGGACGCCTTGCGCATCGCGCGCCAATCTGACCTGGTCGCGCTTGTGCCGCGCTCGTGTCTCGGAAATGGCCTGGTCGGCACCGAACCGTTCAGCCAGGGCTTGGTGAGCTTCGAGCTTCCCGTCGCTACGCCAGAAATCCTAATATCGGCGATGTGGCATCCCCGCATGGATGCCGATCCAGCCCATCACTGGTTCCGCAATACGGTGGTGGGAGTGTGCCGGAGGGCAGTGCCGTTACTTTCATAAAAGTTGGCGCCATCCGCTTCTTCGGCGAGGAGATCAGACGACTGCCGGTGAGTCGGTCTCCGCAGGACGAACACCATCATTATCCGTGGTAGGGTAGGGAACGGCGGAGCAATCCATAGGCGTCAGAAAGCTATGGAACAAGTTAGGTGGCTATAGAGTAGACATAGTGCCATCTTCTTCGTTCGTGGCCCGTCAGTCATCATTGACAAAAACTAAGCTTGTCTTATTGCTAGGGCGCTTCAGTCGGATTTGACCCCTGACCTGGCAAATGTGGCCTAGTCGTCTCCAGCGGCTAGGCCACTTCAATTCCAGCGTTTTGAAACGGCTCAGCGTCGCCTCATCCAATAGCGCGGCATTCGTCTTTACGAATCTTTCGGTTTCAAAGCGTGGGCCATCGATACCGAGGCGCTGAAGGTCGGCGACGTCTATCACCACGAAACACTGATGCGCCGCGATACAGTTTCCTGAACTGGGCCTTCGCTTCTTGTCAAAGGCACATCTCTGACGGCCACAATTTGCTCTGATCTGTCCCGATCCGGGACCCTTGATGAAGACAGAGGGAAGACCAGCTGTTCGAGCGGTTTGCCGTCTTGCCCGGTACTTCAGGCAAATCCTATTTTACCGCAGATTAACCATGATCTTCGGTATTTCCCCAGTGCGCTCAATTTGCATCGCAAAATCGACAAACTCTAATCATGATTAAAGTACCGTTAGGTGATTGAGGCGTAGCTGGATACCGGAATGAGGGATGTACCGGTTATAGCAGACCTCCGTCAGAATTATTGAGTAGCGGCGTGGGACAGATGAAATTCGAAAATCGTGCGGTGACATACGCAACGGGTATGCGTTGGTTTGCTCTCTCACTGATGTGCGCAACCATCACGGCCTGTGGAACGTCTCAGAAGGTTGCCTCGACGCGCCAGCACGGCAAGGAATATTTCTCCGAGAAGGAATATGGCGTAAAGGCCAGTCCGCGGGTTGTCGCCAACGGGCCTGTTCCCAAGGGCGGCGGCCGCTTCATGGTCGGCAATCCGTATCAGGTGAAGGGCAAGTGGTACTATCCCAAGGAAGACTACGGCTATAACAAGGTCGGTATCGCTTCCTGGTACGGCTCGGCGTTTCACGGCCGCCTGACCGCCAATGGCGAAGTTTACGACCAACAATCGCTGACCGCTGCGCATCCAACTTTCCCGCTGCCGAGCTATGCGCGCGTCACCAATGTCGAAACTGGCTCCTCCATCATCGTTCGCGTCAACGATCGCGGCCCCTATCATCCCGGCCGCATCATCGATCTTTCCAACAAGACGGCGCAGATGCTCGATCTCCAGCACAGCGGCACCGGCGACGTGCGCGTGCAATATGTCGGCCGCGCCCGCATGGACGGCCACGACGACCCCTATTTGATGGCCTCATACATCCCCAAGGGTTCGCGCCTGCCTAGCATCAATCCCGGCGGCCAGATCGCAACGGGCGTGATGGTTGCCTCGAATGTCAGAATGACCGCCGACCAGCTGCCGGATTCGGATAATCCCGTCCGCGTCGGCCGCCAGCAGCGCAGCTTCGATCGCGCGCCGTCGATCGCCCCCATTCCGCGCCAGTCTCCCTATTCGGCCACGGCTTTCGCCGGCTCGACGCCGGACACGGCCTACAACGGCAACAAGCGCAACAATCCGCCGCCGATGACCTGGAACGGCGGCGCGATGCCGTCTGCCGAGCCTTCCGAGCCCGTCATGGTCGTTCTGCCGCTGATCGGACCGATCCCTTACGAACGTCCGGATTTCGCTCCGGGCATGGCAAGCATCAACGATCCGTCGATCGGTTCGATGGTCGCCGCCTATCAGAATGCCCCGGTCAAGACTGTCTATGTCGATCTTGCTTTCGACGCCGTCATGGTTCGCAACGACGGACTGACGCAGGAGTCGATCCTCTCGGCCTATCGCCGCCAGCATCAAGGCACGACGCAGGTTGATTGATCGGCGTCATTGCCTGAATCTTCACCCGTCACTAAAATAAAGGTGCCGGTGGTCGGATTGAGGGGACGGTATGCCAAAGCGCTTGATTCTTTTGTTCCTTTTTCTCCTGGGCATCGGCAATGTGGCAGCCATGGCGCAGCCGGCCGTTCCGGGCGCGTTCGATACGAAAGCCGCCCAGGCATTCATGATCGAGGCCTCTACGGGCACCATTCTCCTTGCGAAAAATGAGGACCAACCGATTTCGCCGGCTTCGCTTGCGAAGCTCATGACTCTGGACGTCGTCTTCGATGCTATTGGGCGAGGGGAGATCTCGCTCGATACGGAATATCCCGTCTCGGAAAACGCCTGGCGAACGGGCGGCGCGCCATCGCGTGCGTCGACGATGTTTGCCGCACTGAAGTCGCGTGTGCGGGTCGGCGACCTCATTCAGGGCGTCGCCGTGCAGCAGGCCAATGATGGCTGCATCGTTCTGGCGGAAGGGATTTCGGTGAGCGAACGCGAGTTTGCCCGGCGCATGACGTCGCGTGCGCGGGAGCTCGGCATGACGCGGGCTGTCTTTACCAACTCCACCGGTTTGCCTGACGCCAACGACCCCAACGGCGGCGGCAAGGTCTCGCTGCGGGAACTGGTGGCCCTGGCGCAGGATCTCCAGCAGAAGCATCAGGATCTCTACAAATATTTCGGCCAGGCGGATTTTACCTGGAACAAGATATATCAGCGCAACAAGAACCCGTTGCTGCTGCTCAATATCGGCGTCGACGGCCTTGGGCTGGGCTTTACCGAAGGCGAGGGCTTTTCGATCGTCGCCTCGGTGCAGCGCGACGGCCGCCGGCTGTTCCTGGCGCTTGGCGGCCTGAAGAACGACAAGGAGCGGACAGAAGAGACCCGTCGTGTGCTCGAATGGGGCCTCAGCAATTTCAAGAGCCAGCGCATTTTCGCCGACGGGGAAGTGATCGGCGATGCCAGCGTCTATGGCGGCGCGCAATCGACGGTGGGGCTGCTGGCCAAGACGCCCGTCGATGTCTACGTGCCGGTCGACACGCCTGACCGTCTGTCCGCGCGAATCGTCTACCGCTGGCCGCTGACGGCACCCGTGGCCGGGGACTATGAAGCCGGGACGCTTCGTGTGTTCCTGGGCGCGCGACTGGTGCGCGAATTGCCGCTTTACACAAAGGAATCAGTCGCTCAAGGCACGCTCAGCCGTCGCGCCTTCGATGCCTTCATGGAATTGACCGAATCCCTGCTATTCTCCTGGCTCTGGGACAAGCCTTTGCCGACCTGACGGGTTGCATGGCTCGCGAAATCCCTGTTCACACCCCATATAGAATGGCGGGCGCCGATACATGCACGGTTCCACCCCGGCATGTCTTGGGTTAAACAAGAGACGTATCGCGTGCCGAGCGGACGGCAGGCGAAAAGTGCAGGACATGATCATTGGCTGATGCAAACGGATTATTCGTAAGCTTCGAAGGCGGGGAAGGGGCCGGGAAATCCACCCAGATCCGCCGGTTGGCCGAACGGTTGCGCGAGCTCGGCCACGACGTGCTGGTCACGCGCGAGCCGGGCGGCTCTCCGGGTGCCGAAGCCGTCCGCCATGTATTGCTCTCCGGGGCCGCCGAGATGTTCGGCACGCGCATGGAGGCCATCCTCTTTGCCGCTGCGCGCAACGATCATGTCGAGGAAGTCATTCGCCCGGCGCTGGCGCGCGGCACCATCGTCCTTTGCGATCGTTTCATGGACTCGTCGCGCGTCTATCAGGGCGTAACCGGCAATCTCGAAGCCGATTATATCGAGGCGTTGCAAAGGGTTGCCGTCAATGGCGTTATTCCCGATTGCACGCTGATCCTCGACATTCCCGCCGAGATCGGGCTTGAGCGCGCGCGCAAGCGCGCCTCTGCCGTCACAGCGCCGGATCGCTTCGAAAAGGAAGAGATGCAGACCCATGAGAAACGCCGGGAGGCCTTTCTCGATATCGCCGCGCGCGAACCGGATCGCTGCCACGTCGTCGACGCGCTCCGCTCGGAAGACGAGATTGCCGAGGACGTCGCCGCGATCGTCGACAGGCGGCTCGGGCCCGCCACCAATATCTCTTCTGCGAGATCGGAAGCGGCGCAATGAGCGAGGAACGGCCCGGCGTTCTCGACGGCGCGATCCCTCCACAGGACAATCCCAGGCTCTTCGGCCATGAGGAGGCGGAAGCCTTCCTGGCGCAATCCTATCGCTCCGGCAAGGGTCATCATGCCGTGCTGATCGAGGGACCCGAGGGGATAGGCAAGGCGACGCTCGCCTTTCGTTTCGCCAATCATGTCCTGTCCCATCCCGACCCGGCATCCGCGCCCGAGACGATCGGAGATCCCGATCCGTCCTCGGCCATCAGCCGTCAGATTTCCGGCGGGGCATCCCACAATCTGCTGCATCTCTCCCGTCCCATCGACGACAAGACCGGCAAGGTGAAATCCGCAATCACGGTGGATGAGGTGCGTCGCGCCGGAAAGTTCTTTTCGCAGACCTCCGGCACCGGCAACTGGCGGATCGTCATCATCGATCCAGCCGACGACCTCAACCGCAACGCCGCCAACGCCATCCTGAAAATTCTCGAGGAGCCGCCGAAGCGGGCGCTGTTCCTCGTCCTGTCGCATGCGCCGGGCAGGCTTCTGCCGACGATCCGTTCGCGTTGCCTGCCATTGAAACTCGCGCCGCTCGGAGACGAGGCCTTGCGCCTAGCGCTCGAAAATCTCGGCGTGCCGGCCGGGAAGGGGAGTGAATTGCTCCCGGCAGCCAAGGGCAGCGTCAGCGAGGCGCTCAAGCTGCTGAACTATGGCGGCGGAGACATCATCGATGCCTATCGGCAGGTTCTCTCGGCGGATGGACCGGCGGCCCGCAAGGCGATGCACCGCCTAGCCGATGCGCTTTCGGGCAAGGACAGCGACACGATCTTCGGCTTCTTCATATCCCATATCGGCGATGATATCGCAGACCGCGCAAGGGCCGCCGCACTTGGCGGATATATCGGCACGGCGGAGAGATTGGCCCGTCTCCACTCCGAGACCACCGAACGGCTCAATATCTCGCAGGCCTACAATCTCGATCGCAAGCAGACGCTCATTACCGTCTTGGGCGAGCTCAAACAACAGCTTTCGGCCTAGATCGACTGCGAAATTCCGGACGAAAAACCGCGTGCGGCCCGAAGCGGACGCCGTAAGACGTCCGAGGTTGCTCGGCAGTCAAGCCATCCTGAGGGCAACCAGGTCACCATCACTCAGGGACGACAGATTGGCTTCAATTTTGTCTATCGGCCAATCCCACCAAGCAATATCAAGAAGTTCGTTGATGACCTCGCTGGGATAACGCATTCGAATGATGGTTGCCGGGTTTCCTCCAACGACCGCGTAAGGTGGAACGTGGCTAGCAACGACCGAAGCAGCGGCGACGATCGCGCCGGCGCCAATCTGCACACCCGGCATGATAGCTGCGTTATGGCCGATCCAGACGTCGTGGCCGACAATTGTGTCCTTCACCGGCAAGTCTTTGTAGCCGAAGGTCTCTGGCTTGAATATGCGGAAAGGATAAACGGTGAAGCCGGTCATGGGATGATTGGCCGAACTGGTGATAAAGTAACTTCCCCGAGCGATCTGCACAAATTTGCCGATTATCAACCGCTCGCGAACGCCGCGGCCAAGGTAGGGTGCCAGTATCTGGGCAGTATCTTCTAGTCTTCCAGAATGGGTGTAATAACTGAATTCGCCTATTTCCATGCGAGGATGGTCAATAACGTTCTTCAGGTAGACCGTATCACGATAGAGGGTGCCATCTGGCAAAGTAATTGGATGGATTGCATCGGCGTCGAGAAGCGGCACGAGAAACCTTTTCTATGAGTTCGCCAGCGTGATTTCACATGGGTAAGGCTACTTCCGCCGAGCAATGAAATCCATCGCGCTACGCAAAAGCTTTCATGAATAATTTAAATGACGATGTTCTCGATACCGACGATATCGGCTAACGACCGCGACGGCGCAATGCGGCCCATCCGGCAACCGAACCTGGTTGGTGGCATCTACTAGACAATTCCGCACTTATCTCGGAATTGCGTCAGGGGAAAATGAGCTTCCAGGCGACGATCGTCAGCGTGACGGCGAGAATGATGCGGACGGATCGCTCGTGCAGACGCGGCGCCAGCAGGCTGCCGGCGACGATGCCGGGAATGGACCCGACGAGCAGCGCAAACAGCATGGTCCAGTTGATCTCGCCGATGAACCAGTATCCCATGCCGCCGATCAGGGTCAGCGGCACCGCATGCACGATGTCCGAGCCGACGATCTCGCGGACGTCCGTTTGCGGATAAAGCACCAGCAGCACGGTGACGCCGAGCGCACCGGCGCCGACCGATGTCATCGTGACGAGTATTCCGAGCAGGAGGCCGAGAGTGACGGTCAGCAAGGCGATGGTGCGCGGCGTGAGCGTGCCGCGCTCGCCGCGCCATTTCCGTATGGCATTCAGTATCTGCCCACGGAAGATCAGCATGAGCGCCGTCAGCAGCAGAAGACAACCGAGAGACAGGGTGATGGTGTGGGCGACCGCTGGGCTCTCGCGATTGACGCCGGCCATGATCCAGAGCATGGCCAGTGCTGCCGGGACGCTGCCCGAGGCCAATAGGCTGACCACTCTCCAATTGACGCGTCCATGCATGCCGTGGACGGCTGTTCCCGCCGTTTTCGTAATTGCGGCATAGAGCAGGTCGGTGCCAACGGCGGTCGCCGGATGCACGCCGAACAGCAGCACCAGCAACGGTGTCATCAACGACCCGCCGCCAACGCCGGTAATGCCGACCAGCATGCCGACGAAGAAGCCGGAAAGGGAATAGAGTGGTTGAAAGGAAGTGATCAAACTCAAAACCACGGCCCTATAAAGCCGTTCGACAGGCTGCTAAAAAAATCAATGAAATTCACGATGATCTCTGTCCTGCGCTTTGGTTCCTCGAAGGGGTAAAGCCGAGGCGGGACCCTGTCAAGCAAGGCACGCTTCTGGAGTTCCGAATGCTGCGCGCGCGAAACTTGGTGTTTCGCTCCCGGCAAACATGCGCTAAAGCGAGCGGAGCCAAGAATAACAGAGACGCAACCGTAAAAGCGGATCCCTGCCTGACATGACCGAAAAGACCCCGTTCTACATCACCACCGCAATCGCCTATCCCAATGGCAAGCCGCATATCGGCCATGCCTATGAGCTGATTGCCACCGATGCCCTGGCGCGATTCCAGCGCCTGGATGGGCGCGACGTGTTTTTCCTGACGGGTACGGACGAACATGGCCAGAAGATGCAGCAGACGGCGCGCGCCGAGGGCCTGACGCCGCAGCAGCTCGCCAACCGCAATTCCGACGAATTCCAGGCGATGGGCAAGCTGCTGAATGCGTCCAACGACGACTTCATCCGCACGACCCAGCCGCGGCACCACGAGACCTCTCAGAACATCTGGAACCTGATGGCCGATGCCGGCGACATCTACAAGGATTCCTACGCCGGCTGGTATTCGGTACGCGACGAAGCCTACTACCAGGAAAACGAAACCGAGCTGCGCGCCGACGGCGTGCGCTACGGGCCTCAAGGCACGCCGGTCGAATGGGTTCAGGAGGAAAGCTATTTCTTCAAGCTCTCCGAATATCAGGACCGGCTGCTGAAGCTCTATGAGGAAAACCCCGACTTCATCGGTCCGGCAGAGCGCCGCAACGAGGTGATTTCCTTTGTAAAATCCGGCCTGAAGGATCTGTCGGTCTCGCGCACCACGTTCGACTGGGGCATCAAGGTGCCAAACGATCCAGCGCACGTCATGTATGTCTGGGTCGATGCGCTGACGAACTACATTACCGCCACCGGCTACATCGAGGACCGCAACAATCCGCGGGCGAAATACTGGCCGGCCGACGTGCACATCATCGGCAAGGACATCATCCGCTTCCACGCCGTCTACTGGCCAGCCTTCCTGATGTCGGCAAAGCTGCCGCTGCCGAAGCGCGTCTATGCCCACGGCTTCCTGCTCAACAAAGGCGAGAAGATGTCGAAGTCGCTCGGCAACGTCGTCGATCCGGTCAACCTCGTAAACCATTTCGGTCTCGACCAGGTGCGCTATTTCTTCCTGCGCGAAGTCTCCTTCGGCCAGGACGGAAGCTATAGCGAAGAGGCAATCGGCACGCGTATCAACTCCGACCTCGCCAACGGCATCGGCAATCTCGCCAGCCGCTCGCTGTCGATGATCGTCAAGAACTGCGACGGGCAGATTCCCGAATGCGGCCCGCTGACCGACGAGGATAAGGCTCTTCTCGCGCAAGCCGACGCGTTGCTGGCCTCGACCCGCGAAGATATGGGCAAGCAGCTCATCCACCGCGCGCTGGCGTCTATTATCGCCGTCGTTTCGGAGACGGACCGCTATTTTGCAAGCCAGGAGCCTTGGGCGCTGAAGAAGACCGACCCGGCTCGCATGGCGACCGTGCTCTATGTCACGGCCGACGTCGTGCGCCAGATCGGCATTCTGCTGCAGCCATTCATGCCGGATTCGGCCGCCAAGCTGCTGGATCTCATCGCCATTCCCTCAGACAAGCGTGATTTCGCAGCGCTCGGCGAGGCAGGCCGCCTCGTTGCGGGAACGCCGCTGGAAGCCCCCAAGCCGGTCTTCCCGCGCTATGTCGCGCCGACCGTCGAATAGGTTTTCCATGCTGATCGATACGCATTGCCACCTGGATTTTGCCGACTTCGAGGAGGAGCGTGACGCGATCGTCTCGCGTGCCCACGAAATGGGCGTCAAGCAGATGGTCACGATCTCGACCAAGGTCCGAAAGCTCGATGGGCTGTTAGCGCTCACCGAGCGCTACCCATCGGTTTTCTGTTCGGTCGGCACGCATCCAAACAGTGCCGATCAGGAACTTGATATCCAGACCGAAGATCTCGTCCGGCTGGCAAACCAGCATGAAAAGATCGTCGCGATCGGCGAGGCGGGGCTCGATTATTTCTACGATACCGTCAAGCCCGAAGACCAGAAGACCGGCTTCCTGCGCCATATCGCGGCTGCCCGCGAAACGCAGCTGCCGCTTGTCATTCACAGCCGCAGCGCCGACGAGGACATGGCCGCGATCCTGACGGAGGAAACAGGGAAGGGGGCCTTTCCGTTCATCCTCCATTGCTTTTCGGCCGGCCCTGCCCTTGCCCGGACGGGCGTCGAGCTTGGCGGCTATATCTCATTCTCCGGTATCCTGACCTTCCCGAAGTCGGAAGAGCTGCGCGACATCGCCAAGACGATCCCGCATGATCGGCTTCTGGTCGAGACCGACGCGCCGTATCTCGCGCCGAAGCGCTGGCGCGGCAAGCGCAACGAACCGTCCTATGTCGTCAACACAGCCGAGGTATTGGCGGAGACGATCGGCGTCAGTATGGACGAGATCGCCGAAATCACCACGGCGAATGCCTTCCGCTGCTTCTCGAAGATGACAAGGGTCTGACAGCGTGACATACCGGCGGCGCTTCACCATATTGGGTTGTTCCTCGTCGCCGGGCGTGCCGCGCATCACCGGCGACTGGGGTGCCTGCGATCCGAAAAACGCGAAGAACCGCCGCACGCGCGCGGCTTTTCTCGTTGAACAAATCGCACCGGATGGCGGCATCACGACCGTCGTCATCGATACGGGTCCGGATTTCCGCGAACAGATGATCCATGCCGGCGTCAGCTCCGTCGATGCCGTGCTTTATACCCATGCCCATGCCGACCATATCCACGGCATCGACGATCTGCGCGGCTTCTTCCATAATTCCCACGAGCTGATCCCGATCTATGCCGATCCGCCGACCATGGATCGCATTCGCGAGGGCTTCCGCTATTGCCTGGAAACGCCGCCCGGCAGCAGCTATCCGCCGATCGTCCGGCCGGTCCTGATTGAAAGCCTCGACAAGAGCTTCACGATCGAAGGGGCAGGCGGTCCGATCCGCTTCTGGCCGCACAAGCAGCTGCATGGCGATATTCACTCGCTCGGCTTTCGCATCGGCAACCTTGCTTATTGCAGCGATATCAGTGATTTCCCGGCAGAATCCGTTGAAAGAGTTCAAGATCTCGACGTCCTGATCATCGATGCCTTGCAGTATCGGTTTCATCCAAGCCACCTGTCGCTGGAGCAATCGCTCGCCTGGATCGAACGGCTGCGGCCGAAGCATGCTATCTTGACCCATATGCATACGCCGCTCGATTATGAAACCGTGCTGGCGGAAACGCCCGATCATGTCGAGCCGGCCTACGACCAGATGCAGATCGAGCTCGACGTGGAGGATGACGATCTATGAGCGAAGACAGCAGGAAGCTTTCGAGCCTGGAACGCGTCGAGCTTGCGGCGCGCAATCTGGGTCTGGATATCTCGATCAAGCGCATGGATCAACCGACGCGGACAGCCGAAGAGGCCGCCAAGGCAGCCGGATGCGCCGTTGGCCAGATCGTCAAGTCACTGGTCTTCGTCAATGCCGATACGCACGGCCTGACATTGCTTCTCGTCTCCGGCGCGCACAACGCCGATACGGCCTATATCGCGGCGACTTACGGGATCCGCCTGAAACGCGCCGATATCGACCGCGTTCGCGACGAAACAGGCTTCGCCATCGGCGGCGTCGCGCCGATCGGTCATCTCGTCGAGCTGCCTGTTTTCGTCGATGAAAGCCTCTTGGCCTATGATCAGGTCTGGTGCGCGGCCGGACGGCCAGACAGCATATTTGCCTGCAATCCGAAGCTGCTTGCCGAGAAGATCGCGGCAAAGGTGATCCGCATCAAGGCAAGCTGATGATGCAATAATCGTCACTTGGGTCACGCGCGGATCGCTGTAGCGGTGCATGACAAGGAGGACGCAGTGAGCGACGCTTCAAGCAAGAAGAGAACGGACACGGCATCGAGAGTGATCCGCGCTTCGCCGCACGCGATCTTTCAGGCATTCGTCGATCCGGCCGCCTTGATCTCCTGGCTTCCGCCGCAAGGCATGACGGGACAGATCCACGCATTCGACCCTCGTGAAGGCGGAAGCTATCGGCTGGCGCTCACATATAACGCGCCGGATCATTCAACACGCGGTAAAACCTCCGAGCACACCGACATCGTTTCCGGGCGGTTCCTGGAAATCGTTCCTGAAGTCCGCATCGTCCAGGCGGTGGATTTTCAATCGGACGATCCGGCATTTGCGGGAACGATGGTCATGACCTGGTCCTTGGACGTCGTTCCATCCGGCACGAAGGTGACCATAATTTGCGAAGACGTGCCGCACGGGATCCGCAAGGAAGACCACGACGAGGGACTGAAGTCGACTCTCGGAAACCTTGCTAAGCATCTGGAGTAGTTCGAATATTCTACAATTCTCGTAGTTCGCTCAACCGCATTTTAGTTCCATAATCTATCTTATCTGATATTATGTTATAGCCTGGGTGGGTTCAAGAATGAAGTGCGACTTGCGAATGATTTCAATGGGTTGTCACTCGCAAGCAGAAATCAGTTCGCCAAGCTCTGCTTTGGGGCACTCGTAGATACCGTGGCCGTCGTTGCCGTCGGAGCCCAATAGGTGTCTAAAAGGCTTGCCATTTTGTCATCGCGAATCCGTGCGGTCTTCTCGCCCATCACCACACCGACGACGCGGCGGCCGTTCTTCGTCGCAGATGTCACGAGATTGTAGCCGGAAGCATCGGTGTAGCCGGTTTTGATGCCATCGGCGCCGGCATAGCGATACATCAGATTGTTATGGCCGCGTAGTTTCATGCCGCGGAATTTTATGCCGCGCATCGAGAAAAGCTTGAATTCCTCCGGAAAGTCTCGCATCAGTGCGACGCCGAGCGTTGCCAGGTCGCGGGCCGTCGTCACCTGTTCGGGATCGGGCAGGCCGGAGGCGTTCTTGAAGACGGTGTTGCTCATGCCGAGTTGATGCGCCTTTTCGGTCATCATCTTGCCGAAGCTGTCCTCGGAACCGCCGAGCTGCTCCCCGATCGCAACGGCCGCGTCATTGGCCGAGAGGACGACGATGCCTTGGACCGCTTCCCGCACGGTGACCTTGCCACCGACGCCGACCGCCAGTTTGAAGGGCTCCTTGCTTTCGGCATTCTCCGACATGGTCAAGTTCTGATCCCACTTCAGGCGGCCGTCATGCAGCGCTTCGAAGGCAAGATAGAGCGTCATCATCTTCGTAAGCGAAGCCGGATAGTTCAGCTCATCCTGGTTCGATGCCTCCAGCGTCTGGCCGCTCTGCACATCCACGAGGTAGCTCGCCTGCCCGGCCTCCGCCGTCGAAAGGGTGCCGAAAAAAAATACGGAAGAGATCGCCGTGGCAAGGAGCAAGGAGGTCGTCTTGAACATGAATGTCTGCAGTCTCTGTGATTGGCGGGCCGGACGGAAAGGCGGTCGCCCGGGGGCGTATGAACTGTCGGCTTTCGAAGGCGATAGATCGGGCAAATCTATGGCGGAAAAAAGAGCGGTGCCACAAAAAATGGGTTATCCACCTCGCTCAAATATCGCTGCTGGGGCCCTCCTCCATCGAACAACCCGCAACATGCCGCCGTTCAAGGTACCCGGCCCTCGGCTCAGGCGCCTTGGACCTTCTAGCCCCAGAACCAGGACTTGTTAATTTCGGCACGCGCTTCCGCGGGTGTCACGCCGATGTCCCGAAGCTGGTCGTCGGTCAGATCGCGCAGATTGCCTCTTGTCTCTCGCTTTTCGAGATAGGACAAAAGCGCTGCCAGTGCCGGCCGCAGGAATCCTGGTTTTCGCTTGTCTTTGTCCACGCTTGGCATCACTGCCGTCGATCTTTCGATATCAATTGTCATCTGCATATTCCCCAAGCTCGTCTCATCGGACATGGTTTAGGATGCACTGGCGCTTGCTGCGAAGGAAGCTTATGGTCTTAATGCAATCCATAAGGAATCCTTCTGATGTTCAATCTGGATCAGCTTGCCGCCTTCGTCAGCGTCGTCGATCTCGGCAGCTTCACGGCGGCTGCCGACAAGGTCGGGCTGACGCAGCCCGCCGTCAGCCTTCAGGTGAAGCTTCTGGAGCAGCGCCTCGGGGTAAGGCTGATCGAGCGCGTCGGACGGCGGGCGCAGCCGTCGCCGGCCGGACTTGAGCTGCTTCCCCAAGCGCGCCGTATCATCGAAGCCTGCACCATGGCAGAAGAGGCGATGACGCCTTTTCGCGACGGATCGGTCGGCCGCGTGCGGATCGGCAGCGGCGGTACGGCATCGATCCATCTGCTACCCCGCGCCATCGCCATAGCGAAGCAGCGCATGCCTGATCTCGAAATCATCGTCCGTATCGGCAATATTGACGAGATTCTGCGCGATCTCGAAGCCAATGCGCTGGACCTCGCGGTGGTGGCCCTGCCCGCCGCCGGCCGTTCGCTTGAGGTCGAACCGTTCCATGATGACGAGCTTTTAGCCGTAGGGCCGAAGGGAAGCGTCATACCGGAAGGCGGACCGGATGCGGACTTCATGAAAGACAAGACGCTACTGCTTTACGAAGGCGGAAACACCCGTCGCGTCACGAACGAATGGTTCGCGGCAGCTGGGGTTCGCCCGGAGCCGGCCATGGAGTTTGGAAGCGTCGAGGCCATCAAGGAGCTGATCGCCGCGGGCCTCGGGTGGTCCATCCTCCCGGATATGGCGCTGAGGCGCGACAAGTCCGACCTGCTGGTGACCTCGCCGCTCAGACCGAGGCTCGTTCGGCAACTCGGCATAGTGTTGCGCCGGGATAAGCATCTCACAAAGGGTCTTCGTGAAATCATCAAATCCCTTCGCGAACTCCGAAGCAGCCGGGAACACGAAGCCTAATCTCGATCGAAAAACACCCCTTCGAGCTCCCCGCCTCCACGGTTATTCCAGGCGGTTGCGCCGCTCGATCTCGTCGTCGGACGGATCCGGCAAGGCGAACGAGCCCGTCTTGACCGGGCCGTCCGGCTTATAAGTCGCGATGATGACACCGGTCGGAGAGATTTGGCTGCGCAGGAGCTTCATTGCTGTGGGAACCGCGCCGTCGCCGAACAGTTTCTTGCCGCCGCCAAGCACAAGCGGAAAGGTCAGCAGGCTGAATTCGTCGATCAGCCCGTTGCGAAGCAGAGTCTGGATGAGGTTGCTGCTGCCCTGGATCAGCAGATCCGGCCCCTCGCCCGCCTTCAATTGCTTTATCGCCGCAACGACGTCGCTGCCGAGCGATCGGCTGTTGTTCCAATCCAGTTTGCCGCTTCCGCGCGTCGCGACATATTTGGTGATCCTGTTAAATTGCTTGGCGATGGGATCATCGTCGCCGACATGCGGCCAATGGGCGGCGAAGATATCGTAGGTCTTGCGTCCGAGCAGTAGGTCGAACGGCTTTTCAAAAACCTCGAAAAGCGCCTTGCCGGTCGCTTCGTCGAAATAATGAAATGTCCAGCCGCCATGCTCGAAACCGCCGGACGGATCCTCCTGTGGACCGCCGGGCGCCTGCATGACGCCGTCAAGGCTGATGAATGTCGCTGCTATGACCTTGCGCATGATGTCCTCCGTGCTTTTGGGGTCGTGCCCAAAGGACGTGTCGCCGATTACCGCTCCGACAACACCTCGAAAAAATTTTCGAACACGCAATCTAACGTTCGCGCGGTACTTGTGACCAATTGACTCTTGAACGTCGCCACGGAATCGGCAAAATTCATCCTATCAATAGTTCCCCTGAGATACGAACCCGACTCTGGGACCGCCTCGTTCGAAAATACCTGGATAAAAGCGTGAGCAGCGATTCATCAAGAAGCGCCGCGAAGTCCTTGGCTTCGCGTGCGCATGTCAATGCGGCCGGTTGGGGGCAAGGTCTCTCGACGATCGTGCGGATCACCCATATGACACTGCGCCATCCATGGCAGACAAGCTTCGCCATTGGGGCAACTTTTGTAGCTGCAACGTTACAGTTGATGATACCGCGCCTGCTTGGCCACGCGGTCGACCAGACGCAGACGGCGGTCGCCGGTGGCGCTGCGGGCCAAATTGCCGAGAATGCACTCCTGACGACCGCCCTGCTCCTGCTCACGGTCAGCATCCTGCGCGGCCTGTTCACGATGGTGCAGAACTACTACAGCGAGGCGGTCGGTCATCACATGGGCTACGAGCTCAGGCTCGCCTGCTACGAAAAGATCCAGCAGCTCTCCTTCAGCTTCCACGACAAGATGCATTCCGGCGATCTCATCACCGTCGGACTGCTCGATCTGGAAGGCGTGCGCATGTATTTCTCCACCGCGCTGGTGCGCATGCTGCTGCTGAGCATGCTGATCGGCGTCGGCGCCTACATGCTGCTGTCGACGGATGTCGTGCTCGGCCTGCTTGCCTTGAGCTTCGTGCCCTTCGTGGCCTGGCGCTCCTCTGTCACGCAGCTGAGACTGCGCTCGACATGGCTCGACCTGCAGGAACGCCTCTCGGTACTCACCCGCGTGATGGAAGAAAATCTTGGCGGCATCCGCGTTGTGCGCGCCTTTGCTGCGCAGGCGCATGAGATCCTGAAATTCGACCGGGCGTCGCATAGTGCGCTGACCCTCGCCCATCGGCGTGTCGGCATCCGCGTCATCAACACCAGCGCCATGAACCTCTCCTTTTTCATCGCCATGGGTCTCGTGCTCTGGATGGGCGGTCTCAAGGTAATCGCGGGCCAGATCAGCGTCGGCACCCTCGCCTCCTTCCTGACCTTCATGACCATCCTGCAGATGCCGGTGCGCCAGCTCGGGCTGATGGTCAATGCCTTCGCCCGCGCCTCGACTTGCGGCTCGCGCCTCTTTGCGCTGCTCGATCTCGATATCGCCATCAAGGACGCACCCGACGCAAAGCCGCTTGCGGTAACGGAAGGTGTGCTGCGCTTCGAGAATGTCGGTTTCAGCTATCCGGGTCCGGAAAAGCGCCCGGTGCTGAAGAATATCAGTTTCGAGGCAAGGCGCGGCGAAACGATCGGCATCGTCGGCCCGCCCGGCAGCGGCAAATCCACCATCGCCCATCTCATCCCGCGTTTCTACGACATCACCTCCGGCCGGATCACGATCGACGGCCAGGATATCCGCAAGGCGACGCTGCAATCCTTGCGACAGAACGTTGCCGTCGTGCAGCAGGATTCCTTCCTGTTCACGACGAGCATCGAGAACAATATCGCCTATGGCGACCCCTGGGCAAAAGAAGGCCGGATTGAGCGTGCCGCCGAGTCGGCCCAACTACACAATTATATTCTCGGCCTGCCTGCCGGCTACACCACTGTCGTCGGCGAGCGCGGCGTGTCGCTCTCCGGCGGCCAGCGCCAGCGCCTGACGATCGCACGCACGCTGATGCTGAAACCGGCTGTCATGGTGTTCGACGACTCGACGGCCGCGATCGACGCGGCGACGGAGCAGCGCATCCGCAGCGCCATGAAACGCTTTGCCCGCGATCGGGTAACGCTGGTGGTGGCGCACAGGCTGAGTTCACTGATGCACGCCGACCAGATCCTGTTCATCGAGAACGGCGAGATCGTCGAGCGCGGAACCCATGAGCAACTGTTGGCCGCGGGAGGGCGGTACAAGGCGCTTTACGATCTGCAGGTTCGCCCGGAGGACGATGTCGTCAAGACATCCGGCGGCAGGCTCGCAAGAGCGAAAGGGGAGGTCTGACAATGTCGGAAACTATCGAAACCGAGCGCAACGACGTGCGCGAGGATGGACGTCGCCCTCCCCGCGCCGTGGTCGGCTCGCATCGCGTCGAAGAGGAAATCTTCGGCAAGGTCTTCGACACCAAGATCATTCGCCGCATCTGGGCCTTCGTCAGCCCCTATCGCCGCCAGATCTACATTTCCGTGATTGCCGTGCTGCTGTTCACGGCGTCGCAGATCGTCATACCGCTTGTCATACGCCACGCGATCGACAATGCGATGGCGCCGGGTGCCATCGATTATTCGGCGTTGTGGCTGGCGCTGGCGATCTTTGCGGTGGCGATCATCGTCAATTATGGTGCGAGCTACGTGCAGGAGACATATGTCGGCCAGGTCGCCGAAGAAGTGCTGTTCGACATACGCCGCGCGATGTTCGCGCATCTCCAGTACGTATCGCTCTCCTTCATGGACAAGACCGAGGTCGGCCGGCTGATGTCGCGCCTGCAAGGCGACGTCAACTCCATGCAGGAATTCCTTGAAACTTCCGTGCTTTCGGTCGGCGACATCGCCCTGCTCTTCGGTATCGTCATCGTCATGCTGTCGCTCGATTTCCGGCTCGGCCTGCTGACGCTGTCCGTCATGCCGATCCTCTTCATCGTGCGGCTTTTCTGGCTGCCAAAGGCGCGCGTCGCCTTCATGAATGCGCACGAGACCAACTCCGTTACCAACGGCGCCCTGGCGGAGGCGATCCATGGCGTGCGCGCCGTGCAGGGCATGCATCGGCAAGGGGTCAACTTCTCGCTTTTCGACGACAAGGCGCATACCAATCTCAATGCGCATCTGACCGCGGCGCGCTATGCCCAGATCATGGTGCCGATCGTCGACACGCTGACCGGCATGGCGATGGCGATCGTTATCATCGTCGGCGGCTCGATGGTTCTGAACCACAGGCTCGATGTCGGCATCATGGTCGCCTTCCTGTTCTATATTCAGCGCTTCTTCGACCCGATCCGTTCGCTGACCATGCAATATTCGGTCATGCAACGCGCTATGGCTTCCGGCCAGCGCTTGACCGAAGTGCTCGACGTTCCGATCGACATCAAGGACGCTCCGGATGCCAAGGAACTTTCGCGCGACATGGACGGCTCGGTCGAGTTCCGTGATGTTGTCTTCGGCTACAATCCCGAGCATCCGGTGCTGAAGAACGTCAGCTTCAAGGTCAATCCCGGAGAGACCGTGGCGCTGATCGGTCCCACAGGCTCGGGCAAGTCCAGTTCCATGGCGCTTATCCATCGTTTCTATGATGTGCAGCAGGGCCAGGTTCTGGTCGGCGGTCACGACGTGCGGTCCCTCACTCAGGATTCGCTTGGCCGGCAGGTCGCCATGGTGCTGCAGGAACCTTTCCTCTTCACCGGTTCGGTGTTGGAGAACATTCGCTACAACAAGGCGGACGCGACACGCGAAGAGGCCATCGAGGCCGCCAAGGCTGTCGGCGCACATGAATTCATCGTGCGGCTGCAGGAAGGTTACGACACCATTCTCGGCGAACGCGGCGGCGGGCTTTCGCTCGGGCAGCGCCAGCTCGTCAGCTTCGCGCGCGCCCTAGTCGCGGACGCCAAGATTCTGGTGCTCGACGAAGCGACGGCGAATATCGACAGCTACACCGAAATGCTGATCCAGAAGGCGCTGGTCAAGCTGCTCGAAGGCCGCACCGGCCTCGTCATCGCCCACCGGCTTGCCACCATCCGCGAGGCTGACCGCATCATCGTGCTGCAAAATGGGCAGCTGATCGAAAGCGGTAACCACAACCAGCTCATGGCCAACGGCAAGCTCTATTCGAAGCTCTACAACCTCAACTACGCCTCGTTCGACGATATTCCGGAGGACGAGGTGACGGCTTCGGTGCCTGCTGAGTCGCAGACCTAGGAGTCCGCCTCATCTCGTTCATTCGACCCATTGCGCTCGCGAGGGTCCCGGCGCAAACGGGTCGCCGAAGTACTGGGTCTCGCGGGCCACTTTGCCGTCCCGGAATTCCATTATGCTCACCGAGTAGGATGGACTGTTGTCATAGGTAAGGATGAATTCCGTAATCCAGAGGTCCCCCGCACCAACAATACGCCGCACGCTGAAGCGCTTGGCGTTGGGTTGCGCGATGCGAGAGGCTTGAATGTTGTTCCGCCCCCTGATGCGTTCGCCCGATTGCGGGTATTCGAGCAGTGCATTCTCCTGATATATATCGTGCTCGACATCGAACTCATTTGCGTCCGAGGCGGCCCAGTGCCGATTGAGCGCCTCTCGAATCTCATTCTCATCCATCTTTGCTATCCCAGATTGCCGATCCTTGAAGCCCGGAAACGCCGTGCTGCGATTGTCTTGTGAGACCTGACAATTTCAAAAGTGGACTTGGATCACAGTGTCGTTCTGATCGACGCTCCAACTCCCAAGCGCTCCCGCCACTCGACGGATCGATCGGTGTCGCGATATCAATTGGAATTGAAAGGCGCGCCATTTTGTTGGAGCGCCTATCAAAGTTCCGGAATTAGACCTATATCACTTTTTATCCGATGTTGCGCGTCGCCTTCCCACTATGAATGTGGTCACGGCTCGCATCTGCTTCATTTCGGAGTTGGCTATGGAGGACATAATCAACAATGACCGACAATATCCTGGTTCTCTATGGCTCCTACCGGTCGGATCGCCTCGGCATCCGTCTCGCGAATTATATCGTAACCAGCCTCCGCCAGCGTGGAAACAATGCGGAACTGATCGACGCGAAGGATGTTGGACTGCCGATGCTCGATCGAATGTATAAGGAATACCCCAAAGGTTCTGCTCCCCCCGAAATGGAGCGGCTTGCCGCAAAAATTCGGGGCGCCGATGCTTTTGTTTTCGTCACAGGCGAATACAACTGGGGCATGCAACCTGGTCTAAAAAACCTGACTGATCATTACCTTGAGGAGTGGTTTTGGCGGCCGGCCGCAATTGTCAGTTACTCCGGTGGCCGCCTTTCCGGCGCACATGCGGCGGTCCCCTGGCATGGCACTCTTTCCGAGATGGGAATGATCGTCATCTCAAGCACCCTTGCCGTCGCCAGTATCTCGACAGCATTGGACGCTGACAATAAACCTTTCGGGAGCGGAGGCGATGCCCTTGCGAGAGCTTTTCCCCGTTTTGCCGACGACCTCTCCTGGTGGACCGAGGCAGTAAAACGACAGCGCGCGCACAAGGCGCCTCCGTACTGAGAACTCAGGGTCCCTTTTGCAGGTAGCACGCCCCGAGTATCTCACCTTCATCGCCGACGCTTTACCGCAGAGCTGCCTTGTTGAAACGACCGCAAACGGATTCCGGATCGCTTCCTTTTATTTCTAAATGCCCTGACGCAAATTCCGGTGGACGCTTGTCACTCGCAGTAACTTGCATGATGATAGCTACTCATGCTATTCGCCTTGCCATGCAGAGAACAAGCTTCAGCACCTTCAAATGTCCGGCCGCGCGTGCGCTTGAGAGCGTTGGTGACTGGTGGAGCATCCTCATCCTGCGGGACGCGTTTCAGGGGCTGAGCCGGTTCGACGAATTCCAGAGAAATCTCGGCGTCGCGCCGAACATCCTCACGCGGCGGCTCAAGCACTTGACCGATGAAGGCCTGTTCGAGCGGCGTCTCTACAATGAGCGACCGCCGCGCTACGAATATGTGCTGACCGCTAGGGGGCGCGACTTCTTTCCGGTTCTGATGGCGCTTTTCACCTGGGGCAATCAGTATCTGCCGGCCGAGGAAGTCGCCATGCGGCTCGCCGATGCCGACACGGGCGAGGATCGGGATCCCCTTCTCATCGACAGGGTAACCGGCCGCGCATTTCATCCCGAAGACACGATATTGGTGCCCGGGCCGGCCGCCGATGACGCCGTTCATGAGCGCATCGCCCAGATGAAAGCATGGTTTTTGGGCTTCGACGCCTGATTAAATAGGAGCAAGACATGGATCGTATCGTCGTAACCGGCATGGGCCTGGTTTCCCCTCTTGGCGTCGGCGTCAATGCGAGTTGGAAGCGGCTGATTGCGGGTCGCTCCGGTCTGAGGCTGCTGCCCGAGGAGATGGTCGGCGATCTCGCCGCCAAGGTCGGCGGCATCGTTCCGAGCATCGATGAGGACCCGGAAGCCGGATTCGATGTCGACCGCTACGTGCCGATCAAGGACCAGAAGAAGATGGACCGCTTCATCCTCTTTGCCATGGCGGCCGCTGAGGAAGCGATCCTTCAGGCCGGCTGGCAGCCGACGGAGCTTCTCGATCTGGAGCGTACCGCCACGATCATAGCGTCGGGGGTCGGCGGTTTTCCGGCCATCGCCGATGCAGTGCGTACGGCCGAAACGCGTGGGGTCCGGCGGCTGTCGCCCTTCACCATCCCGTCCTTCCTCGTCAATCTCGCCGCCGGCCAGGTCAGCATCCGCTATGGATATAAGGGGCCGCTCGGCGCGCCGGTCACGGCCTGCGCGGCAAGCGTCCAGGCAATCGGCGATGCGGCACGGCTGATCCGCTCCGGCGAGGCCGATGTTGCCATTTGCGGAGGCGCCGAAGCCTGCATCGATAAGGTCAGCCTCGGCGGCTTCGCTGCAGCAAGAGCCCTTTCCACCGGCTTCAGCAACCGGCCGGAGGAAGCCTCTCGCCCGTTCGACAGTGCGCGTGACGGTTTCGTCATGGGTGAAGGCGCCGGCATGCTCGTCATCGAGACACTGGAACACGCGCTTGCCCGCGGTGCCACGCCGCTTGCCGAACTCGTCGGTTACGGCACTGCCGCCGACGCCTATCACATGACGGCCGGACCGGAAGATGGTGACGGCGCGCGCCGGGCGATGCTCGCGGCTCTTTCGCAGGCACGGATTTCGCCTGCCGAGGTCAAGCATCTCAATGCGCATGCGACGTCGACGCCGGTGGGCGACCATGGCGAGATGGAGGCTATCAAGACGGTCTTCGGCCGCAACGGCGCAATTGCGGTCAGCGGCACCAAGGCGGCGACCGGCCATCTGCTAGGAGCCGCCGGCGGCATGGAAGCGATCTTCACCATCATGGCGCTGCGCGACCAGATCGCCCCGCCGACGCGCAACCTGCAGGAACCGGATCCGTCGGCCGAAGGCATCGATTTGGTCGGCACGACCGCCCGACCGATGGCCATGGACTATGCCATTTCCAATGGCTTTGGCTTCGGTGGCGTCAATGCCAGCGCGCTGTTCCGCCGCTGGCAATAGCCGCTTTCGCGAAGGCGGGAAGCGCGCTATTCTGGCTGTGACATAGCCGGAGATCGCCCATGCGTGTATTTCCCGTAGCCGCCATGCTCTGCCTCATCCTCGCGTCGACAGCGCGCGCGGAAGACCCGGTGCAGACCGCCCAGAGCCTGATCCAGGAACAGATAGGCGCTTTCCTGCATAACGATGCAACCGCCGCCTATTCCTTCGCGGCACCGGGCATCAAGGCGCTGTTTCCCGACAAGGATACTTTCTTTGCCATGGTGAAGAAGGCCTACCAGCCGGTCTATCACCCCGGCAACTACGCATTCGGGAAAAGCCGCGCGATCGATAACGGCGCCGTCGTCTATCAGGAAGTGCTGATCACAGGCACCGACGGCAAAGACTGGACGGCGATCTACCAGATAACCCGACAGCCTGATGGTGCCTACAAGATCAATGGCGTGCAAATCCTGCCGAATGCGACGAGCGAAGGTATTTGAAGGGAAACGGTGCCGTAGAGGGCGGCGCGTCCATCACGAAAGACAGTACGCGCCGCTAAAAGGCATTGGCTAGAGCATTTCCAGGAAAAGTGCGAAGCGGTTTTCCGTCTGGAATGCGTAAAGAAACAAAACGCTCTAGCCTCGGATTCTCAGAGAGTTGCCGGAAAAGCTGCCGCTGTCGAAATTCGGGCGCGGCTGCGGAACGGCTATGGTGGAGGTCGGCACCGGAGTGGCGACTGCATTTGCATCTGTGACAGGCGCCGAAATCGACATGGAAGTCGGAGCCGGTGTCGGAATGGGAACTTCAGCCGGAACCAGCGTAGTCGTTGTCGGCAAATTGACGGTCGGGTTTGATACCGGCGTAAAGGTGGCGACGGAAGGTGCTGGCTGCATCGGTTGCGTCTCCGGCAGAACGAACGGAGATTGCGTCGCCGACATGCTCTGCCCGGACACGTAGTTCATCGCAACTTCATAGGCCGGAAGCGGTGCGGGGGTCTGCAGTTCGCCGTCGCGACCGCGCTTCTCGTAGAAGGCGTTTCCACCAGCTATGGCAACATAGTGCATGTTATCATAGGGAAATCTCAGACCCTGGGTATGGAAGAACATCGCGTCCTTCACGCCAGGATGTCGCTCTCCCCGCAGAATAGCAGTCGCTGCAAGATCAAGGTCCGGCTGTGCCTGGGCTTTGACTTCCTTGACCATCACTCCGGGCGCGAACTGTCTTTCCTGAGCTACGATACCGCAGATCGTATTCGGATAGGCGCCGGACGTCAGCCTGTTCATCACGACTGTCCCGACTGCCATATATCCATCATGGTCGGAATGTTCCGACTCGAAATACATTGCGCGCTCGAGACAGTCTCTGTCCTTTGCGGTGTAATTATATGTAACTTTCGCTGGACGAATGGGTTTCGTCGAACTGCGGGAGCTCGGTGCTGCCTTCTGCGTCGTCGTGCAGCTCGTGGCTACCAGACCGACAAGCAATAGTCCCGAAAGACATGCCCCCAATTTGCGTTGCGCCCTCAACGGCAAGTGCCTCCTAGTTTCAGTAGAACAGCCCTTATCGACAAAGAGAATGCGTTGTAGCCGGATTTCTTCAAAATTCCAAGCGTTACGCAATCAAATTAGCCAGTGATGCTTATCATTGGCGGAAGGACCGTTTATTCCGATTCGCTATTTTTTCCCAATACTTTCCTATCGCAAAGCCGTCACGAGCTCTGCTGGAGCTCCGGGTGCATCCCTGGCGTCATGCCCCCGATCGGCTCGAAACGATATCAATTAATGATAGCAATCAATTGATAATAAATGATTTACCATGCAGGTTCACTCGCTGCGCCAGCCGACCTCGATGAGAATTTGTCCGGGCGCGAAGCAATAGAACGACCAACCGCCACGCATCGCGGCAGGCGGCTGTCTCATCTCGCAGCCAGCCGCTTTCGCCCGCTCGTATTGTGCATCGACAGCCTCGCGAGACGGGAGCATGAAGCCGATATGATAGGTGTTGCGGCCGACCGATACGGTGTCGGCGCCGCCGAATTTCTCGGTTGGTCGGCTGATGACCAGCTCAAGCCCGGCATCGTCGCATAGGATCGCGAGACCGTTTGCGCCACGTGTTTCGACCTCGGTCAGGCCGAACGCGGAGACAAGAACATCCCGGGTCGCGGCGACATCGGGAACGTGCAGATCTAGATGATTCAGTCGCATGACAGCTCCAAGAGGCTTTCCCGCGGAGACATGTCGGTCGAAACGGCCCACGCCAACGCGGGACACTCGGCCACAATGGCCAAGTTCCGCGTCGTGGGTTCTCACGCCGATGGCGTGGAGCAGAGCTTCCGGGTGGAAGGGGTCGGGCTTACCGAGACCGACCCTGCCTTTTTCGACAAGCATCGAATAGCGCGAAATCGTGACGGGAGCAAGCGTACGCCAACGCCTCCGATATTCACGGCTTACACCGGCTCGAGATCGCCCCTCGCCCAATTTTCCTGAGTCTCCGCCATGAAATCGGCAAAGCGGTCTTCGGCGATTGCCTGGCGAATGCCCTGCATCAGCTCCTGATAATAGGCGAGATTGTGCCAGGAGAGCAGCATGCCACCGAGCGCCTCGTTGGCGCGGACGAGGTGGTGCAGATAGGCGCGGGAGTAGTCACGCGAGGCCGGGCAGTTGGACTGCTCGTCGAGCGGGCGCATGTCCTCGGCGTGGCGTGCATTGCGGATATTGACCTTGCCGCGGCGGGTGAAGGCGAGACCATGCCGGCCGGAGCGGGTCGGCATGACGCAATCGAACATGTCGATACCGCGCGCAACCGATTTCAGGATGTCGTCCGGCGTGCCGACGCCCATCAAATAGCGCGGCTTTTCGGTCGGCAGCTCAGGCAGCGTGATCTCGAGCATGCGCAGCATGACCTCCTGCGGCTCGCCGACGGCAAGGCCGCCGACGGCGTAGCCCTTCAGGTCCAATCCGCTCAAAGCTTGCGCGGAACGGACACGCAGATCGGGGATATCGCCGCCCTGCACGATGCCGAACATCGCCTTGCCCGGCTGGTCGCCGAAGGCCGCCTTGCAGCGATCCGCCCAGCGCAAGGACATCTCCATGGCGCGCTCGATCTCCTTCGGCGTCGAGGGCAAGGCCACGCATTCGTCGAGCTGCATCTGGATATCGGAACCGAGCAGTCCCTGAATCTCGATCGAGCGCTCGGGCGACATATGATGCAGGCTGCCGTCGACATGCGACTTGAAGGTGACGCCCTTCTCGTCGAGCTTGCGCAAGCCCGACAGCGACATCACCTGGAAGCCGCCGGAATCGGTCAGGATCGGATGTTTCCAGCGGATCAGTTCGTGCAGGCCACCGAGACGCGCGACACGTTCGGCGGTCGGGCGCAGCATCAAGTGGTAGGTATTGCCGAGGATGATGTCGGCGCCGGTTTCTCGCACCTGGTCGAGATACATCGCCTTGACCGTGCCGACCGTACCAACAGGCATGAAGGCCGGCGTGCGGATCGTGCCGCGCGGCATGGACACTTCGCCGAGGCGGGCACCGCCATCGTTCTTTTTCAATTGGAATTGAAAGCTCTCGCTCATCTCGTCCTAGTCTTTCCGGTAGAGCAGGCTGCCATCGCCATAGGAATAGAAGCGATAGCCCGTCTCGATAGCATGGGTATAGGCCGCGCGCATCGTATCGAGGCCGGCGAAGGCCGATACGAGCATGAACAGCGTCGAGCGCGGCAGGTGAAAATTGGTCATCAGCATGTCGACGGCCTTGAAGCGGTAGCCGGGCGTGATGAAGATGCCGGTGGCACCCTGCCAGGGCTGGATGGTGCCGTCGTCATCGGCAGCACTTTCGATCAGTCGCAGCGACGTCGTCCCGACGCAGATGATGCGTCCGCCCCTCGCCTTCACGGCATTGAGCTTGACCGCTGTCCCGGCGTCGACATAGCCGATCTCGAAATGCATCTTGTGGTCGTCGGTATCGTCGGCCTTGACCGGCAGGAACGTGCCGGCACCAACATGCAGTGTCACGAAATGCCGTTCGACACCCATGGCGTCGAGCGCTGCAAACAGCGCCGGCGTAAAATGCAGGCCGGCTGTGGGCGCTGCGACAGCGCCCTCTTCCCGGGCATAGATCGTCTGGTAATCGGCGCGATCACGCTCGTCTTCCGCTCGCTTGGCTGCGATGTAAGGCGGCAGGGGAATATGGCCGACCGTGGCGATTGCCTCGTCCAGCGCCGGGCCGGACAGATCGAACCGCAGGGTGATCTCGCCGCCCTCGCCCTTGTCCTCGACCGTGGCGTCAAGCGTGCCGAGCGAACAGACGGTCTCGCCATGGCCGAACTGGATACGATCGCCGATCTTGATGCGCTTGCCGGGCCTGGCGAAAGCCTTCCAGCGATCAGGCGCGCTGCGCATGTGCAAGGTCGCCGAGACCTGCTGGCCGGGCGCGCCCTCGCGATGGCGAATGCCCTCCAATTGCGCCGGTATCACCCTGGTATCGTTGAAGACCACGGCGTCGCCTGGGCGCAGGAAGGATGGCAGATCCCGGACCAGATGGTCGCTCAGCGTGTTGCCGCGGTCATTCGGATCGACGACGAGCAGGCGCGCACTATCGCGCGGGTCGGCGGGCCTGAGCGCGATACGCTCATCCGGCAGGTCGAAATCGAAAAGGTCAACACGCATTCAGCTCATCCAGGCAAAGCGAAACCCGCCCCCACGCCCGAAGCGCAAGAGGCGGGTTTCAGGAATAATCACGATCAGACGTCGGCGGCAACCCGCGCGGAGACGATCGAGTCCGGATCCTTCACCGGCTCGCCACGCTTGATCTTGTCGACATTGTCCATGCCGCTGATCACCTGACCCCAGACCGAATACTGCTTGTTCAGCCAGGGTGCATCGGTGAAGCAGATGAAGAACTGCGAGTTGGCGGAGTTCGGGTTCTGCGAGCGCGCCATCGAGCAGGTGCCCCGCGTATGCGAGGTGGCGGAAAATTCAGCCTTCAGGTCCGGCTTGGACGAGCCGCCGGTACCGGCGCGGGCGGTATTGCCGCCGACCTTGCCATGTTCCACGTCGCCGGTCTGGGCCATGAAGCCATCGATGACGCGATGGAAGACGACGCCGTCATAAGCCTTTTCGCGAGCAAGTTCCTTGATGCGAGCGACATGCTCGGGAGCGACCTGCGGCAGAAGCTGAATGACAACTTCGCCCTTGGTGGTTTCCAGGATGAGGGTGTTTTCGGGATCCTTGATCTCAGCCATGTTCGTTTCCTCGTTCTATATGTTCTACACTTACTTCTTGGTGACGGTGACCTTGACCATCTTGTCCGGGTTGCTCACTTCGCCGTTCTGCCCCTCGCCGCGCTTGATCTTGTCGACGAGCTCCATGCCGGAGATGACCTTGCCGACGACCGTGTACTGGCCGTTCAGCGAATCGCCATCGGCGAACATGATGAAGAACTGCGAATTGGCGGAATTCGGGTCCTGGGCGCGCGCCATGCCGACCGTGCCGCGCGTGAAAGGAACCTTGGAGAATTCGGCCGGAAGGTTCGGCAAATCGGAGCCGCCGGTGCCGGCCTTCTGCGCGTTGTAACCCTTTGTCGTATTGCCGAACTTGACGTCGCCGGTCTGAGCCATGAAGCCGTCGATGACGCGGTGGAAGACGACATTGTCGTATTCGCCCTTCTTCGCCAGCGCTTCGATCTGCGCGACGTGCTTGGGAGCAACCTCAGGCATCAATTGGATGACAACGGGACCATCCTTGAGCTGGATCGTGAGAAGATCCGCGGCTGCTGCCGAGAATGCGCTGCCGGCGAAGGCGGCAAGGCTCAGGAAGCCTGCCAATGCGATATGGAAAAGTTTCATGGGTGCTCCGTTCGGAAATGGATTTCAGCTCAGCTTTTGGCGCTGGCCGCATCTTTGAGTTTGCCAGTCAGGGCTTCCAGAACCGCTGACGGCACGAAGGCGCTGACATCGCCGCCCATGGATGCGATTTGCCGCACCAATGTGGCAGTTATGGGCCGCGACGCTGTGCCGGCTGGCAGAAACAGCGTCTGGATATCCGGCGCCATCTGCCTGTTCATGCCGGCCATCTGCATTTCGTAGTCGAGATCGGTGCCATCGCGCAGGCCGCGCACCAGCAGGGTCGCACCCTGCGCGCGGGCGGCATCGACCACCAGATTGTCGAAGGCGACGACGGAAATATCACCCGCCTTTGGCGGAACGGCCTCCGCGAGCGATCTGCGGATCAGCTCCGCCCGCTCCTCGAAGGAGAAGAGCGGCTTCTTGCCGGGATGAATACCGATCCCGACAATAACCTTCGAGGCGACATTCAGCGCCTGCACGAGGACATCCAAATGTCCGTTGGTCATCGGGTCGAAGGATCCGGGATAAAAGGCTGTCGTCATACCAAGCCGGCTCGTTGTTTCGACGCCTTTTGTCACGGATGGGGCCGTATCGCAAGTCATTTGCAACCCCAGGGCCGCCTCTGAACCGCAGATGAATACGGCGTTCAAGCCTGTTTCAGCTCGCCAATGCTTTGTTGGCACCAACATCGAACGAGCCTGGTTCAACGGCTCGCCTCCCCGGCTCTAGGAACATCCCGCCATGCTTGTCTTCATTATCGCAGGCGCCATCATCGGTTCATTTGTCGTCGAATACCTCGTTCATCTTTTCGCCGATAACTACGCGATCGAATGGGATTCGGCCTCGGAAAGTGCCAAGGGCATCAGTTCTGCCCAAGAAATCGCCATTGCTATGCGCAGGACGCATCGCGAATCTGAACGCCAGATGAACAAGGCATTCAAGGTCGCTTCAGGCACGCATTGCTAAATACCCTCTCAACAACGGCGGAACTATTTACGAACCGCCGCGTTTAAAGTCCGAAACACAGATTTGCACATTGCGGCAAGAAGGAAGATTAGTATGCCCGACAAGATCACCCTTATTAACGTCGTTTGGATGGCCATGATTTCGGGAATGCTTGCAGCTACCATCGCGCTTTACGATCAAAAACCAGACCAGTCGAAGATTTATGGTCCCTTTGCTTCGGCTCGCCCCTTCGTTGCCTCGAGCCAATACTAAGGGATCTGAACGCTAGTCCCACCAAAGGAGGGAGCGATCATGTTCACGATTTTGACGGTGCTTACGCTTTTCATCAGCATCATGTTTATCGTCTCCGTCGCATCCACCATTTCGGCGCTCCATCGCGAAAGCGAAGAGAGCAAGAGGCTGCATAAGCGTCACAAGACGCTCTGATCTCCGCGTACCGAGCACACTTACCCCACCAGGTGCTCGGATGGACTTGAACCGGACGCTCCCTTAGCGTCCGGTTTTTTTGTGCCATGAAATATCACGATCAATTCGCTGATCTTGTTGCCAGATTACCGTTGCGGCAGGACCCTGATTTTGCGACCTTGGACATGCCGATTTCCTCAATCGGAATGTTGCCCATGTCGCTAAGGGATCGAGATGCGCATTGTCCTAACAGGCAGCTCCGGGCGGCTTGGCCGCGCGATTTTCAATGCCTTGGCAGGGGATAGCGAGATCCTGGGGATCGATCGCTCTCCATTCTCGACAACGCATCTTGTCGGGGATTTCGCCGATGCATCGCTTCTGCGGGATGCCTTGGCGGGTGCGGATGCAATTATCCATAGCGCGGCGCTCCACGCCCCTCATGTCGGAAACGTCTCCGACGACGAATTTCGGCGCGTCAACGTCGAGGGGACACGCCTTTTGGGAGAGGTGGCTTTAGCCGCCGGCGTCAAGCGACTGGTATTCACCAGCACCACGGCACTCTATGGTCACGCGGTCGTGCCAGGCCGCTGCATATGGATCGACGAGACCACCGAACCGCAGCCTAGAAGCATCTACCATCGCACGAAACTGGAAGCCGAGAAAATCCTGGAGAACATGGCGGGCCCGGATTTGCAGGTGCGCATTCTGCGCATGTCTCGGAGTTTCCCCGAACCGGGAAATGTGATGGCCGTCTATCGATTGCATCGCGGAGTCGACATCCGGGACGTGGCCGACGCTCATGCGGCGGCATTGAGGAATGGCGGCGATCATTTTCAACGCCATATCGTTTCTGTCGGAACGCTTTTCGAGCGCGGAGACTGCGAGGATCTCGCGATCGATGCGGCGTCTGTCATCAGGCTGCGCGTGCCCGCACTCGCCGCCGAGTTCGAACGCCGAAAGTGGCCCTTGCCGCGAACGATCGATCGCATCTACGCCTCGACTTCGGCGGGTGCCGTGCTTGGATGGCACTCCCGCTTCGGCTATGGCGAAGTTCTGGCGCAACTGCACCGGGGCAGCCTGGACGTGCTGCCGCCCTTTTCCTCGAGCAGCAGCCGGCCGGAATAGAGACCTGCTCATCCACCGCTCTTGCGTATCGCCCAAAAACAAACGCATAAGTCTGCTTTTCAAGGCAGGCTTATGCGTTTGTAGACACTCTACTTTTGACCACGGACGGAGTTGAACCCCGCTTGCGTCGCCGGACGCAGCGAACTTATTCCTCGCTTGCGCCCTCGATGTCGCCGGCCGCTTCTCCTGGCTCGCCAGTGGCCGTGCCGTCATCCTCGATCACTGCATCGTCTTCGCCTTCGGGCTCGCTGATGCGTTCCACGGAGACGACATTCTCGTCCTTGGCGGTCGAGAAGATGGTCACGCCCTTGGTAGCGCGGCTGGCGATGCGGATGCCGCCAACGGGCACACGGATCAACTGACCGCCGTCCGAGACAAGCATGATCTGATCGCTGTCCTCGACCGGGAAGGCGGCAACGAGCTTGCCGATCTCGCCGGTCTTCGACGTGTCGGTGGCGCGGATACCCTTGCCACCACGGCCGGAGATACGGAAATCGTAAGACGAGGATCGCTTGCCGAAGCCCTTTTCCGAAACCGTCAGAACGAATTGCTCCAGCGCCTTCAGCTCTTCGTAGCGCTCGTCACTCAGCTGTCCCTCTTCGGTGACCTCCTCGCCAACCAGCGCGATTTCTTCGTCGTCGCCGGTCGTCGACCGGCGGTCGATGACCGAGCGCTTCAGATAGGCCGCACGCTCCCAGGGTTCCGCATCGACATGGCGGACGATCGTCATCGAAATGATGCTGTCGCCAGACGCCAGGCTGATGCCGCGAACACCGACGGAATTGCGGCCGGCAAAGACGCGCACATCCGAAACCGAGAAGCGGATGCACTGGCCGAGCGCAGTCGTCATCAGCACATCGTCATGTTCGGTGCAGGTCTCGACGGAGAGGATTTCATCACCCGCCTCCTCCAGCTTCATGGCGATCTTGCCGTTGCGGTTGACCTGGACGAAATCGGACAGCTTGTTGCGGCGCACAGTTCCGCGCGTCGTCGTAAACATCACGTCGAGATTATCCCATGTGGTCTCGTCTTCCGGCAGGGGCATGATCGTGGTGATGCGCTCACCATGCTCCAGCGGCAGCATGTTGATCAGCGCCTTGCCGCGCGAGGTCGGCGTGCCGATCGGTAGGCGCCAGACCTTTTCCTTGTAGACGATGCCGCGCGAGGAGAAGAACAGCACCGGCGTATGCGTATTGAGAACGAATAGCCGGGTAACGAAATCCTCGTCGCGCGTGGTCATTCCCGAGCGGCCCTTGCCGCCGCGACGCTGCGCGCGATAGGTCGTCAGCGGCACGCGCTTGATGTAGCCGAGATGCGACACGGTGACGACCATGTCCTCACGAGCAATCAGGTCCTCGTCGTCCATCTCGAGACCGCCATCGACGATCTCGGTACGGCGCGGCGTGCCGAACTCGTCGCGAACGGCGATAAGCTCTTCTTTTACAATGGTTTGGATGCGGACGCGAGAAGAGAGAATATCGAGGTAATCCTTGATCTCGACGCCGATCTGGTTGAGCTCTTCGTCGATTTCGTCTCGGCCGAGAGCGGTCAGACGTGCCAGGCGCAGTTCGAGAATGGCACGCGCCTGTTCTTCCGAAAGGTTGTAGGTGCCGTCCTCGTTTATGCGATGGCGCGGGTCATCAATTAGCTGGATAAGGGATTCGACATCCGCCGCCGGCCAGCGGCGCGTCATCAGTTCTTCACGCGCCGACTGCGGATCCGGAGCGCCGCGAATAACGCGAATGACTTCGTCGATATTGGCGACGGCGATCGCGAGGCCGACCAAGACGTGCGCACGATCGCGCGCCTTGCGCAGCAGGTACTTGGTGCGACGGCTGATCACTTCTTCGCGGAAGGCCACGAAGGCGCGCAGCATATCCAGCAGGTTCAGCTGTTCGGGTTTTCCGCCGTTCAGCGCCACCATGTTGCAGCCG
This sequence comes from Rhizobium sp. SG570, assembly GCF_012275345.1. Classification (NCBI taxonomy): domain Bacteria; kingdom Pseudomonadati; phylum Pseudomonadota; class Alphaproteobacteria; order Hyphomicrobiales; family Rhizobiaceae; genus Rhizobium; species Rhizobium sp. SG570. Next base: position 664,942 of record NZ_JAAZQI010000002.1, on the reverse strand, counting down.
AAGGAGGTCTGCAGCGGCGTATAGCGATAAAGCTGGTTGAGGATGACCTCGGCATTGGCATCGCGCTTCAGCTCGACGACGACGCGATAGCCCTGACGGTCGGATTCGTCGCGCAGATCGGAGATGCCTTCGATACGCTTGTCGCGCACCAGCTCGGCCATCTTCTCGATCATCGACGCCTTGTTCACCTGATAGGGAATTTCGGTGATGATGATGTGTTCGCGATCGCCACGCATCGGCTCGATGACGGCGACACCGCGCATGACGACGGAGCCACGGCCCGTCTCATAAGCGGAACGGATACCCGCACGGCCGAGGATCTTGGCGCCGGTCGGGAAATCCGGGCCGGGGATGATCTCCATGATCTCAGGCAGTTCGATCGCCGGATTGTCGATCAGGGCAATACAGCCGTTGACCACTTCCGAGAGATTGTGCGGCGGAATATTCGTCGCCATGCCGACGGCAATGCCGCCGGAGCCGTTGACGAGCAGGTTGGGGAAGCGGGCCGGCAGAACCTTCGGTTCTTCCGTCGTCGCATCGTAGTTTTCCTGGAAATCGACCGTTTCCTTGTCGATATCCTCAAGAAGCTCATGGGCGACCTTCGTCAGGCGCGATTCCGTGTAACGCATCGCTGCCGGCGGATCGCCATCGATCGAACCAAAATTTCCCTGCCCATCGATGAGCGGTACGCGCAGCGACCAGTGCTGCGCCATGCGGACCAAGGCGTCGTAGATCGAGGCGTCGCCATGCGGATGGTATTTACCCATGACGTCGGCGACGGGACGAGCCGACTTCACGTATTTGCGGTTCCAGTGATAGCCGCTTTCATGCGCAGCATAGAGGATACGCCGATGGACGGGCTTGAGACCATCACGGACATCGGGAAGCGCGCGGCTGACGATCACGCTCATGGCGTAATCGAGATACGATCGCTGCATTTCCTCCATGATGGAAATCGGCTCGATGCCTGGCGGGAGCTTCCCGCCGCCGGGTGGTGTTTGCTCAGTCAAAACAGATCACGATCTCTTTTAGAATCACTGCGAAATTTATAGCCGAAAGGCCTGGCGAGCGCCAATTTAGCCCGATGTTTTTGAACAGGCTTTTGCCCTTTAAGCCGTGAAATCGAACATTTCCGTGGCGCAACATGCCTATAGCGCCGCATTGCGCTTTGCGAAAGCCTATTCCTCGCATAACAATGGGTCATAACAACGACAAAGAACCGTTGCCGGGGACCATATGGCGAGCGCAGATACGCTGATCAATGCCTTCACCACACTGCTCGTCACCGTCGATCCGCCAGGCCTGGCGCCGCTGTTCATCGGCCTCACCGCCGGCATGAACCGCGCCGAACGCAAGCAGGTGGCGCTGCGGGGTTCACTGATAGCCCTCTTCATCCTGGCGGCCTTCGCCCTGTTCGGCGCGAGCGTGCTCGGCGTTCTCGGCATTTCCATCGGAGCCTTCCGCATCGCCGGCGGTCTGCTGCTGTTCTGGATCGCCTTCGAGATGGTGTTCGAGCGGCGGCAGGACAGAAAGGAAAAGACGACGGAGATCGCGATCACGCAGGATCATATCCGCAACATCGCGGTCTTCCCGCTGGCCCTGCCCTTGATTGCCGGCCCGGGCGCGATCTCGGCCACGATCCTGCTGGCAAGCTCGTTGCAGACCACGCTCGACCGGGCGCAGTTGATCGGTGTCATCGCCGTCAATCTTGGGCTCGTCTTCGCAGCCCTTGCCATTTCGGACAGGCTCGACCGTATGCTCGGCGCGACTGGCAGAGCCATCCTCACGCGATTGCTCGGTGTGATCCTCGCCGCACTTGCCGCCCAGTTTGTCGTGGATGGTGCGCGGGCAGCGTTGAAGCTTCCATGAAAAAGGCCCGCCGATAAGGCAGGCCTTCGAAAATCCGGCTGCTCGTACCACCAAGCTCAAAACGGAATATCGTCGTCCAGATCGCGCGAGAAATTGCCACCGCCGCCGCTTGGCGCGCCGCCACGGCTACCGCTTGCTGCGCCGCGGCCACCAGATGGCGGTGAAGACTGACCATAGTCGTCACCACCGCCGTAATCGCCGCCACCAAAGTCGCCGCCGCCGCGTCCACCACGACCGCCGCCCTCAACAGAGCCACCGCCCTCGCCGCGACCGTCCAGCATGGTCAGCGTCGAGTTGAAGCCCTGCAGCACGATTTCGGTCGAATACTTATCCTGGCCGTTCTGATCCTGCCACTTGCGGGTCTGAAGCGCGCCCTCGATATAAACCTTGGCGCCTTTCTTCAAATATTGCTCGGCGACCTTGCAGAGACCTTCATTGAAAATGACAACGCGGTGCCACTCCGTCTTTTCCTTGCGCTCGCCGGAATTGCGGTCGCGCCACGTTTCCGAGGTGGCAATATTGAGGTTGGCGATCGGGCGGCCATCCTGCGTGCGGCGGATTTCCGGGTCCGCCCCGAGATTTCCAACCAGAATTACCTTGTTCACACTACCGGCCATGACATCACCCTGCTTGCCGCCCATCGACGGCTCTTAAATTTCACCAGCACACCTTAGACCATTGCCGCCATCAGGTGTTATCCAAGCACCGCCCAAGGCATCTTCATCCACAAAGAAATATCCAAGGGCGATTTTGTTCTTTATTTGTTCTAGTTTGTCTCTATGATCGTGTCAACTGAATCGAAAACCTGGCTCCGGCCATCATTTCAGCCTCGACTCGCGGGCAGCCATCACTAAATAAAGGCAGACTCCAAGGGACCAGCGTAAAACGATGAGCGAACTGAAGACTATTTCCATACGTGGTGCGCGTGAGCACAATCTCAAGGGCATCGATCTCGACCTGCCGCGCAACAAGCTGATCGTCATGACTGGGCTTTCCGGCTCCGGCAAATCGTCGCTCGCCTTCGACACGATCTATGCCGAAGGACAGCGCCGCTATGTGGAGAGCCTGTCAGCCTATGCCCGCCAGTTTCTGGAAATGATGCAGAAGCCGGATGTCGACCAGATCGACGGCCTCTCGCCGGCCATTTCGATCGAACAGAAGACGACCTCGCGCAATCCGCGCTCGACGGTCGGCACAGTGACAGAAATCTACGACTACATGCGCCTGCTGTTTGCGCGCGTCGGCGTGCCCTATTCGCCGGTTACCGGCCTGCCGATCGAGAGCCAGACGGTCAGCCAGATGGTGGACCGCGTTCTCGCCTACGAGGAAGGCACTAGGCTTTACATTCTGGCGCCGCTGGTGCGCGGGCGTAAGGGCGAATACAAGAAGGAACTGGCGGAGCTCATGAAAAAGGGCTTCCAGCGCGTCAAGGTCGACGGGCAGTTCTACGAGATCGCCGATGTGCCGGCGCTCGACAAGAAGTACAAGCACGACATCGACGTCGTGGTCGACCGCATCGTCGTCAGGCCCGATATGGCGGCTCGTCTGGCCGACAGCTTCGAAACCTCGTTGCGTCTTGCCGACGGCCTTGCCGTTGCCGAGTTCGCTGACAAGCCGCTGCCACCAGAGGAAACCGCTGCCGGCGGCTCGGCCAACAAATCGCTGAACGAGACGCATGAGCGCGTGCTGTTTTCGGAGAAGTTCGCCTGTCCGGTTTCCGGCTTCACCATTCCGGAGATCGAACCGCGCCTGTTCTCCTTCAACAATCCCTTTGGCGCCTGCCCCTCTTGCGACGGGCTGGGGTCACAGCAGAAGATCGATCCAGATCTGATCGTGCCGGAGCCGGAGCGCACCTTGCGGGACGGCGCCATTGCGCCATGGGCCAAATCGACATCGCCCTATTACAATCAGACGCTCGAAGCCCTCGGCAAGCATTATGGTTTCAAGCTTGGCAACCGATGGAACGAGCTGTCGGACGAGGCGAAGGACGTTATCCTCAACGGTACGGAAGACAAGATCGAATTCCATTATGCCGACGGTGCGCGCTCCTACACGACGCACAAGAACTTCGAAGGCATCGTGCCGAACCTCCAACGGCGCTGGAAGGAAACGGATTCCGCCTGGGCGCGCGAGGAGATCGAGCGCTTCATGTCGGCCGCCCCCTGCCCGGCCTGCAACGGCTATCGCCTGAAGCCGGAGGCTTTGGCGGTCAAGATCAACAAGCTGCATATCAGCCAGGTCGCGGAAATGTCGATCCGGGTTGCCCGCGACTGGTTCGACGTGCTGCCCGAGACCTTTACCGACAAGCAGAATGAGATTGCAGTGCGCATCCTCAAGGAGATCCGCGATCGCCTGCGCTTCCTGAATGACGTCGGCCTCGAATATCTGAGCCTGTCGCGCAATTCCGGCACGCTTTCGGGCGGCGAAAGCCAGCGTATCCGGCTGGCGTCGCAGATCGGTTCGGGGCTGACAGGCGTGCTCTATGTGCTCGACGAGCCGTCGATTGGCCTGCACCAGCGCGACAATGCCCGCCTTCTGGAGACGCTGAAGCATCTGCGCGATATCGGCAACACGGTCATCGTCGTCGAGCATGACGAGGATGCGATCCTGTCGGCTGACGACGTGGTCGATATCGGCCCCGCAGCCGGCGTGCATGGCGGCCAAGTGATCGCGCATGGCACGCCGCAGGACATCATGGCGAACCCGAAGTCGCTGACCGGCAAATATCTCTCCGGCGAACTCGGCGTGCCGGTTCCCGACGAGCGACGCAAGATCAAGAAGGGCAAGGAGATCAAGGTCGTCGGCGCAAGAGGCAACAACCTCAAGGATGTCACGGCCTCCATTCCGCTCGGCGTCTTCACGGCGGTTACCGGCGTTTCCGGCGGCGGCAAGTCCACCTTCCTGATCGAGACGCTGTACAAGTCCGCCGCGCGGCGTGTGATGGGCGCGCGCGAGATCCCCGCCGATCACGATCGCATCGACGGCTTCGAGCATATCGACAAGGTGATCGACATCGATCAGTCGCCGATCGGACGCACGCCGCGATCGAACCCGGCGACCTATACCGGCGCCTTCACGCCGATCCGCGACTGGTTTGCCGGGCTGCCGGAGGCAAAGGCGCGCGGCTATCAGCCGGGCCGCTTCTCCTTCAACGTCAAGGGCGGCCGTTGCGAGGCCTGCCAGGGCGATGGCGTCATCAAGATCGAGATGCACTTCCTGCCCGACGTCTACGTCACCTGCGACGTTTGCCATGGCAAGCGCTACAACAGAGAGACACTGAACGTCACTTTCAAGACCAAGTCGATCGCCGATGTGCTCGACATGACTGTCGAGGAAGGCGTCGATTTCTTTGCGGCGGTTCCTGCCGTGCGCGACAAGCTGCAGAGCCTGAAGGATGTCGGCCTCGGCTACATCAAGGTCGGCCAGCAGGCCAATACGCTTTCGGGTGGCGAGGCGCAGCGCGTCAAGCTAGCCAAGGAACTGTCGAAGCGATCGACTGGCCGCACGCTCTATATCCTCGACGAACCCACTACCGGGCTGCACTTCCACGACGTCGCCAAGCTGCTGGAAATGCTTCACGAGCTGGTCAATCAGGGCAATTCGGTCGTTGTCATCGAGCACAATCTCGAGGTCATCAAAACAGCCGACTGGATCCTCGATTTCGGTCCCGAGGGGGGCGATGGCGGCGGCGAGATCGTTGCGGTGGGCACGCCGGAGACCATCGTCAAGGAGAAGCGTTCCTATACGGGGCAGTTCCTGAAGGAGTTGCTGGAGCGGCGGCCGATGAAGAAGGTCGCAGCGGCGGAGTGAGTTTTCACCCGATGAACGTCCATGGAGGAGAGAATGACCAAAGCGGGCGAAATCCGCACAGGCATCGGCGGCTGGACTTTTGAACCTTGGCGCGGGACCTTCTATCCCGACACCCTGAAGCAGAAGGACGAGCTCAATTACGCCAGCCGCAAGCTGAAGGTGATCGAGGTCAACGGCACCTATTACAGCACGCAGAAGCCCGAGGTCTTCGCCAAATGGGCTGCGGACGTGCCTGACGGCTTTATCTTCTCGCTCAAGGCCACACGCTTCGTCACCAACCGCCGGGTCCTTTCCGAGGCCGGTGAATCGATGCAGAAGTTTCTGGGTTCCGGCATCAGCGAGCTCGGCGATCACCTTGGTCCCCTGCTTTGGCAGTTTGCGCCGACGAAGAAATTCGATCCGGACGATTTTGAGGCATTCCTGAAGCTGCTACCGGCCAAGCAGGACGGCTTGCCACTGAAGCACGTCGTCGAGGTCCGCCACGATTCCTTCAAGGTGCCGGAATTCATAGCGCTGCTGGCAAAATACAACATCGCGCCCGTCTGCGCCGAACATTTCGAATATCCGATGATTGCGGATGTCACCGCCGATTTCGTCTATGCCCGGCTGCAGAAGGGATCGGACGACATCAAGACCTGCTACCCGCCGAAGGATCTGAAAGCCTGGGCCGATCGGCTGAAAACCTGGGCCGAAGGCAAGGTGCCGGATGATCTGCCGCTGATCGATCAGGACCGCAAGGTGAAGGTGGAGCCGCGAGATGTCTTCGCCTTCATGATCCATGAGGGCAAGGTGAACGCGCCACCAGGCGCCATTGCCCTGCAGGAAGAAGTGGCAAAATAGCTGTCTGCTTTTAGAAAGGGGTGACGCTGGCGACGAGATCTTCGGCCGTCAGCCCTTTTCCCGCGCGCTGGCCCGCCAGGCCGTGCAGCCAGACGCCGGCGGCGGCGGCTTCGAAAGCGGGCGCACCCTGCGCCATCAGTCCGCCGACGATACCGGCAAGCACGTCGCCCGAGCCGGCGGTGGCAAGCCAGGGCGGCGCATTGGCATTTATCAGTGCCCTGCCGTCCGGAGCGGCAATCACGCTGTCGGCGCCCTTGTAGATGATGGCGGCGTGGGCCCTCGCCGCAGCCGCCCTCGCCTTGTCGACCTTGCTCAATGCACCATCGGCGGCAATATCGGGAAAAAGTCGCGCGAACTCGCCTTCGTGCGGCGTCAGCACCAATCGCGTCGGCCCTTCCGCAAAGGCGTCGAACAGAATTTGCGGATCGTCGCGAAACGAGGTGATGCCATCGGCATCAAGGACCAGATGACGATCCGCGAGCGCGAGGCAGAACCGGCGCGGCTTCTCGCCGGCACCGAAGCCGGGGCCGAGCACGAAGGTCGAGAGCCGCCGATCGGCAAGCCATTCCCGCAGCGACGCATCGTCCTCGACAGTATGCAACATGATCGCCGTGAGCATGCCGGCATTGACAGCCATCGCGTCTTCCGGTGAGGCGATGGTGACAAGCCCCGCCCCCGCCTTCAAACCGGCCATGGCCGACATGCGCGCCGCACCGGTCGCATTTGGCCCTCCCGAGAAGACGACGAGATGCCCACGCTTGTATTTGTGCGTGTCCGCGCCTGTTGACGGTATCTTCTCCTGCCATTGGGCCGGCGTATTCTCGGCGATCATGCCATCGGAATGGGCGCGAACGATGCGTGCGGGAATGCCGATGTCGAAAACCTCCAGCGCGCCGCAAAGATCGCGTCCGGGCAGCAACAGATGACCGGGCTTGCGAGTCATGAAGGTCACCGTGCGCTCCGCATGAAAGGCGGCGCCGAGGAAGTGGCCGCTGCGTCCGTCGACCCCGGACGGCAAATCGACGGCAATGACGGGAACATGCGCCTCCGCGGTCCGCGCGACGACAGCGGTAACCTCATCCGGAACCGGACGCGACAGCCCCGCACCGAAGATGGCGTCGATAGCTACGTCGCCCGGGCGTGGCGCATAGTTTCGGATCGCCTCTCCCTCGATCGGACAATCGGCAAAGGCGCGTGCGGCATCGCCCTTCAGCCGCCGCGGATCGCCCACATGGAACAGTGCAACCTCCACTCCGCTCTGCCTGAGCGCGCGAGCCGCCACGTAGCCATCGCCGCCATTGTTGCCTGGGCCACACAGGACGACATAACGCAGCGCCTCGGGGAAATGCCGAAGCGCGCTTGCGGCAACCGCCTGCCCCGCTTTTTCCATAAGCTGATAGGAATCAATGCCGGAGGCGGCAGCGTCGCGATCGACGGCGGCCATGTCATCGGGAGAGAGCAACAAATCGGCGAGCGGCGTTATCATGACGAACATTATAGATGCGAAATTTGCCTCAAAAACAACCGCGTTTAAATCGCTCAATTAGGTCAATTAATATGCATTTGCATAATAATTATGCGAATGTATTCAAGGCCTTGCTGGAGTACGAATATGACGTGCACGGCATTTTTTTGCGAAATTTTACTTATCCAACGCATTTCAGCGCGAATTCGCTTCCATTTTTCCGAAAAATCCTCATCAATCCATCCTCTCGGCGTAAATTCGCCGGGATTTTTTTACGGTGGTCCATCCGCATCTGGCATGATACGTGCATCACGTTGGCCGAGCGGGGAGTAGTCCTGCTGTAACAGGGGAAGCGGAGAGACATTTTCTCATGAAAAAGATCGAAGCGATCATTAAGCCCTTCAAGCTCGATGAAGTGAAGGAAGCCCTTCAGGAAGTCGGCTTGCAGGGTATCACCGTGACGGAAGCGAAGGGCTTCGGCCGTCAGAAGGGCCACACGGAACTTTACCGTGGCGCCGAGTACGTCGTCGACTTCCTGCCGAAGGTGAAGGTCGAAGTCGTATTGGCGGATGAAAATGCGGAAGCGGTGATCGACGCTATCCGCAAGGCTGCGCAAACCGGCCGTATCGGCGACGGAAAGATTTTCGTCTCCAACATCGAAGAGGTCATTCGAATCCGCACCGGTGAAACTGGCATAGACGCCATTTAACCCGCCCGGCCTTTCGGCCGCGGCTAAAAATCGTCATCTAAGTCAAGGGAAGAGAAATTTAATGACGACGGCAAGCGAAATTCTCAAACAAATCAAGGATAACGACGTCAAGTTCGTTGACCTGCGCTTCACCGACCCCAAGGGCAAGCTGCAGCATGTCACGATGGACATCGTCTGCGTCGATGAAGACATGTTCGCCGATGGCGTCATGTTTGACGGCTCCTCGATTGCGGGCTGGAAGGCCATCAACGAATCCGACATGGTGCTGATGCCTGACACGGACACGGTCCACATGGATCCGTTCTTCGCGCAGTCCACCATGGTCATCCTATGCGATATTCTGGATCCGGTCTCCGGCGAAGCTTACAACCGCGACCCGCGCGGCACCGCCAAGAAGGCGGAAGCCTACCTGAAGGCCTCTGGTATCGGCGATACCGCCTTCTTCGGTCCTGAAGCCGAATTCTTCGTCTTCGATGACGTCAAGTACAAGGCCGATCCTTACAACACCGGCTTCAAGCTCGACTCCAGCGAATTGCCCTCCAACGACGACACGGATTACGAAACCGGCAACCTCGGTCACCGTCCGCGCATCAAGGGCGGCTACTTCCCGGTTCCGCCTGTCGACAGTTGCCAGGACATGCGCTCGGAGATGCTGACCGTTCTCTCGGAGATGGGCGTCGTCGTCGAAAAGCATCACCACGAAGTTGCTGCCGCCCAGCACGAGCTCGGCATCAAGTTCGACACGCTGGTGCGCAACGCCGACAAGATGCAGATCTACAAGTATGTCGTCCACCAGGTCGCCAACGCCTATGGCAAGACGGCAACCTTCATGCCGAAGCCGATCTTCGGCGATAACGGCTCGGGCATGCACGTTCACCAGTCGATCTGGAAGGGCGGCAAGCCGACCTTCGCCGGCGACGAATATGCTGGTCTCTCCGAGAGCTGCCTCTACTACATCGGCGGCATCATCAAGCATGCCAAGGCGATCAATGCCTTCACCAACCCGTCGACGAACTCCTACAAGCGTCTCGTCCCTGGTTACGAAGCTCCGGTTCTGCTTGCCTATTCGGCTCGCAACCGTTCCGCCTCCTGCCGTATTCCGTTCGGCTCGAACCCGAAGGCAAAGCGCGTCGAAGTCCGCTTCCCCGACCCGGCCGCAAACCCGTATCTCGGTTTTGCAGCCATGCTGATGGCAGGCCTTGATGGTATCAAGAACAAGATCCATCCCGGCAAGGCCATGGATAAGGACCTCTACGATCTGCCGCCGAAGGAACTGAAGAAGATCCCGACGGTTTGCGGCTCGCTGCGCGAAGCGCTCGAAAGCCTCGACAAGGACCGCAAGTTCCTGACCGCCGGCGGCGTCTTTGACGACGACCAGATCGATGCGTTCATCGAACTGAAGATGCAGGAAGTCATGCGCTTCGAAATGACCCCGCATCCGGTCGAATACGACATGTACTATTCGGTCTGATACCCAAAGCGAAAGCCCCGGCTAGCCGGGGCTTTCTTCATGCAGGCGAAGATGCGGCGGCCACTTCTCCTGATCGCGCTCCTTCCATCAGAACGCGGAATTCCTACATAGCACTGTCACCCGATGCCGGGGTCGAAAGACCGGCAGAATGTGACGGTTCAGTGAAGGAATGGGGCAAAATCCTTGATATCAGCGGTGAAAGTCACCACATGATTGCCTGAAAGGAAGTCGTACCATGAAACAACGAGACGCAAAATTCAATATTGGCGACGTGGTTCGACACCGGATGTTCCCCTTCCGCGGTGTCATCTTCGATGTCGATCCGGAATTCGCCAATACCGACGAATGGTGGAATTCCATTCCGGCGGAAGTGCGGCCCAGCAAGGACCAGCCCTTCTATCACCTTCTCGCCGAAAACGACGAGACTGAGTATGTCGCATACGTGTCGGAACAGAATCTGGTCAGTGACGAGAGCGGCGTTCCGCTCCGCAATCCACAAGTCGACCAGATCTTCGACAAGGCGCCGACAGGACAGCTCAAGCCCAAGATGAGCTTCGCCCACTAAGCGCCAGTCAAACCAATCTTATTTCTGAAGGGAAGGCTTCCCAAGGCCTTCCCTTTTCATTTTGGCCGGAGTCTCTGTTCGAGGAGCCGGCAGCAAAGAAAAAGCCCGGATTGCTCCGGGCTTTTTCTTTTATGAGATGATGAATTTCCGCAAGTTTACTGCGCTTTGGCGGCCTTCTGGGCATCTTCCAGCTTCTTGCGTGCTTCCTCAGCCTTCTTCTGCATGCTGTCCTGCAGGCTCTTCTGGCTTTCGGCAAGCTTGGAGTCGGAGATCGCCGGGCCGTCAAAGGCGGCGCCAAAGCCGGTCAGCGAAATCTTGATCGGGTTCGGTGCGCGGCGGAAGTTGATCGAGGTGAAGGTCACATCGGTCCCCTTCTTCAGCGACGCGACCATAGCGTCGGTCACAGGCACTTCCGCGGTGCACTTGTCCGGAAGGCAGACGGCGTAATCGAGCTTCTGGCCCTTGCCGCCGTCAATCTGCATGGTGATGCCAGGCGGGATCAGGCGAGCCGTCGGAACGGAAATCTGCAGGATCTTGCGATTGACCTTGCCGTCGACGGAGATGAGGCCGACCGCCGTCACCAGCTGGCCGTTATTGGCCATGATGAGGTTCTGCACGATGCAGATATCGGCATCGTCCTGCTTGGCGCAGGTCTTGTACCAGCCCAGACGCGGTTGATTGGGATCGCCACCGCCGTCGGCGGGAGCTGCATTCGACGCATCCTGAGCGAAGGCAGCTGCCGGGAGCGCCGCACCGATCATGAGAGCCAGAGCAGAGAGACCTGCCCGCATTTTGTTGTCAGTCTTGAACATCATAGCGAAACCGCCTCCTGAAATCCGCTGCGGGACGACGCCTGCCGTCCCATGCCATTCGGGTCAAACCGTCGTCCACCTGTCGAATGAATAAGGCAAATGCATGACCCGGGAAACCCGGCCCCCCTGTTACATCGCACCGACGCGGATATCCAGCTTTTCTTTGACCTTTTCTGTCGAGACCCAAGAATTCCGCGGTCGCGTGTTGAATTCGGCACGCTCGTGATAAGGTTCGGCCGAATCGTAGCCCTTACCGGAAAGGATGCCATGCGAGCGCTCCGGATCGCTGTCTTTGTATTTTTCGCAGCATTATGCAACGCCGCCGCGGCGCAACCACTCTACGGTATCGCCATGCATGGAGATCCGGCCCTGCCGGCGGATTTCAAGCACCTGCCCTACGTCAATCCGGACGTCAAGAAAGGCGGCCGCATCAGCTATGGTGTCGTCGGCACCTTCGACAACCTCAACCCCTTCATTCTGAAGAGCATGCGCACGACGGCGCGCGGCATGTGGGACCCGGAGTACGGCAACCTCATCTTCGAACCGCTGATGGTGCGCTCGCGCGACGAGCCGTTCACACTTTACGGGCTGCTCGCCCAGACGGTCGAATGGGACGAAAGCCGGAGCTACATCCAGTTCAATCTCAATCCCGACGCAAAATGGTCGGACGGGCAGCCGGTCACGCCCGAAGACGTGATCTTCACCTTCCAGCTCCTGCGCGACAAGGGGCGCGTACCAATGTCGTCTTGGCTCGACACGATCGGCACGATCGAGAAGGTCGGTGAGCACGGTGTGCTGATCCGCTTCAACGACAAGGCCAATCGCGAAACGCCACTGATCATCGCCTCGTCGCTGCCCATCCTGCCGAAACACGCGACCGATCCCGACAGTTTTGAACGCACCACGCTCAGCATCCCGATCGGCTCCGGCCCATACCGGGTGAAGAGCGTTGATCCTGGCCAGCGAATCGTTTTCGAGCGTAATCCCGACTACTGGGGCAAGGATATTCCCGCGAAGGTCGGCGTCGACAATTACGACCAGATCGTGGTGAACTACTTCCTGCAGGACACGACGGTGTTCGAGTCCCTCAAGAAGGGTGATATCGATATCTATCAGGACGGCAGCCCGGCCCACTGGCAGCAGGCCTACAATTTTCCCGCTGTTACTTCCAAAGCCGTCGTCAAGGAGGTCTTCACCCCGAAGCTGCCGAGCGGCATGCTGGGTTTCGTCTTCAACACCCGCCGGCCTATCTTTGCAAACAAGAACGTCCGCAAGGGCCTGACGCTCGCCTTCGATTTCGAATGGTTCAACCGCAACCTTGCTTCCGATGCCTATACCCGCACCGAAAGCTACTGGCAGAATTCCGATCTTTCGTCCTTTGGCGTCCCCGCAGACGCCAATGAGCTCGCCCTGCTCGGCCCGATCAAGGACCATATCGACGCCGACGTCCTCGACGGCACCTATAAGCTGCCCGTCAGCGACGGTTCCGGCCGTGATCGCTCGATCCTGCGGAAGGCCGTCAATTTTCTCAAGCAGGGCGGCTATGCGATCAAGGGTGAGCGCATGGTCGACAGTGCCGGACGGCAGCTCAGCTTCGAGATCATGACGCAAAATGCGGATCAGGAGCGAATCGCCATCGCCTACCGCCGCTCGCTGGCCTTGCTTGGCATCGCCGTCACCATCCGCACCGTAGACGATTCGCAATATCAGCTGCGAACGACCAACTACGACTACGACGTGATCATCAAATCCTACCCGTCGTCGCTGTCGCCTGGTATCGAGCAGGTAGGTCGCTGGAGCTCCGCCGCCGCAAAGACGCCAGGCAGCCTGAACTTCGCCGGCGTTGCCGACCCCGATGTCGATACGCTGATCGATCATTTCCTGACGGCGAAGTCAGCGGAAGATTTCCGCGACGCCGTGCGCTCCTTCGATCGCATCCTGATCTCGGGCTATTACGTCGTGCCGCTCTACCATATCGCGCAGCAATGGGTGGCGCGGCGAAGTCATATAGCCCATCCCGACACATTGCCGCTCTATGGCTATTACCTGCCCGTCTGGTGGGACGCATCCGCGCAATGATGTTGATTAGTTCCCTTTCGGTAACCGGTTGAAGCCATCGGCGAGAACGCCTAGATGGTCAGGACAAGCCAAAAACCGAAAGGATAGAGCCATGGAACGCATCACGATCGATATCGTCTCGGACGTCGTTTGTCCTTGGTGCTATCTCGGCAAGGCCCGGTTGGAGCTGGCCATCGCCGAAGTACAGGACGAAGTGGGCGTCGATCTGAACTGGCGGCCCTATCGACTGAACCCCGATTATCCGCCCGAAGGCGTCGACCAGAAGAAGGAATTGGCAAAGAAACTCGGCGGCGAGGAACGCGTAGCACAGGCGCACAAGATGCTCTGCGATCTCGGCCGTGAGATCGGCATCAAGTTCGATTTCGACGCCATCAAAATCGGTCCGAACACGCTCGACGCACACCGCCTCATCCACTGGGCCGGCACCGAAAACCGCGAGACGCAGGAAAAGGTGGTCAACGCCCTCTTCAAGGCCAATTTCGAGGAGGGCCGCAACGTCGGCGACCACGCGGTTCTGCTTGAGATCGCCGAAAAGGCCGGGCTCGACAGATCCGTCATCGCAGCGCTGCTCGCCTCCGACGCCGACCGCGACCTCATCATTGGCGAAATCGACGCCGCCCAGAAGATCGGCGTCAACGGCGTGCCCTTCTTCATCTTCGACCAGCAATATGCCGTCAGCGGCGCCCAGACGCCGGATGTGCTTGTGGAGGCGCTGAGGGATATCGCCAAGATGAAGGCCGAGGCGCGGGCTGGGATGAACTGAGCGCTGGCGCTGAAGGTGACAGATGATCGAGACGGCACGGCTTGTTTTACGAAAGCCTCTGTTATCGGACGCCTCCAGCCTTTTTGAATTTCTGGGCGACCCAGAAGCGATGCAATTCACGCACACCGACGCATCGTTGAAAGATTGCCGTCAGCGCATAGCAGTATATGAGCGGCGGCGCAGGAGAGACGGTTATGCGCCTTGGACAGTTATTCTGAAAAGCACCGGCCGCGCCATAGGTTGGGGCGGTTTATACGACGACCCTTTCGATTCCGGCTGGGGTGTCGAACTCGGCTATTATTTCCACCCTGGCGCCTGGGGTTATGGATATGGAAGCGAATTCGTCTCGGCCGCATTGGCGGAAGCCGATCACACACTGAAACTCGCGAAGGTTGGTGCTTTCGCACGACCGGAAAACAGGGTTTCGAGACGGTTGCTGGAAAAAGCGGGCTTCGAACTTATTCGTTTCGTTCCTGAGATAGAACGCTTCTTCTTCGAACGCCAGCGCCCCACTGCCCTTACTTCGCCAACTCCGCCAATTGCGTCATAACCACGGCCGCCCCTTGCAGCCGCTTTTCCGGTGTCGGAAGATCGCGGGTCAAGAATACGCTGTGGTCCGGGCGGATCTTTGCCATGGTGCCCTGCTTGGCGATATAGCCGACGAGATTGGCCGGGTTCGGGAATTCCTTGTTGCGGAACTGCACGACGAGGCCCTTCGGGCCTGCATCCAGCTTCTCGACATTGGCAATGCGGCAGAGCGACTTGATGTAGACGATCTTCAGAAGATGCTGCACCTCGATCGGCATCGGTCCGAAACGGTCGATCATTTCGGCACCGAAACCGTCGATCTCCTTGATTTCGGTGATTTCGCCCAAGCGGCGGTAGAGCGCCATGCGCAGATGCAGGTCTGGCACGTAATCGTCCGGGATCATGACCGGCGTGCCGACGGAAATCTGCGGCGACCAGCCGGTATCCTGAATCTCGTCGACGCCCTTGACCTCGGCGACGGCCTCCTCGAGCATCTGCTGGTAAAGCTCGAAACCGACTTCCTTGATATGGCCCGATTGTTCCTCGCCGAGCAGGTTGCCGGCGCCGCGGATATCCAGATCGTGGCTGGCGAGCTGGAAGCCGGCACCGAGCGTATCCAGCGATTGCAGCACCTTCAGGCGGCGCTCGGCCGTCGTCGTCAGGACCTTGTTGACCGGCAGGGTGAAGAGCGAGAAGGCACGCACCTTGGAACGGCCGACGCGGCCGCGAAGCTGGTAGAGCTGCGCGAGGCCGAACATGTCGGCGCGGTGGACGATCAGCGTGTTGGCCGTCGGCACGTCGAGGCCGGATTCGACGATGGTCGTGGAGAGCAGCACGTCATAGCGGCCTTCGTAGAAGGCATTCATGATGTCCTCCAGCTCGCCGGCCGGCATCTGGCCGTGCGCCACCGCCACCTTCAACTCCGGCACGTCCGACTGCAGGAAGGCATGGATCTCGGCAAGATCAGTCAGACGCGGGCAGACGTAGAAGCTCTGGCCGCCGCGGTAATGCTCGCGCATCAGCGTCTCGCGGATGACCAGCGAATCGAAAGGCGAGATGAAGGTGCGCACCGCCATGCGGTCGACCGGCGGCGTGGTGATGAGCGACAATTCGCGCACGCCCGTCATGGCCAGCTGCAGTGTGCGCGGGATCGGCGTCGCCGAAAGCGTCAACACATGCACGTCGCTTTTCAGATCCTTCAGCCGCTCCTTATGCTTGACGCCGAAATGCTGCTCCTCATCGATAACAAGCAGGCCGAGATTGGCGAACTTGATGCCGGCGCCGAGCAGCGCATGCGTGCCGACGACGATATCCGTCTTGCCTTCGGCGACTTCCTTCTTTGTCAGCGCCAGCTCCTTGGCGCCGACAAGACGGGATGCCTGCTGCACCCGGATCGGTAGCCCACGGAAACGCTCGGAGAAGGTCTTGAAATGCTGGCGGGCGAGCAGCGTCGTCGGTACGACGACGGCGACCTGTGCACCGTTCATGGCAGCGACGAAGGCGGCGCGCAGCGCCACTTCCGTCTTGCCGAAGCCGACGTCGCCGCAGACGAGGCGATCCATCGGCCGGCCGGCGGCGAGATCGTCGCGCACCGCCTCGATGGCGTTCATCTGGTCTTCGGTTTCGTCATAGGGGAAGCGGGCGGCGAACTCGTCATAGAGGCCGTCCGGGGCGCTGAGCACCGGCGCATGCCGCGTCAGGCGTTCGGCTGCGACGCGGATCAAGGCGCTGGCCATATCCAGCAAGCGCTTCTTGAGCTTGGCCTTGCGCATCTGCCAGGCGCCGCCGCCGAGCTTGTCGAGCTGAGCCTCTGTGCCCTCACCGCCGTAGCGCGACAGGAGATCGATGTTTTCGACCGGCAGGAACAGCTTGGCGTCGTCGGCATAGCGCAGCTCGAGACAGGCATGCGGAGCGCCTGCCGCTTCAATAGTCTTCAGGCCGACGAAACGGCCGATGCCGTGTTCGGCATGGACGACGATCGAGCCTTCGTCGAGGCCGGCCACTTCCGAAATGAAATCTGCGGCGCGCTTACGGCGTTTGGAGCGACGCACCATGCGGTCGCCGAGAATGTCCTGCTCGCCGATGATGACGAGATCGCCAGCCTCGAAGCCCGCTTCCAGACTTAGGACTGCAGCCGCCGCCTCGCCTTTCGCCAAGCCGCCGAGGTCCTTGAAAGCCTCGATAGTCTTGACGCGCGCCAACCCATGTTCGGCGAGCACCTGCAGCAGGCGGTCGAGCGAACCCTCGGTCCAGGCGGTGATCAACACCTTGCCGCCGGAGGCGCGCTTGTCGGCAATGTGCTTGACGACGGAATCGAAGACGTTGACGCGTTCGCTATCGGCGCTCTCGGTCGCCGAGCGCGCCCAGCGAGGCCCTTGCCGGGCGTCGATGCTGACGACGCGGCGTGCCTCGCCCTCATGCTCGTTGAAAGGCGATATGCGGATGGCACTGAAGGCATCCAGCGCCTTGCCGAAGGTGCTGGCATCGAGATAGAGCTGACCCGGCGTTACCGGCTTGTAGGGCGTGCCCTGCGACATTTGGCTCTTGGCCGGCTGTCCGGAATTGAGGCGCGCATCATAATAGTCGAAAACGAGCTTGGAACGCTCCTCGGCCGCTTCCCGCACCGTGTGATCCGTCACCAGCCGGAAGCCCTTGAGATAGTCGAAAACCGTCTCCAGCTTCTCATAGAACAGCGGCAGCCAATGTTCCATGCCGGCATAGCGGCGCCCCTCGGAAACGGCGACATAGAGCGCGTCGTCGCGCGTGGCGGCGCCGAAGGCGGAGAGATAGTTCTTGCGGAAACGGCTGATCGTATCCGGCGTCAGCGTCACTTCGCTCATCGGATTGAGATCGAGGGAGCGGACCTGCCCTGTCGTGCGCTGGCTGGCCGGATCGAAGCTGCGGATGCTTTCCAGCGTATCGCCGAAGAAATCGAGACGCACCGGCTCTTCCGTGCCCGGAACGAAGACATCGAGGATACCGCCGCGCACGGCATATTCACCGACCTCGCGCACGGTCGCGACGCGATCGAAGCCATTCCGCTCCAGTCGGCCGGCAATATCGTCCATGCGCAGCTGATTGCCTGACCTTGCCGAAAACGCCAGGCTTTCGATGATGTCCTGCGGCGCGACCTTCTGCAGCATGGCGTTGACCGTCACCAGCACGATCGCCGCATGCGGCTTGTGATGATAGGCAATCAGGCCGGAGAGCGCGGCCAGACGGCGGGCTGACGTGTCGGAACTCGGCGAAACGCGGTCGTAGGGAAGGCAATCCCAGGCGGGCAAGGTCAGTACCGGAATCTCGGGCGCGAGGAAGCCGAGCATCTGCTCGACATCGGCCATGTGCTGCCCATCAGACATGACATAGGCGATCGGCTGACCGGCTCTTGCCAGCTCCGCAAGCAGGAACGGTTCCATGCCGGCCGGGACATGACCGACCGTCAGCGGCTCGCTTGCGGCGAGCAGTTTCTTCGCATCGAAACCGGGAATCATCTGGTTATGCCGAACCTTTCAGCGATCTCTTCGAAATCGGGCCTATAGGACGCCAGGCGCTGGAACAGGGGGGTCTGCAAATGTTGCGGTGTCGGCTCGGTTCCGAGGATCCACTTGACGAGATCGTTGTCTTCCTCGTCCATGATGCTTTCGAGCTCATCGAGATCGGCTTCGGCCAATCCCGGCAGCTCGTTATCGGCGAACTGGCCGAAGACCAGATCCATCTCGCGGATGCCACGATGCCAACAGCGGAAAAGGATGCGCCGGCGGCGGGGATCGAGATCGGCACTGCTGAGGGTCAGCCCAGTCATCAAAAACACCTTCCTGTTGATGCGTCTCTATAAAACCAGCATTGAAAGGTGGGAACCAGTTTTTCTGAAAAAAGCGACTCGCATGCAATTTTCCGGGGAGTGTTTACCTCAATAGGGCCGAGTTCCCGGCCGCCCCTTGCCAAATCCACCCTGCCCGTCGCATTTTGCCCACCATGCGTCCCGCCATCCTCGATCCGCTGTTTGCCTCCATCTCTTCGCTGCCCGGCGTCGGGCCGAAGGTATCCGAACTGCTGGTCAAGCTGCTCGACCGCGAAACGATCGACGATTGCCGCGTGATCGACCTGCTCTTTCACGCGCCGCACTCCATCATCGACCGGCGCGAGCAGCCGGGCATCGCCAGAGCGCCACAGGGCGCGATCGTCACCATTACCGGCCGAGTCGACCGTCACCAGCCGCCGCCGAATGCACGCAGCAATGTGCCCTATCGTGTCTTCCTGCATGACCAGACAGGAGAACTGGCGCTGGTGTTCTTCCGGGGCAAGGCGCAGTGGCTCGAAAAGCAGCTGCCGATCGACGAGACGGTAACTGTCAGCGGTAAGGTCGACTGGTTCAACGGCCGGCCGTCAATGGTGCATCCGGACTACATCATGCGAGAGAGCGAAGCGGAAAATCTGCCGCTGGTCGAGCCGGTCTATCCGCTCACGGCCGGCCTCTCGCCGAAATTCCTGCGCAAGACCATCGAAGCCGCCCTGCCGCGCATGCCTGACCTGCCGGAGTGGGACGATCTTGCGCTTGTGCAGAAGCAAGGCTTTCCCTCGATCTCCGACAGCTTCCATATGCTGCATGCGCCGCGGGATGCCGCCGATATCGATCCGCAGGCGCCGGCGCGCCGCAGGCTCGCCTATGACGAATTTCTGGCCGGGCAATTGTCGCTCTCCCTTGTACGCCAGCGGCTGCGCAAGGTCGCGGGTCAGCCGGTGCATGCGACTGGGAAAGTCAGTAGCAAGATATTGGAATCCCTGCCCTTCTCGATGACCAACAGCCAGCGCGAGGCCGTTGCCGATATTCTCAAGGACATGGCCGGTACGGAGCGCATGCTGCGGCTGCTGCAGGGGGATGTCGGCGCGGGTAAGACGCTTGTCGCCTTGATGGCGATCGCTGCCGTGATCGAGAGCGGCGGCCAGGCCGTGTTCATGGCGCCGACCGAAATCCTGGCGCGGCAGCACCACGCGACGATCTCGAAATTCGCAGCAGATGCAAACCTTTCCGTCGAAGTCCTCACAGGCCGCACAAAGGGCCGCGAGCGAGATGCCATTCTCGAGCGCATCGCCTCTGGCGAGGCGCAGATCATCATCGGCACGCATGCGCTATTCCAGGACAGCGTCGCCTACGCCAATCTGATGCTGGCTGTGGTCGACGAGCAGCATCGCTTCGGCGTCCACCAGCGCCTGCGGCTGACAGCGAAAGGCATCTCGCCGCATATGCTTGTCATGACAGCGACGCCCATCCCGCGCACGCTGGTGCTGGCCGCCTTTGGCGACATGGACGTTTCCAAGCTCACGGAGAAGCCAGCCGGGCGCAAGCCGATCCAGACGATCACCATCCCAAACGAGCGAACCGGCGAGATCGTTGGCAGACTGAAGAGCGCACTGTCGGAAGGCAAAAAAGCATATTGGATATGCCCACTTGTGGAGGAATCCGAAGAATCGGATTTAATGTCGGTAGAGGAGCGACACGCAACATTGACGAGCGCGCTCGGGGCTGGCGTCGGCCTCATCCACGGCCGGATGAGCGGTCCTGAAAAGGATGCTGTCATGATGGCCTTCAAGAATGGCGAGATCCGGCTGCTGGTGGCGACGACGGTCGTCGAAGTCGGTGTCGACGTTCCCGATGCGACGATCATGGTCATCGAACATGCGGAGCGTTTCGGCCTGGCGCAGCTTCACCAGCTGCGTGGCCGCGTCGGACGCGGCGACGAGGCCTCCACCTGCATCCTGCTTTACAAGGGGCCGCTTGGGGAAACAGGACATGCCAGGCTTTCGATCATGCGCGACACCGAGGATGGTTTCCGCATTGCCGAGGAGGATCTGAAGCTGCGTGGCGAAGGCGAGCTTCTGGGCACGCGCCAGTCGGGTACACCGGGCTTTCGCATCGCCAGTCTCGAAGC
The DNA here is from genome assembly GCF_012275345.1 of Rhizobium sp. SG570. Lineage (NCBI taxonomy): Bacteria > Pseudomonadati > Pseudomonadota > Alphaproteobacteria > Hyphomicrobiales > Rhizobiaceae > Rhizobium > Rhizobium sp. SG570. Next base: position 644,101 of record NZ_JAAZQI010000002.1, on the reverse strand, counting down.
CCATGCCGATCTTCTGGAAATCGCCCGCAAGGATGCTGCCTATATTATCGAGCGCGATCCGGAATTAACCGGCGAGCGCGGCATGGCGGTACGCACCCTGCTCTATCTCTTCCGCCGCGACGAGGCGATCCGGTTCCTGCGTGCGGGCTGAATGGGGGACGCGCTAACCGCGTCCACCCCTTTTTCAAATGGCTTACTTGGCAGAGAGACCGGGAATGGTCACCTGAAACACCTGGAACATGGTGTCGACGTCGGCGCCGCTGTCATCCTTGTAGGCGGCTCCCACCTGGAAACCGTCCTGGGTGATGAAGTCGTTGTCGTTGGCGACGAACAGGAAGTAATCATCCGGCAGCTTCGGATCCTGGACGCTGGCAAGCGACATGGCTTCCCACTTTTCCGATAGATTGTTGCGATCGTTCGGAGTGCCGTTGTGAAGGCCGAAGCGAGCGAGATCGGCGGTGTCGTTGATGTCGATGAACTGGCTGAGGACAGCGGGCTTGACCGAGGGATCAAGAACACCCTTCGGAGCGACAGCTGTGTCGCCGTCGAATTTGCCGCCGGCAATATCGGTGGCGGCAGACACATCGACGGCGACGATGTTGCGATAGATCGACTTATCGCCCTTCTGGCCGTAGCCATTGTTGCTATCACGAGCGAGCATCAGGAAGCTCGTCGGCGAAAGCGCCACGATTTCGCTCTGGGCGGCGACGGACGTCTTGCCCTTGTCGTTGGTGAAGACCGGCAAAGGCACGACGTATTCGTGCACGAGTTTCAGGTGGTCGAGATCAGCAGCATCGTAAAGCAGGGCGCGCGTGTTCTGCCTGGTCGAACTGGAATCGCCACCATCCTGGCGCGTCGCAGACTGGAGCACCGCGATGAGGAACTTACCGTCCGGGGTCAGGGACATGCCCTCGAAGCCCTGGTTGTTCTGGCGCCCACTTGTCGGATCCTTCGGATCCGGAGCGGATTCGCCGGGACCCGGATTATTTGAGGAAAAGTTCACGGTGCTGTGGCGCATCGGCAGAAACGCCGCCGGCGGCGCTGTGGCCGAGATCATCCGCCCATCCGCCGAGAAGCGGTAGATATAGGGACCGTATTCATCGCTGATGAACATTGAGCCATCTGGCAGCCGGGCAATGGCTTCGTTGTCGAGCGAGACCTTGCCGTTCGGTGCCAGCGGCAAAAGCGGCATGCCGCCTTCTGCTTGTCGGACGCCGTTGGCGGGGTCAAGGCCGGTGGTTTCGTTGCCTTTATTGTCTTTCAACAGCAGCGTATCGGCGAGCTTGGCTTCGACACCCAACTGCTCCTTGCCGGCCGGCGGCGTTGCGCCGGGAGCAACCGGCGTCAGCTGAATATCGATGGTGTTGAGACGCGCGCGATAATCCGTGGTGCCGGCGACATTGTAGCCACGGTCCGGCAGCAGCCACAGCGATCCCTTGTAGGTACCGTCAGCATTGCGGGTCCAGCTCTTGGCGTCGATGGACATGCCCGAGCCAGAGCCGAAGGTCTCGCCGAACTTGTCGCGCTGGTTGGCTGGAATACGGCCCACGGCAACACGTCCCTTGTTGACGAGCGTCGTGCCTCCGACCGCTACGGAACTTTCGGCATGTGCTACCAGCGGTGTTGTGAAAATGAATGTGGCAAGCGCTGCAGACAGCAGCGGCAATGTCCTTGAACGTGAGTCTCTCAAAAAAATATCCTCCTGATGAAAAACCGTATGGAGGCAACGGTATCCATCCGCGGCTTGATGGAAGCCGTATCGAAGATAGTGTCCGGCACATGCGTCCCGAACATTCGATAGTGAGATACCCATTGCCTATCCCAAGGACGATCTAAGACGTCAACATGATAGAGACATGACAATTCGCGCAGGGCGCGAGAATAGGCTGTCGACAATAGCGGAAGAGCGATTTCTAGGTGAGAGACTTCATCGGAACCGGGGTGCGCGGCCCCTTCATCGCGACCAGCTCTTCCTTGTATTCGGGCGAAACCAGGCCACCGGAAATCAGAAGCTTGGCGCCATCCTCGGGGCTCATGTCGAGAATCGTAATCTTTTCACGCGGCACGAAAACCAGGAACCCGGCTGTCGGCACCGGTGTCGGCGGCAGGAAAACCGCAACCATATCCTGGCCCATGGCGTTGAATTTCGAAGCAATCTCGCCCTTGGCGTCGGTCGATATGAAAACCATGGACCAGAGGCCCGGGCTTGGATATTCGATCAGCCCCACCTTCTTGAACGACGTGCCCTGTTCCTTCAGCACGGTCTCGAAGATCTGCTTGACGCTCTTGTAGATGCTTCGCACGAGCGGAACGCGAGTGACGATCGACTCGCCAAAGCGGACGATGCTCTGCCCGATCAGGTTTTTGGCCAGGAAACCGACAACCGTGATGAAGATCATCGCGATCACGAGGCCAGTGCCGGGGACGGCGAAATTCAGATAGCTTTCAGGGTCGTAACGCGCCGGGATGTAGGGCCGCACCCAACTATCCGCCCAATGCACGACTGACCATGTGAGCCAGAGCGTGATGGCGATCGGAGCGCAGATGATCAGGCCGGCCAGGAAGTTGTTTCTGATCCGCGTCGGCACGGACATTTTGATGAGTTTTTCAGTCATTCGCCGTTCGAAAACTCCGTTCCGCCGCCCACCTTTATCAGGCAAATTTTCCCCCACCATCTCCTTCAAGAAGCGTGCCAGAAATTGGCGCGGCATACAACCCGCCAGTCCCGCCGGCGCACCGAACAGGCGGCCGACTCACGACGACGTGACCGCAGGATGAATGAAAGGAAGTGAGGCCTACTCTACCGTCACCGATTTGGCGAGGTTGCGCGGCTGATCGACGTCCGTGCCCATGAAGACCGCTGTATGGTAGGCCAGCAATTGGATCGGCAGCGAGAAGATGATCGGGGCGATGATTTCGTCAACAACAGGCAGAATGATGGTCGCCATGGTCGGTAGCGTCGATGCGGCGGCACCCGCATCGTCGGTGATGAAGATGATCCGGCCGCCTCGCGCTGCCACTTCCTGCATGTTGGAAACGGTCTTGTCGAAAAAGCGGTCAAAGGGCGCGATGACGATGACGGGCATGTTCTCATCGATCAGCGCGATCGGCCCGTGCTTCAGCTCGCCGGCCGCGTAGCCTTCGGCATGGATGTAGGAGATCTCCTTCAGCTTCAGCGCCCCTTCCATGGCAAGCGGGAAGCTGGTGCCACGGCCGAGATAGAGCACGTCCTTGAACTTGGATATCTCTCGCGCGAGGCTTTCCATCTGCGGCTGAATGATGTTCAGCACGCGCGCCATGATGCGAGGCATCTCGACCAGGTGGCGCACCATGTCCTCTTCCTCCTTGGCGCTCACCGTGCCGCGGGCAACGCCCGCTCCGATCGCGAGGGAGGCAAGGACGGCGAGCTGGCAGGTGAAGGCCTTCGTCGAGGCGACGCCGATCTCCGGGCCGGCCAGGATCGGAAACACGGCATCGGATTCACGCGCGATGGTCGATTCCCTGACATTGACGACGGCGCCGATCTTCAGGCCGTTGTCCCGGCAATAGCGTAGCGAGGCCAGGGTATCCGCCGTCTCGCCGGATTGAGAGATGAACAGCGCCGCCTGCGAGGGCGACAAGGGCATTTCGCGGTAGCGGAATTCGGAAGCTACATCGATTTCCACGGGAAGCCGGGCATAGCGCTCGAACCAGTATTTGCCGATCAGACCGGCGAGATAGGCAGTGCCGCAAGCGGAGATCGCCAAGCCGGAAACGCTGCCGAAATCGATCGCCGATGCGCTCTGACGGACGCGATGACTGTCGAAATCGACATAGTGGCTGAGCGCGTGCGAGATCACCTCCGGCTGCTCGTAGATTTCCTTTTCCATGAAGTGGCGATGGTTGCCCTTATCGACCACATAGGCGGTTGCCTGCGAAACCTGCCGCGGCCTGCTCACGTCGTTGCCGTCGAAATCGATGATCGTCGCGCCGTCGCGGGTGACGATCGCGCAATCACCGTCGACGAGATAGGTAATCTCGTTGGTGAACGGCGCAAGCGCGATTGCGTCCGAGCCAAGGAACATCTCCCCGCTGCCATAACCGACGGCGAGCGGCGGGCCTGAGCGCGCCGCCAGCAACGTGCCGGGATCGCTCTGGAACATCACGGCCAGCGCGTACGCGCCGGTGACGCGGTTCAGCATCTTCAGCATCGCGGCACGCGGATCGAGGCCATCCTGAACGTACTTGGCCAGCAGATGAGCAACGACTTCGGTATCCGTCTGCGAAGCGAACACCTTCCCCTCGGCCTTTAGCTCCTCGCGTAACTCGGAGAAGTTTTCGATGATGCCGTTATGGACGACGGCGACACCTTCGACGAAATGCGGATGGGCGTTGGTTTCATTCGGAACGCCGTGGGTTGCCCAACGTGTGTGGGCGATACCGGTCGTGCCGGGCAGAGGTTCGGCCTCCAGCCGCCTTTCCAGATTGAACAGCTTTCCTTCCGCGCGGCGGCGATCCATCATGCCTTCATGGATGGTGGCGACGCCGGCCGAATCGTAGCCGCGGTACTCGAGGCGCCGCAGCGCATCCACCAAACGGCCCGCTACAGGCTTCATTCCGACGATCCCAACAATGCCGCACATACAACTCTCCGTCTGGCCTCAAATTTGAAGGCAAGTCCTAACTATTCTAACAGTTTTCACAATTGCCACGATGGTCACTTTCGGTTTCCAACCGTTACGGGACCATCTACTTTAGGCTTAGTGGCCACCCTTCTTGGCGGCTTTGATGGCGAGTGCCCTCTCGCGTATCAGCTTGGCACGCTCCGGCTTTACCTCTTGCCGCGCCCGGCCGAAGGCCAGCGCGTCCGCCGGGACGTCATCGGTGATGACGCTGCCGGAGGCGACATAGGCGCCGTCGCCGATGCGCAGAGGTGCCACGAGCGACGAGTTGGAGCCGACGAAGGCGTTGGCGCCGATATGAGTCTCGTACTTGTTGACCCCATCGTAGTTGCAGGTGATGGTGCCGGCACCGATATTGCTGCCGGCACCGACAGTCGCGTCGCCGATATAAGTCAGATGATTGACCTTGGCGCCCTCGCCGATCTTGCCGTTCTTCACCTCGCAGAAATTGCCGACCTTGGAACCGCCGGCGAGATCGGCGCCGGGTCGCAACCGCGCAAACGGCCCGACCGTCGCACCGGCGCTGACATGCGCACCCTCGATATGCGAGAAGGCATGAACGACCGCGCCTCCCTCGATGACGGCGCCGGGACCGAACACGACGTTCGGTTCGATCATCGCATCCTGGCCGATCACGGTGTCGTAGGCGAGAAACACGGTTTCCGGCGCAACCATAGTGACGCCCGACAGCATCAGTTCGTGACGCCGCCGCTCCTGCCAAAGACGCTCGATGACGGCAAGTTCGGCCCGGTTGTTGCAACCGGTCATCTCCACTTCCGGCGCATCGACCGCCACGGCGCGGCCGCCGAGCGAACGAGCGATTTCAACGAGATCGGTGAGATAATATTCGCCCTTGGCATTGTTGTTGCCGATGCGGTCGAGCAGATCGAGCGCCTTGCGGCCGTTGATCGCCATCAGGCCGCTGTTGCACCACGTGACCGCCAGCTCGGCATCCGTCGCATCCTTCGCCTCGCGGATGGCAATCAACTCGCCGTCCTTGACCAGCAGCCGACCATAGGCATTCGGATTATCGGTGTGAAAGCCGATGACCACGATATCATTGCCTTCAGCGAGCCCCTGGCGGGCGGCGCGCAGTGGCACGTCGGTGAGCAGCGGCACGTCTCCGTAGGCAACGAGAATGTCGTCATAACCTCGAGCGATCGCCTCACGGGCTGCAAGCACGGCATGGCCGGTGCCAAGGCGCTCTTTCTGCAGATAGGAGTCCACTTCGACGCCGTCGATCGCCGCTGCCGCACTCACCTCATCGGCGTTGCGCCCCACGACCAGTGCCGCTGCCGAAATATCGGTCTTGGCGATCGATTCCATGACATGCGCGATCATTGGCCGACCGGCGATCGGATGCAGAACCTTCGAGATCGATGATTTCATGCGGGTACTGTCGCCGGCAGCGAGGATGATGGCGAGGCAGGTGCGTTCCATTTCAGGCTCCGAGATAAACATCAGGCGCCGCCCGTGACCGGGCGCTGTCCCCTCATAGCAACTAGTCGAGCGGTGAACTACGGCGAAATTAGAAGTCGCCCTTACGCCTCGACAAGAGCCGCGAAAGCCTCCAGGACGTGTTGACGTCCGTCGATGATGACGAATTCCATGGCCTTGTGCGCCGCCAGGGCATCATGCGCTGCAATGGCTTCGACGATGGCCATATGCGTGTCGGCAATATTGCTGAAGCCGTTGCTGGAGGGTGGCGCACTCATGCGGAACATGCCGACCAGCGCAGCCTCGATAAGCCCGCCGAGCGACCGCATGAACGGATTTTGCGACGCCTCGGTAATGGCCAGATGGAAATGAAGGTCGGCAACGGCCAGACTGTCGGACGTATGATGCGGGGCCGCCATGGAGGCCGCAAGCCGCCGCAGCAAATCGATGTCCTCGCGGCTGGCCCGTTCCGCCACCAGGCTGGCGGCGAAAGGCTCGAACGCCATGCGTATATCGTAGAGGTGGAGAAGAAACTCCTTGTTGACCCCGCTTTCGAAATGCCAGTTGAGCACTTCGTTGTCGAACATGTTCCAATAAATCTTCTCGGTGACACGCGTGCCGACACGCGCGCGCGGCACAACCATCCCCTTTGCCGCCAGGGTCTTCATGCTTTCGCGCAGAACAGTGCGGGATACCTTGAAGCGCTGCAGAAGTTCGCTGTCCCCCGGAAGGATGCTACCGATCGGGAAGACGCCGGAGACAATTGCCTTGCCGAGATCGTCGACCACCTGTGCATGGCTCGTCCGCGACTTTCCCTGGGGTTTTCTCGTATCAAGCATTCGGCTGCGCAAGCACTCTGTCCTTCCCTCAGACGTAACGTCGATTGAAACGAGAAAGCAGCAGAAAACTCTCGGGCATCAGAATATATGCAAACTGCAGCAGGCCGATCAGGCCGTCATCCACCCGTTGGAAAGCGTTCCATCAAAGGCGATGTAGGTCTGAAGCTGATCCTGTATCAGAATTCCGATGAATGCTCCTCCGCCGAACCCCGCTCCTCCCGTTAGCAGTGTTCCGCCCATCACCACGACAAGCTCAATGCTCACCATGACAAGCGAATATCCCGCTGATGTATAAATGGAAAAAACGATTCCGGATAGACCAGCGAAGTCCCGTCAAGGGCCCTCTCCCCGACCCTCGATCAAAAAAACATATAGTAGTACTTTTGTAAATCAGTATTCGCTACCGCAACACAACAAAAAAGGGGCACCAAGGGCGCCCCTTTCAACTCATGCCATTTCGTCTGCCTTACTTCGAAGCGGGCAGCTTGTCGTCGACGCCCTCGATGTAAAAGTTCATGCCGAGCAGAGTGCCGTCATCGGCCTTCTCGCCGGCCTTCAGCCAAGGTGTGCCGTCCTGCTTGTTGATCGGGCCGGTGAAGGGTGCGAGTTCGCCGGACTTGATCTTGGCTTCGGTTTCCTGAGCCATCTTCTTCACGTCGTCGGGCATGTTGGTGTAGGGCGCCATTTTCAGGATGCCGTCCTTCAGGCCGTCCCAGTTCTGCTCGGACTTCCACGTACCGTCGAGCAGCGCGTGAACGCGCTTGGAGTAATAGTTGCCCCAGGTGTCGACGACGGCCGTCAGCTGCGCCTTCGGGCCGGCGGCGATCATGTCGGAAGCCTGACCGAAGGCGTGGATGCCGCGCTCTTCGGCCACCTGCATCGGTGCCGTCGTGTCGGTATGCTGGGTCAGGATATCGACGCCCTGGTCAACCATGGCCTTGGCGGCATCGGCTTCCTTGCCCGGGTCGAACCAGGTATTGACCCAGATGACCTTGAGCTTGAAGCTCGGATCGATCGAGCGGGCGCCCTGCTCGAAGGAGTTGATGCCCATGACGACTTCCGGGATCGGGAAGGAAGCGATGTAGGCGGCGCCGTGATTCTTCGACATCTTGGCAGCGATCTGACCCAGGATATAGCGGCCTTCATAGAAGCGCGAATTGTAGGTCGCGAGATTCGGGCCGCTCTTGAAGCCGGTCGCATGCTCGAACTTCACCTTCGGGAACTTGGCCGCAACCTTAACGGTCGCATCCATGAAGCCGAACGAGGTGGAGAAGATCAGAGAGCAGCCGGAGCGGGCAAGACGTTCGATGGCACGCTCGGCGTCGGGGCCTTCCGGCACGTTCTCGAGATAAGGCGTATCGATCTTGTTGCCGAATTCCTTCTGAATCTGCTGACGGCCGAGATCGTGCGCCTGCGAGTAACCGCCATCCGTGTGCGAACCGACATAGACAAAGCAGACCTTGGTCGGCGCCGCTTCGGCCGCAGCCGCGAAACCAACGATGGCAGCGGCTGTCGTGGCGAGTGCGAGTGCTAGTTTTTTCATGGTTACCCCTATTGGTTTGACATGTTTTTACAAAAATCCGTCCGGCTGTTTGTCCTCAGCGCTCCGGAACGAAGGCCTTGCCGAGCGACGCTGGCGTGTTGATCAAGGTCGCGCGGCGATTTTGTGAGATGATGACGAGAACCACAATAGTCGATGCATAGGGCAGCATCGACAGGAATTGCGAGGGAATGCCGACGCCGAAGCCTTGTGCGTGAAACTGCAGGATCGTCACGGCGCCGAAGAGATAGCCGCCGGCCATGACGCGCATCGGCCGCCAGGACGCGAAGACGACGAGCGCCAGCGTCACCCAGCCGCGGCCGGCCGACATGTTCTCGACCCATTGCGGCGTGTAGACCAGCGACAATTGCGCGCCGGCAAGCCCCGCGCAGCCGCCGCCGAACATGACGGCGAGATAGCGCGTGCGGATGACATCGATGCCCAGCGCATGCGCGGAACCGTGACTGTCGCCGACGGCGCGCAGCTTCAAGCCGGCGCGGCTGCGGAAGAGGAACCAGTTGACGCCGATGAGCAGCGCGATCGAGAGATAGAAGGTCAGGTCCTGCTTGAACAGCACCGGCCCCACGAGCGGAATATCCGATAGCAACGGGAAGACGATTTCTCGCAATTGCACGCCGGGCACGCTGACATAGCCTTCGCCGATCATCCCGGAAAGACCGAGGCCGAGGATGGTCAGCGCGAGACCCGTAGCGACCTGGTTGGTCACCAGCGTCAACGTCAGGAACCCGAACAGCAGGGAAAACAATGCGCCGGCGATGATGCCGGTGACGAGGCCCACATAGGGCGATCCGGTCATCTGCGCGCCGACGAAGGCGGCGACCGCGCCCATGATCATCATGCCTTCGACGCCGAGATTGAGCACGCCAGAGCGCTCCACCACCAGCTCGCCCAAGCCGGCAATGACGAGCGGCGTCGAGGCCGTGATGATGGTGAGGAGGATCGCTTCAAAGACACTCATGCCGCACCTCCTCGAACCCGCGACCAGATCAGGCGGATCTTATAGTAGATTAGCGTATCGCAGGAGAGCACGAAAAACAGCAGCAACCCCTGGAAGACACTCGCCGCCTTGGCGGAAATACCGGGCGACAATTGTGCCGCCTCGCCGCCGAGATAGGTCAGCGCCAGCACGAAGCCGGAAAGGATCGCACCGAGAGGATTGAGACGTGCCAGGAATGCAACGATGATGGCGGTGAAGCCGTAGCCTGGCGAGATCGCCGGCTGCAGATGGCCGATCGAGCCGGCGACCTCGGAAATGCCGGCAAGACCCGAGAGCGCGCCGGAAAAGAGAAAGGCGAACCAGACCATTTTCCGCGAGGAGAAGCCGGCGAACCGACCTGCCCGTGCGGACTGACCAAGCACGGTTATCTCGAAACCCTTCAGCGTATATTTGATCATGAACCAGGCAAGGATCGCCGCGACGACGGCAAAGACGATACCCCAATGGGCACGGCCGGAATCCTCCCAGATCGCCGGCAACACGGCCTCCGGCGGAAAATCGATGCTCTGCGGAAAATTATGCCCCTGTGGATCGCGCCACGGCCCCCGTGACAGCCAATCCAGAAAGAGCTGTGCGATATAGACGAGCATCAGGCTCGTGAGGATCTCATTGGTGTTGAAATGCGCCTTCAGCAGCGCCGGAATAGCGCCATAGAGGGCGCCGCCGATGGCGCCGGCGATCAGCATGAGCGGCAGGATCATCGGCGAATGCCAATCGGTGAAGACGATCGGGATGAGGGAGCCGGTGACCGCGCCGATGGAGAACTGACCTTCCGCCCCGATGTTCCAATTGTTGGAGCGGTAGCAGACGCAGAGGCCGACGGCGATCAGGATCAGCGGCCCTGCCTTGATCGCCAGTTCGTGCAGCGACCAGACTTCCAGCAGAGGCTCGACGAAGAAGGCGTCCAACGCCTCCACGGGGTCCTTGCCCATGACGGCGAACATGATGGTGCCGGCGATCAGCGCCAGCGCGAGGGCAAGCAACGGCGACAGTATGCCGAACAGTTTCGAGACCTGCGGGCGCTTTTCAAGTTCAATGCGCATGCGCGGGCTCCGAATGCGTCCTGGATTCATGCAGACCGCTCATCAGCAGGCCGATCTTTTCGCGGGTGAGTTCGCCGGCGGGGTATGAAGCTGAAAGCCGGCCTTCCGAGATGACGGCGATATCGGTCGCCACTTCGAAGATCTCGTCAAGATCCTGGCTGATAACCAGCACAGCCGAACCGTCACGGGCAAGATCGACCAGTGCCTGACGGATGCGGCTCGCGGCCCCTGCGTCCACACCCCAGGTCGGCTGGTTGACGACCAGCACGCTCGGCTGGCGATCGAGTTCTCGACCGACGATGAACTTCTGCAGATTGCCGCCCGAAAGCGCGCCGGCGGCCGGATCCTCGCCGCTCTTGCGCACATCCATCGCTTCGCAGATCCGCTTGGCGGCCTGCTTGACGACGCCGTGACGGATGATCTTGAGGAAACGACCGCGCAGAAATGCCTTGCTGTCCGATTGGTTGCGCGCCAGGACGAGATTGTCCGACAGCTTCATCGCCGAGACGGCGGCGTGTCCATGGCGCTCCTCCGGCACGAAACCGGCACCGAGCAACCGGCGCGTATTGATGCCCTTGGTGCCGACCGCCTGGCCGCGCACATGGATCAGATCGTCCGATGGGACGGTGTACTCGCCGGAGATGACGTCGAACAGCTCGCCCTGCCCGTTTCCGGCAACGCCTGCGATTGCGAGAATTTCGCCGGCACGCACACGCAACGAAACGTCCTTCAGCGACATGGCAAAGGGAGTCCGCGCCGGGACGGACAGACCAGCGACCTCGAGCTGAATGTCACCCGCACTCCCAAGTCCCTCGTGCTGCACACTGGCAACGTCACTGCCGACCATCATGCGCGCAAGCGAACCCGTCGTTTCCTGCCGCGGGTCGCAGGCACCGGTCACCTTGCCGTGGCGAAGCACGGTGGCGCGCGAACAAATGCGCTGCACTTCTTCCAGGCGATGGCTGATGTAAAGCACCGAGCGCCCTTCGTCCCTCAGCTGGAACAGTGTCTCGAAGAGGCGATCGGCCTCTTGCGGCGTCAGCACCGAGGTCGGTTCATCGAGAATGATCAGCTTCGGATTCTGCAGCAGCGCACGGACGATTTCGATGCGCTGGCGCTCGCCGACAGAGAGATCGGCCACATGAGCGTTCGGATCGAGCGGCAGGCCATAGGCTCGCGACAGCCTCGCGGCCTCTTCCGATATTTTCGCGATCGGGATCTTGCTGTCGAGCGACAGCGCGATATTTTCGGCAACCGTCAGCGCCTCGAACAGCGAGAAATGCTGGAACACCATGCCGATGCCGAGCTTGCGGGCCGTGCCCGGCGAGTCGATCGCAACGGGTTGGCCCTGCCAGACTATTTCTCCATGCGTCGGCTCCAGCACGCCGAACAGCATCTTTACGAGCGTGGATTTGCCTGCGCCGTTCTCGCCGAGCAGAGCGTGAATTTCGCCCGGCTGGATTTCCAGATCGATTTCATTGCAGGCAGCAAAACTACCGAACAGCTTCGTCAGTTTGCGAACCGATAGTAACGCACCGGTTGCCGGCACATCAGATGACGACACGTTCCCCTCATTTCCTTCCCACCGTCCTGCCCTTTATGGATCTATGGGATCAGCAGTGTAGTTCCACTTGTTCTTCTTGCTTCCAGATCCGAGTGCGCGCGCCCAGCATCAACAAGCGGATAGGTCTGATGGACATTGATACGCACTTTGTTGCTTTGCACAACAGCAAATAACGCCCCGGCGCTGCCTCTCAACTCTTCCGGTGTGGAGACATAGGCGAAAAGGCTCGGGCGCGTCGCGAAAAGCGAGCCCTTCTGATTGAGGATGGCGAGATTGAAATTCTCGATCGGACCCGAGGACTGGCCGAAGGTCACCCACATGCCTCGCGGCTTCAGGCAATCGAGCGAATGCGGGAACGTATCCTTGCCGACCGAATCGTAGACGACGTCAACGCCCTTGCCGCCGGTAATTTCCCGAACGCGGTCAGCGAAATTCTCCCGGCTATAGTCAATGACGTGGTCATAACCATGCGCCAGTGCCAGCTCGACCTTTTCAGCCGAACCGGCCGTGCCGATCACGGTGGCGCCCAGCGCTTTCGCCCATTGACCTGCGATCAGGCCGACGCCGCCGGCTGCGGCGTGGAACAGCAGCGTGACGCCGGGGCCGACCTTGAAGGTGCGGTTCAGCAGATATTCGGCCGTCATGCCCTTCAGCATCATCGCCGCCGCCGTTTCGAGCGGGATATCGTCAGGCACCTTGACCAGATGACGGGTCTCGATATTACGCTCGACGCTATAGGCGCCATCGCTGCCGGCATAGGCGACGCGGTCGCCGACTGAGAAATCGGAGACGCCCGCCCCGACCGCGGTGATTGTACCGGCGGCTTCCTTGCCGAGCGGCAGCGGAAAGTAAGGCGCCTTGTAAAGCCCAGACCGGAGATAGACATCTATGAAATTCAGTCCGATCGCGGCATGGCGGAGCTGCACTTCTCCGGCAGCAGGCGGCGGCAGATCCACCTCCTCCAGCTTCATGACATCAGGACCGCCGTTTTCATGGATGCGAATGACCTGGGTCTTGTTCATGATGCGCAATCCTATTGACGCCCGAGGGACGGAAAAAACTGCAACATGGCGCCGATGCAGTAAAGATAGATGCCGCTGATGATGAAGAGGGCAACCGCCCATTGCGGCATGACGAAGTGCATCAGCAGCGAATAGACACCGAGCGCCGACCAGAAGAGGAATATGCCGAGATTGAGCGGCCGCAACCGTCTGACGCGCACGGGGTGCAGGAAATTGATGGGCAGGAAGGTCAAGACGACGGAAACACCCACGAGGATCATGGCGGTCGTGGCGCTGGCATCGATGACGAAGAGCGTGAAGATTACCATGTTCCAGACGACTGGGAAGCCGGAGAAAAAATACTCGTCCGTCTTCATGCCGGTATCGGCGTAATAGATGGCGCTGGAGACCACGATCATGCCGGCGGCGACAAACGACCAAGGCTCGCCGATCATGCCGCTTTCATAGAGCGCGAAGGCCGGTAGCAGCACATAGGTCACGTAATCGATGATATTGTCGAGCGTATCGCCCGACCAATTGGGAAGGACTTCCTTGACCCGGACCTTGCGCGCGATCGGCCCGTCGATACCGTCGACCAGCAGCGCCAGGCCAAGCCACCAGAACATATCGACAAAACGATGCTCCGAGGCTGCAACGACGCCGAGAAAGGCGAGAAAAGATCCGGATGCCGTCAATATATGGACGGAGAAAGCACGAATCTCCGCATAAGGCACCCGCTTGTATTTGAAGATTTTCATCCGCCCCGTGACTCGTCTGCTTATGCACCTGCCCCGGCAGGCGGTTTTTCTCGCTAATATGCATCCTTTGGTCTCTACCGCCAGCGCAAAAGCGTCCATCCCGTCACGCTAGCGCGACTTCCTGTCATTTTCACCCGCTGCGATGTTTCATCCCATGGATTTCAACAGGCTAAGCGCCTATTTTCAGAACGAGTGGCAATTGAGGCATCGATATGAAGCAGATTGAAGTGGCCGTCATCGGCGGTGGCCTGGCCGGCATGATCACGGCGTTCGCGCTTGCGCGCGGCGGACGATCGGTCGCCCTGGTGGCCGCGCCGCACAACAAGGCCGACAGGCGGACGACGGCGCTGATGGATCAATCGATCCGCTTTCTCGAGCGCCTGACGCTGTGGGACAAGATCGCGCCCTCGGCGGCTGCATTGACGACCATGCGGATTATCGACGGCACATCGAGGCTGCTGCGTGCGCCGACTATCTCGTTCAGATCGTCGGAAATCGGCCTCGACGCCTTCGGCTACAATATTCCGAATACCGTGCTGCTTGGCAGCCTCCATGACGCCATCGAGGCGGAAGCAAATATCAGCTGCATCGAGGCCAGCGCCTCGGACGTCACCTTTCGCGACGATGGCGTAACGATTGCGCTCGACAACGGCGATTCGATCGATGCCGCTTTCGTCGTCGGTGCCGACGGACGCAATTCGATGGTGCGCGAGGCTTTGGGCATCAAGGTCAAGGGGTGGTCCTATCCGCAATCCGCCATGGTTCTGAACCTTGCGCACTCCCTGCCGCATCAGAACATCTCGACGGAATTTCACACCGAAAGCGGCCCCTTCACGCAGGTCCCCTTGCCCGGCAACCGCTCCAGCCTCGTCTGGGTGCAGAAGCCGGCGGAAGCTGCCGCCAATGCCGAAAAGTCGCTCGAAGAACTCGGAAGACTGGTCGAGGAGCGCATGCAATCGATGCTCGGTCGGGTGACGATCGAGGACAATGTGCAGGTCTGGCCGCTCTCCGGCATGACAGCGCATCGTTTCGGCAAGGGCCGCGCCGCCTTGATCGGCGAAGCCGCCCATGTCTTTCCGCCGATCGGGGCGCAAGGCCTGAACCTGAGCCTGCGCGATATACTGGCATTGTCAGACATCGTCTGCACCCGCGCTGATCAGCCGATCCCGCGATCGGCCGGCGACAATTTCGACCGCAAGCGCCGCGTCGACATCATCAGCCGGACGACAAGTGTCGATCTCCTCAATCGCTCGCTTCTGTCGGATTTCCTGCCGATGCAAATGCTGCGCGCGGCGGGGCTGCATGTGCTCTCCGCCATCGCGCCGCTCCGGAACATCGTCATGCGCGAAGGTATCGAGCCCGGCGGCAGCCTGCGCAACCTTCCCTCTCTGCTACGGGAAAAGCTGCGTCGGTAAGGCGCCGGAATTTATCAGATAGAGCACCAGCGAGACCGTCACGACGGAACAAGCCGTTGTGATCAGGATGGTGGCGGAGGCTCGCTCCTGCCAGACACCATATTGCTGCCCGATGACGAAGACATTCGTTGCCGTCGGCAAAGCGGCGAGCAGCATTGCCGCTTCGATCCAAATCGGATCGAAGCCACCGACAGCCTGCAGCACGATATAGACGACAAGCGGATGCAGGATGAGTTTCGCCGGCACGATATAGCCGATCTCGACCGGAACCCGCTTCAACGGCCGCAAGGCAAGCGTCACGCCCATGGCAAATAGTGCACAGGGCGCAGCCGCTTGCGCAAGATAATTGACAAATCGCTCGAAGGCGACCGGCTGCTGGAGCGAAAGTGCTGCCACGGCAAAACCGAGGGCAGTCGACAGGATGAAGGGGTGCAACAGCACCTTTCGGGCGATATCCGCGGCAAGGCGCCAGACGGAGCGCTTGTCTCCACCTTCCAGAGCCATCAGAGCCGGCGCGACGATGAAGTGCGGTGCGTTTTCGAAACACACGATCAGCGCGACGGGAACGGCTGCCTTCTCTCCCAGAGCCAGAAGCGCTAAGCCCGGCCCCATGTAGCCGATATTGCCGTAGGCTCCGGCAAAGGCCTGGATCGTGCTGTCTGCGAGCGAATTGCGTCGCAGGAAACGCCCGATCAGAAACAGCAGGAGAAAGATCGAATAGGTCGCGGCGATATCGGTGGCGATGAAATCGATTCGCGTCAGCTGTTCGATCGGCGTTTGCGAAACGAGCTTGAAGAACAGAGCCGGCAATGCCGCATAGATGATGAACGTATTGAGCCAGCCAAGCGCTTCCGCCGGTTGCTTCGTGATGCGCGCTGCAATGTAGCCGATCAGGATCAGGCCGAAGAATGGCAGCAGCAGACCGACAACGTCAGCCATCGGGCATATTCCATTTTGCCGTGAAAAATGAAGGCGAAGGATATCGCCCGACTTAGCCGATTTTCATCAGGATTGGAAAGGTCTGCTGAAACCAGATCGCCATGTCGCTGATATAGCCGAATATGAAGGCGAGCCCGGTCAGCACCAGAAGTCCGCCCATGATCTTCTCGACCGTGCCGAGATGACGGCGGAAGCGAGACAGAAAGCTCATGAAAGCGCCGGAAAAGCCGGCGGCGATCCAGAACGGAATGGCAAGCCCCAGCGAATAGACCGCGAGCAGACCAGCGCCCGCACCAACCGTCTCACGAGAGGCGGCGATGCCGAGGATGGCGCCGAGAACCGGGCCGATGCAGGGCGTCCAGCCGAAGGCGAAGGCAAGGCCCATGATATAGGCGCCCGTCAACGTCGCCGGCTTGCCGCTGCCGTGGAAACGCGCCTCGCGAGCAAGAAGGCCGATGCGGAAAACACCGAGGAAATTCAAGCCCATGATGACGATAATCAAACCGCCGATCTTCGAGAGAACATCGAGATGCTGGCGCAGCAGCAGGCCGATGGATGAAGCACCGGCGCCGAGCGCGACGAATACCGTGGCGAACCCCAGCGTAAAGAACAGCGCCGACATCAGCACATTGCCGCGGACGCTCGGCCCTGCGGCGACAGCTGCTCCACCGCCGCGAAACTGCTCGACCGAAATCCCGGCCATGTAGCAGAGATAGGGCGGCACGAGCGGCAGCACGCAAGGCGAAAGAAACGAAAGCGCCCCGGCGATCAAGGCACTGAGAAGCGAGATATCGGCAAGCGACACGATGGACTCCGGCTATGTCATTTCCCCATCTTCCTAGCTTCGCGAAAGCCTGAAAGCCAATCACCTTTTCGAGGGCGACGGCTGCCAAACCTTTATAGTGAAGCAACCGGAACGCACATCTTGCCGCCCGAGACAGGCGGGCAAAAGGCGCGACCAACAGCCGCAGAGCAGCCCAACGAACAAATTGCTTTTGCTTAAATATTGGTTCAAGCTGTCAACGTTCGTCGAACAACGTACATTCCACCCAAGTTAGTTAGCGGAGGAAAAGCCCCATGCGAATTGCTACCATGTTCACGACTGCAGCCTTTGCCGCCCTCTTCAGCGTAAGCGCCATGGCACAAACGGCGACACCCAGCACAACGACGACGACCCCCAGTGCCGCGACGTCGACACCCGCGATGAAGTCGACGACCAGCACGGTCAAGCCAAAGGCGATGAAGCCTGCTCAAACGTCCGTTTCCAAAGCATGCTCGGCTCAGGCCGACGCCAAGGGCCTGCATGGAAAGGCACGCGCCAAGTTCCGCAGCGACTGCAAGAAGAACGGCGGCAAGGCGGCATAGCATCCGAGGTTCTTCTCCCTCAATGATCAACCTTGCCGTTGAAATGACGGTAAGGTTGATCGCTGCGACGCGTCAGTCGCTCCTGTCAGATATTCCGGATGAAAATGCGCGCGTATGGCTTTGAAGGGCCACCCGTTTGGGGAAGTTCGTCGTTCCCTGGTTATTCCGGAAGAGTGGCGCCCTTTTCATGTTCATCGCACACAGCTCCGTTGCCACCGAGGTCTGTTTTCTACCTCTCATACACGATCGTTGCGAACGGCTATGTCTGCCGGCATCCCGGAGGCTACGAATGATCGCACTCCAGCTACGACAGCAACGTTTCGCAATAAAGGAGCAAAACCTGGGAAACCTGCTGAAATTACAACTCATCCCTGTTCGATCGAATAAATGGACGGAGCAGGAAATTGAAAGCAGCCATAAATCCTCCCCCTTCGGAAGAAGCGTCGCAGGCGAGATATCTGGCCGCCTGCCTTTTCGCCCTTGAACCTTCCATCGAGAGCCTTCTTGCCGCGGCCTTGAAATCCGGCTGGAAACGCGAATATGTTCTCCTGGCGATCATCGCCATCGCCATGAATGACGGCAAGGAGACGGTGCCGCCGAAGCTGCTGCATTCGTAATATGCGGAACTAAATTCCCCGATCCCTCGAGCCTACTTCTCCCTCGGCTTGAGCTCTTTCGTCGCCGGATCGATTTTGCCGTCCGCAAGCCTGTTGCGGGGATCGGCAACCAGCGGCGCCTTTTCGTCCGCGTCCGCCTCCTGTTTTACGCCATGCGCCTTGCTGTGCTGTATCTTCGCGAGCGCCTGCGTATTTTCCTTTCCGCGACGCGGATCATGGGATTCTTCGTCTGCCATCGTATCTCTCCTATTGTCTCAGTGGGAAACACGAGTGACTCGATTAGGTTCCAGAAAACTGACGCGCTGCCGACGCGCGTCGCGCTCTTGAGCGAGCGCCATTAAACTAAATTAGTTTTCACAAAAATAATTCGGGCGCACTGAAACTATCCGTGAGACCGCACCGTATATCCGGAAAAGAATGGAACCGGAATCTGCAAAGACAATCGGACACCTCCACCCGTCCCCGGCGACCCGCCCGGCACCGAAGACGGCGGAAACGGTCACCTCTGCACCGTTTCCGCAGCGTCCGGCGGCGCGGAAGCGCAAAGCCCGCCGTCGGGCGCGCTTTTTGTCCGCTGAGACCGGCGGCATCGCGAAAATCAAGCGCACATTCGCGCCAACCGCGCGACAAACGACGTTGTCTCAAATTAATGATATTCAACTTAAGTTTGAAAAGACTATGGTGAGAGCGATGGGGCTCGAACCCATGACCTACTGATTAAAAGTCAGTTGCTCTACCAGCTGAGCTACGCTCTCCCTCTGCGCGGGCGATTTTCACCCCGGCTGGAAGTGCGCGGAACATATGCAGACGCCCTATTGCGGTCAACCCATAAAATCGAGGCTGTGGCACCCCCAAGGCGCTTTTCCTCATCTCCAGGCGGTCAAAACGCTGCGTTTCGCCGATCGGATTACCCGGACGGCATGCCAAAGCTTGGATTCGAAGCGATGAAGAGGCCGTAATGTCGGAGAATCAGCTCCAACACACCGGAACAATCGTAACAATTACCCCTAATAATCAGGGTTGCGCTCAAGGGATCCAGCAGTTTGCCGTTCGCAATTGTTGGGGGGCGAATCGTTTTTCGTGTATATCAGACATTGTTAACAACCCGTCGGGTCCTCAGGAGGTTCTTTTTATGGAAGATGCACACGTCGGTTGGATTGCAGCAATTATCATTGGCGGCCTAGCGGGCTGGTTCGCCGAGATGATCATGAAAAGCAACACAGGCATCATCATGAACATCATTCTCGGCATTATCGGCGCGCTCGTCGCCAGCTGGTTATTTGGCGTGCTCGGTATCCAGCTGCCTTTCCATCTATGGCTGAATTACCTGATCACGGGCTTCATCGGCGCCTGCATCCTGATCTTCATCGGTCGATTGATCAGGAGATAGCGGCGTATCCGGGCGGAACCCGCCCGAATAGGGACGGAGAAAGAGGGAAGACGGGATTCCGCCTTCCCTTTTTTGTTGCATTCTGCTGGCGCAACGCACGCCAAAGGCCTTTCCAACTCCATCCGCGACGCTATCTAGCAAAGTGGAACCGAAAAGGAGGTTGGAAGGATGACGGAAGACGCCAATCGGACGCCAGCCCGCAAGGTCATACGCGGTCGCCCCTACAGCATCACTGAATTTGCACGGAAATATCGCCTCGACGACGAGGAGGCGAAGCGCCTCTTCTATAAGTTCGGCCCATCGGCCACCGAGCTGGACCTGCTGATGGCCGCCAAGCGGAAGCCGCCAACCTTGTTCTCGGCCATCGAACACTGATGCGATGGCGCCTGCCTCTCCGCCTTAATTCGGCGAGCCGGCGCGACCCGTGACGCCAGCCGCCGGCACTGATATATCACAATTGGTTGCCTTCGGTTGCCTTCGTCGGCGCGAGGTGACACTGTGCGCCATATCTGTTCGGTCGGACGTCTTGCATGCAGAACTCGCTTAGCCACCTCGCCTATCTGGCGCTCGAGTACCAGATCGTGACGCTCGAGCTTAAGCCCGGAGCGCTTGTCACCGAGAAGCAGTTGATTGAGATGGCGGGGCATGGGCGGACGCCGGTGCGCGAGGCGATCCAGAAGCTCGCATGGCAGGGGCTGATCCATGTGCGCCCGCGCGTCGGTCTGCAGATCGCGGAGATTCGTCCCGACGACCATCAGCATGTCATTCAGGTCAGGCGCGAGCTTGAGCCGATCGCTGCCACACTTGCCGCCGTTCATGCGGATGAGCAACAGCGCGAGCAGCTACAGGAATGCGCGCGCCTGATGGCGGATTGCGCGGTAACGGGCGACCTGCCCGGCTTCTTCGCAGCAGACAAGACATTCGACGAGATCTTGGAAGTCGCCTGCCCGAACAACTTCATCATGGCCGCTCTCGGACCGGTGCAAACACATTCGCGACGGCTCTGGTATTCCGGTGCGACGCCCGATCGCACCGATCATTCGATCGCGATGCATATTCGCGTCATAAAGGCGATTCATGATGGCGATGCCGACGAGGCTCGCGCGGCTATGGCATCGCTGATCGATTATCTCGGCAGCCTATGAAAAAGCGGTCCCGTTGCCGCGACCGCTCTTCCATCTCTGCATGCCAGGCAATCGATCCAGAGCATTTTGCGCCTTTCTTCGAATCGCGAAAACGCTCCATTCTCTTGCCTTTCGCATTCCGGACGGAAAACCGCTACGCACTCTTCCTGGAAATGCTTCAGCCGACGAAGGCGCGTTCGATGACGAACTCAGCCGGCTTGCTGTTGGCGCCTTCCGTGAGGCCCGCCTTTTCGAGAAGGTCCTTGGTATCCTTCAGCATTGCGGATGAACCGCAGATCATGCCGCGATCAACTGTTATATCGAGCGGTGGTACGCCCAGATCCGCGAAAAGCTTGCCGTTCTCGATGAGATCGGTGATGCGGCCCGTGAAGGGGAAGTCCTCGCGGGTAACAGTCGCATAGTGGCGCAGCTTGTCGCCGACGACCTCGCTCAGAAGTTCATCGTTGCGAATTTCTTCGACCAGATCGAAACCGTATTTGAGTTCGGCCACATCCCGAGTGGTATGAGTGAGGATGACCTCCTCGAACTTCTCATAGGTTTCGGGATCGCGGATCAGGCTCGCGAAAGGCGCGATGCCCGTGCCGGTCGAGAACATGTAGAGCCGCTTGCCAGGCGTCAGCGCGTCGAGAACCAGCGTGCCTGTCGGCTTCTTGCGCATCAGCACTTCGTCGCCCGGCTTGATATTCTGCAGATGCGATGTCAGCGGGCCATCGGGCACCTTGATCGAAAAGAACTCGAGTTCGTCGGCCCAGGCCGGGCTTGCGATCGAATAGGCGCGATAAAGCGGCTTGCCATCGACCATGAGGCCGATCATCGCGAACTCGCCGGAGCGGAAACGGAAGCCTTGCGGCCTGGTCATCGTAAAGCGGAAGAGCCGGTCGGTATAATGCGTGACGCTCAGCACCTTCTCGGCGAAAACGCCTGCCGGTACTGCGGAAACAAATTCATCTGTCTTGGCGGGGGCGTTCATTCTGTCTCGGATCCCGTATTCGTCTTACACGTCATTCCTGGCAGGCTCATTGCGCGAGGCTAATATTACAATATAGCCCGATTTAAAAGGTATTCCATTTCGCCCGGCCGCACGCGACTAAAATTTGTATATTTCAGTCAAGATTACTTCCAGCCGACGTTACATGCATCGATAGGCGCAAATACGGCAATCAGGCCGACTTTGCCGGCAATCGCCGCCAGCTATAGGCCTGCCCGGCTTCGGCCGGGCGGGCGGTCGGCTGGTAATAATGCGGAATGCCCGGCAACCGGTTTTCCGACAGCCGCTTCAATGCGGTTTCATTGGTAACAGCGAAACTGTCGATGCCGACCCGCAACATCAACGGAATCTGGTCGATCAGCACGTCGCCGACGGCGCGCAGCTCATTGGCGTAGCCAAGGCGCTCGCGAAGCAGCGAGGCATGGCTGAAGGCGCGACCATCATTGAAGGCCGGAAAGGCAACTGCAACGATCGCGAGGCGATCGAGATAGGGCCGCAGCTTCGTCACATCGTCGGCCGGCTTGATTACCACGCCGAGGCCGACATCGTTGCTCTCTTCAGCCTTGGCGATCAGGGCATCGAGGCTGAGCAGCGGCTTCTGGCTCTCGCTCGCCTTGACCTCATCGGTCTCGATGACCCACGGATCGTTTTCTACAAAACCGGCTTCCCGCCAAATCTTCGTCATGGTCATCTCCTTACGCCGCTTCGGCTGCAGCCGCGGAAGAGCCATAAAGCGCTTCCTTGAAGGGCTGCGGTCCGACGCGACGGTAGGCATCGAGGAAAATCTCGGTGGGATCGAGGCGCAGGCCGATATAGGTGTCGACGATGGTCTCGATGGCATCGGTCACCTTGTCGGGCTCGAAGCCGCGGCCGATGATCTCGCCGATCGAGGTATGTTCGTCACCGGAGCCGCCGAGCGTGATCTGGTAGAGTTCCGCACCCTTCTTCTCGACGCCCAGCAAGCCAATATGGCCGACATGGTGATGGCCGCACGCATTGATGCAGCCGGAAATCTTGATCTTCAGCTCACCGATCTCGGCCTGGCGCTCGGCCGAACCGAAGCGCGTGGAGATCTCCTGCGCAACCGGGATCGAGCGGGCATTGGCGAGCGCGCAATAGTCGAGGCCGGGACAGGCAATGATATCGGTGATCAGGCCGGCATTCGCAGTTTCCAGGCCTACAGCGACCAGACCGCGATAAACCGCTTCGAGATCGGCCAAGGCCACATGCGGCAGGATGAGGTTTTGCTCATGGCTGACGCGGATTTCGTCGAAAGCGTATTCCTCGGCGATGTCGGCCACCGCATCCATCTGCGCATCCGAGGCATCGCCCGGAATACCGCCGATCGGCTTCAGCGAAATCGTCACCATGCCGTAGTCGGGGTTCTTGTGCGGCTGCACGTTCTGCTGCACCCAGCGGGCAAAGTCCGGATCGGTCTTCTTCCAGCGGGCGAGGCTTTCCCAGCCTTCGGCCCTTTCCGACAGTGCCGGCGGCGCGAAGTAGGCCGATATCGCCTGAACGTCCGCTTCCGGCAGCTTCAGCTCGGTATCCCTAAGCTTGTCGAACTCGACCTCGACCTGACGCGCCAGTTCCTCGGCGCCGGTCTCGTGCACGAGGATCTTGATGCGCGCCTTGTACTTGTTGTCGCGGCGGCCGTGCAGATTGTAAACGCGCATGATCGCGGTCGTGTAGGACAGCAGGTCCTCTTCCGGCAGGAAGTCGCGGATCAGCTTGGCAACCATCGGGGTACGGCCCTGCCCGCCGCCGACATAGACGGCAAAGCCGATCTCGCCCTTGTCGTTCTTCTTCAGGTGCAGACCGATGTCATGCACCTGGATCGCGGCGCGGTCGCGCTCGGCGCCAGTGACGGCGATCTTGAACTTGCGCGGCAGGAAGGAGAATTCCGGATGCACGGATGACCATTGGCGCAGGATTTCTGCATAAGGGCGCGGATCGGCGACTTCGTCAGCCGCGGCGCCAGCGAAATGATCCGCCGTGACGTTGCGAATGCAATTGCCCGAGGTCTGGATGGCATGCATCTCGACGGAAGCAAGTTCGGCGAGCACGTCGGGCATGTCCGAGAGCTTCGGCCAGTTGAACTGCAGGTTCTGGCGCGTGGTGAAGTGGCCGTAGCCACGGTCATAGGTGCGCGCGATATGGGCGAGCATGCGCATCTGGCGCGAGCTCAGCGTGCCATAGGGAATGGCTATCCGCAGCATATAGGCATGCAGCTGCAGATAGACGCCGTTCATCAGACGCAGCGGCTTGAAGGCATCCTCCGAGAGCTCGCCCGCAAGGCGGCGCTCCACCTGATCGCGGAACTGTGCAACGCGCTCCGCGACAAAGGCGTGGTCAAATTCGTCGTAACGATACATGATTTCCTCGGGACTTCCTCAGACTGCAATGAATTCCGGATCGGCGGCGGCATAGCCGGGCGCGTACTCCATGGTGGGGCCTTCGGCGCGAATACGCTCGCGCAGACGCAGCGGCCAGAGCTTGCCGCCGGTTTCCTGAACATCGATCAGATTGACGTCGACGACCTTGTTGTCTGCATAGGCTTGCTTGCCGATGGCTTCAAGTGCCGCTTCCGCTTCGGCATGGCGCGCGACCAACGCCTCCTGCAACGATGTCACCCACTCACCATTTGCGTTCAGCCAAACGGCAACGCCATCGGTGAGCCGGTTTGCGGTCAGAACCTTGTCGACCATGAATCAGCTCCTCGCATAGTCTTGAACAGCGGTCTCGCGGCGGACCAGCGGCTCGGATTGTTGGAAATTCGCACCGGCGACGGCCTCGCCGATGATGACCATGACCGGACCGCTCAGTTCATCGCGATGCTCGAGGTCAGGCAGATCCTTCAAGGTGCCGTGCATCAGGCGGCGATCGCGGCGGCTCGCATTCTCGATGACGGCGACGGTGGTGTCTGCCGGAAGCCCAGCCTCCATCAGGCGGCCAGCAACGGAGGCAGCGACCGTGCGGCCCATATAGACGGCGATGGTCGCGCCGGAGATGGCGAGGCTCGCCCAGTCCGGGAGGACATCGCCGGTAAGATCGTGGCCCGTCGTGAAGACCAGCGACGAGGCAACGCCGCGCAGCGTCAGCGGCAACTCGAAATCGGCGGCCGCGGCAAAGGCAGAGGTGATGCCTGGAACGATCTCGTAGCCGATACCGGCGGCGCGCAACGCGGCCATTTCCTCGCCGGCGCGGCCATAAACCAGGGGATCGCCGGATTTCAGCCGCACGACGCGCTTGCCTTCGCGGCCAAGCTGCACCAGCAGGTCGTTGATCTCTTCCTGCGATTTGGTGTGGCAGCCCTTGCGCTTGCCGACGGATAGGCGCTCGGCATCGCGGCGGCCCATATCGACGATCGCCTGCGGCACGAGGGCATCGTAGACGATGACGTCGGCTTCCATCATTACGCGCTGCGCACGCAGTGTCAGCAGGTCTTCGGCGCCCGGGCCTGCGCCAACCAGCCACACGCGACCTTCAACCTCCCGCGAAGACTGCAGCAGGCTGTCGGCGGCCTGCTCGGCCTGCTTGACATGACCGGCATTGACGGCATCGGCAACGGAGCCGGAAAAGAAGCGCCGCCAGAAGACACGGCGTGCGACGCCGCGCGGCACGAGGCGGTCGACCGGCTTGCGGTAACGCGTTGCCAGTTCCGCAAGCTTGCCGAGCGAGGGCGACAGTATCTGATCGATCTGCGCGCGGATCATCTGTGCCAGCACCGGACCGGCACCTTCCGTGCCGATGGCGACGGCGACCGGAGCCCGGTTGACAAGCGCCGGCGTATAGAAATCGCAGTAATCGGGCTGATCGACAGCGTTTGCCGGAATTCTTTCGGCGCGAGCGGCGTCGACAATGGCGCGATCGGCCTCAGCATCGCCGGTCGCGGCAAAAACGAGAGTTGCACCCTTCACCTGCTCGGCCGAAAACTCGCCGCGCACGGTCGCGATACGGTTGGCAATCAGGAAGGAATGATAGTCGGCCTCGGGCGTCTGCGCATAGGCGACGATCTTCGCCTGGGTGTTCATCAGAAGCCGGACCTTGGCGAAAGCTTCGTCCCCGTTGCCGAAAACGGACGCAGTCCTTCCTTCCACGCGGAAGAAGGCGGGAAACACCGAAAGCTGTTCAGTCCTGGGAGGCATCGTCATTCCACTTCGAGATTTGCCGAATATCGCCCTTGCGGCCAAGAGATTGAAGAAACAGAAATTCTAATGCCTTGGCGAGTCCGTATTCTTTTGCTCGACATGACAGGGATTTGAGCAAAACTCACCAGACGAGAAATTCGCGATAAATACAGGAAATCTATAGACTTTTATGATTGATCGGCGCCTGCGGTAGTTTTATTGCCTGTGGCAAACCCTGTCCATACGTCATTTGCGCATTCCGCCGGATCGGCAATCCCGCTAGACTGGACGAAATTTTTCGGAGCGTCTCCTTGCCGGATAACACCATTGCAGCCCGCCTTCTCGACGTCGTCGAGCACGATATCCTGCCGCTGACACGGAAGGGCGTGGCGGCCGGCAACAAGGTTTTCGGCGCGGCCATCCTGCGCAAATCCGACCTTTCGCTTGTGATCGCCGAGACGAATAACGAACTGGAAAATCCGCTCTGGCATGGCGAAGTTCACGCCCTCAAGCGCTTCTACGAACTCGGCGAGAAGCCTGCGACCAAGGAGCTGATCTTCCTGTCGACCCATGAGCCCTGCACCATGTGCATGTCGGCGATCACCTGGGCCGGCTTCGACAATTACTACTACTTCTTCAGCCACGAGGATTCCCGAGACGCCTTCGCGATCCCGCATGACCTGAAGATCCTCAAGGAGGTCTTCGGTCTGGAGCCGGGCGGGTATAACAGGCACAACGCCTTCTGGAACAGCTTTGCCATTGCCGACCTGGTCGAGACGGAAGCGGAACCCCGAAAGGCACAGCTCAAGGAACAGACGGCGCGCATCAAGCAAGCCTATGCCGGATTGTCCGACAATTATCAGGCTTCCAAGAGCGATAACGACATTCCCCTCAATTAATCCCAACAGGACCCGAGACCACGATGGAAGCGTCGCGAGACATAAGCAGCCTGATCGAAGTCATGGCGGCATTGCGAAATCCCGAAAGCGGCTGCCCCTGGGATATCGTCCAGACCTTCGAAACCATCAAGCCCTACACGATCGAGGAAGCCTTTGAGGTTGCCGATGCGATCGAGCGCAAGGATATGGACGATCTCTGCGATGAGCTCGGCGACCTGCTGCTGCAGGTCGTCTTCCACGCCCGCATGGCTGAAGAAGCAGGCGCATTCGCCTTCGGCGATGTCGTGCATGCCATCACCCGCAAAATGATCCGCCGCCATCCGCATGTCTTCGCAGTGTCCGATGCCAATACGGAGGATGCAGTCACTTTGCAATGGGATCGGATCAAGGCGGAAGAGAAGCGCGAGCGCGCCGAACGCCGCGCCCGAGCCGGCATCACCGAGGATTTCAAGGCCGGATTCCTGGGCTCGGTGCAGCGGACTTTCCCTGCCCTGACGGAAGCTCTGAAATTGCAGGAGCGCGCCGCCCATGTCGGATTCGACTGGTCGGCGCCGGAACCGATCCTCGACAAGATCGAGGAGGAGATCGGTGAGTTGCGGGCGGCACTTGCAAGCGGTGACAAGGCCAAGGTGAGCGACGAACTCGGCGACCTGATCTTTGCCGTCGTCAATATCGGCCGGCATGTGAAAACCGATCCGGAACAGGCCCTGCGCGGCACGAACACCAAGTTCCGCCGCCGTTTCCATCATATAGAGACGACGCTTGCGGCCGAAGGCGAGACGCTGGAAGGCGCCTCGCTGGAGCGAATGGAAGAGATCTGGCAGGCGGCAAAAGCTATCGAACGACAGCTCGGCGGCGTGGAACGGGCGTAACCTAGAGCAATTCCAGGAAAAGTGCGTAGCGGTTTTCCGTTCGGAATTGCATAAAAACAATAGCATAGAGCGGTCAGGCGATTCCGTGAAACGCGTAAACGCTCTAGCCTATTCCCAATCCTCGCGTTGCGGCTTCGGCCCATTGCCCATGCGCCGCTCCAACTCCACTGCTTCGGACTCGGTGAGGCGGACGTCGAGCGTCACGGTGCCGTCCTCGTTGTCCTCGCGGTTATCGACGATAGCGTGATTGTAGAGCCAGGGCAGCAGAGCCAACCTTTCCACCGGAAGCGTGATCGTCGCCTCCGTCAGCACGCCGGAAAGGCGGCGGCTGATCTCGTCCATCAGGCGATCAACGCCCTCGCCGCTTTTTGCCGACACGGCAATGACGTTTTCGGCGGTGGATGCCTTCTGCACGATGGCATCATGCGCCTCCGGCTCCAGGCGATCGATCTTGTTCCAGACCTCGAGGATGCGCTCGGCGCCTTCGGCCTCGCCGATACCGAGATCGCCAAGGATCCGCATCACATCGGCACTCTGGACCTGATTGTCGTCATCCGAGAGATCGCGCACATGCAGGATCAGATCGGCTTCCAGCACCTCTTCCAGCGTCGCGCGGAAAGCCGCCACCAGATGGGTCGGCAGGTCGGAGATGAAGCCGACGGTGTCGGAGAGAATGACGGTGCGGCCATGCGGCAGCTTCATGCGGCGCAGCGTCGGATCGAGCGTCGCAAACAGCATGTCCTCGGCGAGCACGCCGGCACCGGTGATGCGGTTGAACAGCGTCGACTTGCCGGCATTGGTGTAACCGACCAAAGCGACGATCGGATGCGGCACCTTCCGGCGCTTGGCGCGATGTAGCTGGCGGGTGCGCACTACCTGCTCCAGCTCGCGCTCGAGCCGGATGATCCGCTCCTGCAGCATGCGCCGGTCGGCTTCGATCTGGGTTTCGCCGGGACCGCCCATGAAGCCTGCACCACCGCGCTGGCGTTCAAGGTGGGTCCAGCTTCGGACGAGTCGGCCCTTCTGATAGTTCAGATGTGCAAGTTCGACCTGCAGCGTGCCTTCCTTGGTGGAGGCACGGCGGCCGAAGATTTCGAGGATGAGGCCGGTACGGTCGATGACCTTGGCGTTCCATGCCTTTTCGAGATTGCGCTGCTGCACCGGTGTCAGCGGATGATCGACGATGACAAGTCCGGCATTGAATTCATCAAGCAGCGCGAGGATCTCCTCGATCTTGCCCGTGCCAAGCAGTGTCGCCGGCCTGGGATCGTTGATCGGGACGATGGAACCGTTGACCACGTCGAGATCGATCGCCAGGGCGAGGCCTTTGGCCTCTTCCAACCGGCTTTCGGACGGACGTGAGACCGAGATGGCGCCGTCAGCCTGAGCAGAGCGCGACGCGCGAGCCTGCTTCAGCACAGGCACGACCACAACAGCCCGCATATCATCCCGGTGCTTTACGGACTCCGGAATGAGGGAATCGTTTTTGGTATCGCGTGTCGTGATAGTGGCAAATCCCAGTTAGGATGCGGCTTCTTCGCTCTCGAACATCTGCATCGGCTGACCCGGCATGATCGTCGAGATCGCATGCTTGTAGACGAGCTGCGAATGGCCATCACGGCGGAGCAGGACACAGAAATTGTCGAATGAGGTAACGACACCTGTCAGCTTCACGCCATTAATCAAGAAAATTGTCAGTGAGATCTTTTGCTTGCGAACAGTATTGAGAAATAAGTCCTGCAAGTTTTGAGAACGTTCCGCCATCGCGCCGCTTCTTTCTTTTTTGCCGACCTAAGTCGGTGAAATGTCATGATATACAGAGATCCCGGATAGGAGATACCCTCATTTTCTCCTCCCAGCGAATGTTGGTATCAAATCACAGTCTTTTCCGCAACGTCGAAAAAGGCTTCACGAATTTTCTGTGACATGCTGCCCGGATGGCCGTTGGCAATCGTTTCCCCATCGATCGAAACGACCGGAAAACAGATGCTTGTGGCCGCCGTGATAAACACTTCTCGCGCCGCCATCATCTCCTCAACCGAGAAGAAACGCTCGACGATCGTCACTCCGAGCTTGGCCGCGACATCCATCAGGGTCGTGCGGGTGATGCCTCGCAGAATGCCGTGCTCGGCCGGGCGCGTGACGAGATTCCCGTCGTGATCGACGATCCAGACGTTGGTGGCCGCACCCTCCTTCACCATGCCGTTATGGTCGATATAGATCGCCTCCTGCGCACCGGCCTCCTTGGCCTGCTGACGGGCCAGCGCGTTCGGTAACAGGCCGACCGACTTGATATCAACCCGGTCCCAGCGATTGTCACGGACGGTAATCGCCTTGATGCCGTTGGCATTCTTCTTGGCGATGAGGGATTGGTCGGTACTCTTGGCGGTGACGACGATCGAAGACGGTGTGCCGTCGGCCGGAAAGACATGATCGCGCCGGGCAACGCCGCGCGTGATCTGCAGATAGAACAGGCCGTTGCGGACGTGGTTACGACGCAAGGTCTCGCGAATCACGAGGATCAGCGCCGCTCGCGCCATGGGCCAGGCGATGCGCAGCTCACCCAGCGAGCGGTTGAGGCGATCGAGATGGCGCGTCAGATCGACGATCAGGCCATGACGAACCTCACAAACTTCATAGACTCCATCAGCGAACTGATAGCCGCGATCCTCGATATGCACCATGGCATCGCTGTGCGGGACGTACCGACCGTTCACATAAGCTATTCTTGGCATAAGAATTCCGGACTATTGGAGCGTTGCGCCAGGGATCAGACACCCAGCGATTTCAACTTGCGATGCAGCGCAGAGCGCTCCATGCCGACGAATTCCGCCGTGCGCGAGATATTGCCGCCGAAACGGTTGATCTGCGCGATCAGATAGTCGCGCTCGAACATCTCGCGGGCCTCGCGCAGCGGCAGCGTCATGATGTGATAGTCGTTCTTGGCGGATACCTTCGGCAGCATGTCGCCGAGATCGGTTGGCAGCATTTCGGCGGTGATCGGTGTATCCGCCCCGTCGGTGCGCGCCAGAATCATCAACCGCTCGATATTGTTGCGCAGCTGGCGGATGTTGCCCGGCCAATCATGCGCCTGCAGCACGGCCATCGCATCATCACCGATCCGCCGCGTGCGGATGCCGGCTTGTTCGGAAATCTGCCGCATCAGCTGGTCGACGAGGAAGGGTATATCCTCACGCCGCTCGGCAAGTGCCGGAACACGCACCGGCACGACAGCCAGGCGATGATAAAGGTCTTCGCGGAACAGGCCCTCGGCGATGCGGCTTTCGAGATTATAGGCGGTGGACGAGATGATGCGCACATCCACCTTGACCCGCTTCGAGCCGCCAACGCGCTCGAACTGCTGATCGACCAGCACGCGCAGGATCTTGTTCTGCGTCTCGCGCGGCATTTCGCCGACTTCATCGAGATAGAGGATGCCCCGATGCGCCTCTTCCAGAGCGCCGATCTTGCGCGCCTGCCCCGGAGAGCCTTCCGTGCCGAAGAGGGCGATTTCCATCCGCTCCGGCGTGATCGTCGCTGCGTTCAGCGCCACGAAAGGACCGCCGGAGCGTGCCGACTTCTTGTGGATCATGCGGGCCACCAGTTCCTTGCCGGAACCGGAGGGGCCGAAGATCATGACGCGGCTGTTGGTCGGCGCCACCTTGTCGATGGTCTGGCGAAGCTGCGAGACGGCGACCGAGGTGCCGATGAGCTCCACAGCGTCGCCTGTGCGGCGCTTCAGCTCCGTGACTTCGCGCTTCAGCTTGGAGTTTTCCAGCGCGCGTTCCGCGATCAGGATCAGGCGATCGGCCTTGAACGGCTTTTCTATGAAGTCGAACGCGCCTCGCTTGATGGCTGACACGGCCGTCTCGATATTACCGTGGCCGGAGATCATGACGATGGGCAGATCGGGATGGCGCGCCTTGATCTCATCCAGCAATGCCAGACCGTCGAGCTTGCTGCCCTGCATCCAAATATCGAGGAAGATCAGTCGCGGCGCTCGATCGGAGATCGCCGCGAGCGCACTGTCGCTATCATGCGCGGTGCGGGTTTCGTGGCCCTCATCCGAAAGAATTCCCGAAACGATTTCGCGAATATCTTCCTCGTCGTCGACTACGAGAATATCAGATGCCATAAACACTTTCCTTGTCACTTGCTGTCTGGGTAACGGCGGCCTGCTCACGGCGTGGCAGATGCACGCGGATCATGGCCCCTTTGCCCTGGTCGAATTCGGCGGGAGCGTCGTGGAGTTCGATCTGCCCGCCATGGTCTTCAATGATCTTCTTGACGATCGCGAGCCCAAGGCCAGTGCCCTTCTCACGCATCGTCATATACGGTTCGAGAATGCTGTGCCGGTTCTCCACCGGCAGGCCGCGGCCATTGTCGATGACATCGACGGTAAAGCGATCGCGCTCCGGATCCAAAGAGGCACGTACCAGGATCTTCGGCTGCGCGCGCGCTTCGTCGCTCGGCAAGCCTTCGATCGCTTCAACGGCGTTCTTGATGAGATTGCCGAAGGCCTGGCCGAGCATTCGCGTATCGAACATGCCTTCCAGCCGCTCATCGCCCAATTCACGCTCGAATTTGACGTGGCTGTTGCCCATCTCGCGCAGGAACACCGCATCGCGCAGAACGTCGCGCAGGTCGCTCGGCTCCATCGTCGGCTTGGGCATGCGGGCGAAGGAAGAGAATTCGTCGACCATGCGGCCGATATCGCCGACCTGGCGAATGATCGTATCCGTGCACTGATCAAAAACCGGACGATCGGCTTCGGCGATATTCTTTCCGAAACGGCGGCGAATGCGCTCGGCTGAGAGCTGGATCGGCGTCAGCGGGTTCTTGATCTCGTGGGCAATGCGGCGCGCCACGTCAGCCCAGGCGGTCGAGCGTTGCGCTATGACGAGATCGGTGATGTCGTCGAGCGTAATGACATAGGATTCATTCGCGTCGCGCGATTCCTCTCGCGTCACCTGGACGCTCAGCGTGCGCACCGTCCCGCCCCTCACGAGGCTGATCTGCTTGCGGAAGTCACTGCGATGACGCATCGTCGCCTCTGTCACGACCTGATCGACCTCCGGGGCAATTTCTACCAGGCTCTTGCCGACCAGTTCATCGCTCGTCAGCGTCATCAGATCTTCGGCAGAAGTATTGACGATGGTGATACGGCGGTCATGCTCGACGCCGATCACGGCCGCCGTCACGCCCGAAAGCACCGCCTCGATAAAGCGGCGGCGGTCATCCACCTCGTCTTTCGCCTCGAGGATCTCGTCGCGCTGGGTGCGGATTTCCGAGATCATCTTGTTGAAGGTGCGCGACAGGCTGCCGACGTCGCCATCGGCCGAACGCACCGGAACCAAGACATTCATGTTGCCTGAAGCAACATTGTCAGCGGCGCTGATCAGTAGGCGGATCGGCCGCACGATACGGTCGGCGATCGCAATGGCAGTCCAGATCGCAGCCAGAAGCACGATCAGAGCAAAGCCGATGTAGAGAACGGCAAAGGCGATCTGCAGGGACATGCGCCCCTCTTCCATCGCCTTGTATTCGGCCGTGTTGTCTTCCACCATGCGCATCGCGTTCATGACGCGCGGATCGACGGCCCGCACGGTATAAAGGAACGAGCCGGGAATCTCATCGAGCTTGATGACCGCGCCGACGAGGTTGGTGACACCGGGCGGAATAAGCGTCGGTTGGCCATTGGCGGACGCATCGAGCGCATCCTTCGGAATTGCCGGCAGCGGACGCTCGGTCTTGATTTCGGCCTGAACGATGGCGCTGCCGTCACGACGCACGAGGAAGGCGCCGAGCAGGCCGCGGCCTCTTGCCTGACGGGTCATCAGATCGGCGAAGCCGGTGCGATCCAGACTATAGAGCGAACGGTTACGCTCCAGGTCATTCGCCATCGAGACGGTCTGCCCCTGCAGATAGCTCGCATTTTCCATCAGATAGGCTTGCGCCACACTCTGCGACGAGCTGATGATCTGCTGGGTGCGCACCCCGAACCAGCGGTCGAGGCCGACGTTGAGCGTCAAACTGGCCACGATGGCGACGAGAATGGCCGGCGTGATCGCGACGATCGAAAAGAGGGCTACGATACGAATATGGAGGCGAGCCGCGGCACGACCGCGGCTGCGCGCCTTTACCAGTCGCGCAACCTCCCGCGCAATCAGCGCCATCAACCCAAGAACGAACATGCCGTTGATTACAACCGACGTAAAGACGACGGACGAGGTTGGGGCTACCGGCGTCAGTCCGAGAAGCATCAACAGGGTCGCAATCGCGCACAGCAGCGCGCCGCCGGCCAAGATCAGGCCAGGTAGAGCGAAGGAAGCACGACGGTCCGTCACTCTGACAACCGCCTCGTCGCTCGCCGTCGGCGACACCGCGTCCTGCATCATTCCCATCATCTCCACGCCCGAGCGACGGTCGGCGCCCTGCTCAATTCACGCTGCCGCCATTTTCGGCATCAGCGTGAGTGACAGGCAAGGCGGCAGCTGTCGTCCGGTTTCGCCTAAAAGCGAAATCTTTACTTGAATTCATCTCTGCAATAGGCTGAAAAATCAGGCCAACTGCCGATTTATGGCTGTAAGCCGGACGAATCGCCATCGCGAAAAAGACGAATCTGCTGCGTGACCTTTAAGCAACGCATTGTGGCGAAAATGCAACGCATCCGATCACGTTGTCAAGCCGTGCGGGAGCTTCTGTAGACGGAAACACCCAGTTCCCTGATCTTTTTGCGCAGCGTATTGCGGTTCAGCCCCAAAAGATCGGCGGCCTTGATCTGATTGCCACGCGTGGCGGTCAAGGCCGCAAGGATCAGCGGGTACTCCATTTCGGTCAGAACACGGTCGTAGAGGCCGGGAGGCGGGAGATTGTCGCCGAAGCTTGAGAAATAGCTCCGCATGTTTTCCTCGACCGCCTGGGCAATGGTCATGCTGCCGCTGCGGACAGGGCCCTTCTCGATCGGGCTGTCGGGAACGTCGGCGCGCAATTCGGCATCGATGATCTCGCGGGTGATGACATCCTGCGGATAAAGCGCCATCAGCCGGCGGATGAGGTTTTCCAGCTCGCGGACGTTGCCTGGCCAGGGATAGGCCTTCATCAGTTCCAGCGCTTCCTGATCGAAACGCTTGGAGCCGAGCCCCTCCTTCTCGGCCTGCTGAATGAAATGACGCACCAGATCGGGAATATCTTCCGCACGGTCGCGCAGCGGCGGCAGGCGCAAGGGCACGACGTTGAGGCGATAATAGAGATCCTCACGGAACATGCCCTGATTGATCGCCTGCTTCAGATCCTTGTTGGTGGCGGCAACGATGCGAACGTCGGTGCGGATCGGCGTGCGGCCGCCGACGGTCGTATATTCGCCCTGCTGCAATACGCGCAGAAGACGCGTCTGCGCGTCCATCGGCATATCGCCGATTTCATCGAGAAACAGCGTACCGCCCTCGGCCTGCTCGAAGCGCCCCGTCGAGCGGGTCTGTGCGCCGGTAAAGGCGCCCTTCTCATGGCCGAACAGTTCCGACTCGATGAGGTCGCGCGGGATCGCCGCCATGTTGATGGCAACGAAGGGACCGTTGCGACGCTTGCCGTAGTCGTGCAGGGCGCGCGCCACCAGCTCCTTGCCGGTGCCGGATTCGCCGGTGATCATCAGCGTCAGGTCGGTCTGCATCAGGCGCGCCAGCACGCGATAGATTTCCTGCATGGCAGCCGAGCGGCCGACAAGCGGCATACCGTCCTGCATGTCGTCCTCGAGCTTCGCCGGCTTGCGCTTGGGCTCGGACAGGGCACGGCCGACGATCGCGATCAACTCCGTGAGGTCGAACGGCTTCGGCAGATAATCATAAGCGCCCTTCTCCGACGCCTTGATCGCCGTCATGAAGGTGTTCTGCGCGCTCATAACCAGAACAGGCAAATCCGGTCTCGCCTTCTTGATGCGCGGCAAAAGGTCGAACGCATTTTCGTCGGGCATGACGACGTCGGTTACAACGAGGTCGCCTTCGCCGGCGGAAACCCAGCGCCAGAGCGTGGCGGCGTTGGACGTGATGCGTACGTCGTAACCCGCGCGGCTCAAAGCCTGGTTGAGCACGGTACGGATGGCCGCATCGTCATCGGCGACAAGGATCGTGGCTGTCATCGAGTAGTCCCTGTAGAGTTCGGAAAGGGGGCGTCTTCAAGCGTGATGCCTTTGGAGGCCGGCATCAAAACGCGGAAAGTAGTGCGATGGTTCTGGCTGTCGCATTCGACGATGCCGCCATGGTCGCCGATGATCTTGGCGACCAGCGCCAGACCGAGGCCGGTACCGTTGGTTTTGGTCGTGATGAACGGATCGAAAAGATGCGGCACGAGATCGGCCGGCACGCCGGGACCATTGTCGATCACGCAGAATTCGAGCGGCAGCGAGATCTTTTCACGGGTGCCGGCGACGGAAAGGCGAATGCCCGGACGATAGGCCGTCGTCAGCATGATCTCGCCATCCGGCCGGTCGCCGACCGCCTCCGCGGCATTCTTCACCAGATTGAGGAAGACCTGCACGAGCTGGTCCCTGTTTGCGAAAACCGCCGGCAGTGACGGATCATAATTCTCCGACAGTTTGATGTTGCGGGCAAAACCGGCCTTGGCGACCGCCTTCACATGATCGAGGACGGAATGGATATTGACGGGCACGCGATCGATCGGCCGCTCATCGGAAAAAACCTCCATGCGGTCGACCAGCGACACGATACGGTCGGTTTCGTCGCAGATGAGGCGCGTCAGCGCGCGATCGTCGTCCTCGACGGATTGCTCGAGCAGCTGCGCAGCGCCGCGAATACCAGACAGCGGGTTCTTGATTTCATGCGCCAGCATGGAGGCAAGGCCGGTGACCGAGCGGGCGGCGGCGCGATGCGTCAATTGCCGGTCGATCTTGTCTGCCATCGAGCGTTCCTGGAACACCACCACCACGGAGCCGGGCTCGCTGGAAATCGGCGCGACGTAGAGGTCCACCAGCTTGTCCTGCCCGAGACGCGGCGAGCTGAGATCGACGCGATATTCGTTGACGGGCGCGCGGCGCTCGCGCACCTGGTCGATCAGCGCCAGCAACGGACTGCCGAACGGAATGAAGGTCGAGATCTTGTAGCGCGACAGATGCGAGGCGCTGGCGCCGAAGAAGACTTCCGCCTCCCAGTTGGCGAAAGCGATGAGACCCGCCTCGTCGACCATGACGACCGGGTTCTGGATCGCGTTGAGAACGGCCATGGCGACGGAATTGCCCGCGCTCTCCCCGGTCCCGGAGCTGGATTTTGAAGTCATGCCGCCTCCTGGACGCATGGGGCGAGATTCGCCCCGGCCTGCAATGCCGCATGGAATGATGCGGCTACCTCGCGGCTATCTTTCGAAGTCATGATTTTCGCCTTGTCGGCGCCGGTGGTCGCCGAAGCATGGCGATCCAGATACCAGGCCAGATGCTTGCGGGCATGACGGATGCCGACAGCCTCGCCATAGAAATCCAGCATCGTCTGATAATGCTCCAGGGCGATCTCGACGATCTCATGGCGTCCCGGCGCGCGATGACCGGCCAGAACGCCCGCATGCCAGGGGCGACCCTGGCAACCGCGACCGATCATGACGGCATCGGCGCCGGACCGGCGCAGGATTTCCCGCGCATCCTCCGGTGTCTCGACATCGCCATTGGCGACCAGCGGAATGGAGACGACGTCACGCACGGCGCGGATCGCATCCCAATCCGCCCTGCCCTCGTAGAACTGCATGCGCGTGCGGCCATGGATGGTCACAAGCTGAATGCCGGCCTCTTCGGCACGGCGCGCGATCAATGGCGCGTTGATGGAATTCTCGTCCCAGCCGAGCCGCATCTTCAGCGTGACGGGAATATCAACCGCGCCCACCGTCGCCTCGATCAGGCTGAGCGCGTGATCCGGATCGCGCATCAGTGCCGAGCCGGAATAGCCGCCGATGACCTTCTTGGCCGGACAGCCCATGTTGATATCGATGATATCGGCACCGTTGCCGGCAGCGATCCTGGCCGCCTCCGCCATCCAGTGAGCCTCGCGGCCGGCAAGCTGCACCATGTGCGGCTTCAGCCCGGCGCTCTTCAGT
This sequence comes from Rhizobium sp. SG570, assembly GCF_012275345.1. Lineage (NCBI taxonomy): Bacteria > Pseudomonadati > Pseudomonadota > Alphaproteobacteria > Hyphomicrobiales > Rhizobiaceae > Rhizobium > Rhizobium sp. SG570. The sequence goes on along the minus strand of NZ_JAAZQI010000002.1, from coordinate 606,388 downwards.
CGTGCCCAGGATTCGGCCGTGTCCTGCACCAGCTCGCGGCTAGCCACCATCTCGGTCACGACAAGGCCCGCCCCATAGCGCAAAGCCAGCTGCCGGAAAGGCAGATCGGTCACGCCCGACATCGGCGCAAGGACGACGCGATTGCGGATAGACACCGGGCCGATGGAAAACGAAGTTGCAAGCTCGGATGAAAGCAAATGATTATCTTTCGGGCACACCATACATCTGCACTATTTTTAGACAGGCTTGAGAAGTTTGCCAAGAGGTTTCGGAGAGGCCCGATATTTTTTGGCAAATGCTGGAAAATACCCATTCAAGACGATAGACCCTGCTGGAGCGAGATCCCGCTTTGGCGATCTATTTAGCATGTGCTTGTTCAAAAGAAAGCTCTACGCTTTTCAGAAGCATGCTGGAGACGGAGCCTTTTATTCCTCGGGGGTTTATGACGCAAATGCATTCAACGCAACCGCTGTCGGTGGGAATCGTGATCGTTGCCGCCGGACGCGGCGAACGGGCGGGGTCGCCTGGCGAAGGTCCCAAGCAATATCGCGCGATCGGCGGCAGAGCGGTTATTGCGCATACGCTTGAAAGATTCGTGACATGGCCGCAGGCGGCGAAGATCGTCATCGTCATCCACCACGACGATGAGAGCCTGCTGCGGTCGGCGCTGAATCAGGTGGCCGGCTCGCCCGACGTCGAGATCGCTTTCGGCGGCGCGACGCGGCAGCAATCGGTGCTCGCGGGATTACGGCAGTTGCAGGGGAGCGGCGTGACGCATGTCATGATCCATGATGCCGTGCGCCCCTTCTTCGACCACGATCTGCTGGATCGCGTTGCCGAGGCCCTTGCGGCCGGTGCGCCGGCAGTTCTGCCCGCAATGCCTGTCACGGACACGCTGAAGCGGGCAGATGGACATGCGCTGGTCGTGGAAACGGTGCCTCGCGCCGGACTTCATGCCGCGCAGACGCCGCAATCCTTCCGGTTTGCCGATATTCTCGCCGCACATGAAAAAGCGGCTGCCGACGGCAGGACCGATTTTACCGACGATGCCGCTATCGCCGAATGGAACGGTTTACCTGTCACGCTCGTGACCGGCAGTGCCGACAATATCAAACTGACCATCAAAAGGGATATCGCCATGGCCGATGAGAAGCTCAGCGCCACTCTTCTGCCCGATGTGCGCACCGGCAACGGTTATGACGTGCACCAGCTGGAGCCGGGTGACGGCGTCACGCTCTGTGGCATCTTCATTCCGCACGACCAGACGCTGAAGGGACATTCCGACGCCGACGTCGCGCTGCATGCATTGACGGATGCCTTGCTCGCGACCTGCGGCGCAGGCGATATCGGCGACCACTTTCCGCCCTCCGATCCCCAATGGAAGGGTGCGGCATCCCGCATCTTCATCGAGCATGCGGCGAAGATCGTCCGCGAGCGCGGCGGAACCATCATGAACGCGGATGTCTCGCTGATCGCCGAGGCGCCGAAGGTCGGGCCGCATCGCGACGCCATGCGCGCAAAGCTCTCCGAATTTCTGGGCATCAGCCTCGATCGCTGTTCGGTGAAGGCAACCACAAACGAAGGGATCGGCTTCGTCGGTCGCCGCGAAGGCATCGCCGCTATCGCAACGGCAACCGTGGTCTATCGCGGAGGCAAGGCGTGACGCATTTCCCGGAGGACATACTTGCGCTCGCGCAAACCATCGTCACGGACTTCACGGCAAAGGGCCGAATGGTCGCCACGGCGGAATCCTGCAGCGGTGGATTGATCGCCGGCGCATTGACGGAAATCCCCGGCTCGTCGTCTGTCGTCGACCGTGGTTTCGTCACCTACACCAACGCGGCGAAGATGGAGATGCTCGGCGTTCAGGAGCAGACGCTTGCGCGTTTCGGCGCCGTCTCGAAGGAAACGGCACTGCAGATGGCGCACGGCGCCCTCTTCCGTTCGCATGCGGATCTTGCAGTCGCAGTCACCGGTATAGCCGGTCCCGGCGGCGGGTCAGCGGAAAAGCCTGTGGGTCTCGTCCACCTTGCCGCCAAGGCGCGTAACGGCGCGCTGATCCACCACGAGATGCGCTATGGCGACATCGGCCGCGACAAGGTGCGGCTTGCTACCGTGAAGACGGCGCTGGAAATGCTGATCGCTCTCGACCGGTGACGCCGAAATCCGGCCTTACGCGTAGATCTTGTTCGCGCGCGTCTCGAAGGCATCCGTGAACATGCGAAATGCACGATCGAACATCGATCCCATCAAGGCGCCGAGAATGCGGCTCTTGAACTCGTAATCGATGAAGAAATCGATGCTGCAGCCGCCGTTTTCCAACGGCGCGAAGCGCCAGCGATTGTCGAGATATTTGAAAGGGCCGTCGATATATTTCACATCGATGGCGCGTTCGAGCTTGTTCAGCAACACCTGCGTGGTGAAGGTTTCGCGGATCGCCTTATAGCCAACGGTCATGTCGGCGATCAGCAACACCTTACCGTCGCGTTCCTTGCGGCTGCGAACGACAAGCCCGTCGCAAAGCGGCAGGAATTCCGGATAGCGCTCGACGTCGGCGACGAGGTCGAACATCTGGTCAGGCGAATGCGGAACGGGGCGATGGGTTTCGAATTGAGGCATGATCGGCAATTAAGCAGGACGGCCAAGAAGATCAAGAAGCTGACGCATTTCGCCGCGGGATTTTAACTGTAAAACAGGCACATCGGGGCCGTGTTGAGCTAAGCCTGCAAGAATTTTCGGAACGGTCATCCTCTCGAAATTCCAGATATAGCGCAGGAATTCTCCATCGATCCGCTCCGGACAACCCTCCGCCATTTCCGGCCGTGTCCTGCCGTAACCCATGACCGCTCTGGAGAGGGCGCCCCAGAGACAGAGCCATCGCGGCATACGCACCCACAGAATCAAATTCGTGCGCGGCAGTCGCAAATCGAAAGAGGATTGCCCGCTGCCATCCATCAGCCAGCGCTCCTCCGCGACTTTGGCGGCGATCAGGCTACGCTCCTCTGCTCTTGCGCGTTTGATCCATCCCGGCAACCAATAGAAGTCACGATCCATGGAAACATAAGGCAGATTCAGGCGCTCACAGATCGTTTGCGACAGGGTCGACTTACCGCCACCGGAACATCCTATAACGAGAACCCGATCGGCCGCAGTAAGCCGTGTGGCAGCTTCGGTGAGATCACTTAGCACCTTCATATTCTCATCTCCCGAAAGCAAGGAATCTCAGTCAAACAGAGGCCGCAAGCAGATCAAGAAGCCGGCGCATCTGCCGGCGGCTAGTCAGTTGAAGGACCGGTACATCCGGGCCATGTTCGACAAGGCCGGTGACGACGCGCGGCGTAAACTTTTCCTCGACCGTCCAGATGAAGCGCAGAAATTCCCAGTCGACTTTCTCTCTGCAGCCGGGCGCCATTTCCGGGCGCGTGCGGCCGATCCATTTGACCCAGCGGGAGACGGCACCCCAGATGCAAAGCAGCCGTGGCATCCGCACCCAGATGACGAAGTCGGTTCGCGGCAGGCGTATGTCGAAGGTGGAGGGATTCGTGCCGTCCATGACCCAGCGCTCGCCCGCGATCTTGGAAAGGATGATTGCTCGCTGCTCGGCCTTGTCGCGCTGCTTCCAGCCCGGCAACCACAGCACATCGCGATCGATCGAGACATAAGCGAGGCCGAAGCGGGCGGCGATCTGCAGCGACAGCGTCGATTTGCCGCCGCCGGAGCAACCCATCACCAGGATACGGTTCGCCCTGCGGATACGATCGGCGGCCTGGGCGAGGTCGTCTATTTCGTTGCGCAGCGCAGGCATCGTCATCTGATCCATGATACCACCCGCTTCAGATCTTGCTTTGCAGACGTGCCAGCAGCTCCTCGCCGTCGTGATAGGATTTCAGCGTCAAAACAGGCACGTGGCGGCCATGCAGCGCGAGCATTTCCTGAAACTGCGGCACTTCGTTACGCTCGAAAGTCCAGATGTAACGCAGGAATGTCCACGTCAGTTGCTCCGGGCATCCAGCCGCCATCTCCGGTCGAGTGCTGCCCCTGTAGCGCAGCCAGCGCGAAAACACGCCCCATAGCGCAACATGCCGTGGAGGGCGGCGCCACAGGACGATCTCCGTGCGCGGCAGCCGCAGCGGCAGGGTTCCGGGGCTGTTGCCATCCATGATCCAGCGCGGCCCGGCGACCGCCTGCTCGATCCGCGAGATCGCTTCCGGACGCGAGCGAGACTTCCAACCCGGCAGCCAGAAGATATCGCGGTCCATGGACACGTAGGTCAGACCGAGCAACGAGGCGATCGCCTGCGCCAGCGTGCTTTTGCCGGTACCGGAGCAGCCTATGACGAGGATGCGGTTCGCCTCTTTGATAAGCGCAGTCGCCTCTTCGATATCAACGGCACGGACATGCGTCTGCGGCGCGACGATCTGCTCCACGGTACAGCTCCATAATCGAATCGAAAGTGCCGGTACCGGCAACAAACGGCGGGCATGTTTCCTAAATCAAACGGATGACGATCTTATGGCGAAGCACGCGAAAACCGTGGTAGCATCCCTTAGCCAGATCGAGGAGCAGCGCAATGGCGACGGTGCGGTACATAGTCGAGGATGTCGAAACGGCAGCGGCATTCTATCTGAAGCATTTCGGCTTTACGCTAAAACAACAATTCGGACCGGCAATGGCGATTCTGACGCGGGACGACCTCACATTGTGGCTTGCAGGCCCGATGGCGTCGGCTTCCCGGCCAATGCCGGATGGCCGCAAACCTGAACCGGGCGGCTGGAGCCGGTTCGTGCTTGAGATCCAAGGAGAATTGCCTGCGCTCGTTTCCACTCTGCGCGAACATGGTGTTCATTTCCGCAACGACATCATAGAGGGACCAGGCGGACGACAAATCCTGTGCGAAGACCCGTCCGGCAACGCGATCGAATTATTCGAACCCAAAAGTTCCTGAGATCTCTGCGCCCTCCTGAGGACGGAGAGACTGTTCTCCTATTCCGCCGCTAGCAGAACCTTCTTCTCGCGCGCAGCCCGCAGCCGGGCGAAATCGTCGCCAGCATGGTGGGAGGAGCGCGTCAACGGGCTGGAGGCGACCATCAGGAAACCCTTGGTGTAAGCCACGGTCTCGTAGGACTGGAACTCTTCCGGCGTGACGAAGCTCATGACCTGATGATGCTTGCGCGTCGGCTGCAGATACTGGCCAATGGTCAGGAAGTCGACGTCAGCGGTGCGCAGGTCGTCCATCAGTTGCAGCACTTCGTTGCGCTCTTCGCCGAGGCCGACCATGATGCCCGACTTGGTGAACATGGTGGGATCCAGTTCCTTGACCCGCTGCAGCAGGCGGATCGAATGGAAGTAGCGTGCGCCCGGACGGACCGTCAGATAGTTGCCTGCCACGGTTTCCATATTGTGGTTGAAAACGTCGGGCTTGGCGGCGACGACGCGCTCCAGCGCGCCCGGCTTCTTCAGGAAGTCCGGCGTCAGGATTTCGATCGTCGTCATGGGCGAAGCGGCGCGGATCGCCCAGATCACCTTCTCGAAATGCTCGGCGCCGCCGTCCGCAAGATCATCGCGGTCGACCGACGTGATGACGACGTGGCTGAGGCCCATCTGCTTGACGGCCTTGGCGACATTTTCCGGCTCGGCCATGTCGAGCGCGTTCGGCTTGCCGGTGGCGACATTGCAGAAGGCGCAGGCGCGCGTGCAGATCTCGCCCATGATCATGAAGGTGGCGTGCTTCTTGTCCCAACATTCGCCGATGTTCGGGCAGCCCGCTTCCTCGCAGACGGTGACGAGCTTATGCTCCTTCACGATCGAGCGGGTTTCGGCATAGCCCTTCGATGTCGGCGCCTTGACGCGAATCCAGTCCGGCTTGCGCAGGACTTCCGTATCCGGCCGATGCGCCTTCTCCGGGTGTCGTACGCGCTTGGCTTCCGGGTTGATCGTGTCGAGAATCGTGACCATGAAACGTCTACTTTCCGCCGCTTAAGTGCGGCCCATTCATCGCCGTGCGAATTTAGCGAGGAATATCAGAATGCATGCACCGATGAAACCGGTGATAAAAAAACCGAGGCGGCCGCCGGGCACGCCGACATGCAGGGCCACCATCAACGCCGCGGCCACCACCGAGCCGGCGATGCCGAGGATGATGTTGAGGATGATGCCGTAGCGCGCATCCATCAGCTTGCCCGCGAGCCAGCCAGCAAGACCGCCGATGATGATCAGACCCAGCCAACCTACGCTTTCCATCAAACCCTCGATCAGGCGCTCCTCGGAATGATCCTGCCGGACGCCGTGTTGCATTTTGCCAAGGTGCCCTAGACGATCAATCTCGCCAAGAGCACCACGATGATCGCGCCGACCGTGGCATGGATGATCTCCACGACAAGCGCATTTTCAATACCCAGCGAAATCCCGAACCAGTGGAACAGGAAGCCGCCGACAAAGGCCCCGATCACCCCGCTCACCAGGCAACCGATGAGCCCGCCGCCTCCGACCACCAGGCTCGCGAGAAAACCCGCGACCAGCCCAATGAGAAGAAAGACGATCCAACCTTGAGCAGCTATAGACATGTTGATTTCCTTTGCTGTTTTCCACCCTTCGGATAAAGGGCGGGGCAGGAAACTATCAAGCGTTCAGCACCCGGCCGTAGGCGTCGAGCACCGCCTCCTTCATCGTTTCCGAAACGGTCGGATGCGGGAAGATCGTGTGCATCAGCTCTTCTTCCGTCGTCTCCAGGTTCATGGCGACGACGAAGCCCTGGATGAGCTCGGTGACCTCGGCGCCGACCATATGCGCGCCCAGCAGTTCGCCGGTCTTCTTGTCGAAGATAACCTTGCAAAGACCCTGGTCCTCGCCGAGCGCGATCGCCTTGCCGTTGGCGACGAAGGAGAAGCGGCCGACGCGGATATCGTGGCCGAGTCCCTTGGCCCTGGCTTCGGTGAGGCCGACGGAGGCGACCTGCGGCTGGCAATAGGTGCAGCCCGGAACCTTGCTCTTGTCGGTCGGATGAACATTCGGCAGCCCGGCGATCTTCTCGACGCAGACGACGCCCTCATGCTCAGCCTTGTGGGCCAGCATCGGCGGGCCGGCAACGTCGCCGATCGCGTAGATGCCCGCAACATTGGTCTTGCCGTAGCCGTCGATGACGACGCAGCCGCGATCGGTCTTCACGCCGAGCGCTTCGAGCCCAAGGTTTTCGATGTTGCCCTGGACGCCGACGGCCGAAATCATGCGATCGGCAACGATCTGCTGAACCTTGCCGTCTTCGGTTTCGACATGGGCGGTGATGCTGTTGGCAGCCTTGTCGACCTTTGTGACCTTCGCCTTGGTGAAAATCTTCAGGCCGCGCTTCTCAAGCTGCTTGCGAGCAATGCCCGAGATTTCGGCATCTTCGACCGGCATGATGGTCGGCATGACTTCGACGACGGTGACGTCGACGCCCATCGAGCGATAGAAGCTTGCGAATTCGATGCCGATGGCGCCGGAGCCCATGACCAGCAGCGACTTCGGCAGGAAATCCGGCTTCAGCGCTTCGAAATAGGTCCAGATCAGCTTGCCGTCCGGCTCGATGCCCGGCAGCGCGCGCGGACGGGCGCCGGTCGCGACGATGATGTGCTTGGCGGTGTAGGTGCCCTCACCCTTGACGTTCTTCGGCAACGGATGCTGTGGCTCGACGGCCGGCTTACTCGCCTTGCCGACGACGATCTCGCCCGGCTTGGTTATCTTGGCTTCGCCCCAGATGACGTCGACCTTGTTTTTCTTCATCAAGAAGCCGACGCCTTGGTTGAGACGGGCGGAAACGCCGCGCGAGCGAGCGACGACCGCCTTCACATCCGCGCTCACCTTGCCTTCGAGAACGAGGCCGTAATCCTTCAGATGATTGGAATGATCGAGAATTTCGGCAGAGCGAAGCAATGCCTTTGTGGGTATGCAGCCCCAGTTGAGGCAGATGCCGCCCAGATGTTCGCGCTCGACGATTGCGGTTTTCAGGCCAAGCTGGCCGGCACGCACGGCAGCGACGTAACCGCCGGGACCGGAACCGATGATAATGAGGTCGTAATTCTCAGCCATATGTTTCCTGCCTTATTGGTGGCGGCGGATCGGAAGCCCCGGCGCCTTAATTTATCAGAGACCGAGCATCATCCGCACGATCGGCTCTAGGCCGCGACCGAGCGCCCGGGTGTTTTCCACATCGAGATGCACGCCGTCGAGCGGCGTGGTGATGGCAACCGAACCTGCATCAAAGAAGCCGCAGCTCTCCTCATCGGCAAGATCACGGTAAAGCGTCGCAAGCATTGCCGATTCCTCGATCGCGCCGCGATAGTTGGCGGCAAAGACCGGGTTGGCCGTTTCGGAGATGACGGGCGGCGCCACGATCAGAATATCCGGGACGTCGTAACCGAACCCCCATGTATGATTGCGCACGAGCTGAATCAATCGCCGCACACCTTGCGTGGCCGCGAAAGCGGCACCCGCCACGACCGGTTTCATGTCGTTGGTGCCGAGCAGGAGGATGACGAGATCGAGCGGGTTGTGGGTCTGCAGGATCGTCGGCAGAATCCTCGCACCATTGCGGTCGCAATCGGCGAGATGATCGTCGAAAGCGGTCGTGCGGCCGTTCAGCCCTTCCGGGATGATGCGAACCTGATTGCCGAGCGCCCTTTGCAGCACGCTCGGCCACCGGTCTTCGTAGGCATGACGGCCGATCGTCTCCGCGTTATAGCCCCATGTCAGCGAGTCGCCGTAACACAGAACAGTTTTGGTCATTCATGCCTCCGTGTCGCGACGAGAGCGTGATGCCGAAAAGTGTGAGGGGATTTCGGGCGACATCACGCTCTACCTATTTCATTCCAGAGCGGATTCAGATTTTAGGTCGATCAGACCTAAAATCATCCGGCTCTAAGCTCAGACGAGCATTCCCATCGGGTTTTCGATGTAGCCCTTGAAGGCCGCCAGGAGTTCGGCACCGAGCGCGCCGTCGACGGCACGATGGTCGGTCGACAGCGTGACGCTCATCACGGTGGCGATCGCCATCTCGCCCTTCCTGACGATCACCCGCTGCTCGCCCGCGCCGACGGCCAGAATGGTCGCATGCGGCGGGTTGACGACGGCGGCGAAGTTCTTGACGCCCATCATGCCCATGTTCGATACGGCGGTCGTGCCGCCCTGATACTCCTCGGGCTTCAGCTTGCGCTCCTTGGCGCGCTTGCCGTAGTCCTTCATCTCGTTGGAGATGGCGGAGAGCGTCTTCAGTTCGGCACTGCGGATGATCGGCGTGATCAGACCGCCCGGAATGGAAACGGCAACGCCGACATCGGCATGCTTGTGCTTGACCATATTGCTGTCGGTCCAGGAGACGTTGGCATCCGGCACGTCACGCAGCGCGAGAGCCAGGGCCTTGATCACCATGTCGTTGACCGAAAGCTTGTAGGCCGGCGCGCCGTCCTTCGACTTCGGAGCGGCATCGTTGAGCTGCGTGCGAAGCGCCAGCAGCGCGTCGAGTTCGCAATCGACTGAGACGTAGAAATGCGGGATGGTCTGCTTGGATTCCTGCAGGCGCTTGGCGATGGTCTTGCGCATGCCGTCATGCGGTACGAGCTCGTAGGAACCGGGCTCGAACAGCTTGAGGACGGTCTCTTCCGACATGCCCTTAGGTGCTGCGGCCGGAGCAGCAGCAGGCTGTGCGGCTGGCGCTGCCGATGGAGCAGCCTTGGCAGTACCGCCTGATATCGCGGCTTCGATATCCTTCTTGACCACGCGGCCATGCGGGCCGGAGCCGGCAACTGCCGTCACATCGACGCCGGCTTCCTTGGCAAGGCGACGTGCGAGCGGCGAAGCGAAGGTGCGATGACCATCCGTTGCTGCCGGGGCCGGAGCGGATGCAGCGGGAGCCGCGACGCTTGCCGCAGCAGGTACTGTAGCCGGCGCAGCCGCAGGAGCTGCTTCCGCCTTGGGGGCCGCGGCAGGAGCCGGAGCGGTACCAGCACCAGAGGCGGCAGCGGCAACGTCCTCGCCATCGCCGGCGAGCACAGCGATCAAGGCATTGACCTTCACGCCTTCGGTGCCGGCGGGAACGACGATCTTGGCGACTGTGCCTTCATCGACGGCTTCGACTTCCATCGTTGCCTTGTCGGTCTCGATCTCGGCGATGACGTCACCGGACTTGATCTTATCGCCTTCCTTGACCAGCCACTTGGCGAGGTTGCCCTCTTCCATGGTCGGCGAGAGGGCAGGCATGGTGATGTTGATAGGCATCGATGAGCCCTCCCCTTATTTGTAGCAAACGGCTTTCACCGCATCGACCACTTCACCGACATTCGGCAACGCCAGCTTTTCGAGGTTGGCGGCGTAAGGCATGGGCACGTCCTTGCCGGCAATCGTCAGGATCGGCGCATCGAGATAGTCGAAAGCCTGCTGCATGACGCGGGTGGCGATTTCCGTGCCGACGGAGGACTGCGGATAGCCTTCCTCGACCGTGACAAGGCGGCCGGTCTTCTTGACGGATTCGATAACCGTCGGAAGATCCATCGGACGGATGGTGCGCAGGTCGATGAGCTCGACATCGATGCCCTGGGCTTCCAGCTCGGCCACGGCCTTGGTGGCATAGGTCATGCCAATACCGAAGGATACGACCGTGACGTCCTTGCCGGGACGATGGATGCGGGCCTTGCCGATCGGTACAACGAAATCATCAAGCTTCGGCACGTCGAAGTGCTGGCCGTAGAGAATTTCGTTCTCGAGGAAGATGACCGGGTTCGGATCGCGGATCGCCGCCTTGAGCAGGCCTTTGGCGTCGGCTGCCGTATAGGGCATGACGACCTTGAGTCCCGGTATGTGGCTGTACCAGGAGGCATAGTCCTGGCTGTGCTGAGCGCCGACGCGAGCTGCCGCGCCGTTCGGGCCGCGGAAGACGATCGGTGCGCCCATCTGGCCGCCGGACATATAGAGCGTCTTGGCGGCGGAGTTGATGATCTGGTCGATCGCCTGCATGGCGAAGTTGAAGGTCATGAACTCGACGATCGGGCGAAGGCCGGCCATGGCGGCACCGACGCCGATACCGGCGAAGCCATGTTCGGTGATCGGAGTGTCGACAACGCGGCGGGGACCGAACTCCTGCAGCAGGCCCTGCGTGACCTTGTAGGCGCCCTGATATTCGGCGACTTCCTCACCCATGACGAAAACGTCCGGATTGGCGCGCATTTCCTCGGCCATCGCGTCGCGCAGCGCTTCACGCACCGTCATCGACACCATTTCCGTGCCGGCCGGGATTTCCGGATCGGCGGGAGCGGCTTTGGGCTGAGCCGGAACAGGTGCCGGCGCGGGAGCGGCCGCTGCAGGCGTTTCGACCTTGGCAGGCTCGGCAGCGGGTGCTGCCTTGACGGCGGAAATATCGGAAGCGGATTCGCCGTCCTGCAGCAGGATGGCGATCTTGGCGTTGACCTTGACGCCTTCGGTGCCGGCGTCGACCAGCAGCTTGCCGATCGTGCCTTCGTCGACGGCTTCCACTTCCATGGTCGCCTTGTCGGTTTCGATTTCGGCAATGACGTCACCGGAAACGACCTTGTCGCCTTCCTTCTTGAGCCATTTCGAAAGGGTGCCCTCTTCCATCGTCGGAGAAAGGGCGGGCATAAGGATATCGATGGGCATGAATGTCCCTCCCCGATCTAGAGCAGAATGTCGGTGTAGAGCTCGGAGGCATCCGGCTCAGGATCGTTCTGGGCGAAATCGGCACTGTCGGCGACGATATCGCGAACATCCTTGTCGATACCCTTGAGATCGTCTTCCGTTGCCCAGCCCTTTTCGAGAAGGCGAACACGAACCTGTTCGATCGGATCATGTTCGGAGCGCATCTTCTGCACTTCGTCCTTGGAACGATACTTGGCCGGGTCCGACATGGAGTGACCACGATAACGATAGGTCAGCATTTCCAAGATGATCGGGCCCTTGCCGGAACGGCAGTGCTCGACAGCCTCGTCAGCCGCAGCCTTGACGGCGCGAACGTCCATGCCATCGACCTGGATGCCCGGGATGCCGAAGGACGCACCACGCTTCGAGAAATCGGCCTGCGCGGTGGCGCGCGCCGTCGACGTACCCATGGCGTAACGGTTGTTCTCGATCACGAAAATCACAGGCAGCTTCCAAAGCTGCGCCATGTTGAAGCTTTCGTAGACCTGGCCCTGGTTGGCGGCGCCATCGCCGAAATAGGCGACGCTGACATTGTCATTGCCACGATACCAGTTGGCAAAGCCGAGACCGGTGCCGAGCGAGACCTGCGCGCCGACAATGCCGTGGCCGCCGTAGAAATTCTTTTCCTTGGAGAACATGTGCATGGAGCCGCCCTTCCCTCGGGAATAGCCGCCCTGGCGCCCGGTAAGCTCGGCCATGACGCCGCGTGCTTCCATGCCGGTTGCCAGCATGTGCCCGTGGTCGCGATAACCGGTAATGACCTGGTCGCCGTCCTTCAAAGCCATCTGCATGCCGACGACGACAGCTTCCTGACCAATGTAAAGGTGACAGAAGCCGCCGATGAAGCCCATGCCGTAAAGCTGGCCGGCCTTCTCTTCAAAACGGCGGATCAGGAGCATCTCACGATAAGCCTTGAGCTCAGCATCACGGTCGAAATCCGCGATTGGACCGCCATTGGTGTCCTTGGCGGGTTTGGATACTGTCTTGCGGCTGGAAACGGACGCGGTTTTTCGCGGCGCCATTCAACCCTCCCTGTGTGAGTAGCCTCGTTTTATGGTGAGGCGTAACATAGGCAAGATTGTTCGCCACAGCAATGCTATAATTGCATGGCTCATATTATTCGTAAGTTATTGTTATAACTACAAAAAGAATGATTAACCGAAATCCGGTTAATTATGGCTATTTGTTGAAAATGACGATCTCGTTCGCCTTGGAATAGGTCAGCTGATAGCGCGCGTATTGGTCGAGCATATCCTTGTCCAGAGAGCCGTCGCTGAGCAGAGCGACCTCTTTTTCGAGGTGCTCGCGCTTCGCGACCAGATCGGCAAGTTCCTTGCTGCGGTCGAGCCGACGCCGCTCGAAAACCTCGGTCGCCTTCAGGCCGTAGTCGCCGTGCACACAGTGATAGCCGAAGTAGCTAACAAAAGCGACAGTTACGGCGGGAAGGACGAAACGGCCGAACCTTCTCTTCTTATGATATTTTGTCCACATACTCGCTCGAAACGCCCTGCCGTAGGCAATCTCAAACCTCAGACGATGCGACGGAAGCATTGCGGCTGCGGATAAGATCACGTCAAATCAAACACCTAGAGCAACTTTAGCCGTGAGAGATTAACCGTCCGTTGACTCTACCGCGCGCCCAACAAAAAACCGCGCCCGAGGGCGCGGTTCAAGATCAGCGAATATGAACAGCAAAATCCGACGGATCCTGCGGGTCAAGCTCAGCCACGAAGAATGGAGCGGCCGGCATACTTCGCCTGCGGGCCGAGACCTTCTTCGATGCGGATGAGCTGGTTGTACTTGGCAAGACGATCGGAGCGCGACAGCGAGCCGGTCTTGATCTGACCGCAGTTGGTGGCAACCGCAAGATCGGCGATGGTCGAGTCCTCGGTTTCACCGGAGCGGTGCGACATGACGGCCGTGTAGTTGGCCTTGTGCGCAGTTTCGACAGCGTCGAGCGTTTCCGTCAGCGTGCCGATCTGGTTGACCTTGACGAGGATCGAGTTGGCGACGCCCATGCGGATGCCATCGCGCAGACGAGCGGAGTTGGTGACGAACAGGTCGTCGCCGACGAGCTGCGTCTTCTTGCCGATCAGGTCGGTGAGCGTCTTCCAGCCTTCCCAGTCGTCCTCGGCCATGCCGTCTTCGATCGAAACGATCGGGTAGTTGGCGGCGAGTTCAGCGAGATATTCGGCCATGGCGCCGGATTCCAGCGTGCGGCCTTCGCCTTCGAGCACGTACTTGCCGTCCTTGAAGAACTCGGTCGAAGCGCAATCAAGGCCAAGAGCGATTTCTTCGCCCGGCTTGTAGCCGGCTTTTTCGATCGACTTCATGATGAAGTCGAGAGCGGCAGGGGCGCTGGAGAGGCCAGGCGCAAAGCCACCTTCGTCACCGACGTTCGTGTTGTGGCCCTGGGAAGCCAGTTCCTTCTTGAGGACGTGGAATACTTCCGAGCCCATGCGCACGGCATCGCGGAAAGTGTCTGCGCCGAGCGGCAGGATCATGAATTCCTGGAAATCGATCGGATTGTCGGCATGGGCGCCGCCGTTGATGATGTTCATCATCGGAACCGGGAGCAGGCGAGCGTGAGCGCCGCCGACATAGCGATAGAGCGGCAGGTTTGCACTCTGGGCAGCGGCCTTGGCGGCGGCGAGCGATACGCCGAGGATGGCATTGGCGCCGATGCGGGACTTGTTCGGCGTGCCGTCAAGCTCGATCATGATGTCGTCGATCTGGATCTGATTTTCAGCGTCCATGCCGCCGATCGCGTCGAATATCTCGGTATTGACGGCTTCGACAGCCTTCTCCACGCCCTTGCCATGATAGCGCTTGCCGCCGTCGCGAAGCTCGACGGCTTCATGCGCGCCAGTCGACGCACCCGACGGAACCGCCGCGCGGCCCATGCTGCCATCTTCGAGGTAGACATCGACTTCGACAGTCGGATTGCCACGGCTGTCGAGAATCTCGCGGGCGATAATGTCGGTGATTGCGGTCATGATAGCTTCCTGCTCGCTGGTTTATAAATCGATTGAAATGGTCTTAATCGAAGACGCGGAAATTACAATGCCGCTCCGCACCCCGATTTCGCACTCCTTCAGGCCCCGTAACGCAAATACATGTCAGCCTGTTGAATGCCTGATATTTCTCAAGCCTTGGCGATGGCGTCGAAGGCAAGCAGCTTCTCAAGAAGCCGCGGCATATCCTTCAGATAGACCATGTTCGGGCCGTCCGACGGCGCATTGTCCGGATCTTCATGCGTCTCGACGAAAACGCCGGCGACGCCAACGGCGACGGCGGCGCGCGCCAGCGTCTCGACGAATCGGCGATCGCCGCCCGTCGAACCGCCCTGCCCGCCGGGCTGCTGCACGGAATGGGTCGCATCGAAAATCACCGGCGCGCCCATCGCCGCCATGATCGGCAGCGAGCGCATGTCGGAGACCAGCGTATTGTAGCCGAAGGAGGCGCCGCGCTCGCACAGAAGAATGTTCGGGTTACCGCTGTCGTTCAGCTTGGCAAGCACGTTCTTCATGTCCCAGGGAGCCAGAAACTGTCCCTTCTTGACGTTGACGACGCGGCCGGTCTTGGCGGCGGCAACCAGCAGGTCTGTCTGGCGCGACAGGAAGGCCGGGATCTGCAGGATATCGACCGTCTTGGCGACGACAGCACACTGCTCTTCCGTGTGAATGTCGGTCAAGACCGGAAAACCGTATTCCTTTTTCAGATCGGCAAAGACTTCCATGGATTTTTCAAGGCCGATGCCGCGCTTGC
Organism: Rhizobium sp. SG570; assembly: GCF_012275345.1. Taxonomy (NCBI): domain Bacteria; kingdom Pseudomonadati; phylum Pseudomonadota; class Alphaproteobacteria; order Hyphomicrobiales; family Rhizobiaceae; genus Rhizobium; species Rhizobium sp. SG570. The sequence continues at coordinate 590,941 of NZ_JAAZQI010000002.1, read as the reverse complement.
CGGAGAGCGAAGTCCGGTTCGCCTTGTCATAGGAGGATTTGTAGACAAGGCCGATGCCAAGCTTGCCGCAGAGTTCCTTCAGGACGCCAGCAACCATAAAAGCATGCTCGCGGCTTTCCATCTGACACGGACCAGCAATAAGCGACAGCTTGGCGGTGTTGGAAAACAGAACCTTGGAGGCTCCCTCGCCGACGATCACTTCAGAATTCGTGCTCATGCTATCTCCTCGAAGGCGAACAGGGCGCCCGGTCCGGGGGCCAGCCTTGTCAATATACGATTGTTCTTACGCGTGTAGGTGACGCCGTTAGCAGCGAAATGCGACGATGTCACGGAAAGATCGCGTGTTTTGAAAAGGATTGCGCGCGCCTGCAAGCCGGGATCGTCCGAGTGAACAGGCAAATCGTAAAACGCTTCCATGCCTGCCGGCGTCAGGAGCTCGATATCGGCATTGGCCGCCCTGATCGTCAGACCGAAAGAATGTTCCGATATCCAGGGTTCACCGACGATCGCTTCGAAGAAAGTGCGGAACGCGGCCGGGGTGGGTGTCGATATCGCCACCCGCGCAATGCCGGTGACGCCGTTTTCATGGCGCTCCAGCACGCTGCGATCGGCGGGCAGCGGATTGATGCGCTGGCAGCAGAAGGCCAGAAAATCCGGCGCACGCAGATCGGCGGCGAAAGCGAGACGAAAACCGGCGACGGTCTCGGTTCCATCCGGCATTTTCATGGGACGCGAGAAATCCAGCATGCGTCCCGCCGAGATGGCGCTTACCCGAAAGCGCTCGTCATCGGCGACAGCATCCTCCGAGCCGAACACCACGGCTGAAAAGCCGTCTTCACCGAGCCGGAAGCGATAGGCCTGATCGCGCGCAACGAAGACATTCCCCGCGCCGACGCTCTCCTCACATTGCTCAGGGGATGCCACTGCCAGCGGTTCAAGATAGGTCTTGTCCGCAAAGAAGACACAGGCATTCTCGGTGCCGAACGGATGCCGGGCGTCGGGCGCGACGGTGAAACCGAGCTTGCCGAGCCGCTCGCGCGCCAAAGCGAGATTGACGGTCGGCAATACGAGATGATCCAGCGGATGCGGCGACAAAGTCATGATGTCTCCTATTTTCCTGCGCCCGCAGGTTTGCGCCCATCCATCCTCCAATTCAAGATGAAAGCAAGACGATAGAGGCGCAAGACGACCGCATGTCCTGTCGAAGACGCTAGATCATGCGGCTGATTCTTTGATCGGTACCGGAATCGCATGTCGTGAAAATGGCTTTCATCCATGCGTCAGCTACTCAAGGTAGGCTGCATGCGCCCAATGAAGGGCTAAACAGCATTTCCTTATGTTTTCCGATATGTTAGCGCGGATATAACCATATGAGACTTTTATCGGGTCCACCCAGTGATGTCGAATATTTAACTGTCCGTGCAAAGCTTTACCGAAATTTAAGTACTTGCGGAACACATATGGAACATATAGTGTCCGTTCTGGATTTGTTTCACGCTTTTCTCGATTCTGGGGTTCCAAGACGATGTTGACGCGCAAGCAGCAGGAACTGCTTCTCTTCATTCACGAACGGATGAAGGAGTCCGGCGTGCCACCATCTTTCGACGAGATGAAGGACGCGCTGGATCTTGCATCCAAATCCGGTATTCACCGTCTGATCACGGCTTTGGAGGAACGAGGGTTCATCCGCCGGCTACCGAACAGGGCCAGAGCGCTTGAGGTCATCAAGCTGCCGGATGCCTATAATCCAAGCCTGCAGCCGCGCCGCGGCTTTTCGCCGAGCGTCATCGAAGGCAGCCTCGGCAAACCTCAGCCAGTTGCGCCGCCTGCTCCGCCAAAAGTTGCGAACGACGACCAGAACAGTTCTGTTTCGGTACCGGTCATGGGCCGCATCGCCGCTGGCGTTCCGATCTCGGCCATCCAGAATAATACCCACGACATAACCGTCCCTGCCGACATGCTCGGCTCGGGCGAGCACTATGCGCTGGAAGTAAGAGGCGATTCGATGATCGATGCCGGCATTTTTGACGGCGATACGGTCATCATTCGCAATGCAACGACTGCCAATCCGGGCGATATCGTCGTCGCGCTCGTCGACGACGAGGAAGCGACGTTGAAGCGCTTCCGCCGCAAGGGGGCCTCCATCGCGCTCGAGGCAGCCAATCCCGCTTATGAAACCCGCATCTTCGGGCCGGATCGCGTCAAGGTGCAAGGCAAGCTCGTTGGCCTCATTCGCCGTTATCACTGACCGGTGATGCTCGGACGATCGGCGCGCCGAATGTGCCTGTGCGCCAATTGTATGTTCTGTGCCGAGCCCATGGGCGCTGTGGATTTTCGAACGCAGTTACCACATTTGGCTTGTCGGTGCTGAGGTCCATCTCAATGGACCCTGTCTGCCGCAATGTGGCGCCTGTGAAAAGCATGGCGCCGGAGCGGCAGCGATCCAGGCGCAGTCGTACGGGAGTGACGACGATATTGGCCGTATCGCAGGCCGGCGACAGGTAAGCTGCGTCCTCGATGGTGACCAGCATCGCGCCATTTTCAAGCATCGCGACGCACCATGCGCCCTTTTGGCAAGCAAAACTGCCCTGCATGGCCTGGTCGAGTGCTTCATCCATTGCCTTGCGAACTGCGCCCTGCTCTTCGACGCTCAATCGCCGGCGATGATCCGTCTTGCTTATCTGGGGAAGGCGGCTGTCAACAGGAAGGATAGTCGGAGGTTGATGCTCGCTCGCAACCAGCGCTCTCTGCCACTGTTCGAAAATGAAAGCCTGCGGTCTTTCGCGATTTGTTGCCAGTATGTCGTCCTGTCGCAAGGCAACCAGAACACCATCCTCGGAAATCATGAGATCCGGTTTGGGCACGCCAGAGCCGAATGCTGCCACGCCGAGGGAAGAAAGCAGCAACAGCAGGCCAACATGGCGCACGCTCGTTCGCAACATCGTCATGAGCAGAAAGCCTGCGATGAATGTCGGCATAAGCCAGGCGGGCTGGCGGCCGAAGGTAATATCGCCGCCCCATCCCGCCACCGTTTTGGCGATAGCGATGACCAACTCCAGTCCCTCGCCGGTGATTTGCCAAAAGGGCCCGTCGAGACCAAATGGCATAAGCAACATGGCCGCCATGCCAAACGGCATGACGACGACGGAGACGATCGGCATCGCAGCGAGATTGGCTGCAAGGCCGTATGTCGCCAACCGGTGAAAATGCTCGATCGAGAAGATCGCCGTCGACGCGCCGCCAATGAAGGAGGTCGACAATATGCCGCCGAAGAAGCGCGTAACGAACAGCAGCGGGCTCAGGAGCCTGGAGCGCGAAAGAATATTTTCCCGATGCTGGCGCCGTTTCCAAAGCGTGTAGCCGGATACCAGCGCCAGCGTCGCGGCGTAGGACATCTGAAAGCTCGGTCCGAGCACCTGCGACGGCGACAGGCTGAGAATGACGATTGCCGAGAGCGCGACGTTGCGCAGACTGATCGACGGCCGGTCGAAGAGCACGGCAACCAGCATGATCGCCATCATGATGAAGGCGCGTTCGGCCGACACGCCAAAGCCGGAAATGAGATAGTAAGCCGTCAGGGTTACCAGCGCGCCGAAGGCGGCTATCTTCTTGGTCGGCCACGCCTGCGCCATGCCGGGAAACAGGCTGAACAGATAGCGCAGGCCGATATAGAAGATGCCGGCCGAAAGCGCCATGTTGAGGCCGGAAATGGCAATGATATGCGTGAGCCCGGCCATTCGCAGCGCTTCGGTCGTTTCGTCCGAAAGCGCGCGTCTCTCATCGGTGACAAGCGAGGCCGCGAAAGCGCCGGTGTCGCCGGGCAAGGTCCTTCTAATCCTGTCGCCTATGCTGTTGCGCAGGCCGGCAAGCCAGATATCCGCCTTGTCCGACACCGAATCCGCAGCGACATCACTGGCCGGTGACAGTAGGGTCGGCTTTCCAAAGGCAAAGCCGTTTGCACCGATGCCGTTGAAATAGGAACTGAACGCGAAATCGTTGAGATCAGGCAGAGCAGGTCCGGCCGGAGGCGTCAGTCGCGCCTTGCCCTGGATGCGGTCGCCGAGGTTGAACGGTTCTGCCTGTTTGCGCACGAAAATGGTGACGCGCTCCGGCGGTCTGCGAATGGCCGGCTTTTCTGTCTTGTCAACTTTGACGACGTATCGCCAACCTCCGTTATCGTAGGACTCTCGCCTTTCGATCCGACCTGTGACGGTCGTGGTCACAGCCGAGTCAAGCATGACGGTCGATGCCCGCCAGCTTTCCCATTGCGCCAGAGCCATGCCCAGACAAACCAGCATGCCGGCGAAGAGGACATGCCGAAGCACGCGGCCCGCTTCGCGCCTGAAAAGAAAGCTGCCAGCCAGGACCAGGAGCGCAGCAAGGACCGTCTGCGGCGGCGGATCGATATCGGCCTTGAACCAGAAGATCGCGCCGAGGCCCATATAGATCGGCGCAAACAGGATGGCACGACCATGCGCGGCCTCCTCTTCGATCAGGCGCCAAACAAAGGATCTGATGCGACTGACAGCCAGGTAGAAACGCGCGACCGGCGGCGCCTGATCCTGCGTCCGCTCCCGCTGCTCCGCTTTGGCACGAGAAACAAAGGGCGTGGCGGCATGGTGAGGCTCTGCAGGCCCAGGAAGATTCCTGCCATCCTCCTGCTGCTCCGGTGCCTCTAAATTAGGCATTCACTGCCTGCCCCACGCAAAACTACAGCTATGACGCGATTTTTGCCGTCACCATTCGGTGAATTCAACCAAAATCGGCACACCCACTGCCAAATTGCGCCATTTACCGGAACGGGGGGATCAAATGCCCTACTGCATTGCCCAAAAGTTGATACCGCAATGCACAATTCGGCATTAGGATAACTTGGCATTAGGCTCTGGATCATATAGCTAGTCGGTAGTCGCTTAACCTTTTGGCGCTTTTTATGGCGTCAATCCCGCCAAATCTTGGAGGATCAGCATGACGGAACAAAGCGCGAAACTAACTTGGGGTGAGAAGACGGTAGACCTGCCGGTCAAAACCGGGACCATCGGCCCGAGTGTCATTGATATTGGTGCCCTTTATAAGAACACCTCCACTTTCACTTACGATCCTGGCTTCACCTCGACCGCGTCGTGCGAGTCCAGCATCACCTATATTGATGGCGACGAAGGCGTTCTGCTGCATCGCGGCTATCCGATCGAACAGCTGGCCGAACACGGCGATTTCCTCGAAGTATGCTACCTGCTACTCTACGGCGAACTGCCGACAGCCGCACAGAAGAAGGACTTCGACTATCGCGTCGTGCACCACACCATGGTGCATGAGCAGATGTCGCGCTTTTTCACCGGCTTCCGCCGCGACGCGCATCCGATGGCAGTCATGTGCGGCTGCGTCGGCGCTCTGTCAGCCTTCTACCACGACTCGACCGACATCACCGATCCGCATCAGCGCATGGTCGCGAGCCTGCGCATGATCGCCAAGATGCCGACGCTTGCCGCCATGGCCTACAAGTACCATATCGGCCAGCCCTTCGTTTATCCGAAGAACGATCTGGATTACGCATCGAACTTCCTGCGCATGTGCTTTGCCGTTCCCTGCGAAGAGTATGTCGTCAATCCGGTGCTGGCACGCGCCATGGACCGTATCTTCATCCTGCATGCCGACCACGAGCAGAACGCTTCGACCTCGACGGTTCGCCTCGCAGGCTCCTCGGGCGCAAACCCGTTTGCCTGTATCGCTGCAGGCATCGCCTGCCTCTGGGGCCCTGCTCATGGCGGCGCCAACGAAGCCGCGCTGAACATGCTGACGGAAATCGGCTCTGTCGACCACATTCCGGAATACATCGCCCGCGCCAAGGACAAGAACGATCCGTTCCGCCTGATGGGCTTCGGCCACCGCGTTTACAAGAACTACGATCCGCGCGCCAAGATCATGCAGAAGACGGCGCATGAGGTTCTCGGCGAACTCGGCATCAAGGACGATCCGCTGCTCGACATCGCGATCGAGCTGGAACGCATCGCGCTGACCGATGAATACTTCATCGAGAAGAAGCTTTACCCGAACGTCGACTTCTACTCCGGCATCACGCTGAAGGCCCTCGGCTTCCCCACCACCATGTTCACCGTACTGTTCGCGCTTGCCCGTACCGTCGGCTGGATCGCTCAGTGGAACGAGATGATCGAGGATCCGCATCAGCGCATCGGCCGTCCGCGCCAGCTCTATACCGGCGAACCGCCGCGCGAATACGTTCCGGTCTCCAAGCGCTAAGCTCCGGACTTGAAACAAAAAACCGGTCAGAAATGACCGGTTTTTTTATTGGACAAGACCTCCAGGAGGATGGCGGCGGCCTTGTCACCAGGCGGCTCCTCCGTCTGCATGCGCTGCCAGACGACATCATAGCCTGCGAGCATTGCCGATAGCTCAGGCGTGTCGTTCGACAGGCGCTCCATATAGCGGGCCAGCAGGCCGGGCCGCAAAATGTCGTTGATGAGTTCAGGCACGACAGCGTAATCGGCAATCAGGTTCGGCAAGGCCGCCGTCCATACCTTGATGCGCGCCATCACAAATCTGGCCAGCCATTCCGTCTTGTAAGTCGAGACCACCGGAACGCCGGCAAGCCCCAACTCCAGGATCACCGTGCCAGACGCTGCCATGGCGACATCCGCCTGCGCAAAGGCCTTCCACTTCGCATCCTGACCAACGAGGATATCCGGCTTGATGCTCCAATTTTCGAGAAGCGACCGCACTAGGGCCTCCTGCCTCGGCACCGTCGGCAGCAGATACCGGACGCCATCGTTTCGCCGGCTAAGTTCATCGGTAGCCCGCTCAAAAACCGGCAGGAGTTGGCGGATTTCCGAAGCGCGCGACCCCGGGAGAAGAAGGACCGTCATTGGGGCGTCGGCAGCACTCGTGCCGCGCACCGCGCGTTGTCGGCGCGTCTTCAGCAGATCGACGTCCACCGTCAGGCGATGGCCGACATAGGTTGTCGCCGGCCCGCCCAAGCGCTGCATGGCTTCTGGCTCGAACGGCAGCACGGCCAGCACATGATCGACATAGGCGAGCATTTCCCGCGCACGGTACTCCTTCCACGCCCAGACGCTGGGGCAGACATAGTTGACGACCGGAAGGCCGGGCAATGCCTTGCGCACCCTTCTCGCCACGCGGTGGGTGAAATCCGGGCTATCAATGATCAGAAGCACATCGGGCTCGGCCGCTATGATGGCTTCGGCCGTCTGCCGGATGCGGGCAAGCAGTTTCGGCAGTCTCTTGATCACCTGGATGAAGCCCATGATCGACAATTCGGAATAGTCGAAAAGCGAGCGCAGGCCTTGCGCCTCCAGCGCCTCGCCACCGACGCCGATCAACTCCACGCGACCGCCATGGCGCCGCTTCAACGCCGCGACGAGATCGCCGCCCAGCAGATCGCCGGAAACCTCTCCCGCAACGACAGCGAGCTTCAAGGGAGCGCCGCTCACATGAAGCCCTCTGCGCTCAGACCACGATCAATACCGCAGACGAAGATGCCGGCTTCATCGGCCGCGGCAATCACCGCCTCACGGTCGAGAACCAGCGCCCTGCCCGCTTCCACCGCAACGCCGGCAAGGCCGGCCTTCTTGGCGTTCAGCACGGTCGAGACACCAATCGAGGGCAGATCGGCGCGCACATCCTGCTGCGGCTTGCAGAGCTTGACCAACACGCCGCGACGGCGTGTCGATATACGGCCCTCGGCGCGCAAGCCGGCAACACGCTCGATCATCTTGTCCGTGCCCTCGGCGCCCTCAAGCGCCACGACACGGCCACCGACGCTGACGGCGCCCTGGCCGACATCCAAAAGCCCAAGCGCGTCGGCTGCCTTCGCACCTTGGGCGATATCGCGCAAATCCTCTTGCGAGGGTGCGTGCCGCCCGAGCGGCCCGGTGGTCGCCAGCAGGTCGGGCGCAATCTCGTGCGCACCGACGACGCGGACGCCACCGGCCTCGATCAAGCGGATGACCATCTGCAGCACGGCATTATCGCCGCCGGAAAGAAGCGTGCGGATAGTCGAGGGTAATTCTTTGATCACGCGCCACGTCGGATGCACCTCCCGCCAAGGCGGACGGCGCGCGACGCCGCCGGACATGACGACCCGGTCAACGCCATAGCGACGGAACGTGATTTCAAGGCCGGCGAAATTGCCGACACCGAGATTGGCGTGATCAAAAGCGGACCAATCCCTATCCGCCTCGTTCGTCAACGCAATGATGACAGGATTTTCGCCGGCCTGGCGGGCAGCTTCAGCAACGTAAGCCGGCAGAAAACCACTGCCCGCGATGATCGCCAACCTACCCTTGCCGTCTTGGCCGGCGGAGACCACCGTCAACTCTTGCCGCGATTGGGCGACGACAGTGCGCGATCGCTATCGGCTGCGATGAAATCGAGGATCTCAATCACTTCCTTGCAATCGGCATATTCGTCACGGATCGCCGCGGCATTGTCGCGGATCGAACCTTCGCCTTCGAAGATACCCTTGTAGGCGCGTCGAACCCTGTGAATGACCGCGCGGTCTATGCCTGCGCGCGTCATGCCGACAATGTTGAGGCCGGACAGCACGCCTGGATTTCCGTTCAGCATGCCGTAGGGAATGACATCGTAGCTTGCAGCCGAAAGTCCTCCGATGAAAGCCTGCCGACCGATGCGGGTGAACTGGTGCACGGCGCAGCCACCGCCCAGAATGGCGCGATCTTCGATGGTCACATGCCCCGCCAGCATGACATTGTTGGACATGATGACATTGTTGCCGACGCGGCAATCATGCGCGACATGGGAATTGGCGAGGAACAGATTGTTGTTGCCGACAATCGTCTTGCCGCCGTAGTCGGCCGTGCCGGTATTGATCGTCACGCCTTCACGTATCGTGCAGTTCTCACCAACATCCAGCGTCGTCTCTTCGCCGCCGTGATGAACGCTCTGCGGGTCGCCACCGACAATGGCCATCGGAAATATCTTCGTTCCCTTGCCGATCGTCGTGCGACCGGTGACGATGGCATGCGTCAGCAGATGGACATTATCATGCAGCACGACCTTGGGGCCGACGTGGCAGAAAGGCCCGATCTCGACGTTCTCGCCGATGATGGCACCATCCTCAACGACCGCGAACTTATGAATGCTCGCGCTTTTTGCGATGCTGCTCATGCCTCGTCCTGATCCTTCCTCACAATCATCGCGCCGATATCGGCTTCGGCAACCAGGATGCCATCGACCTTGGCATCACAATGGAACTTCCAGATCGTACCGCGCTGCTTCTGCTTGACGACATGGAATTCGACGCGGTCACCGGGAACGACTGGCTTGCGGAAACGGGCATTGTCGATCGTCATGAAATAGACGAGATTGCCGCCGATGCCATCCTTGCGGGCGCAGATCGCGCCTGCCGTCTGAGCCATGCCTTCGATGAGCAGTACGCCCGGCATGATCGGGGAACCTGGAAAGTGCCCGGTGAATTGCGGCTCGTTGGCCGTCACGTTCTTGATGCCGATCGCGGAATTATCGCTATCGATCTCGATGATCTTATCGACCATCAGGAAGGGATAGCGATGCGGCAAAAGCTTCATAATTTCCAGAACGTCAGCCGATGACAATGATGTCTTGGCTTCCTCAGTCATGCTCCGCACTCCCGTCCTTCTTTTCTCTGGCTCCCGACCGCTTCGCGATCTCTGCCGATTCCCTCAGAAAATCCCACAGGGGCCGCGCCGGATGACCAGCGTAACGCTCGCCCGCCGGAATGCTGTTCATAACACCGCTCTTGGCGCCGATCTGTACACCGTCGCCAATGTGAATATGGCCGTTCAGCCCCGCCTGACCGCCGATTTGCACACCGTCACCAATCAGCGTGCTGCCAGCTATGCCGACCTGGCTGACGACGGCGCAATGGCGGCCAATGCGAACGTTATGTCCGATCTGGACCTGATTGTCGATCTTGGTGCCCTCGCCGATCACGGTATCATCCATCGTGCCGCGATCGATCGTAGTATTGGCGCCAATCTCGACATTATCCTGGATGATGACGCGGCCGATCTGCACGATCTTCACCATTCCGCGAGGCCCTGGCGCATAACCGAAACCATCCTGGCCGATACGCGCGCCGTTGTGAATGATGACGCCATTACCGAGGTACGAGCAGAGGATGCTTGCGCCACCGCCGATGGTGCAATTTCGTCCGATCTTCACACCCGGTCCGATAAGTGCATTGGCACCGATCCACGTGCCCTCGCCGATCTCGGCGCCAGGTCCAATGACCGCGCCCGGCTCCACACCAATATTGGCTTCCAGCTTGGCTGTGGCATCAATGACGGCGCCAGGAGAGATCACGCCGGGGTTCGACGTGAACGCGATCGGACGCATGGCTTCCGGATGCAACAACGCTCCGGCAAGCGCAAAGTCCGTATGCGGCTTCTTGGAGAGAAGCACCGGAATGTGCGCGGGGACGAAGGATTTCAGCGCCGGCAGGCAAATGATCGCCGAAGCCTTGCACGTCTCAAGCTCGGCGCGATTCTTCCGGGAAAGGATATAACAAATGTCGCCTTCGCCTGCCCTATAGACAGGAGCGATCGACTTGATGACGACCTCCGCGAAGGTCGCATCAATAAGATCCGCCCCAAGATGTTCAGCCAACTCTCGTAAGCTGACGCCACCGTGGGGCGGGAAGAAACCGATATGTTCCATAAGCACCAGCTCCAGAACGGTGTTCAAGCCCGTTGTTCTAGGCTGCCGATATCAGAACTGGTTGGCGATGCCAAACCGGAAATTCTCAGTCTTGTCGTAATCTTCCTTGAGAACCGGCACGGCATAGTCAACACGGATGACGCCGAACGGCGAAGACCAGATCAGACCAGCACCCAGCGAAGCTCGGATGGAGCTGTCGTTATGCAGGATGTCGCCGAACAGATTGGCCTTGTTACCGTAGAGGCTACCCGCATCGGCAAAGGCTGCAATGCGCAGACCGATATCCTGCGGAACACCCGGCATCGGCATGCTTGCTTCCGCCGAAGCCGTGAAGTAGGTCGTGCCGCCCAGCGGATCGCCGTTGGACGAGCGCGGACCAATACCGGCATTCTCAAAGCCGCGGATTTCACGACCACCAAGCGTAAACTGGTCGAAGACGTTCAGCTTGCCATCCGTCGGCATCACGTAGCCCGCACCGACTGTCAGCGAGCCGATAATATCGGCTTCGTCGCTGATCATCTTGTAGTAACGCGCCTTGCCACTCAGCTTGTAGAAGTCGGAGTCGCCACCCAGGCCCGCATATTCATGCGTGAACTTGGCGATAATACCTTCACGCGGCAGATTCTGGTCATCCAACGTGTTGTAGGTAAAGGTCTGCGAAATCGTCGACTGCACCCAAGGGCCGTTTTCGACGAGGTTGAGATATGGATTTGAAAGATTGTTCTGCCAATCGTTCGTGCCGTCGTATGTCAGGCGCTTGTAGTTGTAGCGCAGGGTCGTCGCCAAGTTCTCGGTGATCGGCGCGGTCACGCGCAGCGAGAAGCCTTCCTCCGAATAGTCGTAGAAGTCGTCGCTCGACGTCTGGTTCTTGAAGATATCGAAACCTGCAGCGAGACGATAACCGAGGAAGTAGGGCTCGGTGAACGAGATGTTGTAGGTACGATTGCCTTCCGTGCCGGCACCCGCAGCGATGCGGATGTACTGACCGCGGCCGAGGAAGTTCTTTTCCTCAACCGAAGCTTCCAGCAGCAGACCACCGTTGTTGCCGACGGCGTAACCGGCACCGATACCGAACGAGCCGGTCGGCTGATCTTCGACGTTGACGACGACGACAACACGGTCCGGAGCACTGCCCTGTGCCGTGGTGATGTCAACCTTGGTGAAATAGCCGAGTGCGTCGAGGCGACGCTTGGCGCGCGTGATCATTTCCTGGTTGAAGGCATCGCCTTCATTCAGGTCGAACTCGCGGCGGATAACGTAGTCGCGTGTGCGGGTGTTGCCGCGGATTTCGATACGCTCGACATAGGCGCGCTCGCCCTGATCGACCAGGTATTCGATGCCGATCGTATGACCGGTCAGATCACGGTTGCCGCGCGGCGTGATGCGGGCGAACGGATAGCCGGCGGAAGCCACGCGCTTCGAAATATTCTCGATCGAAGTCTGAATGTCCTTGGCGCTGTAGACATCGCCCTTGTGGGTGATGACCAGGCCCTTAAGATCCTCGGCATTGATGCCGTCGACCGTCGAGATGACATTGATGTCGCCATAGGTGTAACGCGGACCTTCATCGACATTGAAGTTCAGCGTGTATTCGTTGTTCTGCTCGTTCAGCGTCGCATCGGCGCTGACGACGCGGAAGTCGGCGTAACCATGGTTGTAGTAGAACTGACGCAGCGCATCCTGGTCAGCCTGCTGGCGATCCGGGCTGTAAACGTCCTTGCGGGTCAGGAACGACAGGAAGTTGCTCTTCTTCGTGCTGATCACCGAAGCGAGACGGCCGCTGTTGTAAGCCTGATTGCCCGAGAAATTGATCTTGTCGATCTTGGTACGATCACCTTCGTTGATGACGAAAGCGACGTTGAGACGACCCTGAGCGACCTCGGCGGTCTGCGTCGTTACCTGCACATCGTTACGGCCGATGGCGGCATAGGCATCCTTGATGGTCTTGACGTCAGCCTGGACGGTGGCCTCGTTATAGGGGCCGGCAGCGTGGGTCTGAACGATCCCCTGCAGCTTGTCGTCCTTGATCTTGCGGTTGCCGTTGAAGACCACGGCGTTGATGAGCTGATTCTCCTTGACCGATATGACCAGGGCGCTGCCCGAAACGGTCATATGGACGTCGGAGAAATACCCGGTGGCGTAAAGCTGCTTCACCGATGCGTCGATATCGCTTGGCGAGAAGCTCTTGCCAGGCTTGATCGTGATGTTGTCTCGAACAGCTTGCGCGCCGACGCGCCCAGCTCCCTGAACATCAATCCGCTGGATAACAGCGGCCTCCGCGACTGAGGTAGAGGCAAGGGTGATAACACCAGCGCCCGACGCAACAACACCAGCAGACAGCGCTACCGCCGACACTGCGTTCAATAATCTTGAACCAGCCTTCATTTTCACTTCTTACCTTTTTTTCAGTCGTCCCCAGCCCCAGGCGAACCCGATTCCGGCCACGTGTGTCGTTTTACCCGCTTTTGACATACAAGCAAGGGAGCAAGTTAATTTCCGTTTACTTCATTTCAAAGCGTGACCCATTCGCCACTACAGCTTTGAAACATCGTAAATAAATCGTAATTTCCTCTCGCGTTGCCCCACTAGCCTATTCGGGAACTAATATCGTTCCATGTCGCAAACACCATGAGTGACAGCACCATCGCAAATCCGATCCGGAAAGCGATATCCTGTGCCCGTGCACCCAAGGGTTTTCCCCTGACGGCTTCAATCGCATAGAACATCAGATGGCCGCCATCAAGTACCGGGACGGGCATCAAATTTAATAACCCTATTGAAACAGAAAGTATGGCGGCGAACTGGAGCACCGCAGAGAAACCTAAGGTTGCCATTTGTCCGGACAGCTGCGCAACCCGAATCGGCCCGCCAAGCTGGTCGGCCTTCATGTAGCCGCCGATAACGTTGGCGATATATTCGAAGGTGCCGGAGACGATGCTGCCCGTTTGCTTCACCCCTTCGCCGAGCGCCTGGAACGGCCCGTAGGCTTCGTAGCGCAGCCTGATCGGCTTCTGACCGTCGGTGATGCCGATGGTGGCTATTTCGATCTGCGCGCCGAAAATATCGGTCTCCGCGGATTTCTTCGGCGTAACCGTCACATCGCGTGTCTGGCCGCCGCGCTCGACGGACAGGGCCACGGGCTTGTCGGCGTGAGAGGCGGCGTAACGCTGCACTTCGCTGATGGAGCCCACGGCCTGTCCATCGACGGAAAGGATGCGGTCGCCGAGTTCAAGACCGGCAGCTTCAGCGGGGCTATCCGGAGCGATCGACGCCACCAACGGATCGATCGGCGCAATGCCGATGCTGCCGACATCCTTCTTGTTTCCGGAGGCATCCGTTTCCGTCAGCGTTTCCGCCACAATCGGAAAATCGCGTATCTCGCCGTTGCGCTGTATCGTCAGTACGATGCTCTTGCCGGCGCGGTCACCGATATAGCGGCCGATATCGTAGTAGGTCGCTATAGCATTGCCATCCGCGGCGATCAGGCGATCTCCAGCCACTATGCCGGCCTTTGCCGCCGGTCCATTCGGCTCTACGCCTGTAATCAGTGGATCTACGAGCGCGATGCCTATGCGGCCCATCTCCATCTTGTTGCCGAATTGATCGGTGTCCTCCACCAGCTTCGGCATGATACGGAAATCGCGCATCTGGCCGTCGCGCTCGACCGTCAGAACGATCGTGCGGCCAGGACGCAGGCCGACATAGCGCTGCACTTCGTCAAAGGTCTTCACCTTGACACCGTCGATGGCCATCAGCCGATCGCCGGGCTCGATACCGGCTTCTGCAGCGGCGCCATCACGCGTCACCATGGCGACGACCGGATCGGCGACGGTGCGACCGTAGACACTGAAAAGAACGGCAAAGATTGCTATGGCGAGAATGAAGTTTGCGATCGGACCGGCGGCAACGGTTGCCGCCCGCTTCCAGAGCTTGGCCCCTGCGAAGGATTGGGCGCGCTCTTCTTCCGTCATGGCCGCGAGTTGATCCGTATCGGTCTTGCTCGAGGCATCCTCGTCGCCAAAGAAGCGCACATAGCCGCCGAGCGGGATGAGCGAAAGCTTCCAGCGCGTGCCGTGCCGATCAGTATGCCCCAGGATTTCGGGGCCGAAACCGATCGAAAATGCCATGATGCGGATACCGGACCAGCGCCCGACCAGATAGTGACCCATCTCGTGCACGAAAACGAGCAGCGACAGGACGAAAACAAACGTTATGACGTTGTTCGTCAAAAAACCAATGAAGCTAGCCGCGCCACCCATGCAACGATCCTGTTCGCGTTAATTTCAGACCCCGAGCAGAACGCCGCCCAATGACAAGGTCTCGCCGCTCATTGTCAGCGATATTACGATAGCCAACAAAAACGCTGCAAAACAAGCAAAAATTAGTCCATCGACTCGATCCATGACGCCGCCATGGCCTGGAATCAGATGGCTGGAATCCTTCACACCGAAACGGCGCTTGATGAAAGACTCAAACAAGTCCCCGATCTGGCTGCAAACCGACAGCACCAGCGCAAGCACCGGGATCCTCAAATCATCGGCGGAAAAGAAGCTCCAGACAACAGCGGTTCCCGCAATGATGGCGGCAACGGCACCGCCGATTGCGCCCGACCAGGTCTTGCCCGGCGATATGCGGGGCGCAAGCTTCGGACCGCCGATCGCCCGGCCGACGAAATAGGCAAATATATCGGTAGCCCATACCGTCGCGAAGACGAACAGCATCAACACGAAGCCGCGCAGATCATCGTCGCGAATTTCGGCAAGGGCGATCGCTGTCAATCCGGAATAGAATATGCCGCCCGGCAGCCACCAGGTCGTCCGCCGAACGGCAACCATAATCGTCGTCGCCGCGACAAAGGCAACCAGAACCTCGATGGAATAGACCGATTCGCTCATCAGCGTTGCGCCGGCAATCAGCACAAGACCGAGCCAGCCGAGCGCATTTCCCTGGGGATCGCGTCCATGCAAGTCAGCTATCGTCGACCATTCATAATAGACGAGCAGGCCGATTGCCGCCGCCAGAAGGCGAAAACTCAGGCCGCCATACCAGGTAGCCGCAAGAACAATGACGGCAAGGACGATGCCGGAGATGACGCGCAGCCTGAGTTCACGGCTCATCAGGACCCCACGGCCGCCGCCTGCTTGCCGGAGAGGCCGCCAAAGCGCCGGTCGCGCGCGGCATATTTCTCAAGCGCTGCGAAGAACAGGTCACGGCTGAAATCGGGCCAGTATTCCGGCATGAACATGAATTCCGAATAGGCGGCCTGCCACAAAAGGAAGTTCGATAGCCGCTCCTCGCCGCTCGTGCGGATAATGAGGTCTGGATCGGGAATTCCTGCGGTATCCAGGCGGGCGTCCAAAAGCTCCGGGCTGATATCCTGCGGACGCAGCCGCCCGGCTTCGACATCCTTCGCCAGGCCGACGACGGCGCGGGCAATCTCGTCGCGAGAGCCGTAGTTGAAGGCGATGACCAGCGTCAGGGCCGTATTGTCCCGGGTGGTCTCCTCAGCCTCGATCAGCAACGGCAGAATGTCGCCGCGCAGATTGCTGCGGTCGCCAATGACGCGGATCCGCACATTCTGACGATGAAGCTCGGCGAGATCCCGCCGGATGAACGCCTTGAGGAGCCCCAGCAGGTCGCTCACCTCGGTCTCGGGGCGACGCCAGTTCTCGGAGGAAAAGGC
Organism: Rhizobium sp. SG570; assembly: GCF_012275345.1. Classification (NCBI taxonomy): domain Bacteria; kingdom Pseudomonadati; phylum Pseudomonadota; class Alphaproteobacteria; order Hyphomicrobiales; family Rhizobiaceae; genus Rhizobium; species Rhizobium sp. SG570. The sequence continues at coordinate 574,566 of NZ_JAAZQI010000002.1, read as the reverse complement.
GAAAAGCGTGAGATACTTCACGCCGATATCACCAGCCGCTCGAACAGTTTCCCGAACTGCCTCCACGCCCTTGCGGTGGCCCATGGTGCGCGGCAGGCCGCGCGCGTTGGCCCAGCGCCCATTGCCGTCCATGATGATGGCAACGTGTTCGGGTACGGCAGAAAACGTAGGATCTGACATATGGGTCCGGTTTCGTTCGGCGGGAAGAATGCTCTGATCTCGTAATCTAGGGCGCCGTCACCGCTTTCAATGTTTCCAAATCGAAAGCACGACACCCCAGCGTACGATTAGACCTGCATGATTTCCTTTTCTTTGTCGGCTAGCAAGCGGTCGACATCCGAAATCGTCTCATCCGTCATCTTCTGCACACGCTCGGAGAGGGAGCGGCTCTCATCCTGACCGATTACACCATCCTTTTCGGCCTTTTTGAGGCCATCCATGCCGTCACGGCGAACATGGCGAATCGCGACCTTGGCCTTCTCGGCATATTCGTGCGCGACCTTGACCAGCGAGCGGCGGCGCTCCTCGTTGAGCTCCGGCAGCGGGATGCGCAGATTCTGGCCGTCGATGATGGGATTGAGGCCGAGATTGGATTCGCGGATCGCGCGCTCGACGGCACCGACCATCGCCTTGTCCCATACCGATACGGTCAACATGCGCGCTTCCGGCACGGTGATGTTGGAGACCTGGTTCAGCGGCATGCGCGAACCATAGGCTTCGATCGTAACCGGATCCAGAATGTTAGCGGATGCGCGGCCGGTGCGCAGCGAGGCGATGTCGCTCTTGAATGCCGCGATGGCGCCGTCCATGCGGCGCTTCAGTTCCTTGAGGTCAGTGCCTTCACTCATGTCTATACTCCCCTGTAATAAGGCGACGCCGGGCAGGCCCGGCGCCACAGGAACGTCAGTTGTCTGATACGATGGTCTTGCGGCCGCCGCCGGTCAAGATTTCCGCGAAGCCGCCCTTCTCGTGGATAGAGAAAACGATGATCGGAATTGAATTTTCCCGCGCAAGCGCCACGGCGGCTACGTCCATGACCGCCAGCCCCTTTTCCAGCACCTGACTGTGGGTCAGATGATCGAAACGCTCGGCATCCGGAAACTTCTTCGGATCGGCGGAATAGATGCCGTCGACCTGCGTGCCCTTGAAGATGGCCTGCGCGCCCATTTCGGCGGCGCGCAATGCGGCTGCGGAATCAGTGGTGAAGAACGGATTTCCGGTGCCACCAGCAAAGATCACCACACGGCCCAGCGAGAGATGATAGAGCGTGGCGCGCTGCGAGAAACTCTCGCAGATCTCCGGCATGGAGATGGCCGAGAGCACGACGGTCTCGATGTCGAGCTTGCGCAGCGAGGTTGCCAGCGCCAGCGCATTGATGACGGTTCCGAGCATGCCCATATGGTCGCCGGTCACGCGATCGCCGCCCTTGGAGGCCACGGCGACACCGCGGAATATATTGCCGCCGCCGACGACCACGCCGACTTCGACGCCCATTGCGCGCGCTTCGGCGATATCGGATGCAATCCGGTCGGAGACGGTAACATCGATACCGAACCCCTGGCTACCCATGAGGGCTTCGCCGGAGGCCTTGAGCAGTACGCGCTTGTAGATCGGCTGAGACATCGTGGCTCCTTGAAGTGATCGCGGGGGATGATTGTGAAAGCCGGATACACGAAGGGCACCGCGTTGTCACGCGATGCCCTGAGGTTTTCCCTGATATGGTTTCACCAATCCGGGAGATGGCTTCTTTTTGCCAATCAGCCCTTGGCGACAGCCGCAACTTCGGCAGCGAAGTCGGTTTCTTCCTTCTCGACGCCTTCGCCGAGGAGCAGACGGGCCATGCCAACGACTTCGATCGCGGCGCCGGCGGTCTTTTCAGCTTCCTTGATGGCAGCAGCGACCGTCAGGTCCGGGTTGATGACGAAGGCCTGCGAGAGAAGAGCGACTTCCTCGAAGAACTTGCGCATGCGGCCTTCCACCATCTTTTCGATGATGGCTTCCGGCTTGCCGGATTCGCGGGACTGCTCGATGAAGACGTTGCGTTCGCGCTCGGCGACTGCGGCATCGACTTCTTCGGCGCGGATAGCCAGCGGGTTGGTGGCAGCAATGTGCATGGCAACCTGGCGGCCGATCGACGTCAGAACGGCCTTGTCACCGACCGACTTCAGGGCGACCAGAACGCCGAGCTTGCCGATACCGTCGCCGGCAGCGTTGTGGATGTAGGTCGCCACGACGCCGTGTTCGACTTCCAGCTTGGCCGCGCGACGAAGCGTCATGTTCTCGCCAATGGTTGCGATTGCGTCCTTGATGGTGTCGGCGACCGGCTTGCCGGATGCGGGATAGGTCGCAGCCGAAATGGCTTCGACCGTGCCGTCGGTGGACAGTGCAACTTCGGCGATGCCGCGAGCGAGTTCCTGGAAGGCATCGTTACGGGCAACGAAGTCGGTTTCGGAATTGAGCTCGACGACAACGGCCTTGTGACCGGCGCCGGCAATGGCGATCAAGCCTTCAGCGGCGGTACGGCCGGACTTCTTGTCGGCCTTGGAGATGCCCTTGGCGCGCAGCCAGTCGATCGCGGCTTCGATATCGCCGTTGGTTTCGATCAGCGCCTTCTTGCAGTCCATCATGCCTGCGCCAGACTTTTCGCGCAGTTCCTTCACCAGTGCAGCCGTAATCTCGGTCATAAGCTTCCTCTTTGTCGGTTCATACGGTGCGGCAAGCGGCTTTGAACCGAGGCGGCACCGATTTGAGGGACGAAATGTACCCGTAAGTATGACAGCGTTATGAAGCCGCGTCACACTCTGGAATTCTTGATTGGAACATGCCTGGATTTACCGCCCAGGCAAAGCGTTACCCAAAACGCGATAAGGCCGCTCGAACTTCTTGAAGTCGCAAACGGCCCTATCCCGGATGTCAATGCGCTTGGGCGGACAGTCTCCTGCCCGCCTCGAGGCGCGATCAGGCTTCGGCGCCGTCCGCCAGGGTCGGCTCAACCGGAGTTTCCTCGGAAGCACCGAGGTCACGGCCCGATGCGCTCTGCTGGCGAGCGATGCCGTCGATGGCAGCGCGCGAGATCAGGTCGCAGTAAAGAGCGATGGCGCGCGAAGCGTCGTCGTTGCCCGGGATCGGATAGTCGATCAGGTCCGGATCGCACTTCGAGTCGATGATGGCGACGACCGGGATGCCGAGGCGCTTGGCTTCGTCGATCGCGATCTTTTCCTTGTTGGTGTCGATGATGAACATCAGGTCCGGCGTGCCGCCCATGTCCTTGATACCACCAAGGGCCTTGTCAAGCTTTTCGCGCTCGCGCTCGAGGTTCAGACGCTCCTTCTTGGTGAAGCCCTGGGCGTCGCCGGAGAGGATTTCGTCGAGCTTGCGCAGACGCTGAATCGAGTTGGAGATCGTCTTCCAGTTGGTCATCATGCCGCCGAGCCAGCGGGCGTTGACGTAGTACTGGGCCGAACGCTTGGCGCTGTCGGCGATCAGTTCGGACGCCTGACGCTTGGTGCCGACGAACAGAACGCGGCCACCACGGGCAACGGTGTCGCTGACGACCTGCAGGGCGCGGCTCAGCATCGGAACCGTCTGAGCGAGGTCGATGATGTGGATGTTGTTACGATCGCCGAAAATGTACGGCTTCATCTTCGGGTTCCAGCGATGCGTCTGGTGGCCGAAGTGAACACCAGCTTCCAGAAGCTGGCGCATAGAAAAATCAGGCAATGCCATGCCTTTGACTCCTTTTCCGGTTGAACCTCCGCAAGGCGAACAGCACGCTCTTCGAGAATGCCACCGGGCGGAACGATCCGGATTTCTCCCGGACAATCCCATGCCTTACGTGTGGAATGTGGCTGGCCATACATTCGATTTGCCGGGAATGCAAGGCTTGGGACGAAAAATAGCTGCGCGCCCTGCCCTCAAGCCGCCAGTTTATCGAGCAATGCCAGCATGACATTGGCGTCCGGCATCGGCAGGACGGCGTCGATTTCCGCCGGAAGCAAGCCGGCGATGGCGCTGTCGGCATCTCCGGTCGCCGTTCCGAGCGGCCCGCGGAAACCATGCTTGGTCCAGGCAAGCTCCTGCAATCGCGGGCTGATCAACGCCTCGATCATGCGGTCGACCTGTTCGTCTATGGCGATGAGCGGATGGGCGGAATAGACGGTCGGATGCGGATAGAGCACCACGGGCTTTGCGCCATTGCTGGCCTGGACCCGGTGCCACCGCTGCGGATCGGCGATGATCCATTCCACCAACTGATTCTCGTAGCCGACGATCATCGGTTCGCCGCCGATGCCGCCGGCGAGATACTGTTCGAAAAGCTTGCCTGATGACGACGACTTGAAGCCCATGTTGCGGAAGATGGACTGCGTCTTGTCGCCGAATTGCGCGAGATTGTCGGCGCTGGCCACGTTGCCGCTCAGGAGGCTGAGCACGAGGCCGGAAAACATGAAGCCTGAATTGGAACGATTGGGATCGGTGGAAACGATCCGGGACTGTCCATAGAGCGCGTTGACGCCGAGCTTCGACCAGGTTGTTCCGGCAAGGACGGCATCCAGCAGCGCCTTCAGATCGAGCTGATGCTGTCCTTCCGATGTCGTGGTGACAAGCCCGGCCTTGGTCAATCCATCGACGACAGGCTGCCACGAATAAACGACGACGGGTGTGTTGAGGATGACGCGATCGTTGCGGATCTTGATGCCGCTCTGCCGGGCTATGTCGACCATGATCGAGGAGGAAGGCCAGAGGAACGCGGGGTTCTGCGAGAGGAGCGCCTGCTCCCGGACCATCTCGACGGAGCCAGCGACGCGGCTGTTGATCTCCAGCCCATGGCTGTGGAGGGCGCCGATCACATCGCTGTCGGCCAGAAATGCTTCCTTCTCGCCACCGATGAAGCCGAAAAGCTTGGTGCGGTTGCCAAGCAACCCCTGAAGCTCCGGCCTGTCCTTGATGGCGAAATAGCCACCGGTGCCTGCGACCCCGGCAGCAAGAAGCCCTACTCCAAAAGCGCGGCGGGAAATGGCCATCAGCGTCCTATATCCTCTTTGAGCGAGGCCTGTATCAGGCGCAGCTCCGTATCAAGCGTATCGAGCCTGTTGTCGACCAGGCTGTCCGAATAGTGGACGAAGGCATCTTCGAGCTTGGTCAGAACCAGATCGACCTCCTGAAGGCGCGTCGCATCCGGCTGGCGCTTCGCCTCGATAACGGCAAAACCCTCCGCCACCTCGGCGGCTCGCGGCAGATAGTAGCTGAGGAACCGCCTCACCGTGCCGGCACTCTCCGGATTGGCCTCGACCTTGGCGAAGACGTCGGCGGCGATCTCCGCCAGATGCCGCACCCGCTTTGCCGTCTCCTTGCTGGCGATCTGGGCCGCAGAAGCCTCCAGCCTTCGCGCGGCGGGTGTCGCCGAATTCAGCAGATCGCGGGCGAATTCGAGCCGGCCCCTGCCGATGGCCCTGGCGTCCAGCCCTTCGAAGAGGCCGCGTGGTGCCAGCACAAAGATAAGACCCACGAAGACGAGCAGGCCGATGACGGCCGCGATCCATATCGGCATGCCGGCATAAAAGCTCAGCACAGGAACGACAATCGCGGCGACAAGCCCCGCCACGATCCAATTCCAGTCATTGCCGAACCAATTGCGCATTATCGTCCTAGTTATAGCCGCGCACTGCCCGGAATGCGCTGACGAGATCGCCGCGGCCATCGAACACCCGCGCCGAGGTCTCCTGCGCCAAGGCATCCAATTGCCGCTTGTCCGCATCGCCGAAGGTGATGCCGAAGACAGGCACATGCGGGTTGACCGATCTCCACCGGCTCATGAAATCGCCGTTGGCATCGTCGGACTTGCCGTCGGTCATGATGACGATCGCCGGCAGATAGGAGGACAGGTCCCGCGTACTCTTCATCCAGTCAAGCGCCCTGCCCGCGCAGGCGTACATATCCGTACCGCCGCCGGCATGCTGCAGCGAGACCTTATCGACCAAGCTCTTCTGCTGCGCCGGATTTCCCGTCGCCTCGAAGGTCGTGCGCACATCGGCGTCGAAGGGGATGACCATGATGCGGTCCGCCGGCGTCCACTGCGCCAATACCTTGCCGGTCTCATCCGGATTGAACAGGAACTGCATGGCCGCCTGCAGCTGGTTCTCGCCCTTACCTTCCATCGAACCCGAAAAATCGAGGCAGAGGGCGGTCAGCGACGGCTTACGCAATGCAACTTGATAGAGATCGAGCGCCTGGCGGATCACCGCGGGCTCGGGCATGCGAATTGCCGTCACGAGATGCGTCGGATCGAAATTCCACGACGGATCCGGCTTGGCGGTGACATCCGCGAGCGGAATGCGACGGCCGGTATCGGCGATGCGCTTCTGCACCGGTGCAGAACGCAAGTAGTCAAGGAGTTGGTTGAAGAAGGCCTCAACCTCCTGCCCACGCCCATGATCGACGAAACCGATCGGCGAATCGGCAACCACGACGCCATCGGCCGGATAGATGGCATAAAGCGGCTCCTTGCCCATGCCGGCCAGCTTATCGTTGGTCTCCTTCAGCACGGCTTCGTAATTCCACATGGCGTCGTAGAGCACGCCCTTTGAAGCCTGGTCCGTATAGAGATCCGCGAGCCAGCCAGAGGAACCAGAAGAGCGCTCAACGCCGGCAAGCAGGGACCGGACGGCACCCTGGACATCCGGCTTGTCAAGATCGCCCGGCTCGATGACGGGTTTGTTGCCGAGCGCGCTCGACAGCATTGCGAGATAGGCGCTGGCGCCCGAGTTGGATTGCGTCGCGGATGTCATCAAGAACTTCAGCGAGCCGTTCTTCACCGCCGCCAATATGTCCTTCATGTAGACAGGCTTGCCGATCCAGCCGAGCGCCTCGGCCTTGGATTTGCGCACGCCGAAAATGACCGGCATCTGCGCCACCGACGTCAGCGACTTCACCCGGCGCTTGACGTCGAACATATCGACCCAAACGCTCGATGCCGGCCAGACAGCATCCTGTTCGACGCCTTGTTCGCTCTGGAGAGCGAGCCCGATATCCAGCGTGCCTTCATAGGTGAAGCTGCAAGTCGCTTTCTTTTCCTTGCAGAACTCTTCGACGATCGGCTGAATGACGGTGTTTTCCGAGCCGGAAACGATCGAGAACTTCGGGCCATCACCGCCGACATTGCAGCCGCTCAGCGCAAGAACTGCGGCGAGCGTCAGGCCGGTAACGAATGTGCGGATCTTCATGCAGTTCACCGCGCCTCGATCATCGCCTTCTTGAGCTCTATGGTCATTTTCTGCATCCGCTGCTCGGCCTCGGCCCGCTTGGCGCGACCATCTTCCTGCACCTTCAGCACGCCGCTGATCGTGTCGATCAGGTCGCGGTTGGCGGCGGCGAGCGTATCGATATCGACGATGCCGCGCTGCGATTGCTGCTCGATGGCAATCGCCTGATCCTTCATCATCTTCGATGCCTCGCGGATCATGTCGTTGGTGGCGTCCGTCACCGTCTTTTGCAATTCAAGCGCCGATTTCTGCTGGCTCAGGCCGAGCAGGATGACCATCTTCTGCTTCCAGGCCGGCACCGTCAGCGCCGAGGTTGCCTGCAGGTTCTCGATCAGCGTTTCGTCGCCGGACTGCACGATGCGGATCTGCGGCAATTGCTGAATGCCGAGCTGGCGCGCCTGCTGCAGATAGAAAACCCGCTTCTCGAGACGATCGAGAGCTTGCAGGCTGTCCTGATAGACCTGCGCCTCCAGCATGCCCCCGCCCGGACCGGTGGAGGCCGCATCGGCAGTACTCTTCAGCCGCGGAAGTTCGGTGGCGCGAAAGCGCTCAACGAAATTCTTGCCGGCCTGCACATAGGCATCGAGCTGCAGGATGGACTGCTTCGTCTCTTCGTGCAGATCATCGAGAAGGGCAATGTCCCGGCGCAGGATATCCTTGTGACGATCAAGCTCGAGCCCGATGCGGTCGATCTGGCCCGCCACATCCTCGAACTCTTCCTTGAAGCGCTGCACCCTGGCCCTGAATGAGGAAAACACACGCGACAGGAAGCTTTCGTCCTTCAAGGAAGCCGGATCGAGCTTCTTCGACTTTATGATGATTTCGGTCAGCAGCCTGCCCACCTCGCCGAGATCCCGATTGCGGACCTCCCGGAGAATCCGGTCGGAATAATCGGAGACCGACTGCTGGGCGCGGTCGCCGTAGACGGAAATCCCGGCGCGGTCGGTGATGTCGATGCTATCGCCGATGCGGGCGATCTCACCCGGATCAGCGGCGACCACAGGCAGAGTCTCGTTGGAACCGGCGGAGATATCGGTATTGCTCATAGATTGTGCTTTCTCGTCCATAAAACACAGAGCCGACCGCAAAACATTGTCGACCGCCCCAAGACGATCAATCCCCCCGCGCGCCCCAATACAATTCCAGATCGGCACGGGCAAAAGTTAGACTCACCCAAGCGTGCCGATCGTTTCACACAATAGTGAAACTTGGATCACAGTTTTATGACGAAAATTTTGCCCTTTGCGCCGCGGCCCGGCGAGAGCTATTGGCAGGCCTTCGTATCGAGAACCTCGAGCTTGGTGAGCTTGCCGGTGAGGACGAAGTCGCCGTAATCCATGGTGAGATCGCGCGTTATGCCGTTCTCGTAAAGCTTGAACGACATGCGGTAGACCGGTATGGCGTCGCCCGTGGACTTCTCGTTGAAATAGGCGACGGACACCGGCCAGAAGGCGGTCTTGGCAAAGGCGCCGGCCTTGTCGGCGTCGGGATCATCCGTGGCGGGCGTCTCCTGCTTGCCGACGACGGTGGTCGCGATCAATGGCTTGTCGCCGTCGTCGGAACCGTCGAAGACCTGGGCCTCGAAGAAATTCTTGCCGAGTTTGGCGTTGCGGATGATGTCAAGCATATGCTCGGTCGGGAAACGGCTCTGGATGAGTTCGACCTGCTTGCTGTGCGGCTGAGTCAGATCGACCTTGATGCCCTTCTGGTCGTCGGTCGCGGCGCCGCGCACGTCCTTGTCGAGCTGGCTGTCGGTATAGGACTTGGTTTCGAAGCGGAACACCCGCTTGGCCAGATCCTCGAACGTCGTCGTCTGCTGGTCGCTGACCCGTGTGGAATCGCCCGTGTCGATCTGCGTGACGAAGCGGAAATTGGTGGTGAACCCTGTGCAATCGGAGCCCTCGAATTCATAGACCATGCGACCGAACATGCCGGCGATGCCGGAACGATCGGAAGCGTCCTTCAGTTCGAGATCATAGACGGCGCGATGTGCAATGAGGCCACTCGGAACGGCCGCATGGGCTGCCGGAGTTCCCAGAGATAGAACGCCCAGACCCGAAACGACAGCTGCAGCAAGACTCGAGCGGATCATTCATTATCTCCTGTTGGACTCGCACGCGATGTTATAAGAACGCTTTCGGCTTAAACGAGGCTGCCGGTCCTAATTGACGGAATTTAGTCTTGATGCCGGATTTTTGAAGTTTTTACAACAAAACGGGAGATGAAAATGTCCGACGCTATAGAGGGTCGTCTGAAGGAACTTGGCATCGTTCTGCCGCAGGCCGCCGCACCGGCCGCGAATTACGTTCCCTATGTCATCAGCGGCAATCTTCTCTATCTGTCCGGGCAGCTGCCGATGGAAAACGGCAAGGTCGGCGTGACAGGCCATCTCGGCAGGGATGTCGACGTTGCCGGCGGCCAGCGCGCCGCCCAACTCTGCGCCATCAATATTCTTGCGCAGGCAAAGGCAGCGCTCGGCGGGGATCTTGGCCGCATCAAGCGCCTCATCAAGCTGAACGGCTTCGTCGCCTCGACGCCTGATTTCGTCGAACAACACCTTGTGATCAACGGCGCCTCCAATCTTCTGGCAAACGTGTTGGGAGACGCCGGCAAGCACGCCCGCGCCGCCGTCGGCATGGCAGCCCTGCCATTCAATGCCGCCGTTGAAATCGATGCCATTCTGGAAATCGCCTGATGAGCAAGCATGCCTGGTTGACCGAACGTCCCGTCGCCCATCGCGGCTATCATGACATGAACAAGGAGGTCTGGGAGAATACGCTCTCTGCGTTTGCCCGGGCCATCGAGGCAGGTTTTGCCATCGAATGCGACCTGCATTATGCCTCGGACGCCGTCCCGGTCGTCTTCCACGACGACGATCTGCAGCGCGTCTGCAATCTGCCCGCTCAGCTGCGCGATCGCACATCGGCCGAACTCGGCCTGCTTTCGGTCGGCGGCACCAAGGACAAGATCCCGACATTGAAGCAGCTCCTGCGGCTTTGCGACGGCAAGGTACCGCTGGTGCTGGAGCTGAAGGGCCGCGAAGGCGACGACGAGGGCTTTGCGGAAGCCGTGCTCGAAGTGCTGGAAGGCTACAAGGGACATGTGGCCCTGATGAGCTTCGACCATTGGCTGCTCAAGGACCTCAAGGCGCTGGAAGCACCCTACCCGATCGGTCTCACGGCCGACGGAAATGAGCCCGAGGCGTTTTTTAAGCATGACGAAGCCATGCAGCTTGGGCTAGACTTCATCTCGTACTTCTACGGCCACCTGCCGAACCCCTTCATCACGGCGCAGCGCCAGCGCGGCATTCCGGTCATAACCTGGACCGTGCGCGACGAAGCGGCCCGCAAACATACATTTGCCAATGCAGACCAGATGACCTTCGAAGGTTTTGACCCGCGCATAGCCTCATAAATCGGGATCGATTGAAGGAGGGACTTATGCGCAAACTTGAAATTCCGCTGCGTCCTTTGCATATCCGACTGGACGCGTGGCGCAGCGGTTGAGAGCCCCATCCATCCTTCCTTCCAAGCGCAAGAATTTGATGACAGACGAATTATCCATTCGAGTCGAACGATCCTTCAAGAACATCGCCCCGGAAAGCTGGTCCAAGCTCGCCGGAGCGTCCAAGGCAAGCAAGCTGCTGCCATATAACCCGTTTGTCTCGCATGCCTTTCTGTCCTCGCTTGAGGAGTCGGGCTCAGCAAGCGACAAGACGGGATGGCTTGGCAACCATTTGCTGCTCGAAACCGATGGCGGCGACTTGATCGGCGCCGTTGCGGGTTATCTGAAGAGCCACAGCCAGGGCGAATATGTCTTCGATCATGGCTGGGCCGACGCCTTCGAGCGTGCCGGCGGCCGCTATTATCCCAAGCTGCAATGCTCCGTGCCCTTCACGCCGGCCACAGGGCCGCGGCTGCTCGTCGCCGAAGGCCAGGACCGGCAGGCTATCCAGCCGGCGCTCGCCGAAAGCCTGAAGGAAGTGACACGACAACTCGGCGTCTCCTCCGCGCACATCACCTTCTTGCCTAAAGACGAGGTCTCGGTCTTCGAAACAGATGGCTATCTGCATCGCACCGACCAGCAGTTCCATTTCATCAACGAGGGCTATGCCGACCACGATGCCTTCCTGGAAACCCTCGCGTCGCGCAAGCGCAAGGCACTGAAGAAAGAGCGTCGCGCAGCACTCGAGCACGGCATCAGCATCGATTGGCTGACCGGCAGCGATCTGACAGAAGGCATATGGGATCAGTTCTTCGCCTTCTACATGGATACGGGCAGCCGCAAATGGGGCCGCCCCTACCTGACGCGAAAATTCTATTCGCTGATCGGCGAGCGCATGCCTGAGGATGTCCTGCTCGTCATGGCGAAACGCGAGGGACGCTATATCGCCGGCGCCATCAATTTCATCGGCGGAGAAACGCTCTACGGCCGGCATTGGGGCTGCATCGAGGATCATCCCTTCCTGCATTTCGAGGTCTGCTATCATCAGGCGATCGATTTCGCGCTCAGCAAGGGATTAAAGCGAGTAGAGGCCGGCGCTCAGGGCGAGCATAAGCTCGCGCGCGGCTATCTTCCTGTCATCACGCATTCGGCGCATTATATCGGCCACCAGGGCTTGCGACGCGCCGTTGCCGACTATCTGCAGCACGAGCGGGAGCAGGTGGAGGAAATGAGCGAAGTCCTTACCGAACACAGCCCCTTCCGCAAAGGCGAACGGCAAGATATCTAGCCGTTCTGGACAATCATAAACGGAAGACGAGGAGATCCCGGATGACCAGCTCGGCCTACGACACCAACAATATCTTCGCGAAGATCCTGAAAGGCGAGATCCCTTCCTATCGTGTCTACGAGGACGAGCACACGGTCGCCTTCATGGATGTCATGCCACAATCGCCGGGCCATACGCTGGTTCTGCCGAAATCTCCGTCCCGCAACATCTTCGATGCCGATCCTGCCGCACTTCAGCACGCGATCACCATCGTCCAGAAGGTCGCCATCGCCGTCCAGGAAGCCTTCGATGCCGACGGTGTCTACATCGCCCAGTTCAACGAGCCTGCCGCAGGGCAGACCGTGTTCCATCTCCATTTCCACGTCATTCCGCGTCACGAAGGCGTGGCGCTGAAACCGCATTCGGGCAAGATGGAAGACGGTGCGGTGCTGGCTGATAATGCCAAGAAGATCATCGAAGCCCTGGCTTGACCTGGAGACACATGATTCGCCATCTGTCGCCTTTCGCCTGAAACATAAAGCCGGTTCGGTTGAGGAGACCAGTTTCCTCAAAGACGCCCTCGTTCTCAAAGAGATATTGAGCGTCCGAAACTTCAAGCAGCTTCGGCAGACCAGTCCAAAGAATGATTTTACTTTCGGGTTCTCAACGGAGTTCGATAGTCGATCAGGCTACGACGCCTATAACATCGACCCCGACCACGTCGCTTTCGTGCGCGATCGCTGGGGGCCCGAAGTCGAGTCCTTCCTCGAAATCGACAATACGAACCTGTAGCACTTAATTATTATATCAAAATAAGCATATGAAAAGGCTGCATTGTTTCCAATGCAGCCTTTTCATTTTTCTCAAGCAGCCAATCGGCAGTTACTTGCGCGGAACCTTCGGCACCGTGCCGCCCTTGCGCGGCGACTTGCCTTCCGGCTCGTCGTTTTCGCTGGCCGCCGCGGCCTTGGCCGAACGGCGGGCATCCGCGGCTGCACCGGCCTTGCCCACGCGGCTTCTGGCCTTGACGGTGGTGTCACCGTCATCCTGCTCCACCTCGAGCGGCGCATCGCCGACCTCGGCTTCCGGCTTCGGCCGGATCGGTGCCGTATCAGCGGTTGCTTCGAGCACGATGCCGGTGGTGCCGTCTTCCTTCGTGCCGACCGTGACGGTAACGACGCCACCCTTCTTCAGCTTGCCGAAGAGGATTTCGTTCGCCAGCGGCTTCTTGATATTTTCCTGGATGACGCGCGCCAGCGGACGGGCGCCCATCTTTTCGTCGTAGCCCTTTTCGGACAGCCAGGCGATCGCGTCTTCGTGCAGATCGAAGGTAACATTCCGTTCGGAAAGCTGAGCCTCCAGCTGCATGATGAACTTCTGCACGACCTTGTGGATGACAACGGTCGGCAGCGGCGCGAACGGAATGGTCGCATCCAGACGGTTGCGGAATTCCGGGGTGAACAGGCGGTTCAGAGCCTCTTCATCCTCGCCCGTACGCTTGGCCGAGCCGAAGCCGATCGCGGCCTTGGCCATTTCCGATGCGCCCGCATTGGTCGTCATGATCAGGATGACGTTGCGGAAGTCGATCTTCTTGCCGTTGTGGTCGGTCAGCGCGCCATGGTCCATGACCTGCAGCAGGATATTGAAGATATCCGGATGCGCCTTCTCGATTTCGTCGAGCAGGACAACGCTGTGCGGATGCTGGTCGACACCGTCGGTCAGCAGGCCGCCCTGATCGAAGCCGACATAGCCGGGAGGTGCGCCGAGCAGGCGGGAAACCGTGTGACGCTCCATATATTCCGACATGTCGAAGCGCAGCAGTTCGACGCCGAGCGACGAAGCAAGCTGCTTGGCGACTTCCGTCTTGCCGACGCCCGTGGGGCCGGAGAAGATGTAGCAGCCGATCGGCTTGTTCGGTTCGCGCAGGCCCGCACGAGCCAGCTTGATCGCCGTCGACAGAGCCTCGATCGCCGTGTCCTGGCCATAGACGACCGAACGCAGCTCCTGCTCGAGATTGGCGAGAACCATCTCGTCATCCTTGGACACCGTCTTTGGGGGAATACGGGCCATGGTGGCGATCGTGACCTCGATCTCCTTCTCGGTGATCAGCTTGCGACGCTTGGACGGCGGCAGCAGCATTTGCGCAGCACCGGTTTCGTCGATGACGTCGATCGCCTTGTCCGGCAGCTTGCGGTCGGAAATGTAGCGAGCCGACAGCTCGACAGCCGACTTGATGGCGTCGTTCGAATAGCGCAGGTGATGATACTCTTCGAAATAGGGCTTCAGGCCCTTCATGATTTCGATGGCATCCTCGATGCTCGGCTCGTTAACGTCTATCTTCTGGAAACGGCGGACGAGTGCCCGGTCCTTCTCGAAGAACTGACGGTATTCCTTGTAGGTGGTCGAACCAATGCAACGGATCGCACCCGAGGAGAGAGCCGGCTTCAGCAGGTTCGAGGCATCCATCGCACCGCCGGAAGTGGCGCCAGCGCCGATGACGGTGTGGATCTCATCGATGAACAGCACGGCGCCCGGATATTCCTCGAGCTCCTTGACGACCTGCTTCAGGCGTTCTTCGAAATCGCCGCGATAGCGGGTGCCGGCAAGCAGCGTGCCCATATCGAGCGAAAAGATCGTGGCGTCGGCGAGCGCCTCGGGAACCTTGCCCTCGACGATGCGCTTGGCAAGACCTTCGGCAATCGCCGTCTTGCCAACGCCCGGGTCGCCGACATAAAGCGGGTTGTTCTTCGACCGGCGGCAAAGCACCTGGATCGTGCGATTGACCTCTGAATGACGGCCGATCAGCGGATCGATCTTGCCGTTCTTGGCCTTCTCGTTGAGGTTGACGCAATAAGCCTTCAGCGCATCCTGCTGCTTCTTGCCGTTGCCTTCCTCCTGCTCACCGCGGGCGGTCGGCTTGCTCTCGGATTCGCTTTCCTCGGCGCCGCGCGGCGTGCGGGTTTGGGAGGAACCCGGACGCTTGCCGATACCGTGAGATATATAGTTGACCGCGTCGTAGCGGGTCATTTCCTGCTCCTGCAGGAAGAATGCAGCATGGCTTTCCCGTTCCGCAAAAATCGCGACGAGAACGTTGGCGCCCGTCACTTCCTCGCGACCGGACGATTGTACATGGATCACGGCGCGCTGAATGACACGCTGGAAGCCGGAGGTCGGCTTCGAGTCCTCATCATAGCCCGTAATCAGGTTTGAAAGTTCATTATCGACGTATTCAGTCAGAGTCTTACGGAGCGCGTCGAGATCAACATTGCACGCGCCCATGACAGCTGCGGCGTCGGCGTCGTCTACCAGCGCCAAAAGCAGATGTTCCAGCGTGGCATACTCGTGATGCCGCTCGTTCGCGTAAGTCAGTGCCTGGTGCAGCGCCTTCTCAAGACTAGGCGAAAATGTTGGCACGTTCAGATCCTCACTTCTTTTCCATAACACATTGCAGCGGATGCTGGTGCTGCCGGGCAAAATCCATCACCTGGCTCACCTTCGTTTCGGCTACTTCATATGTATATATCCCGCATTCACCCACGCCATGGTTGTGGACGTGAAGCATGATGCGAGTGGCACTCTCAAGATCCTTTTGAAAGAAACGCTCCAGGATGTGGATCACAAAATCCATGGGCGTATAGTCGTCATTCAGAAGCAGCACGCGGTATAGATTGGGCTTCTTGGTTTTGGGCTTGGTGCGTGTAATCACCGAGGTCCCGCGATTTCCGTTGTCCCCGTTCCTTTCGCCATTGTTTTGCATCCGGATCGGCTCAGCGATCATTTCGTTCTTTCCTCAAATCATCCGGCAGAAGCTATCGCATTCCGACTTGGCAACTGGGTTGGTTTATTGACTCGGTCGGGCCGAATATCCGAACCTATAACTTAGTTCATATCGGCGTGATTTTAAGCCCCTTGCGGGACACTGCAATCACAATTCGCTGACAAAGCGGGCTGCGGCCAAAAAAGTTGCAGCTATTGTCGAACCAGGCACGACTATCGGAAACGCAAAGGACCGACTGCGCATCGCGCAGTCGGTCCTTCCGGAATTGTCGCCTTGGGCGAGTTCTTAAGCGGCGGTGGCAGTCGCTGCCGCCTTGCTAGCAGCCTTCGTCGCTGCAGCGACAGGCGCTTCGTAAGGCTTGTAAGCGTTCTTGGCGAGATCTGCATACATTTCGCCGAGCTTGGTGGCTTCGGCGACGAAATTTTCGTAGGCCGACTTCACGTAGGTGCTCTGGAGTTCGAAAGCAGCTTCGAAGCTCTTGACGCCGGCGAGCGTTTCAAAGTGCGTAACACCATCCTGGAACGACTTCTTCGAATATTCAGCAGTTTCGGCGGCAATAGCCTGGAAACCCTTGCTGACATCGGAGTAGCTCTTCAGCGCCGTGTCCATGGCTTCCTTGCCCTTTTTGTTCGCTTCATCGAAATTGAACATGTTTCTCCGTCCCTTGTTGGCCGGCCCACGGCCGGTTTACGCAGACAAGACTTAAATGCGATGCACAATTAGTCAAGTAGTCTTGTGCATCGCAATATCACCCGCAGATTGCATTTCCGATGACGGCACAATGTCATCGACGAGAGCGCAGACGCATCCGTTTGTTTTTTCTAATATATATCAATGTCTGTGCAACTACAGGCTTTGGCAGAAATATTGCGATTTGGCGGAAAATCCCATCTGGGTGGATGGAAGGTTCAACCACCCGTTCAGAACGACGAATCGGATCATTTTCAGTCGGCATCCAAGAAAAGAGCCGCATTTCGATGAAATGCGGCTCCGAAATCGGACTGGAATATTGGACACTTACAGCGACTTAGAGATCGACGTCCAGGATAGCCATCGAGAAATTGTAGGAACGGTCGCCGTCTTCATCATCGATATAGACAACACCCAGGAACTCTTCGCCGAGATAGACTTCTGCCGAATCATTCTTGCGCGGCCGGGCCTTCACCACCATCTGCGGATTGAACATGCGCTTGAAGTAGGCGTCGAGTTTCTTGATTTCGTCAGGCTTCACAATGCATCTCCGTGAGGATCTCTGTTTGGCCGCTTCTTGCATGGGAAAAGCGGCGGTGTAAAGACCGGAACCGCGCCAAATACCTTCAGCAATGGCGCTAAATCCCGAAGTTCAGGTTGGACTTTGCCTAGATTCCGGCGCCCATGATCTGGTCGACAACCATGCGTTCGGCCAGCAGCTGATCCATGGAGCGGGATGGCTCCGAGCAGCCTGCCTCGCCGACAACCTTGGCTGGAACGCCGGCGACCGTCGTCTTCGGCGGCACTTCCTTCAGAACGACCGAGCCGGCGGCGATACGCGAGCAATGGCCGATCTGGATATTGCCGAGGATCTTCGCTCCGGCGCCGATCAATACGCCATGGGCGATTTTCGGATGGCGGTCGCTGCCTTCCTTGCCGGTGCCACCGAGGGTGACGCCATGCAGGATCGATACGTTGTCGCCGATAACGGCCGTTTCGCCCACGACCAGGCCGGTCGCGTGATCGAGGAAGATACCCTTGCCGATCCGCGCAGCCGGGTTGATGTCGGTCTGGAAGACGCTCGAGGATCGGCTTTGCAGATAAAGCGCAAAATCACGGCGGCCGCGATTGTACAGCCAGTGCGCGAGACGATGGGTCTGCAAGGCATGAAAGCCCTTGAAATAGAGAACCGGCTCGAGGAAACGGAGACAGGCGGGATCGCGATCGTAGACGGCCTGAATATCGACACGCAGGATCGATCCCCATTCCGACCAATCGCTCAGCATTTCCTCGAAAGTCTGCCGCAGGAGAACGGCCTGCATATCCGGATGGTCGAGGCGCTCGCAAATGCGATAGATGACGCATTCCTCCAGCGAACGGTGATTGATGATCGTCGAATATAGGAAGGCGGCCAGAAGCGGGTCCCGGTCAGCGGCCGAGCGAGCCTCCTCGCGCATGCTATCCCAGATGGGATCCACGATCTTAACCGCGCCTAGGCCCTCCAGAGGGCGAATGTCCGTTACTGCGACCATTGGCGGTCTCCCGATTTGCTGCCAGTGGTGCATTATATAGAATAAATGCCACACAAGACAAATGGGTCGGACGCGCATGAATTTCGAGCATGATTTTGCCGGCGGTCTCCTTCGTGCAACCAGCAGCGATGCCATAGGCACGATCGCCATCAACAACCCCGGCAGCAAGAATGCCGTGACGGCCGCCATGTGGCGTGCACTTCCTCAGGCCGTGCGCATTTTGACCGACGAGGCGCACGCCCACGTTATCATTCTTCGCGGCGCCGGCACGGATTTTTCCGCGGGCGCCGACATCCGCGAATTCGATAGCGTGCGTAAAGATGCCGAAACGGCCGTCGCCTACGAGGCTTTAAACAGTCAGGCCTTCACGGCCATTCGTCATTGCCGCGTGCCGACGATCGCGGCGATCCGCGGCGTCTGTTACGGCGGCGGCTTCGGGCTCGCCGCTGCCTGCGATCTACGGATCGCGGAGCAAGGTGCGCGTTTCTCCATACCCGCCGTCCGCCTCGGCATCGCCTATCCCGCCGACGCCGTGCAGGACATCGTCAACGCGCTTGGGCCGCAGATGGCCAAGGTCGCGCTTTTTACGGGCGCTCCCATGTCGAGCGAGAAGATGGCTGCGGCCGGATTTCTGCTGGAAGAGATAGAGGCCGGCGCGTTCGACGCTGAGGTTTCCGCCCTCGCCCATGCGATCGCTGCCAATGCGCCGATCGCGCTGCATGCCTCGAAACTCGCAATCCGCGCCGTCATCGAACAGGATGGCGATCTGCTGCGCGAGGCGGAAGTGATCGGCGCCGAGACTTTCGACAGCGCCGACTATGCCGAAGGGCGGGCGGCCTTTGCCGCGCGACGGAAACCGCATTTCACCGGCAGGTGACTTGATCGATCCAGCCCGTCAGTTCTCCAGCCGCTTATAGAATTCAAGAACCGCCGTCTTGAAGACCTTGTCGCCGACGGCGAGCATATGATCGCGGTTGGGGATGTCGACGACTTCGGCATGAGGCATCAGATCAGCAAGCTCCTGCGCCGAGCCGGCAATATCGTCCTTGGTGCCGACGGCGATCAGGGTCGGCGCCTCGATCCTCGCCACATCCTCCTTTGCGGCCAGATCGCGCGACCCCTGGATGCAGGCGGCAAGCGCCTGCCGGTCGCTCCTGGTCTGCTCGGCAAAAACGCGGAACATGCGGCCGCGCAGATGCATGACATCGTCCAGCGATGGCGCCAGCAGGGCGTCCGCGATCGGATCCCAATCGCCGACTCCTTCGACCATGCCGATGCCGAGGCCGCCGAGCACCAGCGAACGAACACGGTCAGGATGCGTGATCGCCATGAAGGTCGAAACGCGCGCGCCCATCGAATAGCCCATGACATGCGCCTCGGGGATGCCGAGGTGATCGAGCAGAGCGACGGCGTCTTCGGCCATGATCCAGGGATGATAGACATCGGCATCATAGGGCTTGTCGCTCATGCCGTGACCGCGATTGTCGATGGCGATCACGCGGTAACCCGCCTCATCAAGCACCTTGAGCCAGCCCGGATTGACCCAATTGGCAACCGCGGTCGAGGCAAATCCGTGAATCAGCAAAACCGGCTGACCATTCGGATTGCCCTCGTCGAAATAGGCGAGCTTCAATCCGTCGCTGACAAAATAGGAAATCGGAGGAACATTCAAATTCATGGCTGTATCTTCGCAAACAGGGCTTATTGGCGCCGGACCATATTTTATCGGCGATATCAGGTGAACCCCGCTTTCGCGAAAATCTCTGCGCCGAGCCGGACTTTCGCACTACACAATCGGCGAGAAGGATTATAAAGAGGGGCTACCAAGTCTGGCGCAACATTCATGCCGCTCAAGGCAAGACGCATTTGGAGATCATCATGGCCGGCCACAATATTCCCCATTTCCAGAACGATGGCGGACACCGCGTTATCGAAATCGGCGTGAAGGAATTCATGTGCACCGGCGCCTCGGTTCCCTACGACCATCCGCATATCTTCATCGACCTGGGCGACGATAGCGAGAAGGTCTGCTCCTACTGCTCGACGCTCTACCGCTACAATCCGTCGCTGAAGGCGGACCAGACCAACCCGCCCGGCTGCGTCTTCCACTTCAAGGCCGCGTGACCCTCCTGGATCGCGATCGGACATAGCCGAATGCCGATCAAAACAGCTGCCATCATCGGCGCCGGAATAGCCGGGTTGACGGCGGCGCTGGCGCTGGCAAGGCATGGCATCCGCTCGGAGATTTTCGAACAGGCGGACGTGTTGACCGAAGTTGGCGCCGGCCTGCAGATTTCCCCAAACGCCTCCCGCATTCTCAATGCGCTGGGCGTGCTCGACGCGCTTCTGCCCATCTGGCTCGAACCGCAGGACGTGCGGCTGGTTTCCGGCTATTCGCTGCGGCCGGTCGCATCCGTTCCATGCGGCGATTTCGCCAAGCAGCGATGGGGATCCCCCTACGGCACGGCGCATCGCGCGACCCTGCAGAAAGCACTTCTCGATGCGGTGACAGCCAACGCGCTTTGCACGCTGCATCTCGGCCGACACGTCGATATCAAAGACAGACGGGGATTGGATGGGATCGCCGGCCGGGACATGGATCTCGTCATCGGCGCGGACGGCGTCTGGTCAAAGGCACGCGCCTTGGTGCCCGGCGCCCCCTCGCCGCTCTTTTCCGGCAACATCGCGTGGCGTTTCACTCTTCCGGAGGCTTCCGCACCGGCCATCCTGAACAAGACCAGCGTCACGGCGTTTCTCGGTCCCTCCAGCCACCTCGTCTGCTATCCGATCCGCGAAACCGCCGCCTTCAATATCGTCGCCATCGTTTCCGGCAGCAGCGCGAGCCACGATTGGAGCGCTATCGGCAGCAAGGCCCAAAGAGACAATATGCTGCGCGGCTTCTCCGGCTGGAACAACGCAATTCTGCGGATGTTGGAAACGCAGGAGCAGGCAAGCTTCTGGCCGCTTTACGAAATGGGCGTCGGCCGATGGCACAATGGCAGCGACACGATCCTGATCGGCGATGCGGCTCATGCGATGATGCCATTCGCCGCCCAAGGCGCGGCCATGGCAATCGAGGATGCGTTCGAATTGGCAGGCATGCTCGCAACGCGCTCTGTCTCTGAAGCACTCGATCTTTATGAGAAGCATCGCGCGCCGCGCATCGCCCGCCTGCGCCAGCGCGCCGCCTTCAATCAGTTCGCCTACCATGCCCGCGGGCCGATACGGATGGCGCGCGACCTCGTTCTGTCCCTGCGCCCGCCGCAAAGTCTTGCGGCGGACATGGACTGGATCTACGGCTATCGCGCCATCGGCTGATCAAGCCTCCTTGGCTGCCGCAAACCCCTTTTCGATATCCGCCTTGATATCGGCCACGTCTTCCAGGCCGATCTGCAGGCGCAATACCGGCCCCTCCGTCGGCGCCTTGGCGAGGCGGCGGTCGTTGAGGCTGACGTGCAAAGCGAGGCTTTCGAAGCCGCCCCAGGAATAGCCGAGACCGAAAATCCGGAGCGCATCGAGGAAGGCATGCGCCTTGGCCTTGAATTTCTGAGGGCTGTCGACAGCCAGCACGAAGGAGAAAATGCCGCTCGATCCCTTGAAGTCGCGCTTCCAAATCGCATGGCCTGGGAAGCTCGGCAGCGCGGGATGCAGTACGCGCGCAACCTCCTCCCGTCCCTCCAGCCATTGGGCGATGGCAAGCGCGCTCTGCTGATGGCGCTCCAGCCGCACACCCATAGTGCGCAAGCCCTTCAACACCTGGTAAGCATCATCCGGTGCGCCGCAGATGCCGAGTTGACCATGGGCGTCCAGCAAGCGCTTCCAATGCGCCGCATTGGCGGAAACGGTCCCCATCAGAATATCGGAGTGGCCGGCCGGATACTTGGTCACCGCATGGATCGAGATGTCAACGCCGTGATCAAGCGGCTTGAAATAGAGCGGTGTTGCCCAGGTATTGTCCATCGTGACGACGCAGCCGTGCCTGTGAGCAGCCGTCGAAATCGCTGATATATCCTGCATTTCGAAGGTATTGGAACCCGGCGCCTCTGTATGCACCAATTTGGTGTTCGGCCTGATCATCTGCTCGATGCCGGCGCCGATGAGCGGATCGTAGTATTCAACCTCGACACCGAGCCGCTTCAACATCGTATCGCAGAAGTGGCGCGTCGGCCCGTAGACCGAATCGACGACCAGCGCATGGTCACCGGCGGATAAAAACGCAAGAAAAGGTATGGTGACAGCCGCAAGCCCGGACGGGACGATGACCGTTCCCGCCGATCCCTCCAGCGCGTCGATCGCCTCGCAAAGCGCATCCGTCGTCGGCGTGCCGCGCGTGCCGTAGGTATATTTCTGGTCGTGCGTTTCCATGGTCCGTGCATTCGGAAACAGCACCGTGGACGCATGAACCACGGGCGGATTGACGAATCCGTGGAAATCGGAGGGCGAATTGCCGATGTGGGATAAACGCGTATTGATGCCGGCGTTCTGCAGCAATGTGTCTTTGTCTTTCATGTCCGGATATGCCCTTGGCGCTGTAGGAACCTCGATTTGTGGCGAGCAAGTCCAGCGGGGTCAACCCTGATCCGTCTCAGTCCTCTTATTACTAGAAGGCTAAAATAACGAAAATAGCGAATTAACCTCCGTTTTCGCGTAGTTTTTTGGCAAAATGCCGCTTATTTTCACGCCAAACGCTCATTTTTCGAACGCCCCGGGCGAAAATGCCGAATAAATCCGCAATAATTGGGCCAATGTCTTGACCGCAAATCCATTTACGACTGTGATAGGACCACTCGCACCGGGAGAGTGAGGGAACGTGGTTCTCCGAGAACCTGCTTCGGGAGCGATACATTTTAACTATAAAACAATAGTCAAAGGTAGGGAAAGATGAAAAAGTTTGCGCTGTCCGTATTGCTGGGAGCCGCGGCACTGGCATACACCGCCTCCGGCGCTTCGGCTTCGACGCTGAGCGACGTGAAGGCCAAGGGCTTCATTCAATGCGGCGTGAATACGGGTCTTCTTGGCTTCGCACAGCCAGACGCATCCGGTAACTGGGCCGGTTTCGACGTCGACTTCTGCAAGGCAGTCGCTTCGGCTGTCTTCGGTGATGCGACCAAGGTCAAGTACACCCCCCTCAGCTCCAAGGACCGTTTCACCGCGCTGCAGTCCGGTGAAGTCGATCTGCTGTCGCGCAACACGACCTGGACCATCAACCGCGATACGGCGCTCGGCCTCAACTTCCGCCCGATCACCTACTATGACGGCCAAGGCTTCATGGTCCGCAAGGAACTGAACGTCAAGTCCGCTCTGGAACTCTCCGGTGCCGCCGTCTGCGTCCAGTCCGGTACCACGACGGAACTCAACCTCGCCGACTACTTCAAGGCTAATAACCTTCAGTACAATCCGGTGGTCTTCGACAAGCTCGAGGAAGTCAACGCCGCCTATGATTCCGGCCGTTGCGACGTCTACACCACCGACCAGTCGGGCCTCTATTCGCTGCGTCTGACTCTGAAGAACCCCGACGACAACGTTGTTCTGCCGGAGATCATCTCCAAGGAGCCGCTTGGACCGGCCGTTCGCCAGGGCGACGAGCAGTGGTTCGACATCGTCAGCTGGACCGCTTACGCGCTGATCAACGCTGAAGAATTCGGCATCACGCAGAAGAACGTCGACGAGATGAAGGGTTCGGCAAACCCGGACATCAAGCGCTTCCTCGGCGCTGAGCAGGGTTCGACGATCGGCACCGACCTCGGTCTGACCAACGACTGGGCCTACAACATCATCAAGGGCGTCGGCAACTACGGCGAAGTCTTCGACCGCAACATCGGCGCCGGCAGCCCGCTGAAGATCGCTCGTGGCCTGAATGCGCTGT
Organism: Rhizobium sp. SG570; assembly: GCF_012275345.1. Classification (NCBI taxonomy): domain Bacteria; kingdom Pseudomonadati; phylum Pseudomonadota; class Alphaproteobacteria; order Hyphomicrobiales; family Rhizobiaceae; genus Rhizobium; species Rhizobium sp. SG570. The sequence continues at coordinate 550,730 of NZ_JAAZQI010000002.1, read as the reverse complement.
GGAACAAGGGCGGCATCCAGTACGCACCGCCGGTCCGCTAAGCCGCGAACGGCATAAACTTATGGAGAAAGGCGGCTTTCGCCTTTCTCCCCTCAAGAAAACAAGCCTGAAACAGGCACATTGGGGAAAATTTCTGCATGGCAATTACTACAAATTCGCCTGAGGGCGAGCGTTCATTTGTATCTGTGGTCCTATCTGTGATCATACCTGTTATAAACAACCCGAAAGTCAGGGGGGTGTTTTATCAGGCCGTCACCATTATCATTCTTGTGGCTCTCGTTTGGTTCCTGATCCACAATACGGCCGACAATCTACGCGCATTGAACCGTTCCTTCGGCTTCAGCTTCCTGGAAGGCCGCTCCGGCTTCAATCTCGGACAGGCGCTGATTCCATATTCCAGCGATTCCACCAATACCCAAGCGCTCATCGTCGGCCTGCTCAATACACTTCTCATTTCAGTGGTCGGCATCGTCTGCGCAACGATCGTCGGCTTCATCATCGGCATTGGCAGGCTTTCAAACAATTGGCTGATCGCCAAGCTTTCCCAGACCTACGTCGAAATCTTCCGCAACATTCCGCCATTGCTCGTTATCTTCTTCTGGTACAGCGGCGTTCTGGTGCTGCTGCCGCAAGCGCGAGATGCCGTGCATCTGCCGTTTTCCACCTATCTCAGCAACCGTGGCCTCGCCTTCCCCAGCCCGATTTTCGGCGCTGGTATGTGGGCCGTCGGCGTTGCCTTCGTTGTCGCTATCGTGGCGGTAGTTTTCCTGGCGCGCTGGGCACACAAGCGCCAGGCGGCGACAGGCCAGCAATTCCATACGATCTGGGTGTCGGTCGGCGTGCTGATCGGCCTGCCGCTGTTGACCTTCCTTGCGGTGGGCCTGCCGCTCTCCTTCGATTATCCGGTCGCCGGCAAATTCAACCTGACGGGCGGATCCGTCGTGGGACCGGAGTTCATTGCACTTCTCCTGGCATTGTCTCTTTACACCGCGACCTACATTGCCGAAATCGTGCGCGCCGGCATTCGCGGCGTAGCGAAAGGCCAGTCGGAAGCGGCAGGTGCGCTCGGCCTTCGCGCGTCGGCGATCACCAGGCTCGTGGTCATTCCGCAGGCAATGCGCATCATCATTCCACCGTTGACGAGCCAATATCTCAACCTGATCAAAAACTCTTCGCTCGCCATCGCCATCGGCTATGCCGATCTCGTCGCAGTCGGCGGCGTGATCCTCAATCAGTCCGGCCGCGCGGTCGAAGTCGTGATCATATGGATGATCATCTATCTCGCCTTGAGCATCGCAACGTCGCTGTTCATGAACTGGTTCAATGCCAAGATGGCTCTGGTGGAGAGATAGGATGTCAAACCCAAATCAAAGCTTGGTCAGCAAGACCCTCCTTCTGGCGCAACCAGCACCGGCTGGCGAGAAAGGTGCGTGGCATTGGATCAGGAAGAACCTCCTGGCGACACCAAAGGACGTTGTTCTGACCGTGATCGCTATTGCCTTCCTTGCATGGGTGATCCCGCATCTGGTCAATTGGTTGTTCGTGCAGGCAGTCTGGAGCGGAACCGACCGCACTTTCTGCGCCACGACCGTTCAGGGCGGAACCCAGCCGGACGGTTGGAATGCCGCTTGCTGGGCTTTCATCCGCGCGAAATTCGTCATCTTCATGTTCGGCCTCTATCCGCCGGATGAACGCTGGCGGCCTGTGCTCGTTATGATTCTGACGATCATCGCCTTCGTGCCGCTCATGATGCCATCGCTTCCCAGGAAGGGATTGAACGCGATTCTCGCGTTCTTCGTGCTGCCGATCGTTTCGTTCTTTCTGCTCCATGGCGGTTTAGGCCTAGAGGTCGTGGAAACGGAAAGATGGGGCGGCCTGCTGGTGACGTTGGTGATTTCCTTCGTCGGGATCGCGGTCTCGTTTCCATTCGGCATCGTGCTTGCACTCGGGCGCCGCTCGAAAATGCCTGTCGTCCGTATGCTGTGCGTGATCTTTATCGAGGTCATCCGTGGCGTGCCATTGATCACGGTGCTGTTCATGGCCAGCTACATGCTGCCATTGTTCATGCCACAGGGCTGGACCGTCGATAAGCTGCTGCGCGCTATCGTCGGCGTCGCGATCTTCACCTCGGCCTATATGGCCGAAGTCATTCGCGGCGGCCTGCAGGCCGTGCCGAAAGGCCAGTTCGAAGGCGCAGACTCGCTCGGCCTCGGCTATTGGCAGAAGATGCGGCTGATCGTTCTGCCGCAGGCCATCAAGCTGGTCCTCCCGGGCGTCGTCAACACCTACATCGGCATGTTCAAGGACACGTCGCTGGTAGCGATCATTGGCATGTTCGATCTGCTCGGCATCGTCCGCCAGAATTTCTCCGACGCGAACTGGGCGAGCCCCGTGACACCGATAACGGGGCTGGTCTTCGCCGGCTTCATATTCTGGCTTTTCTGCTTCGGCATGTCGCGTTATTCAGGCTTCATGGAACGCCATCTCGACACCGGCCACAAACGATAAGAACTGAGGGAAGATAATATGGCTGACGCCCAACCGAAAAAACTGACCATTTCCGAGACGGAAGTCGCGGTTGAAATGATCAACATGAACAAGTGGTACGGCGATTTCCACGTGCTGCGCGACATCAACCTCAAGGTCATGCGCGGCGAGCGCATCGTCATCGCCGGTCCGTCCGGCTCCGGCAAATCGACGATGATTCGCTGCATCAACCGCCTCGAAGAGCACCAGAAGGGCAGCATCGTCGTCGACGGCGTGGAACTCACCAACGATCTGAAGAAGATCGATGAAGTCCGCCGCGAAGTCGGCATGGTGTTCCAGCACTTCAATCTCTTCCCGCACCTGACGATCCTGGAGAACTGCACGCTGGCGCCGATCTGGGTGCGCAAGATGCCGAAGAAGCAGGCGGAAGAAATAGCCATGCACTTTCTCACCCGCGTCAAGATCCCGGAGCAGGCGAAGAAATATCCCGGCCAGCTTTCGGGCGGCCAGCAGCAGCGCGTGGCGATTGCCCGTTCGCTCTGCATGAACCCGAAGATCATGCTGTTCGACGAGCCGACCTCGGCGCTCGATCCGGAAATGATCAAGGAAGTGCTCGACACCATGGTGGGTCTTGCCGAGGAAGGCATGACCATGCTGTGTGTCACCCATGAAATGGGCTTTGCCCGCCAGGTCGCCAACCGCGTCATCTTCATGGACCAGGGCCAGATCGTCGAGCAGAACTCGCCGAAGGAATTCTTCGACAATCCGCAGCATGAGCGCACCAAGCTCTTCCTCAGCCAGATCCTGCACTGAGTTCGCGCAAATTATAGGACAATGAGGAACCCGCCGGCTGCGATGCAGCCGGCGGGTTTTTCGTCGATACTCCGCACCAGCGGAGCCAAAGCGGTCAGCGCAAGGGCAAGGCGTAGGTCTGCTTGACGATCTGGCTCGGCACATCGGTCTTGACGTTCTGGATGCCGTTGATCTTCGTCAGATGCGTGGACTGGAACTGTCTGTAGTCGTCGAGATCGGATACGGCGACGCGCAACAGCGCATCGCTTTCGCCAAGCATTATGTAGCACTCCATCACCTCAGGCAGCTTCTTCATTGCCGCTATGAAGCGATCGATCGTTTCTGCATCCTGGGCCGTCAGCCAGACGCGGGCAAACATGGATAGCGGCAGCCCGACCTTGGCCGGATTGAGGACGGCCACATAGCGGTCGATCATGCCGGCATCCTCAAGGAGCTTGACGCGCCGCAGGCAAGGCGATGGAGACAACCCCACCTCCCTCGCCAGTTCCACATTCTGAATTCGCCCGTCGCGCTGCAGAGCGCGCAGAATACGCTTATCGATCTCGTCCAGCCGCATTGGCATCCTCTATCAACAAGAGCGCAATCATGGATTCCAATGCCAATTAATCGATCAGAATTGACACCTTCGCAAGCCGATTGCCTCGCCAGGCCTTTAGACTGCCATTCATGGAAAACATCGAGCTTCTTCTCTTCGCGGGCACTGTCCTGCCCCTCATCTGCACACCGGGGCCGGACATGCTCTTCGTGGCATCGCAGGCCATGTCCGGCGGCGCCGTGGCCGGACTGCGCTCGACGGCCGGCATCTGCATCGGCTATGTCGTCCATTCGACGCTTGCAGCCCTCGGCGTGGCCGCCATCATCGCCACCTCACCCGCCCTGTTCATGCTCCTGCGTTGGCTCGGCATCGCATATCTGGCTTACCTTGCGTCTCGACTGATCGCATCCTCGCTCAAAGCCGGAAAAGCCGCGCAACCGTCGGCTTCGGCGACGAACTCGTTTCGGCGCGGCCTCCTGACAGCTATTCTCAATCCCAAGGGCATGATGATCTATTTCGCCATCCTGCCGCAGTTCATAAAGCACGATGGGAGCATCGCCCTGCAGGCGAGCCTCCTATCCGCAATCTTCATCGGGCTGTGCGGGGTCTTCTATGCGCTCCTCAGCTTCGCCATTGCGGCCGTTGGCTCCCAGGGAAGCTTCACCGATCGCGGTCGAAGATGGAGCGAAGGCATCGCCGGCGGCCTTCTGCTGATCGCCGCCGGGCGACTGGCGACTTGAACAAGCCGAGTAGCGCTTCACGTAGAACGCGATATACTGCCTACCACCGCGAAACACGCGGCATTCACGAGGCGTCAGGGGAAGCGGGCCGTGAAGAAAAGCGACAAAATCGTCGGTGGGCTCGCGCTATTGAGCGCGGCCATCGTCGTCATCAAACTGGCCGGGGTAATGACCGGCTACGACCTCTTCCAGATGGCAGTCGACGCGACGAGGCCGAGAGATGCCGGCGGGTGGCTGGCGGCGACGAAATGAGGGTAGCGCAGCGTGAAAGGCGTCCTGGAAAAAAATCGGAAAGGATTGGCGACCCCTGCAGGATTCGAACCTGCGACCACCTGCTTAGAAGGCAGGTGCTCTATCCAGCTGAGCTAAGGGGCCGTGAGCCGAGCCGCAAGTTGTTCGCGGCCGCCAACACATGCCTGAAACCGCCGTCAAACTCAATGGGCAGCGGTTTCAATAAGCGCCTGTTTCAGTGTGTCCAGGGCTGGATGCGCGAGTAACGGAAATTATCGGAATAGGAAACCGTCTGGCGCGTGGGATCCTTGGGGGCGATGACGCGGTATTCTATGCCTTCGCGCTGGGCATAGGCCTCGGCCAACTCCTGCGTATCGAAGGTCAGCTTGAGCTGCTGGCGCGTGTCGGCCGAAGACGTGTAGCCCATGATCGGATCGATCTTGCGCGGGATCTCCTGATCGAATTCGAGAACCCAAACATTGGTCTTGGCCTTGCCGGACTGCATGGCGGTCTTTGCGGGACGATAAATCTTGGCAGGCATTGCTGCAGCGCCTCCGAATAAAGCGGGAGCAACCCGCTTCTTTGCTTCTCTTGCCTTGGCTCGATCTTTAAAGATCTAGCGAACACGACCTTTGCTTAGCCGCGAATCCCTTTGTTTTCAAGCGAAAAGGCGGCCGGTATCAGCGCGAATTCATCGATATAGATGGGGATTTTAAAGTGGTCGGAGTGGAGAGATTCGAACTCCCGACCCTCTGGTCCCAAACCAGATGCGCTACCAGACTGCGCTACACTCCGTACCTCAAGCATGATCCCTTGGAATATTGCGTTTCTGCAGGGATCACGTTGCACCGCCTGACACCCGTCCAGCGGAACGAGTGCGGAGATACACGGTTCGTCTGCACGCTGCAACAGCTAAAATCGTGCCGGGCAGTTCTTCCTGGTGAAAACCTATTTGTTCAGTTTTGCCGAAATGGTGGCGCTCGTCGCCTTGTCGCCGACGGCAAGGCCGAGCTTTTTGACAATTCCACCATTCAGCTCGATGACGTAGGCAACCGGCCCATTGGAATCGATAATCGCCTCGGAATAAGGCACGGCGTCCTCCTGAATGTGGGTAACGACGCCGGTCTTGTCCAGGAAAAGCATGTCCAGCGCCAGCTTGGTGTTCTTCATCCACATCATGACGGGCCGCGACGTGCCGAAATCGAACAGCATGCCGTGATCGGCGGGCATCCTGTCACGATACATGAGTCCGAATTCCAGCTGCGGCGGCGTCAGGGCCAGTTCCACGGTGAGCTTATGCGTCTTGCCACCAGCCGATGTGATCGTCAGCGGCTCCGAATCGAATGCCATCGACTGCTGGCTTGTCGTCTGCGCTGCGGAGGAGGAAGGAGCGGCAGCTCCAACGAGAAAAAGCGCCACGACGGCGCTTTTCAAAACTCTGAGAAACAAATCTCCGGTCATATTAGTGCGGCCGCGTTGCCGGGCTCGGTGCGTCCGGGTGAATTTCCGCCGCCATCAGACCCTTCTCGCCGGGTCCGAAGCGGACAAGCACCACCTGCCCTGGCCGCAGCTCCGCCAGGCCGAACCGACGCAGTGTCTCCATGTGCACGAAGATATCCTCGGTGCCCTCGCCGCGCGTCAGGAAGCCGAAGCCCTTAGTGCGGTTGAACCACTTGACCAAGGCGCGTTCCAGGCCACTGGTCGCCGTTACCTGCACATGCGTGCGCACCGGCGGCATCTGCGAGGGATGCACGGCAGTCGATTGATCCATGGAGAGGATCTTGAAGGCCTGATAGCCCCTCTCCCTGCGCTGGATCAGCGCGACGATGCGTGTTCCTTCGAGAATCGTCTGATAACCGTCCCGCCGCAGGCACGTCACGTGCAGCAGCACATCCTGCATGCCATTGTCAGGCACTATAAAACCGAACCCCTTGGCGACATCGAACCACTTGACGACGCCCGAGATCTCGATGAGCTCGACGGCATCGCCCGACATCTCCTCGAAGTCGTCAACTCCCTTCGATGAAATTCTGTCACCCATCCTAGCCAGCCCTCGATTACGCGTCACACTGTTACGGTTAACTGATTCCCTGATATCAAGATTAACATCTTGGTAACGGAAAAGCGCAAGTCCTAGTTTTCTTTATTCCCACCCTTAGATTATCCCGCAAAGACTTGCGCGAAGCTGGTGTCGCGATCCAAGATCGGCCCAGCCCAACATTAAGAGAGGAAATAGAATGCGTTATCTCCACACAATGGTCCGCGTGACCGATCTGGACGCCTCGTTGCATTTTTATAGCACCCTGTTCGGCCTCACCGAAACCCGCCGTTATGAGAACGAGAAGGGTCGCTACACACTCGTATTCCTTGCAGCCGGCGAGGATGCCGAATCATCCCGGAGCAACGGCGCCCCCAGCCTGGAACTGACCTACAACTGGGATCCGGAGGAATATACCGGAGGACGCAACTTCGGCCACCTTGCCTATGAGGTCGACGATATCTACGCGACCTGCCAAAAGCTCATGGACAATGGCATCACGATCAACCGACCGCCGCGTGACGGTCACATGGCGTTCGTGCGTTCTCCGGACGGCATATCCATCGAGATCCTGCAGAAGGGCGCCAATCTTCCCTCGTCCGAGCCCTGGGCTTCGTTGCCCAACACCGGCTCCTGGTAAGGCGCAAGCTTTCGCGAGGCTTACGGCACGCGCGGAGCCATCCGTTTCGCGCTTGCCGCCCATGCCCATCCTCGGCATGCTTGGACGACTCGAAGCATCATGCATCGGATATCGCGCCGTCATCGTTCCCAGTCGGCGCACGCGATATCATCGTCCCTCGCAGGAGGCCGTTCCGATGCAAACCTTTTTTGCGGGGAACATCCTTTGTGCGATCAACAGATTTTATACGGCAGGAAGAAGCTAGCAAGCACTATTGCGGTCGTCATGTCATTTGTGATGATCGCCGGCTGCGCGACCACCGGAACAAAGCCGAAAGAGACATCGGAGGCTGCTCCGCAGCAGACAACAGCCGAACAGCTCGCGGCCAGCTTGAACAACAAGGCTGAAGCGCGACGGCAGAAGGGCGATGTCGCCTATCGCGACCCGCTGGTCCACAGCGTCAGCGGCACGCGGCAGCAGGTGATCGCCGAACAGAACCAAGCCCTCTACCCCGCCGCACCAACGGCCGCGCCTTCGGATGCGTCCGCAAGCATTGCCGGCCTGGTCACGCAACCGACCGCCGTCAATGCGAACAGGAGCAGCATCTATTCGAGCCCACCGCCGATCGCCGTCAATCCGGACGGGACCTTGGCAACCACCCAGCCTGGCGCGGGCGGCCAAGGAATCACGCCGATGATGCGCAGCGTCTACAGCATGCCGCCGAGCGCTGTGCAGGACGTTGCGCCGCAATCCGGCAATCCCGGCTTGTCCCCCGACCGGACCTCGGAGGCCATTCTGCCGCCGCCCGTCATCCGCAATGCCGCCGCATCCACTTCCACGAACCCCACGAAGCCGACAGCCGATGCGACGCCTTCGAAAATCATGCCACTGCCCGGCTCCAACGTCCGCAAGCTGGACAGCAAGGAAGCAGCGATGCTGGCGAACTTCATTGCATCGAAGAACCAGGGCAAGGACGGCAAACTGCTGGTGCAGCCGATACAAAACGGAAGCGGCCAGTAAAGGCGGACGTTTCCAGGCAACCTCGGCCACCTCCGATAACATCCTGTTAAGTCTCGCTTATTCGAGCACGGCAGCGATTTCACTCATCTGTCATTTTTTCCACAAAAAAGCAAAATTGCCGCTTGCGGGAATGAAATCACCCCGCTATAAGCGCGCCACACAACAGCACGCGCCCTTCGTCTATCGGTTAGGACGACAGATTTTCATTCTGTAAAGAGGGGTTCGACTCCCCTAGGGCGTGCCACTGTTGTTCTCCCGGCCATCTGTCAGTTAATCGAGCTTCCGCTTGCGGTCGCAATGCGCTATTCCTATGTACCTCTCACGGCCTGCGCCCTTCGTCTATCGGTTAGGACGACAGATTCTCATTCTGTAAAGAGGGGTTCGACTCCCCTAGGGCGTACCAGATCGCGATGTCCCGACGTTTTCCACAAATGCATCGAAAAATCTGCGTCTAGTCGTGGATTTTTCTCGATTTTCCGCTTGCGGGAACAAAAGGTGCTGACTATAAGGGCGCCACAGCACGCGCCCTTCGTCTATCGGTTAGGACGACAGATTTTCATTCTGTAAAGAGGGGTTCGACTCCCCTAGGGCGTGCCACTGTCTTTCCCCTGAAATCTTTGAATTTATGCCGTTATTTTCGCTGGCGTTCCCCGCCCATGCGATCTCGTCTATGATCAGGGTGCCTTGGCCGCGTCCGTGACGCGAAGCTGCACGCGTCGGCTTCCCTGCCAATGATCGGCGCCGAGCGTGCCGGCAACGTGGATCTGCGCACCGCGGGAAGACAATAGCAATTCACCCAGAGGCGTCTCTGCCGCGCGAAAGGCTATGCCCTCCACCCGGCCGCCATCCTGCGCTTCCAGCGTGACCTTGATATGCGATTGGCCGACAAGGCGCGAATCGCGCAGCCGGTGGCTCGGCAGGGCAAAGACCGGCTGCGGATGGCCTGAGCCGTAAGGACCGGCGGTTTCGAGCCTGTCTATCAGTTCCACGGTCGCACCGCTTGCGCCGAGTGCACCGTCGATCTTCAGCGTCTCATTGGCCACCAGCCCGGCAACCTGCTTTTCCGCCTTCTCGGTGAAGAAGGCGCGCAGTTTTCCCAGATTGCTGCGCTCCACCGTCAAGCCGGCCGCCATCGCGTGGCCGCCGCCCTTGACCAGCAGGCCGGCATCGACGGCGGCGCGGACCATGCGGCCCATGTCGAAGCCATTGATCGAGCGGCCGGAGCCGGTGCCCTTGCCCGACGAATCGAAGGCAATCGCAAAGGCCGGCCGGCGAAACTTGTCCTTCAGGCGCGACGCGATCAGACCGACGATGCCGGGGTGCCAATTCTCCCGTGCAGTGATGATGACGGAAGCGCCGTCGCCATTGCCATACTCTGCCAGCGCTTCGCCCTCCGCCTCCTGCAGCATGGCGGCCTCCATGGCCTGCCTTTCGCGGTTGAGCTCGTCAAGCTTGGCGGCGATCGTCTCGGCTTCGGCAGTATCGTCGAGCGTCAGCAAGCGCGCGCCGAGTGCCGCATCGCCGATGCGGCCGCCGGCATTGATGCGCGGGCCGATCAGGAAGCCGAAATGATAGGGCGTCACCGGGCCGCCGAGCCCTGCCTTGCGAAACAGAGCGGCAAGCCCGGGATTACCTTGATGACGGGCAGCAATCAGGCCCTTGACGACGTAGGCGCGGTTGAGGCCCTTCAGCGGCACCACATCGCAGACGGTCGCCAGCGCGACGATATCCAGCCATGCGAGCAGATCCACCGAGCGTGCCCGGGAATCGCCCGCTTCACGCAGCTGACGCAGGGCAGCAACCAGAACCAGGAAGACGACGCCGGCAGCGCAGAGATGCCCCTGCCCGGACAGATCATCCTCGCGGTTCGGATTGACCAGCGCATGGCATGGCGGCAATTCGTGCGCGACCTGGTGGTGATCGATAACGACGACGTCGATATCGCGCGCGCTTGCCGCCTCCAGCGCTTCGAAACTGGTGGAGCCGCAATCGACTGTTGCGATCAGAGTTGCACCATTGTCGATGAGCTGGTTGATGGCGTTGGGATTGGGGCCGTAGCCTTCGAAGATACGATCGGGGATGTAGATGCTGGCCGAAACGCCGAAATGGGTCAGGAAGCGATAGAGCAGCGCTGACGAGGCGGCACCATCGACATCATAGTCTCCGAAGATCGCGACGGTCTCGCCCGCCTTAATCGCGCGCAGGAGGCGCTGAGCCGCCTTCTCGCAATCGGTCAGCAGATAAGGATCCGGCATCAGACTGCGGATCGTCGGGTCGAGGAAGGCCATGGCCTCGTCGATACCGACGCCACGGCCAGCAAGCACGCGGGCGATCAGCTCCGGCAGGCCGTGCACCTGCGCGATGGCCAGCGCCCTGTTCTGACCGGCCTGGTCGAGCCGGGAAACCCAGCGATTGCCGGAAACCGAGCGCTCCACGCCCAGAAAGGCCCGTTGAACTGGATCGACCGGTTGCTCCACCATCTCTCCCAAAATTTGCAGGCGGCAGCGCTCCTTTGAAGCGTGGTGCCGTGGTCAGCCTATTCCTTCGGCCGTTCGATACGGATGACCTGCGGTTCGCCGACGAGGTAGCCTTCGGTCTTGATGGCCGCAACCGCCTTGCGCACCGAATCCTCTGTTGTCGCATGGGTGACGAGGATGATCGTTTGGTGTGCCGAGGGCGACAGGTGCTGCGTCGACCGCTGCACGATCGATTCGAGCGAAATATGGTTCTCCGCCATGCGGGTCGCGACGCTTGCAAAGACGCCGGTGCGGTCGAGAACCGTCAGGCGGATGAAATAGCCGCCTTCGTGGCTCCGCATCTGCGCCTTGCGATAGGGCTCGAGCGCCTTGGCCGGATGACCGAGCACCGGCACGCGCTGTTCGCCCGGCCGGCTCTTGGCGATATCGGCGATGTCACCGAGGACGGAGGAGGCCGTGGCGTTGCCGCCGGCGCCGGGGCCGACCATCAGCAATTCGCCCAGAATATCGGATTCGATCGCGACGGCATTGGTGACGCCATCGACTTGGGCGATGACCGAATCAAGCGGCACCATGGTCGGATGCACGCGCTGTTCGATACCGCTTTCGGTGCGCTGGGCAACGCCGAGCAGCTTAATGCGATAGCCGAGATCAGCTGCGGCGCGGATGTCCTCGATGGAGACGTTGGTGATCCCCTCAAGATAGATGTCATCGGCCGCGATACGGTTTCCGAAAGCAAGCGTCGTCAGGATGGCGAGCTTGTGGGCGGTGTCGTTGCCCTCGATGTCGAAGGCCGGATCGGCCTCGGCATAGCCGAGACGCTGGGCTTCCTTGAGGCAATCGGCAAAGGACAGGCCTTCCTTCTCCATCCGGGTCAGAATGTAGTTGCAGGTGCCGTTCATGATGCCGTAGACGCGCGAGATTGTATTGCCCGTCAGGGATTCCCGCAGGGCCTTGATGACCGGAATACCACCGGCGACGGCCGCTTCGAAGTTGAGCAGGACGCCCTTCTCCTCCGCGATCTCAGCGAGTTCGACGCCGTGATAGGCAAGCAGCGCCTTGTTGGCGGTAACGACGTGCACTCCGCGAGCAAGAGCAGCCCGCACGGCCGCATTGGCGGCGCCCTCGGAACCTCCGATCAGTTCGACGAATACATCGATATCGGCCTTCTGAGCCAGATCGACCGGACCGCCGAACCATTCGACATCAGTCAGGTCGATGCCGCGATCCTTCGTGCGATCGCGCGCAGTGACGGCGACGATCTTGACGGGACGGCCGCAGGTGACGGCAAGCTCGTTGGCGCGGCTCTGGATGATGCGGACGAGCGAGGCACCAACGGTACCCAAGCCCGCAATGCCGATTTTGAGGGCATCTGCCATGGAAAATTCCTGATCAGTATCTTGGGACGGCAGCCGCGGGAACGGCTGCCGTGTAGTAACATTACTAACGATGGGCGTTCAGCGAAATCACATTGTGCATCGTCTCATCCGCCGTGGAGAGGAAGCGCTTCAGATTGCGCGCTGCCTGGCGGATGCGATGCTCGTTTTCGACGAGAGCGATGCGGACATAATCGTCGCCCTGCTCGCCGAAGCCGATGCCCGGCGCAACCGCGATGTCGGCCTTCTCGACCAGAAGCTTGGAAAACTCCAGCGAGCCAAGATGACGAAACTTCTCCGGGATCTTCGCCCAGGCGAACATGGTCGCTTCCGGCGGCGGTATCTCGAAGCCCGCCTTGCCGAAGCTGTCGACCAGAACGTCACGACGACGCTTGTAGATGCTGCGCACTTCGGCGATGTCGGAACCGTCGCCGTTGAGCGCATGCGTCGCCGCGACCTGGATCGGCGTGAAGGCGCCGTAGTCGAGATAGGACTTCACCCGCGTCAATGCTGCGATCAGCCGCTCGTTGCCGACGGCGAAACCCATGCGCCAGCCGGGCATGGAGAAGGTCTTCGACATCGAGGTGAACTCGACCGTCACGTCCATCGCGCCGGGAACTTCGAGCACCGACGGCGGCGGCGCGTCGTTGAAATAGATTTCCGAATAGGCGAGGTCCGACAGCACGATGATGTCGTGCTTTTTGGCGAAGGCGATGACTTCCTTGTAGAAATCCAGCGTCGCCACATAGGCCGTCGGGTTCGACGGATAGTTGAGAATCAGGGCCAGCGGCTTCGGGATCGAATGGCGCACGGCCCGTTCCAGCGGCGGAAAGAAGCTGTCGTCCGGCTCGACCGACATCGAGCGGATGACGCCGCCGGCCATCAGGAAGCCGAAGGCATGGATCGGATAGGTCGGGTTCGGGCACAGGATAACGTCACCCGGCGCCGTGATCGCCTGCGCCATGTTGGCGAAGCCTTCCTTGGAGCCGAGGGTGGCGACCACCTGCGTATCCGGATTGAGCTTGACGCCGAAGCGACGGGCATAATAGGCGGCCTGCGCCCGGCGCAGGCCAGGAATGCCCTTGGAGGAGGAATAGCGATGCGTGCGCGGGTCCTGCACCACTTCGCACAGCTTGTCGACGATCGCCTTCGGGGTCGGAAGGTCCGGATTGCCCATGCCGAGATCGATAATGTCCGCCCCGCCCGCTCGCGCGCTCGCCTTCAAACGGTTGACCTGTTCGAAAACGTAGGGCGGCAAACGCCGGACTTTATGAAACTCTTCCATTTCTTTCCCCATGGGACAGCGGCCCTTGTAACCGCAATGAAGTTCGTCGATCTCCCGGTGAGCCGCGATACGAACTCCGGAATCGCGGCACCGCAACTATGCTGACACGAAGGATAAGGTGAATCTTGGGCGGCTGCGCGCAGAAAGCACACTTAACCGATAAAGACACATCCAAATTCGGCCCATCCGAACGCTTTGCGTCCAAATCGCCTGAAACGCAAGGCTAATTCTGCGTCTGGCTCGGCTGATCGCCCTGCTGCTTGATTTCCTGCAGCGTATCCTGGCCATGTTCGGCGGCGAGCTTGCGCATCTCGGCCACGCGCTTCTGATATTCGGTTTCCGATATCGTGCCTGCCTTGCGCTGCGATCCGAGCGCGGTCAGCTGCTTGACCAAATCACCCGCCTGCTGATCGTTGATCTGCACATTTGCGGCTGTCGGCGGCGCGTTGAAGGACGGATAGCCGTCCTTGTAGTGCTGCTGCGTGCTGCCTTCATCGACCGGGCTGCCGTTGGCGGATTTGACGATGACCGCCTGTGGCGGCTGCTTGCGCTTGGCGAAGGCCGCTTTTTCCTCAGGGGTCGAGCAGCCTGCGAGGGTCAATGCGAAAATGCCGCACATCGCGCCGCAGAGTACGGAATACCGGTTCAGTCTTGCCACCATGCCGCCGCCCATAATTGTCTTCCTGCCCAATTCCTTGCCTTGGGTTGCGACTGTTAAATTTGTCGCAGCAGCAAAGCAAGAGCAGGCTTGCGTTTCATTCGACTTGTATTCCTTTTCCCGCAAGATGTACAAATGGAAAACAGAACACAGCTGCCGCCGGGAGGATGATGCGTGACCGACAGCAAGCGGGATAACAGTGAAGGAAACAACGGCTTTCCGGGCTTCGACCCGAAGTCGGTCGAGCCTTACATTGTCAGGGATCCCGAGGCGATGGCCGTCAATTTCGCCCGCGCGCTGGAAAATCTTGGCAAGGCTGCATCCGCCTGGCTTGCGCCGCGCGAGCGCGGCGAGAAGGTCGACACCGTCGCCGATCCGATGACCGACATGGTCAAGACGCTTTCCAAGGTCGGCGAATATTGGCTTTCCGATCCGCGCCGTACGCTGGAGGCGCAGACCCATCTGCTGACGGGCTATTTCGGCCTGTGGACGCAAACCCTGCAACGCCTCAGCGGCGATTCGCCCGCCGCGCCAGAGCCGGTCAAGGACAAGCGCTTCGCCGACGAAGACTGGCAGAAGAACCCCTTCTTCGACTTTCTGAAGCAGACCTATCTTCTGACGGCCGGCTGGGCCGAGAAGCTGGTCGGCGAGGCCGAAGGATTGGATGAGCACACCCGCCACAAGGCGACGTTCTATACGAAGCAGATCACGGCAGCCTTTTCGCCGAGCAATTTCATCGCGACCAATCCGCAGCTCTATCGCGAAACGGTCGCCTCCAACGGCGAGAACCTGGTGCGCGGCATGAAGATGCTCGCCGAGGATGTCAGCCTCGGCCACGGCGAACTGCGGCTGCGGCAGACGGATATGACGAAGTTCGCCGTTGGCCGGGACATGGCGCTGACACCCGGCAAGGTGATCGCGCAAAGCGACGTCTGCCAGGTCATCCAATACGAGCCGGCAACGGAAAAAGTGCTGAAGCGGCCTTTGCTGATCTGCCCGCCCTGGATCAACAAATTCTACATTCTCGATCTCAACCCGCAGAAATCCTTCATAAAATGGTGTGTGGAACAGGGGCACACCGTCTTCGTCATCTCCTGGGTGAACCCCGATCAGCGCCATGCGGCGAAAGACTGGACCTCCTATGCGCGAGAGGGTATCGATTTTGCGCTTGATACGATCGAGAAGGCGACAGGCGAACAGGAAGTCAATGCCGTCGGCTATTGCGTCGGCGGCACGCTGCTGGCCGCGACGCTCGCCCTCCATGCCAAGGAAAAGAACAAACGCATCCGCACCGCGACCTTCCTGACGACGCAGGTCGATTTCACCTTTGCCGGCGATCTCAAGGTTTTCGTGGACGAGGAGCAGATCGCGTCGCTCGAACAGCAGATGAGTGCGGTCGGCTATCTGGAAGGCTCGAAGATGGCCGCCGCCTTCAACATGCTTCGCGCCTCCGAGCTCATCTGGCCCTATTTCATCAACAGCTACCTGAAGGGCCAGGAACCCATGCCCTTCGATCTTCTGTTCTGGAATGCCGATTCCACGCGAATGGCGGCAGCCAACCATTCGTTCTATCTGCGCAATTGCTATCTCAACAATACACTGAGCCAGGGCAAGATGGTGCTCGACGGCAAGACATTGTCGCTGAAGGATGTCCGCATCCCGGTCTACAATCTGGCGACGCGCGAAGATCATATCGCCCCTGCCAAGTCCGTCTTCGTCGGCAGCCAGTGCTTTGGCGGGCCGGTGGAATTCGTCCTGACAGGGTCCGGCCACATTGCCGGCGTCGTCAACCCACCGGATAAGCACAAATACCAGTTCTGGACCGGCGGCGCGGTGAAGGGCGATTACGAGCAGTGGCTGAAAGAAGCGAATGAGACGCCGGGTTCCTGGTGGACGCACTGGCATGCATGGATCCTATCCCAGGACCATCGTATGGCAGCCGCCCGCCAACCCGGCGGCAAAGCTCTCAACGCACTTGAGGAGGCGCCGGGCAGCTTCGTCATGGAACGTGCCTAGGCGATCAATCACTCATGCTCTTCAATCCGCCTCTCGTCCCTGCCCGGCTGATCGCACGCTACAAACGCTTCCTTTTCGATGCCGAGCTGGAAGACGGCACGTTCATCACCGGCTCCTGCCCGAATACCGGCTCGATGCTGGGGCTGACGACACCCGATTCGCGCATCTGGCTCTCGGAGCATGAAGGCGCAAAGCGCAAATATCGCCATGTCTTCGAGCTGATCGAAGCCGATGGCACGACGGTCGGCGTCAATACCACTATGCCCAACCGCATCGCGGCGGAGGCGATCGCCCTCGGTCAGATCGCCGATCTCGGCGATTACACGACGGTCAGGCGCGAGCAGAATTACGGCCGCAATTCCCGCATCGACCTGCTCTTGACCGATCCCTTGAGGACAACCACCTATGTCGAGGTGAAGAACGTCCATTTCATGCGGCAGCCAGGCCTTGCGGAGTTTCCCGATACGGCAACGGCGCGCGGCGCCAAGCATCTGGAAGAGTTGGGTGACATGGCGCAAGCTGGCTACCGCGCGGTCATGCTGTTCGTGATCCAGCGGCTTGATTGCCATCGATTCCGGATTTGCGGCGATCTCGACCCCGTCTATCTCAAGGCTTTCGAGCGGGCGTTGGGACGCGGCGTCGAAGTATACGCTCTGAAATGCAGGGTTTCGGCGACGGAAATAACGCCTGCCGGGTTGATCCCGATAGACGAACCCGGCATAGCTGCATTAGATACCAGTATAAAGATTTCTGCTGAAGGCTAACCATGGTGAATTACATCGAAGCGGCAACGGCGCCGGCGAAAAATACAGGCGCGATTCGCCTCTATGGGCAGGATGCCTTTGCTGGAATGCGCAAGGCATGCCAGTTGACCGCACGTTGCCTCGATGAGCTGGCGGCGATCGTCGAGCCCGGCGTGCCGACCGATGTCATCGACCGTTTCGTGTTCGAATTCGGCATGGATCACGGCGCCTTTCCGGCGACGCTGAACTATCGCGGCTACATGAAATCCTCCTGCACGTCGATCAACCATGTCGTCTGCCACGGCATTCCCAATGACAAGCCGCTGCGCGAAGGCGATATCGTCAATATCGACGTGACCTACGTGCTGGGCGGCTGGCATGGCGATTCCAGCCGCATGTATCCCGTCGGTGAAATCAAGCGCTCGGCGGAGCGGCTTCTGGAAGTCACCTACGAATCCCTGATGCGCGGCATCGCCGCCGTGCGCCCCGGCTCCCGGACAGGCGCCATCGGCGAAGCGATCCAGACCTATGCCGAGGCAGAACGCTGCTCCGTCGTGCGCGACTTCTGCGGCCACGGCGTCGGCAGCCTCTTCCATGACTCGCCCAATATTCTGCATTATGGCCGCGCCAGCGATGGACCGGAATTGCGCGAGGGCATGATCTTCACCATCGAGCCGATGATCAATCTCGGCAAGCCGCATGTGAAAGTGCTTGGCGACGGCTGGACGGCGGTCACCCGCGACCGCTCGCTGTCGGCGCAATACGAGCATACCGTCGGGGTTACGGCGACAGGCTGCGAGATATTCACCCTGTCTCCCGGTGGTCTCGACCGCCCGGGCCTGCCGCCGCTGCAGGGGTAATTCATGGCGAAACGTCCCGCCTCCTCCACCGGACATGGCGACATGCCCCTCGACGGCGGCGGAACAGCGGATGCTTTGGAAGAAGCGCCTGTTTTCGACGAGCGATTGTTCTTCCCGACGCAAGCCGCCAAATCAGCACCAACTGCGGCCAAATCAGCCCCAACTAACGCCGAAGCCGATTATCACGGCCACCGCGAGCGGCTGCGAAACCGCTATCGCGACGGTGGCGATGCGGCGCTGGCCGACTATGAAATACTCGAACTGCTGCTCTTCCGGCTGATCCCGCGGCGCGACACCAAACCGATCGCCAAGGCCCTGCTTACCCGTTTCGGGACACTCGGCGGCGTCTTCGGCGCGCCGGTTAGCCTGCTGAAAGAGGTCAAGGGCGTCGGCGACGCTGTGGCTCTCGAGCTGAAGCTCGTCGCAAGCGTTGCGCAGCGCATGCTGAAAAGCGAGCTGACGGGCAAGCCGGTGCTTTCCTCCTGGAAATCGCTGATCGATTATTGTCATACCGCCATGGCGCACGAGGCGCGGGAACAGTTCCGCCTGCTGTTTCTCGACAAGCGCAATGCCTTGATCGCGGACGAAGTGCAGGGCCTCGGCACGGTCGATCACACGCCGGTCTATCCGCGCGAAGTCGTCAAGCGTGCGCTGGAACTTTCCGCCACGGCGGTGATTCTCGTGCACAACCATCCGTCAGGAGATCCGACGCCTTCCCGCGCCGATATCGACATGACCAAGACGATCATCGACACGGCCAAGCCTCTTGGCATCACTGTTCACGATCATGTTATCATCGGCAAGAACGGTCATGTCAGCTTCAGAGCATTGCGCTTGATTTAAAACTGTCGCACACGCGATGAAGTATTAGTTTAGATAAAGATCATATCACTTTAATTTCAAATATATATTTTAACCGTTCCTCATTGCGGATCTCTCCACAACCGCTCCGTTGCGTCTTTGCAACCGTGATTTCCGCTTTCAGTTCTGCATCAGGATGATCTGGCAGAAGAATCGCCGCATCCAAATCGGCGAATCTGCCGTCGGAAGCCGTTGTTTTGATTTGGCCGATCCGCTTGAGCGTTCGGCCTGTCCGGAGATCATATGCAGGAGATGCCGTCGATGCTTACCCAACGCCTTCTCCGTGTCGGTCGCGGCGCGCTCGTCGCTTTGGGTGCTTTCGGAGCAGTCGCAGGCGGTTTCTATGCCCATATGCTTTGGACGACGAATTTCCATCCGGTCATCGCAGGCGAACTCTATCGCTCCTCCCAGCCGTCGGCCGCAACGATCGCGGAGCTCCAGAAGCAATTCGGCATCAAGACCATCATCAACCTGCGCGGCAACAACGGCGGTCATCATTGGTACGACCAGGAAGTCGCCGAGGCAACGCAGCTCCATATCAATCATATCGATTTCCGCATGTCCTCAAACCGGGAACTGACGCAGGCGCAAGCCGCGCAGCTCGTCGAGATCATGCGCGACGCGCCGAAACCGCTTCTCATTCACTGTCAGGCCGGGGCAGACCGCACCGGGCTTGCGGCGGCACTTTACCTCGCCGCCATTGCCAAGACCAACGAGGCAACAGCGGCGGGCCAGATGTCGATCATATACGGGCATTTGCCGCTGTCCTTCACGCGCGCCTATGCCATGGACCGGACGTTCCAAAAGCTGGAACCCTGGCTTGGCCTCGCATCCTCCTGAGGACCGGCGTTTCCTGTTAGATAATCTGTAACATTGAGCCGCTACCGGTTGACGGACAGCATGTTGCGTTGCGACATTGATTCCCGATCCAATCATCCGAGGCTTCCCAATGGACCAATTCGATCTCCTAGTCGTGGGTAGCGGCCCTGCCGGCCGCAGAGGCGCCATTCAGGCCGCCAAACTCGGCAAGAAGGTGCTGGTGATCGAACAGGGCAAACGCGTCGGCGGCGTTTCGGTCCATACCGGCACCATCCCCTCCAAGACATTGCGCGAGACCGCGCTCAATCTCTCTGGCTGGCGCGAACGCGGCTTCTATGGGCGCGCCTATCGCGTCAAGCAGGAAATCAGCGCGGAGGACCTGCGCCGCCGCCTGCTGATCACCCTCGATCATGAGGTCGAGGTGCTGGAACATCAGTTTGCGCGCAATCGCGTGCAGCACATTCGCGGCAAGGCGAGTTTCGTCGATCCGCAGACCATGCAGGTCGTCAAGGATGACGGCGAGGTCGTCACCGTCTCCGCAGCCAGCATCCTGCTGGCGGTCGGCACCAAGCCGTTTCGTCCCGATTACATGCCCTTCGACAACAAGACGGTTCTCGATAGCGACGAGCTGCTGGAGATCGCGGAGCTGCCGCGGTCGATGGTCGTCATCGGCGCAGGCGTCATCGGCATCGAATACGCGACCATCTTCAGCGCGCTCGATACGCAGGTGACGCTGATCGATCCGAAGTCCACCATGCTCGACTTCATCGACAAGGAGATCGTCGAGGATTTCATCTACCAGCTTCGGGATCGCAACATGAAGCTGCTCCTCGGCCAGAAGGCGGAAAAGGTCATCCGGCAGAATGGCAAGGTGGAACTGACGCTCGACAAT
Source organism: Rhizobium sp. SG570 (assembly GCF_012275345.1). Taxonomy (NCBI): domain Bacteria; kingdom Pseudomonadati; phylum Pseudomonadota; class Alphaproteobacteria; order Hyphomicrobiales; family Rhizobiaceae; genus Rhizobium; species Rhizobium sp. SG570. Next base: position 530,260 of record NZ_JAAZQI010000002.1, on the reverse strand, counting down.
GGCCGCCGCCTCATGACTGACATGGTGCTGTTCGCCGCCGGTCGCATGGGGGCGACAGACACGCTCAATCTTCCTGCAGCAGGGCTCGAAGCCGACGCCCGCGGCCGCCTGAGCGTCAATCCGGAAACCTTTGCCACCAAGGTTCCGCATATCTTTGCCGCCGGCGACGTCGTCGGCTTCCCAAGCCTTGCCTCCACCTCCATGGAACAAGGCCGCATCGCCGCCCGCGTCGCCGTCGGCGCGATCGCCAAAGAGCCGCCGAAGTATTTCCCCTACGGCATCTATGCCGTGCCTGAGATCTCCACCTGCGGCCTCACGGAGGAAGAGGTCAAGGAGCGGCACATTCCCTACGAATGCGGCATCGCACGCTTCCGCGAGACCTCGCGCGGCCACATCATGGGCCTCGACACCGGCCTGCTGAAGATGATCTTTTCGTTGAAGACACGCCGGCTGCTCGGCGTCCATATCGTCGGCGAAGGCGCAACCGAACTCGTCCATATCGGCCAGGCGGTGCTGAACCTGAAAGGCACGGTGGAATATTTCGTCGAAAATACCTTCAATTATCCGACGCTTGCCGAAGCCTACAAGATCGCCGGCCTCGACGCCTGGAACCGTATGGGTGATATCAAGTCGGAGCTTTGAGCGGCTATAGGCTGGGGTCAGGTGCAGACGCCAGAGTTCACGCAAGAGCTTCGATAAGAGGTAGGACTTCGACGAGAGTTTCGACGCTGTATTTCGGCGATGGCAATGTGTCCGGCCACGAACACCCGGCACTGTAAAATATGCCTGTCATTCCGGATGCTTCCGCACCCAGGACATCTGCCTCCGGGTTATCACCGACGAAGATGCAGCGCGCCGGAGTTGCGCCCAGCCGTTCAGCGGCGAGTTGAAAAATTCGTGGATCTGGCTTCCGCAGCCCGACATCCTCCGAAATGACAACAAGATCGACGGCATCTTTGAGTCCGGTGATCTCAATTTTTGCCGATTGAACCCCGGTGTGGCCGTTGCTGATGATGGCTGTCTTTAAACCACGCGCCCGTAGCGCACTGAGCATTTCGAGGGCACCAATTGATAGCCTTGCAAAATGCGGATATCGCGTTTGAAAATCGGAAAGCAAACGATCTCCACAACGACTGCCCACACCGAGCATCGCCGCCAATCTCGGGTAGAGTTTTTGTTTGTCGACGAGACCTTCTTTCTCCAACGCAAAGAACGTTGCCTCGAAAGTCTGAAACGTTACGCCCTGCAGTTGATCCCTGAACCGCTTGAATTGATCCGGCAGGAACGCCTCTAGCGCCGCACGCCGGTCGATGAGGGTTTCATCGAGGTCAAACATCACCACTTCAATCAAGTCAGGTATCCTTCGTCATCTCATCGCGCCGCTTTTCTAGACAATGTGCGTGACGCCGCTAAGAAATATCCAGCGCAATCGATAGAGACCCGGTGCCGCGGGGTGATGCCTAGAATCGCATGGGCGATATCAAATCGGAGATTTGAGTGGGTTGTGATAGTTCACCGCCGCCCTCGTGGTTCGGGGCTTCGGCCTTACAGCCTGCGCACCTCACCATGAGGGCTAACCTTCAGCCCAAGACTGCCACGTTGAGCTGACTTTATGTCGCGACGCGCTCTCCATCCCCACTCTGAGGTGTGGAAGCCGAAGGCTGGAGCCTCGAAGGGCGAGGATGGCCCCCACGCCCCTTAGTAACAAAAAAGCCCCGCCGCGAACGGCAGGGCTCAATTTCAGTCCAGAAGAAAATCCGATTATTCGGCGCTGTCTTCAGCAGCCTTCTTCTTCGGAGCTGCCTTCTTCTTCGGAGCAGCAGCTTCTTCGCCTTCGGCGGCAGCTTCGGTCGCTTCAGCTTTGGCGGCAGCCTTCTTCTTCGGAGCGGCCTTCTTGGCAGCCGGCTTGTCTTCGGCTTCGTCGTCGGCCAGCAGCGCTTCCTTGGAGACGGTCTTGTCCGTTACGTCGACTTCGGTCAGCAGGTGATCGATGACCTTCTCTTCGAAGATCGGCGCGCGCAGGTTGGCGGAGGCGCCGGGCGTGTTGCGGAAGAATTCCAGGATTTCCTTTTCCTGGCCCGGGAACTGCTGGAGCTGCGAGTAAAGTGCACGCTGCAGCTCGTCTTCGCTGACTTCAACGCCGGCCTTCTCGCCGATTTCGGAGAGAACGAGGCCGAGACGGACGCGACGCTCGGCGAGCTTGCGATATTCTTCGCGAGCCTTCTCCTCGGTCGTGTCTTCGTCTTCGAAGGTCTTGCCCGATTCAGCGAGGTCGGTCTGGATCTGGCGCCAGATGCTGGCGAATTCGGCTTCGACCAGCTTCTGCGGGGTGTCGAACTGATACATTTCGTCGAGCTGGTCGAGGATCTGACGCTTGACCTTCTGACGGGTAACCGAGCCGTACTGGCTTTCGATCTGGCCGCGGACGATTTCCTTCAGACGATCGGCCGATTCGAGGCCGAGCTTGGAGGCGAGTTCGTCGTTGATTTCGATTTCGCCGGCAGCGGCCACTTCCTTGACGTTGATGTCGAAGGTTGCTTCCTTGCCCGCGAGGTTCTTGGCCGGGTAGTCAGCCGGGAAGGTCACGGTGATGGTCTTCTCGTCGCCAGCCTTGACGCCGACGAGCTGCTCTTCGAAGCCCGGGATGAAGCGGTTGGAACCGAGGACGAGCTGTGCGTCTTCGTCCTTGCCGCCATCGAAGGCTACGCCGTCGACCTTGCCGAGGTAATCGATAGTGACGCGGTCGCCATTGGCGGCCTTGCCCTTCTTGGCTTCGTAGCTGCGAGCGCTTTCGGCGATCTTGAGGATCTGCTCGGTGACTTCGTCTTCGCCGATCTCAGCAACTTCGCGCGTGATCTTGATGCCCTTGACGGACTTCAGTTCGATTGCCGGGATGACTTCGTAGGACAGCGTGAATTCGAAATCGGCCTCGGCAGCGAGGATCTTCTCGGCTTCGTCCTTGTCCTCGGTCATGGCGACTTCCGGCTGGGTTGCCGACTTTTCGCCGCGCTCGGTCAGGATCGCCGGCGGCTGGTCGCGAACGATCTCGTTGACGAGATCGGCCATGATCGACTTGCCGTAGACCTTCTTCAGATGCGCGACCGGCACCTTGCCCGGACGGAAGCCGTTGATACGGACCTTGTCCTTGACCTCGGCCAGGCGTTCGTTCATGCGAACTTCCATGTCCTTGGCGGGGATGACCACCTTGATTTCGCGCTTCAGCCCTTCAGCGAGCGTTTCGATAACCTGCATTGTCCTACCTTCATTCATGGCGGCCGTGCCCAGACAGCCGTTCGTTTCAGTGAGCACGACGCCGGAAAATCCCGAGCGTGGCTTGGATGCAATTCCCTATCACTTTGCCAAGAGCGCCGCGCCTTCGAATGAACGCGCAAAAGGCAGCCCTATCCCGTTACGAGCCAAAGCACCTTATCCACTCCCTATCCGAAAGCGGGATGCTCTGGGCAAAATGGCGCGTCCTGCGGCATATCGGAAGACGGACCTGTTCAGCCTCCCCCTGTCCACAAGACAGTCCTGGTGCGGGTAGAGAGACTTGAACTCCCACGCCTTGCGGCACCAGAACCTAAATCTGGCGTGTCTACCAATTTCACCATACCCGCGTTCCCAAAACCGCACGGCGATGCCTGCCCATGGGGCCTTCCGGAGCGCGGCGTCTCTATATCACCCGTTTCAAACCACGCAAAGGAAAAATGACGGTTCCACGACCATGCGCAAGCTTATCCGGCTTCCACAGATAAACTTCATCAATAAAGCGGCTCTTCGTAGACGGATTTGCCGTCGAGAAGCAGGCTTCTGATATGGGCGGCGCCATCGGAAGAGACGCGGGCCGCGATCGCGACGCGACTGTCGTTGCGCGCATTCTCGATGTCGTGCCCCTGGCCTTCCGGCACGTAATAGCGCTCGATGCCGTATGTAACTGCGATCGTCGCCTGAGATGTGTCGGCCAAATCGCCATAGGACACATAATCGAAGGGCAGGCTTTTCAGCACGACCGTATCAGGCTTGGCGTCCAGCGTTGCGAAAGACGATTCGACAATGCCCCAATAGCCGTCATCCTGCTTCTTAAGGCGGACGGACAGGACCTGATTATTCAGGCTTTCCTTCGGCGGCCCACCGACTAGCGCCGAGACGGGAACCCGCGAAATATCGTAGTTCAAAGTGACGTAGTCGCCACGCAGAAGATCGCGCGGATCGACCGGCGCCGTCTTCAGGATAACCTCGACGCCGCTTCGCAGTCCCCAGGCCCGCTCGCCGACCATATAGCCCAGAACGGCCGTCTGCAGGGCTGCAACGATGATAGCGGCGATCCACAAGCGACGAGGATTACTTATAGCAGCGCTCTTGTCAGCCAGATAAGTCATGCCCGCGTCCCCTGCCCGCCATGATCGGAAAATCGTCGTTCCAGCCGGATGACCAGCCAGGCGGCGAATGCCGCCAGCAAGCCGGCAACTAGAAAGAAGCCCGCCGTACCGATGATCGAGCCGATCGTCTCGCTGGCGAGATAGAGAATCTCGCAGGCGAAGACGAAATAGGCGAGATAGCGCACCGCGCCATTATCCCGGCCGCCAAGGGCGATCGCGATCACTGAGCTCGCCAGCGTCGCGGCAGCCACAATGATGAGCGGAAGCTTGTCTTCCACCCAGACATTATTGTCGAAGGATCCGTTGCTGATTTCTGCATGGATCAGAAAGAAGCCGATCGCGGCGACAAGAAAGGCATAGAAGGCGGGCGCTGCCCCTGCCGTTCGCACGAGAGGCATGAGCGGCGAGGCCGGGATGCTGACGACAAGAAAGGCCGCCATTCCGAGGGCAGCGAAAAGGATTGCCGCACTCAGGCTCTCATGCAGGCCAAAAAGCCAGGTCAACCACCCAACAAGCACAAGATAGGCGAAGTGCCGCGCGCTCGGCGCATCAACATACCTGACGAGCGCAATCAGAACTGCGGCCATCAGAGGCGGCACCCATGGCATGACGCCATGCCACTGATCGAAATTGTCCCATAGATAGACGCCGCAAAAAGCCCAGGCGAGGAAGCCGGCAAGCGCGACCTGCGCGCTGGATCGAAACAACGCCGCCACGATGCAGGCCGCGGCGAACCAGACGATCATCATCGTCAGTTCATCGCCGGACATATTGTACATCTGGCCGACGAGCGCCATGGCGCCGCCGAAACTCAGCGTACCGAGGATCAGCAACCCCGAGGCCAGTATCGAACGCTTCAGGGCCAACAGATAGGCGGCGCCGAGATAGAAGCCCCATATCATTGCCACGAGCGCCGCGAGACGTACGATCCTCGGAATCGCTTCCCAATTCGCAGAAACGAAAAGCAGTATGGCCAAGCCAAGAAGCACGGCTGCTATGATGGTCAGCACCCGCCCCGCGCTGAAACTCGTCTGACGGCCGTCATATTCGCGCAGCACAGCCTCTGCCGCCGCCGTATCGACAAGACCTTTGTCGACCCAGATCTTCAGATCCCGCTCCAGCCTGCCTCTGTACATCCCTGCCCCCTGCGACTCCCGTATAATGAAGAGTTAGCACAAATCGGCATGCAATCGATGCCGGCCCGCACGCATTTGCGATTGGCACTCTCCACTCGAATATGTCCCTCGTTAATACAGCATTAAGCGATCCTTTAGTATTATGTGGCGCGGTATCTTGATACCCATGAGAGGCATGCGTCGAATACATACCTCCCATGAAATTATTGCGCTGCACAAAATCGAAAAATCATACTATTTGTAAAACAACAAACACGGCGATGGCGCGCCGGGCCGATGCAAATCGGAACAGCCTGAGGGTTTAGATCCTGACACGGAATTCGGAGCCGCACACTCCTCCTCCCAGTGCGCTCCGATAGATTGACGACACTCCTCCTCCCAGTCGTCAATCATCACAAATGACGCCCACCGCACCTCCTCCCGCGGTGGGCGTTATTTTTTCTTCCCGATTCAACCGTTTAGCTACCGCTAAAGCGGCGTTCGTGGCCCTTGAGGAGCTACCAGCCACCGAATAGCTGCGCGCCGGAAACACGGCAATCGCCGGCATGAAGATCGCTTTTCGCCATCCCGCAAGGTCCCTCCTGACCACCTCCAAACGCGCAGGGCTGGCGGAAACGTGGCCGAACGCAGGCAGCCGGAGGAATTCCTCTCGGAAACCTCGGCCTTATTCGAAATCCGACCTGCCAGCCATTCTCCACTTTGCCGCGATATGCACATAAAGCAGCCATACCCCCAGGTAAATCGCCTGCAAGACTTGCGCAAACCGCATAGGTGGCATGAAGCATTCGCTCTTTTAGTTCTTGCGGTGCAGCATATATTGGGAAGCATCAGATCAAGGACGGAACCGATTGCGGAGCCGCGAGATCTTCAAATCCTCGAAAGGGACTTAAAATGAACCTGACCCGCTCTTTCAACAACTGGCGCAAGTATCGTCAGACCGTTACCGAACTCGGCCGCATGAGCTCGCGTGAACTGCACGACCTCGGCATCGACCGCGCAGACATTCATCGCGTTGCTCGCGAAGCCACCGGCCGCTAATCGCCGGATAGGCTTCGCCCAACAGCGAGAGCCTTCTCAACGCCCGTTGCGGACCACCGCGACGGGCGTTCTTTTTGTGCCCGCTTCGCAACGCAGCATCGGTCCGCCCTCCTGAAGCTATTCGCCCTGTGCACAGCATATAAAATTTAGGCATTGATGGCTTTTTGGGCGTCACACTGCACAAATGCATGGCAGACGCCTTTAATTTGCACTGCACAAAGCACGTCCTCGCGCCTATATAGAGTGCAAGCGCTGAGGCGGTAATCGTACCGCTCGCAACAAAGACACTGAGGACAAGATCATGAACCCGCTTCGTATTGCCAAGAACTGGATTAGCTACCGCCGCACTCTGAACGAACTCGGCAACCTTTCCAGCCAGACCCTGTCGGACATCGGCGTCAGCCGCTACGAGATCCGCGACATCGCTTCCCGCTCCTTCCGTTAATCGATACGGACCGAGTAGACTGCTTCAAGACGGCGCCTTCGGCGCCGTTTTTGATTCCCGCACTGTTTTTGATCTCGGCATTTGCGCAAAGCAATTGGATCGCCGCCCGCCCCGTGGTAATGACGCGCGCATGACACAGACCAATTCCCACTCCCCTATCCACGTTATCGGCGGCGGCCTGGCCGGCTCGGAAGCCGCATGGCAGATCGCCAATGCCGGCGTGCCCGTCATCCTGCACGAGATGCGTGGCGTGCGCGGCACCGAAGCGCACAAGACCGATGATTTGGCCGAACTCGTCTGTTCCAACTCCTTCCGCTCCGATGACGCGACCAGCAATGCTGTCGGTGTCATCCATGCGGAAATGCGCCTGGCCGGTTCGTTGATCATGGCCTGCGCCGACAAGCATCAGGTTCCGGCCGGCGGTGCGCTGGCGGTGGATCGCGACGGATTTTCGGCGGCAGTCACACAGGCAGTCCAAAGCCATCCCTTGATTACGGTCGTTCGCGAGGAAATCCAAGGCTTGCCGCCGAAGGAATGGGATCAGGCGATCATCGCCACCGGCCCGCTGACTGCGCCCGGGCTTGCCAGCGCCATTCAGGCCGAGACCGGCGCGGATGCCCTCGCCTTTTTCGACGCCATCGCCCCGATCGTCTATCGCGACAGCATCGACATGGATATCTGCTGGTACCAGTCGCGCTACGACAAGGTGGGACCGGGCGGCACGGGCAAGGATTACATCAACTGCCCGATGGACCAAGCCCAATATAATGCCTTCCTCGATGCACTGATCGCCGGCGACGCCGTCGGCTTCAAGGAGTGGGAAGGCACCCCCTATTTCGACGGCTGCCTGCCGATCGAGGTCATGGCTGAACGCGGGCGTGAGACGCTGCGTCACGGGCCGATGAAGCCGATGGGCCTGACCAACGCCCATAACCCAACCGTCAAAGCCTACGCGGTGGTGCAGCTGCGCCAGGACAATGCGCTCGGCACGCTCTACAATATGGTCGGCTTCCAGACGAAGCTGAAATACGGCGCACAGGCGGAGATCTTCCGCCTGATTCCGGGCCTGGAGAATGCCGAATTTGCAAGGCTCGGCGGCCTGCACCGCAATACCTATATCAATTCTCCGACCCTGCTCGACCGCTCACTGACGCTGAAGTCGCGGCCGGGCCTGCGCTTCGCCGGCCAGATTACCGGCTGCGAAGGCTATGTCGAAAGCGCCAGCATCGGGTTGCTCGCCGGCCGTTTCGCCGCCGCGGAACGCAAGGGGGAAGCGCCGTCCCTGCCGCCGGCTACGACGGCTCTCGGCTCGCTGCTCAGCCACATCACGGGTGGGCACATCGTATCCGACGAAGAGCCGGGCAAGCGGTCGTTCCAGCCGATGAACATCAATTTCGGGCTCTTCCCGGAACTGGAGCCGGGTTCGATCGTCAAGCCGGAGGGCATCAAGCGCTTTCGCGGCAAGGACAAGACCATCATGAAGCGCCAGCTCATCGCCAAACGCGCGCTTGCCGATTGCGCGGAATGGCTGGGCGTGCAGACGCAGATGCTCGCCGAAAGTGCCTGAGATGTCTCAGGCCTTCGCCGGCGGCATCAAATGTATTGGTTTAGCGTCGTCGTTGACAACATAGTTGCCAAGCAGCCACAGAGAGACTTCCGCCGCCTCCGCTGGCGTTGCGAACTCGAATGTCCCGTTATGATGGGGAGCATCGAGGAAGTCGACCGTCAGTCCGCGGCCCGTGCCCGAATCCTTGGCGTGCGCGCGACCGGGCTCGATCAGGTGGACGCTGAAATGATTGTGCAGGCTGCGCATGAAGCCGGCCTTATCGTCATGCAGGCGGACGAACACCGCCTGACCATTCGCTGTGATCTGCAATTGTCGGATGGCTTCGGTCGGAAAGGCACGACCGAATTCGAGGATGGCAAGGCCGGTGTCGTGCAGGCCGTCTTCCTTGTTCTGCGATGCCATGCGCGTGGCGAAGAAGGCGAAAAAGACGACGATCGCAAACAGTATGCACCAGACGACAATACCCACGGCAACTCCCCCTGATATGCAAATCAAGTGCTCGACCATCTCCATACACGCCGAGACTTGCGCGAGCTTGACGTATTTTAGATTTGCTTTGTGATTGATGCCAGCGCCATGCGCATCTGCCTGCGCCATTGCGGCAGCAGCAGGGAGCGATCAAACAGGCCCGATCCGAGCCTCTGCGCCTTCTTCAAGACCGGCTCCGCAAGGGTTGCCGGCAGAAAGGCCGGAAACACCGCCGGCGGTATGGCGCCCGCCGCCCTCGCCTTGGCCAGATGCTCGCGGCCAAGGCCGGCAAATGCTTCGATCGCGGTCGAAATACGCGCCTTGTCCTCGCCTGCGAGGAAGGTGCTGCGATCAAGGCCCGTCGCGGTCAGGATTTCGAGCGGCAGGTAGAGCTGACCGCGATGGCGGTGCAGCGGCATCAGCAACAGCAGGCCGGCAATCGCCTGCGCAACGCCCGTATGACCGGCCGCATCAGCCGAACCCCTAGCCTCCTCCGGCGACAGAACCAGGCTTGCAAGCTGAATGAGGGCCGAGGCGGTCTCGCCGGCATAGCCTTCCAAAGTGACGCGCGTCTCCATCGGATCGTCATAGAGGTCGAAGATGCGCGCATCGATCATGTCGATCAGCGTCTGACGCGGTAGCCGGTGCTGCTCGATCGCAATCAAAAGCTCTGAGGCGATCGGATTGGCCTCGCTCGATCCGTGAGCCTGCCCTTCGAGAAGATCGCGCCAATACTGCATGCGCACTTCGCCGGGCAGCGGCCCGTGCACGAGATCGCGCACACGTGCCAGCTCGGCATTGAAGGCATAGAGCGCGGCAAGTGCTGGACGTTTCTCCTCCGGTGCCAACAGGCAGGCAAGGTAGCGATCGCGATCGGTATCGCGAAGCGTCGCGAGGCAGATATCCCGATTGCCACGGGGCGCAGCTGATGTCGTCATGCTCACGATCCGGAGGTCAAACGGCGATCAGCGCCGCGGCCACCGCGCGCGACTCGGACAGCATGATATTGAAGGTGCGAACCGCCGCCCCGGTGCTCATCGGGTCGGAAGAAATCTGTCTGGCGCGCAGGGCTGCCTTTAGATCAGCCGGCAACGGCCGCAATTCCATGCCGGTGCCGACAAGCAGGACTTCGATCTGTGCTGCCTCGTCGAGCACCTTCTGGAAACGGTCCGGCGTCAGCGCGTCCCCCAGCATCATGTCCCAGCCATAGATGCCCGAGGGCAGGCAGAGCAGCGAGCCGCGATGCGACATGTCGGCAAAGCGGAAGCCGCCGTTGCCGTAAGCGTCGATCGGTGCGCGCCCCGGAAAATGCGCGCTACGGATTTCTATACCTTTTGCCAATGTATCACACCGCTGGTTTGCCTGACTGGATGTCGCCGGCCGCAGGCCCATTGCTTTGGCTGCCGGTCTGGAACTTGTCCGGACGCAGCTTGAACAGGATCAGCACGGGCGCCGCAATATAAATCGACGAGAAAGTTCCGACTGCGACGCCGAAAAGCAGCACGAAGGTGAAGGCACGGATCACCTCCCCGCCGAATATATAAAGGGCGAGCAGCGCCACAAGCGTCGTCGCCGATGTCAGAATGGTCCGCGATAATGTCTGATTGATGGAGGCATCGATCAGGATCGGCAAAGGCATTTGCGGATAGCGCCTGAGATTCTCGCGCATGCGGTCATAGACGACCACGGTATCGTTCAATGAATAGCCGACAATGGTCAGAATGGCGGCGATCCCCGTCATGTTGAATTCCATGCCGGTGAGGACGAACAGGCCGAGCGTCAGGATGACGTCATGCAAGGTCGCGATAATCGCGCCGACTGCAAACTGCCACTCGAAGCGCAGCCATATATAGACGAGAATGGCAATCAGCGCCGCCAGTACGGCAAGCGAAGCGGTCGTCGTGATCTCCCCGGATACGGCGGGGCCGACCACCTCGACGCGGGAGAAATCGTAATCCTTGTTCAACTCCTCGCGCACGAGGGTCACGGCCGATTGTTCCGCATTCTCGCCGCCTTCCTGGGCATGCACGCGGATCAGCGCGCTCAGCCGATCGTCGAGCCGTTCGACCCGCACGTCGCCTGGAATCGCGTCCTGCAGGCGTGATTGAATATTCGCCAGATCCGCGACACCCTGCTTGGCGCGAACCTCGATGATCGAGCCGCCGGCAAAATCGACGCCGAGATGCATGCCGACCGTCGCAAAGGCGAGAAGCGTGACCACCGACAAAGCCGCCGATACCGTGAACGTGTAGCGGCGAATGCCCATGAAACGGATATTGGCATTATCGAAAATGCCGCTTCGCACGCCGACCAGCAAGGTGCGCGGCTTGCGGCGCGATATCCACATGGTGATGAGCGAACGCGTCACGAAGCAGGAGGTGAAGAAGGTGGTGAAAACGCCGACAATCAGGGTCGCGGCAAAGCCGCGTACGGCGCCGCTGCTCGCATAGAAAAGAATGGCCGCGACGATGAGCACCGTCAGGTTGGCGTCGGCCACGGTGGCGGCAGCCCTGTTGAAGCCATGGCGCAGCGCATCGACGAGAAGATGCGTGTTCTTTTCCTCCTCACGAACCCGCTCATAGATCAGCACCACCGCATCCAATCCGATACCAATGGTGAGCACGATGGCGGCAACGCCCGGCAATGTCAGCGTGATGCCGAACAATCCCATGATCGCCACCACCATGATGATGTTGATGACAAGCGCGATCGTCGCCACGATACCGAGGATACGATAGAAGCCGATCATGAGCACGGCGACGAAAATTGCCGCCGCGATGCAGGCAAGGACGCTGTAGCGCGTCATCTCACCGCCGAGGCCGGGCTGGATGGTCCGCTCCTCGACCGGCGTCATTGTTGCCGGCAGTGGCCCGCTCTTGAGCATGACCGCCAGGTCCCGCGCGCCCTGAGCGGTGAAATCCCCAGGGATGTCGATTTCCCCGGTGGCGATCACCGTCTTCAAGGTGGCAGCGGAGATGACCTGATCGTCGAACACGACGACGACAATCTTGCCGAGATTACTTGCGGTCGATTGCGCGAAGCGGCTGGTCGCTTCCTGCGTCAGCTTGACCGAGATCTTACCGTCATTGCTCTGGCCGTTGACGGCGGCCAAGGCGTCGGCGAAGTCGACGTTGGAGAGCAAAGGCTGCCTTTGCACGAGATAGCCGACCGGCGGATCGTCTTCGGAAAACAGCACGTCCGACCCGGCGGGCGGGCGACCGTTCATGGCGTCCTGAACCGACATCGATTGATCGATAAGGCGGAAACTGAGCTTGGCAGGCTGGCTCAGAAGGTTCTTCAACCGTTGCGGGTCGGCAAGATCAGGCACCTGCACGAGAATACGATCGGCACCCTGTCTGCGGATCAGGGGTTCGCCCACGCCGAGCTGCGCGATACGGCTGCGAATGATCCTGAGCGCCCGCGCTACCGCGGAAGACACATGATTATTGATATCGGCATCGGTGATATTAAGCGTCATCGCGCCGTTGTCGCCCTGGGAAAGCGCAACAGCCGGCTTGTCCGAACCCGAGGTGAGCGGCTTCAATGCATTGACCGCAGGCTGAACCTGCGCGGGATCGTTGATGCGGAGCTCGATCTTGCGGCCGGTTCCGGCGAGGCCGGAATAAGCGATGTTCATCGTGCGGAGCCGGGTGGCAATGTCTCCGACGATCGTTTCCAGGCGGTCCTTTTCGACATCGTCCCGCTCGATTTTCAGCAGGAGATGGGAACCGCCGCGAAGATCGAGCCCGAGCTCGATCTTTCTATGCGCCAGCCAGGCCGGAAGAGAGGAAAGCGCACGCTCACCGAGCAGGTTCGGCGCGGCAAGAAGAACGCTCGCGAGGACGGCGAACCAGATCAGGGTGGTCTTCCACCAGGAGACGTGCAGCATCGCTCTCTCGAGTTTGGGCTTCCCTACTGCGCCCCGCTTTCCATAGGGATTGCGAAGGGCGCAGTAACACCTTGAATTTGTGCACAGTCCTTCAAGAAAGTCGATCCCGATTTTCGAGGACGCGCACCAGCCAGCCGAGCTGCCTGCACACGAGAAGCTTACGCCGCGTCGGCCTTGACGGGCTCACCCTTGACGCGAACTTCCGAAATGGCGCTGCGGACGACGCGGATGCGCACGCCTTCGGCAATCTCGACTTCGAGTTCCTTGTCGTCGATGACCTTGGTGACCTTGCCGACGATGCCGCTGGTGACGATCTGATCGCCGCGGCGAATGTTCTTCAGGATTTCGTCACGCTTCTTTGCCTGCGCACGCTGCGGACGAATGAGGAGGAAATACCAAACGACCATCAGCGGCACAAACAGGATGATCATTTCAAAGCCGGAACCGCCGAAGGCGCCCGCGACCGAATCTGTCGCGCTTTGCGCATATGCGTTGGTGATAAACATCAAAAACTCCCTTGAACTCCTTGCGGGGACGGTGCCCGCGTCAGGTGGCCGGAATATAGTTAGGCGCATGGCGATTGCAACAAAAACAGCCATGAACCGTACCGTTTTCCCGGCCTCTTAGCCTTTCAGCCCCGAAAGGAGCATGATACGCGGCAATACAGCGCGCGCATTTTACGACTTTCTTGAACAATATTCAGGAGGAAAACGGTGAGTGAAGACCAAAACGCCCTGATCCTTGCGGAAGTCCGCCGCCTTGCCGACGCGCTCGAACGTCTGGCCGGGCCGGCTCCGGCAATCAACGACTGGAATGCGGCCGACTGTTTCGTCTGGGCCCCTGCCCGGCTCCATCTGCAACCCGTTGCGCGGCCGAACCGCGTGGCGCTTAGCCTCATTCGCGGCGTCGATCACGTACGCGATATTCTTCACGAGAACACATTGCGCTTCGCGGACGGCTTTGCCGCCAACAACGTCCTGCTCTGGGGCGCGCGCGGCATGGGCAAGTCCTCCCTCGTCAAGGCGGTGCACGAGGATGTGCGCCGCGCCACCGGCATCTCGCTGAAACTGATCGAAGTGCACCGCGAGGATATTTCCTCGCTGCCGGTGCTGCTCGACATTCTGAAGGCGACGCCGCATCGCATCATCCTCTTCTGCGACGACCTGTCCTTCGATCACGACGATACCGCATACAAGTCGCTGAAGGCCGCACTTGACGGCGGTGTCGAAGGACGGCCCGACAACGTGCTGTTCTACGCCACATCGAACCGCCGACATCTGCTGCCGCGTCACATGATGGAGAATGAGCAGTCGACGGCGATCAATCCGTCCGAAGCCGTGGAGGAAAAGGTTTCGCTTTCCGATCGCTTCGGTCTCTGGCTCGGCTTCCACAAGTGCAGCCAGGAAGATTATCTGCAGATGATCGACGCCTATGCCGATCACTTCAAGCTCAAGCTGGATCGTACCCAGATGCACCACGAGGCTTTGGAATGGGCGACGACGCGCGGTGCGCGGTCCGGCCGCGTCGCCTGGCAATATATCCAGGATCTGGCTGGACGATTGCGCATCGTGCTGGAGCGGGACTGATCCGAGACATTAAGGCCCCCGAACGACAAAAAGCCCGGTGATAGCCGGGCTTTTTGCAGACTCCTTGAGACGCACTACCTATTCAAGGAACGTCATTGGGTTAACCGGAGCCGAATTCTTGCGGACTTCGAAGTGCATTTGCGGCTGGGTGACGTTGCCGCTCATGCCCGACGTTGCGAGCGTCTGGCCGCGCTGAACCTTCTGCCCGCGTGTGACGCTGAGCGCGTCAGCGTGGCCATAGACAGTCACCGTGCCATCGTCGTGACGGATCAGAACCGTGTTGCCGAGCTCCTTCAGGCCATTGCCTGCATAGATGACGACGCCGTTCTCTGCCGCCTTGATCGGCGTTCCCTCAGGAACGGAGATATCGATACCGTCGTTACGGCTGCCGTTGACGTTGGCGCCGTAGCCGGCAATGACCGCGCCGCGAACCGGCCAGCGATACTTGCCGATGCCGGTTGCTTCCGGCGCGTCGGCCTGTGCATCGGACTTGGCGGCGTCGTTGACGGCCTGGCTCGGAGAAGCGGAGGCGACCACCTGCGGCTTGGCGGCAGCGGCATCGGGTGCCGTATCCGCGTGGGCGACGGCCTTCGGCGCCTGCTTTGCCACCGGCTCCGCTGCCGCCTGCTTCGGCTCTGCAACCGGCTTGGCGGAAACCTTCTGCGGCTCGATCGAAGCGGTCTTGACGGGGTCGGCGGCAAGCGCTCCATGCGGCAGCGTCAAAGTCTGGCCTATGCGAACGCCATCGCCGGCCTGCATGCCATTTGCCCGCTTGAGCTCGGCGACGGTTACGCCGCTTTCCTTGGCAATCCTGGCCAGCGAATCACCTGGCTTGACAACATAGGTGCCCTTCGGCGTCGGTCCCTTGCCGTTGCCGGCAGCGAGCTTGTTCGGATCGGCAAGGCCTGCCTGAGACTTGCCGCGCATCTGGCCGTTGGACGGCAGCGCAAGGACTTCCTGTTGCGGCGCCTTGGCCGGGCCCGGCATTTTGCCGCCCTTGGAAAGATCGGTCGCCTCCGATGCCATCTTGGCCGGGCTGGCAGCGCCTGCACCGTTCATGGTCGGTATAATGATCTGCTGGCCGGGCTGAGCGCCGGCGCCGTTGCGCAAGCCATTGGCGCGCAGGATTTCCTTCTCCGGAACACCATAACGGCGGGACAGCAGCGCGATATTCTCGCCCGGATGCAACGTCACGCTCGGAGCATTGACGGTGGTCCAACCCGAGGACGGCTGAGGGGCCGAAGCGGTCTTGATCGTGCCTGTCGACAATGTGTCCGGAGCAAGAGCCGGCCTGGCGCGCGAGCCATCATTCCTGCGCGACGACGGGAACGGCTGGGCGAGCGCTTCGTTTTCTGCTCTGGGTGCCGCATGCGGGCGAGTCATGTCGGCAGACGCACCGGGAGGCGCCAGATCGGAACGCTGGATCGCGACGGGCGCCGTGGACACACGAGCACTGGAATAGGATGGGTTATAGCGAGCCGGCGAATTCGGGTAGGGTTGCGTTACCGGTGCGCTCGACTGCGAATAATCCTGCTGGCCATAGCCGCCGGCCTGCGCGACATCGGCTCGCGGCACCGGATCGCCATTCGGACCATTCAGGCTGCGACGGTTGATGGAACCCGTCGTCACATTATCCGTGTTCTTGGAGAAGAGCCCGCTGAAGCGGGTCGTGTCTGAACTACAAGCCGTTGCAGTGCTCGCCAGGAGGATGGCCACCAGGACTTTCCCTGCCGATTTACCGAAGTTTGAAGAAAGACTGAAACCCATGACTCAACCCACTTAAGACGCAACCGATTATGGGTCGATTAAAGCGCGTTAATCTTACCATGCGGTTAAAGCACTGGTGCGGCATGTGTTTTTTTGAGGAATTGCTAACCATAGAAAATGAAACAGCGGGCCGGCGGCCCGCTCACCATCCTCATCGATCAAAATTGGGCCTCAAAGATAGGAGGCGAGCATCGGCACGATGGGCTGATAGGGAACGTCGAAGAGTTCTTCGCGCTCGAAGCGGCTGCCGGTCTTGGTCAGGCGTACCAGGCGGCAGAGACCATCGGACACGATCAGCGGCGCGATCATGGATCCGCCCGACACCAGCTGCTCGGCATAGAAGCGCGGCATGGCCGTGAACGCGGCGGTCACCAGGATGCGGTCGAAAGTGCCCTCGCCCTGCAGCCCGGCGCTGCCGTCGGCCTGCCGAATGATGACGTTGCGGAGCCCGAGCGCATCCATGCGCTGCTGCGCCGCCGTCGTCAGCGTCTTGTAACGATCGACCGTGAGGACCCGCTCCACAATCCGCCCCATGACGGCGGCGGTGAAGCCACTGCCAGTTCCGATCTCGAGAACGCGGTGGCCCGGCTTGATCTTGAGGCCGTGAAGAATCCGGACGACAAGATCCATGCCTTCCATGAAGGCCCCGCATTCGATCGGGATCGTCCGGCTGGAATAGGCATCATCGACAAATTGCGGCGGCACGAAAGGCAAGCGCGGCGTCTGCTCGACCGCCGTCATCAGATCGATATCCAATATGCCTTCTGCCCGCAGCCGCAGAACAACGGCTGCAAAGCCTTCCTTCTCGACCAAACGAGGTGTCAATCCGCTACTCCATACCGAGCGCCCGCGCCACGCGGTCCTGCGCCGAATAATCCGTCAAATCGAGTTTCAAAGGAGTTACCGAAATACGATTTTGTTTCAACGCCTGAATATCGGTACCCGGACGGAACACGCCGCTACGTTCGCCGAATCTCAGCCAATAATATGGGAAGCCGCGGCCATCCGCACGCTCCTCCACTTGTATGTTGAAGGCGAGATTGCCCTGCGCCGTCACTTCCGTCCCTGCGACCTCGTCGGGGCGGCAATTCGGGAAATTCAGGTTCAGGAAAGTACCGTCGGGCAAATCGATATCGATGAGCTTGCCAAGCAAGGCCGGAGCATGCGCCTCGGCTACTTCCCAAGGCACGACGCGCCCGCCGTTCTGATGGACATAGGCTTGGCTGAGGGCGAAAGAACGCACACCCTGCAGCGTCCCCTCGATCGCCCCGGCGATCGTTCCGGAATAGGTGACGTCGTCTGCGACATTCGAGCCGGAATTGACGCCCGAAAGCACCAGATCCGGCTTGATGTCCAGCACCTGCCGGATGCCCATGATAATGCAATCCGTCGGCGTTCCTCGCAGCGCATAGTGCTTGTCGGAGACCTTGCGCATCCGCAAGGGCTCGGAAAGGCTCAGCGAATGAGCAAGGCCACTCTGATCGGTCTCGGGTGCGACGATCCAGACATCGTCCGACAGGGTACGGGCGATACGCTCCAACACAGCCAAGCCTTCGGCGTGAATACCGTCATCGTTGGTCAGAAGTATGCGCATCGCCCCACCGCCTGATTTATGCTGCTTTCTCGATCCTTGTCACACCACCCATATATGGCAGCAGTGCGTCCGGTACAGTGACAGAGCCATCGGCGTTCAGATAATTCTCAAGGACGGCGATCAGGCAGCGGCCGACGGCGGTGCCGGAGCCGTTCAGCGTGTGAACGAACTTCGTGCCCTTGTCATCCTTGCCACGGTAGCGTGCATTCATGCGCCGGGCCTGGAAATCGCCGCAGACCGAGCATGACGAGATCTCGCGATAGGTATCCTGTCCCGGCAGCCAGACTTCCAGGTCGTAGGTCTTGCGCGCGCCGAAGCCCATATCGCCCGTCGATAGGGTCATGACGCGATAATGCAGGCCGAGGCGTTTCAGCACTTCTTCGGCACAGGCCGTCATGCGCTCGTGCTCGGCAATCGAGCTTTCGGCATCGGTGATCGACACCAGCTCGCACTTCCAGAACTGGTGCTGACGCAGCATGCCGCGCGTATCGCGGCCGGCGGAACCGGCTTCCGAACGGAAGGACGGCGTCAGCGCCGTGAAGCGCAGCGGCAGCTTTTCCTGATCCAGAATCTCGCCGGAGACCAGATTGGTGAGCGTCACTTCGGCAGTCGGGATCAGCCAACGGCCGTCCGTGGTCCTGAACAGGTCCTCGGCGAATTTCGGCAATTGGCCGGTGCCGAACATGGCCTCGTCGCGCACCATCAGCGGCGAGCTGACTTCGGTGTAACCGTGCTCGCTCGTATGGAGATCGAGCATGAACTGGCCAAGCGCACGCTCGAGGCGCGCAAGCTGCGACGTCAACACGGTGAAGCGCGAACCAGAAAGCTTGGTCGCGCGCTCGAAATCCATATAGCCGAGCTCTTCGCCGATCTCGAAATGCTCCTTCGGCTTGTGGTTCCAGGTCGGCCTGGCGCCCCAGGAATGCTTGACGACATTGTCGTGCTCGTCCTTGCCGACAGGCACATCCTCAAGCGGGATATTGGGAATGCGCGACAGGGCGTCGTTGAGCTCGGCCGTCAGCGTGCGCTCCTCCTCCTCCGCAGCCGGAAGCGAAGTCTTGATGTCGGCGACCTCGGCCTTCAGCTTCTCGGCAAGTTCGGCGTTCTTCTGCGCCATGGCCGCGCCGATCTCCTTCGAGGCGGCGTTGCGGCGGGACTGCATATCCTGGACTGATTGAATGACGGAGCGGCGCTTCTCGTCGAGCGCAATGAGGCCTTGCGACAGAGGCTCCGCGCCGCGCTTGGCAAGCGCTGCATCCAGAGCCTCGGCATTCTCACGAATCCATTTGATATCAAGCATCGTCGTTCCAGATCGTTACACATGACTGCGGCTCCGACCGAAATATCGGTCGGAGATCGATCCGGCAAACCCTCAGGGGAGAACGATCCTCGCCCGTCGCTCAGACATTATCCGTCTTGGTGACATCGGACGTCTCGTCATTCTCCTCAAGCGTCTGCCGCGCACGCTGGCGTTCCACGAGTCGCGCCGCGTAGATGGAAATCTCGTAGAGAAGGATCGTCGGCACTGCAAGGCCGATCTGGGACATCGGATCCGGCGGCGTCAGCACGGCGGCTATGATGAACGCGAAGACGATCGCGAACTTGCGCTTTTGCGCCAACCACTCCGATGTCAACAGTCCGACGCGGGCCAGCAGCGTGGTGATGACAGGCAACTGGAAGACAAGGCCGAAGGAGAAGACCAGCGTCATGATCAGGCTCAGATATTCCGAGACCTTCGGCAGCAGCGCAATGCCGATCTGACCGTCGGCTGGCGCCTGCTGCATCTTCAGGAAGAACCACATGACCATGGGGCAGAAGAAGAAATAGACGAGCGCCGCACCCATCAGGAATAGAACGGGCGACGCGATCAGGAACGGAAGGAAGGCAGAGCGCTCGTTCTTGTAAAGACCGGGCGCCACGAACTTGTAGATCTGCGCGGCGATGATCGGGAAAGCGATGACCAGCGCGCCGAACATAGCGACCTTCACCTGGGTGAAGAAGAATTCCTGCGGCGCCGTATAGATCAGCTCGGCCTTGCTAAGATCGAGACCGGCCCAGACGACAGCCCATTTATATGGGTAGACCAGATAGTTGAAGAGGTGTTTCGCCACGGCGAAGCAGCCGATGAAGGCAATGAAGAACGCCACCAGCGACCAGATCAGCCGCGAACGCAGTTCCATGAGGTGTTCGATAAGCGGCTGCGGCTTATCGTCGATATCACCTGTCATGCCTGGTCCTTCTTCTTCGGCGTTGTCTTACTGGCTGTAGCGCGCTTCCTGGGGGCAGTGGCGGGCGTTTCCTCAGCAGCAGCGGCTACCGCCACCTTGCGTGGCGCACGTTTCGGCTTTTCCGCAACGACGGAGGTCTGCACGGCGGCGGCAGCGACATCATCCGCCTTGGCCCGCGGTTTGCGCGCAGCCTTCGGCTTGGCGGTTGTTTCGCTTGCAGCGGCAACCGATTGTGGAGGGGGAGCAACCACGGGCGCCGGCTCGTTCGACGCTGGGATCGTCGAAAGCGCTTCCGGCAATCCAGCCGCGACACCGGGCACCGGTTCGTCCGTAACAGACGTTGCGGTCGCGGGTTTGTCCATCGTCGTCGAACGCTGCAGATCGGCTTTTATCTCGTTGCCCATCTGCCGCAACGGGTTCATGGCTTCCCGCAACGAATTGACGGGATTGAGCTTCTGGGCATCCGAGATCGTCTGGCGCACATCGTCCAGCTCTGCCTCGCGCATCGCCTCATCGAACTGTGCACGGAAATCTCCCGCCACTTTTCGGGCGCGCGCGGTCATCTTGCCGATTGTCCGCAATGTTGCCGGCAGCTCCTTCGGGCCAATGACCACAAGTGCCACGATGGCAATAATCACGAGCTCCGACCAGCCTATATCGAACATGCAAAGGCTCCTGGGCCAACGGCAAGCCTTTCAGCCCGCGCCCGCCCGACTTGATTACTTCGTTTCGTCAGCCTTGTGCTCGACCGTGCGGGACGTCGTCGTCGCCGCCGGGGTCGGCTGCGCCGAAGTATCCTCGTCGTCGTTCATGCCTTTTTTGAAGCTCTTGATACCCTTGGCGACGTCACCCATCAGCTCCGGGATCTTTCCACGGCCGAACAACAACAGCGCGATGGCCAGGACGATGAGCCAGTGCCATATGCTTAGAGAACCCATTGCGATAACTCCCAATTTTTGCGTCTTCTCGATGTAAGACGTTTGCGGATGTTTTTCAAACACCAAAATGTACTGCATCCACGCATATCGATATGCCGAACGCCGTTGCGGCGACCGAACGTCTCCAACCCGAGAGAATGATTTTCATATTCGCACCGGCTAATGGCAAAAGAGAGACGCGCCATCAGTTTCGAAAAAAAGCCGGCCTTGCCGCGATCGCCCGTTGAAATGCCATTGCTTCTGGCTCAATCGCCGGAGTTTGCGCCGCTCGGCGGCAGAAGACCGAGCTCTTCCAGGTCCATCTGCGTGATGGGATCCTCGTCTTCGGTGAGCTCGTCGCTCATCAATGGCGACGGGATATTGAAATTGGCGGGGATGCGTCCGGACAACAAGCCCGCTCCCTTCAGCTCTTCGAGACCCGGCAAATCGCGCAGCTCTTCCAGGCCGAAGTGATCGAGGAAGTCGCGCGTCGTGCCCAGAGTCACCGGTCGGCCCGGCGTACGGCGACGGCCGCGGAAACGAACCCAGCCGGCTTCCATCAGGACATCGAGCGTGCCCCTGGAGGTCTGCACGCCCCTGATATCCTCGATTTCGGCGCGCGTCACCGGCTGGTGATAGGCGATGATGGCCAGTACTTCGAGGGCGGCGCGGGACAGTTTCCGCACTTCGTTCTCATCGCGCCGGATCATGAAAGAGAGATCGGCTGCCGTCCGGAAGGCCCAGGCTCCTTCAATCTGAATGAGATTGACGCCACGCATGGCATAATCGGACTTGAGCTTCTGCATCAGGGCGGGAACATCGACGCCAGGCGCGACACGCTCGGCAATGAACGCCTCGGAAACCGGCTGAGCCGAAGCGAAGACCAGCGCTTCAGCAACGCGCTCGGCGTCGCCCAGACGGCGCTCATCGACCTCGGGCGCCGCTGTCTCGTATTCCATCCGCGGCTGGTCTTCGTCAGGATCGGTCACGCTCGCTCCCTGCCCTATTCCGCGGCTTCAAGTGACGCGTGCTTCGGCCCGCGCCGCATGTAGAGCGGCTGAAATGCGCCCTCCTGCCGGATTTCCAGCTGCCCTTCGCGCACCAGCTCGAGCGAAGCCGCAAAGGCGCTGGCGATGGCCGTCGCACGCTCGCTGGCGCTCGTCATGTAACCTACCAGATAATGTTCCAACGCGGTCCAATCGGTGATTTCACCAATCATCCGGTCCAGGATCACGCGGGCATCCGCCAGAGACCAGACGCGGCGCTTCTCGATCGTCACCTGGGTGACAGCCTGTCGCTGGCGTAGTCCGGCATAGGCACTCAGAAGATCGTAAAGACTGGCATCAAAGGCCGATTGGCGCCGATCCGGGATGTGCTCCGGCGCTCCGCGGGCAAATATATCGCGACCGAGGCGATTGCGATTGACGAGATCCGTCGCCGCATCGCGCATCGCTTCAAGGCGCTTCAGGCGGAAGGCGAGCGTCGCCGCCATCTCCTCACCCGTCGGCCCGTCTTCCTTGCTCTGTTGCGGAATGAGCAACTTGGATTTGAGATAGGCAAGCCACGCGGCCATGACCAGATAGTCGGCCGCAAGCTCTATGCGAATGCGCCGGGCGCTGTCGATGAACAGAAGATATTGCTCGGCAAGCGCCAGCACGGAGATGCGCGACAGATCGACCTTCTGGGTGCGGGCCAGATGCAGCAGCAGATCCAGCGGTCCTTCAAAGCCGGCGATATCGATGACGAGGGCCGGATCATGCGAGCCGCGTTGCGCGTCGCTTTCCTGCCACAGCTTGTCCATCGGCATTGCCGCCTGCTGAAACTTCTCCGTGCCGCTCACCTTGTTCACCCGTCAGATCCTCGGAGTTCGGTCTAGGCCACTGCAAACATAGCGTCGAATTCGGCGCGAATCGACGTCTCGTCGGCGCCATCATCATGACCGAAAGCAGCTTCCACCGCCTTGGTCCGCACCAGCGCCGCGCCGGTCAATGGCGGAACGTTGCGCACGACCTGCTGCATCTCGTCCATAACGCCATTGCAATGCAGCACGATATCGCATCCGCCCGCAACAATATTTGCAGCGCGCTCGCCGATCGTACCCTTCAGCGCATTCATCGAGGTATCGTCCGACAACAACAGGCCCTCAAAGCCGATATGGCCACGGATGATCTCCTCGATTACCTTGCGCGACGTCGTCGCTGGGTTCGTCGGATCGATATCGGTGAAGACGACATGGCACGTCATCGCCATCAATTCGTCCTTGAGTGCGACGAAAGGCATGAAATCATGCGCCTCGAGCTCAGCGCGCGGAACAGAGACGACGGGCAATTCGTGATGCGAATCGGCAAAGCCACGGCCATGGCCGGGCATGTGCTTCATCACGGGCAGGACGCCGCCGGCCTTGAGGCCTTCGGCAGCCGCACGCCCCATCTCCATCACCGTTACCGGATCGCCGCCATAGGCGCGATTGCCGATGACATTGCTGGAACCCTCGACCGGGACATCAAGCACGGGCAGACAATCGACATTAATACCGAACTTCAAAAGATCGAAGGCATGCAGCCTGGACATCAGCCAGGCTGCCCGCAGGCCGCGCTCACGATCCTGACGATAGATATCGCCCAAGGCCTGGCCGGAAGGATAATGCGGCAGGATCGGCGGGCGGATGCGCTGCACCCTGCCCCCCTCCTGGTCGATGAAAACCGGCGCGTCACGCCCGACACTGTCACGCAGGGACGCAACCAGATCGGCGATCTGGGCCGGCTCGGAGATATTGCGTCCAAACAGGATGAAGCCCCATGGCTGTTCTCCCTGATAGAAGGAGCGCTCTTCGGGCGTGATGGCATGGCCGCTGCAGCCAAGGATCATGGATTTCGATTCGGTCATGCTCGAATCATAGAGACTGACGCCGCGAAACGCGAGCGGCGTCAAGCCGGCATTCACAAAAACCGAACGGCGCAAACGAAAACGGCGGGATGAACCCGCCGCTTTGCCGAAAGACTGAAGCCAGATCCCTTATTTCGAAATCAGGCAGGTGCCACCAGCGGTGCGGTAGCGCTCGCAGATGGCCGCGGCCTCGTCCTTGGAACCGGCGACGACGCGGACGCGATAGTAGGTGCCCTTGCCGGCGATATCGGCCTTGCGGATTTCCAGCGGATGGTTGCCGATGACACTGGCGAACTTCACCTTCAGGTTCGCCTGCGACTTCTGCGCATCGGCCTCGGACGGCAGGGAAGCAATCTGCACACCATAACCACCAGCGCCGACGGTCGCGGCAGCCGGAGCGGCCTGGCGAGTTGGCGCCGGGCTTGCCGAAGCGACCTGCTGCGACTGCGGCTGAGGCTTGGGCTGCGTCTGCCGAGGCGCAACGGCGGCGGGCGCAGTTGCGGCAGCAGCGGTAGCGGTTGCCTTGGCCGGCTCCGGACGAGCGGTCGGAAGCGGGGTCGTCTTGACGACACGGATCGGCGTGCTTTCGGCGCTGGCAGCGTCGCCATCGGCGGCGGCCGGCGGCGTATTGGCGGAGGTCGGCGGCGTATTCGTGGTGGCCGGACGAAGATCGGCCGATGCAACCTGGTTGTTTGCTGCCGGCTTTGCCGCAGCTGTTGTCGTGGTGTCGACGGCAGGCTCGTCACGCGCAACCAGAGAACCGTCAGGCTTGACGATCATCGTCCGGACCTTGCGCGGCGATACCGCCGGCACCTGACCGTCATCATTGGCCGCGACATTCGCGTTGCCGCCGTCCTGATTTGGAAGCAGGCGCGGATCTTGGGTTTCACCGACGGGGGTCGACGTCACCTGATCGCCACTATCGTCATCCGGAGATACGGATTCCGGAATGAGGGTCTTCTGCACCACATCGACCGGCTGCTCGTTGGAGGAGACCAGCTCCTTCTGCTTCGGCGCCGCGGTGCCGTCGCCGGCGACGCGGTCATAAACGGCCTTGTCCTGATTGGGGACAACGGTGCCGCCTGGATTTTCCGGAGCCACCTTCACCGGATTGGCATCGGCGGTAATCACGCGCGGCTCGCCGGAGAAGTTGGAGATCGGCGATCCGTGACGGACCCAGCCGTAGACGCCGTAAGCGCCAAGACCGAGAACGGCGATGACGGCCGCGGCTGTCGCCAGGTTGCGCACCGGACGCGCCGGACGACGGTTGGCCGCCGCCGGGTTCAGCGTCATCCGGGCAACATTCTCGACCGGAGTGGCGGCTTCGCGATAGCTGCGGCGGAAATCCTCCTCCAGCGCACGCTCGAATTCATCGAATTCCTCGATCGGCTGTTTGGCAACGGCCGCAGCGGGCTGGGCCGCCGTGCTCTTCGACCAAGATGCTGCGGCGGCAGCGCCGCCGAACGCGGCACCAGCGGCCGGCTTGAACGGCTCCGATGCTGCTTCCTTGGCCGGCGTGCCCAGGAGGCTCGCCATCTCGGAATCGATGTCGAAATCATATTCCGGCGGAACGACGACCGGCTCTTCCGGCTCGATCGCCGGCAGATGCGGAACATGCGATCCCTCGAAGTTTTCGACGCGCTCTTCCGTATCGGAAATCTCGGTCGGATCGAAGGGCAGCATTTGATCGGCGTCGAACGCCGGAGCAGCCATGCTTGCGGCGGGCACGACGGGGATTGGTGCGGCCTGTACCGGCTGCGGCGCAGCCGCGGCGGCTAAAGGAGCGACAGGCGCAACCGGCGTGGCGCGTGAGACGATGGGCTCAATTGCCGGCGCAGCCGGAACCGGTTGTCTTGCAGGAGCGGATTTATCGGCCTCGGCAAAATCGAGACCGGCAAGTTCCATTTCGATATCCGCGAGATCGAACTCGAAATCCTGACCGGCAAACGGATCCTCGATATCAAAGGTGATCGGCTGCGGCGCCTCAGGCTGCGGCGCAGTCGCGGCAACCGCCGGCGCAGCGGCGTGTTCTGTGAACGAAGAACCGAAATCGCCGAAGCTGGGTTCCGCCTTCGCTACCGGATCATTGCTTCTCGGCGGAACGGGATAGCGATCCACGTCGGCCAATAGAGCATCGATCTCCGCCGAAAGGGCGGCCGCGTCAACGGTCCGCACCTTGGGCGATGCAGGCACATCGACCGCCGGGGTCGGCTGATCAGCGACAACGGGCTGCGGCTTGTAAGTTTGATACGCAGCAGCAGTTTTGGCTGGCTCGAAATCGAATGCCGTGTCGACCTGGCTTGTTTCGGGCAGCACAGGAGCGACCGGAGGAGCCACCGGGGCGGGCTGCTCGCGCGGCACGGATGGGGATGCAAGCGTAAAGTTCGCAAGCGGCAACCGCACGGTCGCGGCAGCGGACTGCGGCGTCGGCTTGACGACCGGAGGCGCCGGCGGCGGATCGAGCCGTGGCGGAGGTGAGGCCATGACCGCCTGCAAAGCCGGCGCGATCGACATTTCCAGCTCGTCGATCAGATCGCGCGCACCCATTGTAGGCTTGACCGGGGCCACAGGCTGCGGCGGCTCCTCGAACTTGGGTTCTGCTCGCACCGGTTCGGCAGGAGGCGAAACCGGAGCCTGATTGGAAAGCACCGGCTGCTCCGGCGGAACAGAAATGTCATTTGCCGGACTCATACGAGGCGTATCGTAACGCTCGAATTCGCGAAGAAGCTCGTCCTCGAGATTGAAGGCGGGCTCCTGCCGCTGAGCCGCGGGAGCTGCCTGAGCAGCAGGGCGCGGCTCAAAACCTACGATACGCGCGAGTTCTGCGAGCGGATCATCATCCGCAAAGAACTCGTCGTTTCCGCTTGCGCGATACGCCAACTGTTTTTCTGCCATCACCGTTCCACTCGAAAACGCTACAGTTAAATGCCAGCGCAATGTGGGTAAATGGTGACGTTTATCGCATTTCGTCCGGTGCTGCGGTCCCGGTTATACCAAGACCTGACTTCAAAACCGACGCGACAGCGTACACCAGCCCAAGTCTGGCAATGCTCAATTCTCGGTTCTTATCGTTAACAAATCGTAATTCAGGTAAATCTTTACCTTTATTCCAGTGTCCATGGAAGGAACTTGCTAGATCGTAAAGGTAAAAGGCGATGCGATGAGGCTCCTGCGACTGTGCCGCAGCTTCAACGATTCGCGGGAATTCCGCAATCTTGGCGACCAGCTGTAGTTCAGCCGGATCGGAGATCACGCCGGCGACCGCCTTGGCCAGGTCGAGCGATGCAATATCGAGGTCGGGGAACGCTTCCTTGGCCTGCCGGAAGATCGACATGCAGCGAGCATGCGCATACTGCACGTAGAAGACCGGATTGTCCTTGGACTGTTCCGTGACCTTTGCAAAGTCGAAGTCCAAGGGCTCGGAATTCTTCCGATAGAGCATCATGAACCGCACCGAATCGCGGCCGACTTCGTCGACGACTTCGCGCAGCGTGACGAAATCGCCCGACCGCTTCGACATCTTCACGGGCTCGCCATCGCGGAACAGCTTGACCAGCTGGCATAGAAGCACCGTCAGCTTCGCCTTTCCCTCCGATACCCCACGCGCCACGGCTTCGAGCCGCTTGACGTAGCCGCCATGGTCGGCGCCGAGAATATAGATCATCTCGTTGAAGCCGCGATCGAACTTATTCTTGAAGTAGGCGACGTCGGCGGCAAAATAGGTATAGGAACCGTCCGACTTGATCAGCGGACGATCGATATCATCGCCCACTTCCGTCGAGCGGAAGAGCGTCTGCTCGCGATCTTCCCAATCTTCAGGCAATTGTCCCTTCGGCGGCGGCAATGCGCCCTTGTAGACATAGCCCTTGAAGGTCAGGTCGTTGATCGCCGTGCGAATCAGGGCCGCGCCATTGGCGTGCAGCGTGCGCTCGGAGAAGAAGACGTCATGGTGAACGTTCAAGGCTTCGAGATCCTGGCGGATCATCGCCATCATCGCGTCGATGGCCCGATCCTTGACGATGGGAAGCCATTGATCTTCCGGCATGCCACGCAGCTTCGTGCCGAATTCCTTGGCGAGCGCTTCGCCGACCGGAACCAAATAGTCGCCGGGATAAAGGCCGGCCGGGATTTCGCCGACCGGCTCGCCGAGCGCCTCGCGATACCGAATGAACACGGACCGAGCCAGCACGTCGATCTGCGAGCCAGCATCATTGATGTAATATTCCTTGGTGACCTCGTAGCCGGCAAAACCGAGCAGGTTCGCCAGCGCGTCGCCAACCACGGCACCACGGCAATGGCCGACATGCATCGGGCCCGTCGGGTTGGCGGAGACGTACTCGACGTTGACCTTTTGGCCCAAGCCGAGGGTCGAGCGACCGAACCGCTCTCCCTCGGAGATCATGGTCGACAAGAGACGCTGCCAGTAGCCGACCGAGAGGCGGATATTGATGAAGCCCGGACCGGCGACCGAAACCTCGGCGACGTCTGCGTCTTCCTTCAGCTTGGCGACGATAATCTCGGCGAGCGCGCGCGGATTGGTGCCGAGCGCCTTGGACAGCACCATGGCCGCATTGGTGGCGACATCGCCATGGCTGGCATCTCGCGGCGGCTCAACGCCGATACGCCCGAAGTCGAGTTCAGATCGCTTTTCTCTTACAATATCAATTTGCTCGAGAGCGTTCTTAATTCTTGCTTCGAAGTCGGTGAAAAGGTTCATGATATGGTCCACGCATAGCTTGGGCGGGCCGCTGTCGGCCCAACGCCGCCGCTGCCTATCTCAAATCGGGAGTCTGGTCAAACAGCCGCTTGTGAGCACTGATGGCATAGGTGTCGGTCATGCCAGCCAGATAGTCGCCGACATGTCGAGCCTTGGCGGCGACGGCAAGGCCGGCGATATGGTCGACCCAATAATGGCTCTGCATCTCCTTGGGATTGTCCATATAGGCACGGAAAAGATCCGTAACGATCTGTGCCGCGCCGGCACGGATACGCATGATATCCGGGTGGCGATAAATGCGCTTGAACAGCATCTGCTTGATCTGCTTATCGGTTTCGGCCATCTCGGGCGAGAAAGTCGAGATGATGCGGCCGGCGCCGCGGATATCGGCAACGCTTTCAGGCTTGATCTCGGCGAGCGCTTGCTGTGATACCGCAATCACATCCTCGACCATGCGGGTGATCTGCCGGCGCATGATCTCATGCGTGAACCGGCTCGGCTCCAGATGCGGATAGCGCGCCCTCACCTCCGCCATGAGCCCGGAGAGAAACGGCACCTCCTCCAGCATGTCGAAGGTCAGATAGCCGGAGCGAAGGCCGTCATCGATATCATGCGTGTTGTAGGCGATGTCGTCGGCGATCGCCGCAACCTGCGCCTCCAGACTGGCATAGGTGGCAATTTCGAGATCATGGATTTCGCAATAGTCCAGGATGGGCTGCGGCACCGGGCCATGGGTGCCATTGCCGTCGGGCGTCATCAGCGGACCGTTGTGCTTGACCAGGCCTTCGAGCGTCTCCCAGGTGAGATTGAGCCCATCGAATTCGGCATAACGCCGCTCGAGCTTCGTCACGATGCGCAGGGATTGCGCATTGTGGTCGAAGCCGCCATAGGGCAGCAGCATCTCGTGCAGCGCGTCTTCGCCGGTGTGCCCGAAGGGCGTGTGGCCGAAATCGTGAACCAGCGCCACGCCTTCGGCCAGATCCTCATCCAGCTTCAGCGCGCGCGCCAGGGCGCGAGCAACCTGCGCAACTTCGATCGTATGCGTCAGGCGCGTGCGGTAGTGATCGCCGTCCTGAGCAATGAACACCTGCGTCTTGTGCTTCAGTCGCCGGAAGGCCGTTGTGTGGACGATCCTGTCGCGGTCACGCTGGAATTCGGAACGCGTCGGGCTCGCCCCCTCTTCATAGAGCCGGCCTCGCGATGCCCAAGGGTCCGTCGCGTAGGCGGCCTTTTCTCCATAACCGAAACCCAATGCATGCCTGTCGATCGTCATTACCTATCCATTCCGGCATTAGTACCCTGCACGCTCAAACGCGCGAAGGGCGTTTCATTTCAGTCGGCCAATGGTATTCCTCCAAACATGGAGCAGCCCAGCCCATTGACGTCGCTTTGCAGCCTTCATACCTATAGACAAGAAAACAGCAAAATGGTGTGTGGCTCAACCACGAAACCATAGCTGTCACCGGCCTGACTTTCATGATAAAGGCTATGGATATCAGCCGTTTGAAAGTTCGACGGCGTAATGGTTCTCTCCGGATCTTGACCCCGGCAGGAGGAATGCATGACTGAGACAAACGTAACCCTATCGGACGCCGCGGCAAAGCGAATCGCTGATATCGTCGGCGCAGAGGCTGGCAAACGGGCGCTTCGCGTCGCCGTCGAAGGCGGCGGCTGTTCCGGCTTTTCCTATAAATTCGATCTTGCCGAAGGCCCCGAAGACGATGATATCATTGTCGAAAAGGGTGATGCCACCGTGCTGATCGACCAGTTGTCGCTGGTCTACATGGCCGGTTCCGAGATCGATTTCGTCGACAATCTGCTCGGGCAATCCTTTCAGATCAAGAATCCGAATGCTGTCGCAAGCTGTGGCTGCGGCACCAGTTTTTCGATCTGACACGTCAGCTTTTTCCACAGCTTGATCGCCGGCCGGAGGCCTTTGCTCCCGGCCGGCTTTCACATGGGCGGTAGTCAAGTCCACTTGCTGCGGATACAACAAGGCGAAGCAAAGGAACGAGCCGCCCATGAAAATCGCCACCTGGAACATCAACGGCGTCAAAGCGCGTATCGAGAACCTATGCCAGTGGCTGAAGGATTCGCGCCCGGACATCGCCTGCCTGCAGGAGATCAAGACGGTCGACGAAGGTTTTCCGCGCCTGGAGATCGAGGCGCTCGGCTATCATGTCGAGACGCACGGGCAAAAGGGTTTCAACGGCGTTGCGATTCTCTCCAAGGTCAAGCCTGACGAAGTGACGCGCGGCCTGCCCGGTGACGATGGCGATGAGCAAGCCCGCTTCATGGAAGCGGTGTTTTCCATCGAAGGACGCGGCGCATTGCGTGTCTGCTGCCTATATTTGCCGAACGGCAACCCGATCGATACGGAAAAATACCCCTACAAACTCGCTTGGATGGAACGTCTGCGAAAATTCGCTGGGGATCGCCTGGCGCTGGAAGAACCGATCATTCTTGCCGGCGACTACAATGTTATCCCGGAGCCGCATGATTGCTTCGACCCGAAGGTATGGGAAAACGATGCGCTGTTCCTGCCCCAGACCCGCCGGGCTTTCCGCCAGCTCGAACATCTCGGCTTCACCGACGCAGTCCGCGCCACCACCGATGCGGTCAAACTCTATTCATTCTGGGATTATCAGGCCGGTGCCTGGCCGAAGAACAACGGCATCCGGATCGACCATCTGATGCTGTCGCCGGAAGCGGCCGATCGCCTTGCGGCGACCGCGATCGAGAAACACGTGCGCGCTTGGGAAAAACCCTCTGACCACGTCCCGGTCATCGCGCATCTCGATTTCAGCAGCTAAGCTTCGATTTCGAACCAATCAGCTGAGTGTCGTCTTAAGGCGCCGGATCAATCGGAACCGGCGACATCCAGCTGGTGCGCCATGGATACTGCGACACGGCGGTCATTCTCATTAGCCAGCGAGAAAGCCTGCTCCTGCATGTCTTCCATCCAGCTGCAATCCTGCGGTTTGCACTTGTCGAGCGCCGCGGTCAAGAACGCCAGGCCGCGGACGGATTGACCTTCCTGGAACAGGAGATTGCCAAAAACGGCCATGGCACCCGGATGGCCGCTCTTGCGCGCCTGGTTCAGCCACTTCTTCGCCTGCTGCACGTTGGTGGCCCCGCCCTCTCCGGACAACAGCATCTGAGCCAGCTGGAACTGTGCCTCGGGAACACCGAAAGTCGATGCGACCTGGAAATAGAGCTGGCGCGCCTGATTGAGATCGATCTTGACCGGGCTGTTGGCAATGCCGGTCTTGTAGTAGCTGGCAAGGGCGAGCAGCGCGTTGATGAAGAAGCCTGTATCTTCAGAGCCCGGCTCGACGCCCTGCTGGGCAATCTCGCTGTAAATCTTGAAGGCTTCGAAATCGTTCTGCGCGACACCGTCGCCATCGGCATACATGTTGGCGAGAGCCCAACGCGAACCGGTATGCCCCTTTTCAGCGGCATATTTGTAGGCTTCGACCGCCTCTTCCTTCTGACCGTTCTTGTAGGCTCGGAAGCCGAATTTGAAGAGATCGAACGGCCCCGATTCCTTGGTGACCCCGGCATTGATATCGAATGCCCGGGCTTGGCCCGCCAGCGCCACGGAAGCGGCAAGGGACAGGCTGAGCATCATGACTCTCGCTGATATGAACTCAGACTTAAACATAACAGTCGATTTCTTTCGCTCCATCCGCATCTGCCACGGCGATTCCATATACATCGTCAGATCTGCGAATGTTTTCCCTGACCATGCACGAGACTGCAAAATCCCCCGCGAGGAAGATTCCTGCGGCATTAAAACGATGCCGTTTGCCACATTTGCGACCATAGCCTGCAATTATGTCCAAACCAGCATTTCGGCGGTCATTATCGTATCCGGCGGCTGGAACGGCGTTCCCACTCATCTTCCCGCGGATGATGGTAAACATCGTTCGGTGTGCGGCATTCCCTGGCAGACAACGAATTCCCAGCTGCTTCGGAAGCGCTGCCGCCCCGATCCCGGATTGTTGTTCATGCCAAAGTGGAAGTTCACCCATCAACCGCTTACGCACCCTCTACAAGGCTTACCCCTGTGCCCACGTAATCGCTGCTCCCCATTTGTGGCGGGAAATGGACAAATTGTAATCTGATCACGTGGCCGTAATCTCTTGAAATAGACTGTTGCTAATTCGTCACAAAAATTTGACCGACCTTGAGGCTTCATTAACCATAACGTGCCCAGGTAGATCATTTTCGAGCGTGTTTCCCCACGGCTTCACAATGAAACGCCGCGAGACCAAGAAGGCTCGCGGCGTACAGATCACTTAAATAAAATATAGTCTTTAATCCAAAGGCTTATCGTTAGAAGCTCACCTTCATCGACGTCTGGAGAGCCGCGACCAAATCATTGCCGAAGCTATAGCTGGCATCGTTGCCGTAGACTATGCCGCCGCGTGTGACCGGCCCGGATTTGCCTGATGTCATCAGGCCAAGCGCACCGCCGAAGTTGAACTGGACATGCTCCGTCGGTTTGTAGGCAACACCCGCACCAAGCGTCCAGGTATCCGAATTCATGCCGTATCCGTCACTCGTGCCGCGATCCCAGCCCAGGCTGACGGCGCCGCTCCACTTGTCATTGAACTTGTGCCCGATGCCGCCACTAATGGTCCAGCCGTCGCGGTACAGCAGATCAAGCGAGGTGAGCTCCGTGGCACCACCGACCTTGCACGACGTGCCGCGCGTCGATGTCGGGCAAAGAGCGATGCTTTGCAGAATGCTCCAATTCGTCCACTTCACCGAGCCGAAAGCGAGCCAGTCCGGCGCTATGCCGCTTTGCACCTTCCATTCCAGCGAGTCGGGAGCATCGGCCGATCCGAAGACGGACGTGAGCTTGCCAAAGAACGGGCGGATCGGCGGCAGTTCCGTCAGATCGACACTGCCCTTGAGGTTGTCGTACTTGACCCGGCTGTTATAGACGAGACTCGTGCGGAAGGCATATTCCGGTATTTCATAGGCGAGACCGGCGCGCCAGCCCCAGCCGTGACCGTCCACATCAAGCGAACCGACACCATCGTAGACGGAGGAAAGCGGAGCCGGAATGACCGAGACAAGACGGGACTTGAAGCCACTGACTTCCTGATAGAAGCCACCGCCGATCAGACGCAAGTCGCCCGGACCCGCATCGAACTTGTACGAGCAGGTGGCCGCATAATTGTTCGTGCTGACCTTGACCTCGCTCTCATTGTTGGCACCGGCCCAGTTCAGGCCTTCGTTAAGATGCCCACCGAACGGCTGAGAGTAATCAGCCATGCAATCGAGGTCGTCGGTGATGCCGATCTTGAAAGCGACATAGGGCATCGCATAATTTTCCGAGGCATCGGTCGAGTGACTACGGCCGTTGAGGTTGCCGTCGCTCGGATCGGTATCCTTCGCATTCTTCAGTTTACGGTCGGGCATGACGTAGGTAACGCCGGACTCGAAAACATATCGTCCCTTGTCGAACAGCAGATCGATATCATAGCCGGAACGATCAAGACCGCCCGCAAAAGCGGCGCTTGCGAATGATGAACCGATGACGAGCGCAAATGCCCCCCTCAACGCAACAGAAAATGCCATTGTGTCTCCCCCACCTATGCATTCATTCATTCGATTGTTGCGACGATCGTTTGAATTGGCAATGCGGCCTTTGGGAGCGACAACGACTTTAGGTAACAATTGATTTACGTAAGAAAACGAACTCCATGCCAGAATATCTACAATTTTAGGCAATTTTTGCTTCTGAAATATCATTTTCATCCCCACGTAGATTCTCATTCTTCACGGCAACAAATCTGTTACAATCTGACAACAGTTCCGCTTTTCGACAATACCCACCATATTTGAGGGTAAACCATTTCACCTGTGCGAAACTGGTGGCGGGCCAAAGACATATTTTCTCCAGTCAATCCAAGTCGAATCGACGGACAAACAAAAGGGCACGCGACTTTCGTCGGCGTGCCCTTTCCTTGGATAAAAGCCTTGGTTTTCAGGCGGCTTCGCTGACCCGGGCAAGCGCCACCTTCAGACTGGCAAGCTGCCCTTCGAGCTCGCCGAGACGTTCACGCTCGGCGGCGACGATGTCCGGGTTCGCGTTGGCGACGAACTTCTCGTTCGAGAGCTTGCCGACGATACGAGCGATCTCCTGCTCGTTCTTGGCAATCGCCTTTTCGAGACGGCCCTTTTCGGCGGAAAGGTCGATAAGGTTGCCGAGCGGCAGGCAGACCGTCGCCTCGCCGACAATGATCTGGGCAGCCCCCTTCGGCGCGGTATCGGCGAGCGAGATCGCCTCGACGCGCGCCAGTCGCTTGATGGCGGCGTCGTGACGGAACAGGCGCTCGCGCGTCAAGCCGTTGGAGCCGACGACGACCAATGGTGCGGTGGCCGCCGGCGGCACATTCATTTCCGAACGTACGGAGCGCAGGCCGGAAACAAGATCGATCAGCCAGTTGATCTCGTCGGCCGCGACATCGTCCGCATAGGAGGGAGCCGGCCAGTCGGCATGGCAGATCAGGCCGTCACGCTCCTGCCCCTCGCCTGCCGTATGCGCCCAGAGCTCTTCGGTCATGAAGGGCATGAAGGGATGCAGCAGCTTGTAGGTCTCTTCGAGAACATAGGCCGCGCAGGACTGCGCCTCGGCCTTGGCGTTGTCGTCGTTACCACCGAAGATCGGCTTCAACAGTTCGAGATACCAGTCGCAGAACTGATTCCAGATGAAGCGATAGAGCACGCTCGCGGCATCGTTGAAGCGATAGGATTCCAGCGCCTCGGTCACGTCTAGCTCCGTGCGCGCAAGCTCGGTCAGGATCCAGCGATTGATGGTGAGCTCGGCTGCTTCCGGCACGAAATGCGGATCGCTCTTGGCACCGTTCATCTCGGCAAAGCGCGTGGCATTCCACAGCTTGGTGCCGAAATTGCGGTAGCCGGCAATGCGGGCCGGATCGAGCTTCACGTCGCGGCCCTGCGCCGCCATGATCGCCAGCGTGAAACGCAGCGAATCTGCGCCGTACTGATCGATCAGTTCGAGCGGATCGATGACGTTGCCCTTGGACTTCGACATCTTCTGCCCGTTCTTGTCGCGCACCAGGGCGTGCACATAGACGGTGCTGAACGGCTCGACGGGCTCACCATTCTCGTCCTTCATGAAATGAAGACCCATCATCATCATGCGGGCGACCCAGAAAAAGATGATGTCGAAACCGGTGACGAGCACATTGGTGGGATAGTAACGCGCCAGTTCCGGCGTCTCATCCGGCCAGCCGAGCGTCGAGAAAGGCCAAAGCGCCGACGAGAACCATGTGTCGAGAACGTCTTCGTCACGCGTCAGGATTTCGCCCGGCTTGAAGTTTTCCAGCAGGTCCTCGACATAGGCCTTCATCGGCCCTTCATGGGACAGGTAATGCTGGATTGCCGCCTGCAGCGCCTCTTCCTCGGTCTTTTCGACGAAGACCTGTCCATCCGGTCCGTACCAGGCCGGGATCTGATGACCCCACCAGAGCTGGCGCGAAACGCACCATGGCTGAATATTCTCCATCCAGTCGTAATAGGTCTTGTCCCAGCTCTTCGGAACAAGCTTGGTACGGCCTTCGCGGACGGAAGCGATTGCCGGTTCGGCGAGGGTCTTGGCGTCGACATACCACTGCTCGGTCAAGCGCGGTTCGATCGGCACGCCGCCGCGGTCGCCATGCGGAACCGTGTGCTTGTGCGGCTCGACCTTGTCGAGCAGGCCAGCCTCCTCGAAGATGCGGACAATGATCTTGCGCGCCTCGAAACGGTCCTTGCCTTCCAGCTCATCCCAGGCGCCATGCAGCGCGGCGGGATGATCCAGCCCCTCGAGGAAGTCTTCGTTGTCCTTGATGGTGATGGTCGCTTCCGGCGTCAGAATGTTGACGACACGCAGACCCCGGCGCTTGCCGACGTCGAAGTCGTTGAAATCATGCGCCGGCGTCATCTTGACCGCGCCCGTTCCCGCCGTGGGGTCCGGATATTCGTCGGCGACGATCGGGATGCGGCGGCCGACGATCGGCAGAATGACATGCTTGCCGACGATCGCCTTGTAGCGCTCGTCGTCCGGGTTGACGGCTACGCCGGTATCGCCGAGCATGGTCTCGGGTCGGGTGGTGGCGACGACGAGATAGTCGCGCGTTTCCCATTCCGTCGGCTTGCCGTTCTCGTCGAAAGCAATCGGATGCTGGTAGGTGACGCCCTCCTCCAGCGGATAGCGCAGATGCCAGAGATTGCCGTTGATCTCATGCTGTTCGACCTCGATGTCCGAAATCGCGGTCAGCATCTTCGGGTCCCAGTTGACCAGCCGCTTGTCGCGATAGATCAGACCTTCCTTGTAAAGCGTGACGAAGACTTCGAGAACGGCCTTCGACAAGCCCTCGTCCATGGTGAAGCGTTCGCGCGACCAGTCGCAGGAGGCGCCGAGACGCTTCAACTGGTTGAAGATCAAGCCGCCTGACTCTTCCTTCCATTCCCAGACCTTTTCGATGAACGCCTCGCGACCGATCTTATGACGATCCGGCTGCTGTCTCTCGGCCAGGCGGCGCTCGACGACCATCTGCGTGGCGATGCCGGCGTGGTCCATGCCGGGCTGCCACAGCACGTCCTTGCCGCGCATACGCTCGAACCGCACCATGATGTCCTGCAGCGTGTTATTCAACGCATGACCCATGTGCAGCGAGCCGGTAACGTTCGGCGGCGGGATGACGATCGTGAAGGTTTCCGCGCCTGGCTTGGCGTTCGCACCGGCGCGAAATGCGTCGGCCTCATCCCATTTTTGGGCGATCTTCGGTTCGACGGTGGCGGAATCATATGTTTTGTCGAGCATTTTGGGACCGGATCTAGAGGACTGGATGATGCGGGTTGTAAATAGGATGGCTGTGAGCAAGTCAATAAAAAAGCCGCCCCGGAGGCCGGAGCGGCGGATCGTCTAGCCGAAGCCCAGGCTGTCAGCGGCGCGGGCCGCGGGCCACTCGCTCGATCTCTTCGCGCACGAGACGCTCAACCAGCGTCGGCAGATTGTCGTCAAGCCATTCCTGCAGCATGGGCCGCAGCATTTCCTGGGCCAATTCATCGAGGGAGCGACGCGGGCCACCTTCAACAACGGCAGCGAGTTCGTCAAACGAGCGGGCGACCTGCGCGCCGGCGGTTTCCGACATCAACGGCGACGTATGTTGCACCTGCTCAGAGAAATCTTCGGTTTCAGCGGCGACGGATGCGCGCAGTTCCGGCGCCTCGAAAATCGGCATCTCCACGGGAGCGGCCACCTGTGGGGCAGCGGGAGCCTCAGGCACTTTCCGCTCCTCCAGTTCCGGTTCCATCGTGGAGGCCGACGCAACTTCGGGCATTGGAAGAATGGCTGACGGCGCCGAGTCGGTAACGGCGTTTCGCAACGGGAAGTCCGCAACGCGCTCGCCACGAGCTTCGGCAAGACGCGCAGCCATGGCCGGCGGCAGTTCGCGCGGTTGCGGCAGCTCGCGTCCAGCGCTCAGCAGCGCGGCATTGCGCTCCGAAGCGGCGCGAACGCGTGCTGCGACATCGGCAAGCGACAGGCCACGGTCCGCGCTTTGCGGCTCAGCGACAGGCATCTGCGAATTTGCGGCAACAAAGCGCGGCTCGGCTTCGGCGGCCAGTGCTCGATCCGCCGCGGCGAACTCCTCATCGACAGTCAGGCGAATATCGTCATCGCGGGCGCCGGAGTTGGTAAAATTCGTAGAGGAAATGGGCTTGGCGCCCCCGGGCTCGTTGCTTTCGATGATTCTGCGGATCGAAGCCAGAATCTCTTCCATGGACGGTTCACGCACTACATTTGGCTGAGCCATATTCATCCCCGTATTCCCATATTCAACGATCGGAAACTCGCAGAAAGAAGCACCCGAATCAGGGTCACCCTAGATGAGTGTCCTCGGGAAAAAAATCACCGTGAAAGCACTAAACCCGGTGATGCACAGTTTTGTTACGATCGCTGCGAATCGCACTGCATTTGCGATTCTGCCACATGTCGGCGCAATAAAAAACAGGCGCCCGGAGGCGCCTGTTGCGAACGCATCGTCGATCGCTCAAACGATCAGAATACGAATTCCTTGGCCTTGGCAAAGCCCGGCAGCGGCTTGATCGACGCGTTGAAAAAGACGTTTTCCGAAAAGGCGCCGCGTTCACGCATGAAAACTGTGGCGCGTGCGGCATGGCCATAGCCCAATACCGCGATGAGACGGCCGTCTTCACCGAGTTGATCAAGAAGCGCCTGCGGCACCTGCTCGACCGAACCATCGACAAAAATGACATTGAAGGGCGCGCTGCCGGCGTGGCCCTTTTCAAGATCGCCGGTCACGACAGTCACGTTGTCGTAGCCGAGCGCGGCAAGATTGGCCTTTGCCTGAGCCGCAAGATCCTCGTCGGCTTCCAGAGCCACGACCTTATCCGCAATAAGCGACAGGATGGCCGAGACATATCCCGTGCCGCAACCGACATCGAGGACCTTGTCCTCTTTGGTGATGACGCCGAGCTGCAGGAGCTTTGCCAGCGGCGAGGCTTCCATGAGGAAGCGTGCGGCCTTGCCGGCAGCGGCCGGGGCAATCTCGATATCGCAATCTACATAAGCCAGGAGCTTCGACTTCTCCGGCACGAAATTTTCGCGCGGCACCGCGAAAAATGCATTCAACACGGAATGGGAGGTGACATCCGTCGTGCGGATCTGGTTCTCGACCATCTTCACGCGTGCTGCTTCGAAATCCATCATATCCTCTTGCGCCCTTTACGCCCCAGATAGGCCGGCTTTGCTTCAGTGCTAAGCGTGTCTTAATCGCGTGCGGCCAAGCTTTCAAGGCATCGTGGCAACCGGGGTGGAGATTCATCGCGATGCGTCTCCAACGAACAACAGCCGCGGTGTTCAAATGCCGATCGAGCCGTCTCCATTGCCCTTATCCGTTACGGCGATGGAATTTCCTGGACGGAGGATGCAATTGAGCGCATGGCTTGCGGCGGCGCCTATCTTGTCGTGAACAAGAGAGAAAGGCGCTCCATAGCGGGACGCCCGTTAAGCAAATCTTAACGCCGCAGGACCACGCTCAACTACCCGAAGCCATCCGGGTTAAGATCAAATTTCAAAAGAAGGCTGGCTGAATGTCCATTTCTCTTGTTCTTTTCGTCGCAACCTCCCTGCCACTGGTCGTTTTCCTGGCCGCCAGTCTTTCTTCGATGATGTAGGTCACAGAATGAGGCTTTCGCCCTCCACCGCAGCCTTGCTTATCCTTCTTGCACCCCAGGCCGCCCTCAGCGACGAAGCACCGCAAGCGGCGGCACCGATTATCGGACATCTCGTCACCGGCAAACAGCTTGACGAATGGTGCGAAGAGAATCGGGCGCTTGCCTCCGTCTATATCCAGGGAATCCTCGACGAAGCTCAGCGCACAAAAAATCTGACGATTCGGGCCACCAAGCAAACGCCGAAGAACTCATCGCGCTATGAGCATTATCTTCAACAGTTTGTCGGCGCCTTTTGCCTCCCCTCCGATCTCAGCAACGCCAAAGCGACCGCGATCGCGTGCAAGTGGATGGCGGAGCATTCATGGCAGCTCGAGCGCCCCGCCAGTGCGTTAATCGCGCGCTCCTACAAATTCGCTTTTCCATGCCTGGAAGAGTAGACGGCAAAGCATCGAGCATCCCTACCCGCTGCAGGCGGCCAGCAAGCTGTTACTCGCAGCGAAAAAAGAGCGATATTCAGAGCGAGGCCCTTGCGCCCATTCAAGATTCGTTCTAAACGCCCGCCATCACTCGCCTTTATATATCGGATGGCCTCGTGGCGGAGTGGTTACGCAGAGGACTGCAAATCCTTGCATCCCGGTTCGATTCCGGGCGAGGCCTCCATCCTTCCCCTTTTTCCATCATAAGCACTTGAGAAATCATTGGATTTTTTGGGGCGCGGCAATTTTGGCAGGAGTCATTCGCCGCAGCGAAACGGGGTGTGGCAATCGCCCCCCGACCACATTTTTGGGTTTAAAGTTCACTTCCTGTTCACCTTACAGTTACTAAGGTTCCCTTGCGAATAACAAGGAAACAACCAATGAAGAAGATATTCATCGTCGCCATGGCTGCCACAATGCTCGCAGCACCCCTCGCCAATGCGCAGGAATGGCCGCGTCACCATCGCGATCGGTCTGGAGAGGTTCACCGGAATATGCCTCAGAGAGGACAAGACCGTCCTGGATGGGGGCCGCACCGTGGCCGGGACGAGCGTGGCTACTATCACGGATATCGGGGCTACCGCGACCGTCGACCCGGCTACCGTCGCCATAGCGACGGCCTTTGGTATCCCGCAGCAGCCTTCGCGCTTGGTGCCATTATCGGTGGCGCGTTGAATAATTAAACTGTCAGGACCGAAACTTCTCGTGGAACGTGCCATTCAATTGGACGGCCGACCATGAAGGGGAGACGAACACACAAAGCCGGGGCGAACGCTCCGGCTTTTTTCAAATCACGACCAAATGGATTCGCGAAATTCAAACAAGACGTGCAGCGTAATCACGCCGCGCCGAGATCACGACGGTAAATCGCGAGCGCCTGTAGAAGGCCTCGATTTCTCGCTCGAAGAGCTCCATGGAGAAAACAGCCCATGGCTCATAGTGCCGCTGAAAGTTTTCAGCGCGATGCCGACCACGTGATCTGAGAATGCCGACGAGTCGCCAATTTACAAATCCCATTGCTTCACTTTCGGAGCGAGATCCGGCCCATGCCTTCGTGTGGTCCGCCATGCCGGATCTCTGCCGCATTATCTGCCGACGGTATGGGAATAGATAATCGCTAACCGCACACGTGGGGAATACAAATCGAATTTCATGACGTTACATGCGTTTGGTTTGCCGATGGGTCGTCGATCCCTGGCTTAATATCGAGCCAGCGGGGATGTCGGACTTCTGCGTCGATAGACAGACCATGCGCCCATCCCGCGTCACAAGCGTCACCATTCAAGCGAATGCTTGCAACGCAAAGGCGCTTGATCGCTTGCCGCACTCCCCCTGGCTACAACTTCCACGAAGGCG
The DNA here is from genome assembly GCF_012275345.1 of Rhizobium sp. SG570. Lineage (NCBI taxonomy): Bacteria > Pseudomonadati > Pseudomonadota > Alphaproteobacteria > Hyphomicrobiales > Rhizobiaceae > Rhizobium > Rhizobium sp. SG570. Next base: position 488,588 of record NZ_JAAZQI010000002.1, on the reverse strand, counting down.
GCTAAAGGGCCTGTATAATCAGCTTACCCGGCGAATTGCGTCATTTTTGCAACAAAGCTTTTTTTCGAATAGCACGCACATAGTTCGGAAACCTTAGTATCTTGCCAAATCAGCAAAGCAGGTTCAGGTAATAGTTCGTGAAGCTTATTACTTCGCAGCTACTGATAGGGAACATGAACGGGATGGGGTTGGGCACGTCGTCTTTTCGACGGGTTATCTCATACCCAATCAAGAAAGATTGGAGTTATTATGAACATCAAGAGCCTTCTTCTCGGCTCCGCTGCTGCGCTTGCGGCAGTATCCGGCGCTCATGCGGCCGACGCGATCGTTGCCGCTGAGCCGGAGCCGCTCGAATACGTTCGCATCTGCGACGCTTACGGCGCTGGCTACTTCTTCATCCCAGGCACCGAAACCTGCCTCAAGATCGGCGGCAAGGTCCGCACGGAAGGCGAGTGGTACAACGCCTATAATCGCGTCAGCAGGCAGGGTACGCTGTGGCACACCCGTGCAGAGCTGAATGTCGACACCGCGACGGACACCGAATACGGTCCGCTGAAGACCGAGACCATCGTCCGTTGGGACTGGAACGACGGCGGCTCCACCAGCACGAACCTGCTGTGGTCCTACATCAGCCTCGGCGGCTTCACCGTTGGTAAGAAGGACTCCCAGTACAACCTGTACATGGGTTACGCCGGCGACGTCATCAACGACGACGTGATCTATGACGGCCCATACGAACTCAACCAGTTGACCTATGAATATGACGCCGGCAACGGCTTCTCGGCTGTTATCTCGCTCGAAGATAGCAACTCCGCTTCCGATTCGACGACTTACGACGGTGCTTGGGAACAGTCGAGGTCCAACCACTACGCCCCGAACGTCGTTGGCGGTCTCGGCTTCAAGTCTGGCGCGTGGGGCTTCAAGGTCGTCGGCGGGTATGACTCCATAGTCGAAGAAGGTGCTGTCAAGGCTCGTATCGATGCCGACTTCGGCTTCCTCACGGCCTTCCTGATGGGCGGCTACAACACGGACGGCAAGAAGCTGAACCAGTATGCCGGCTCGAACCAGGACATCTCTGCTTGCACGGCGCCGAACGGCACCGTCAATGGCTCGAAGTGCGGCTGGGGCGATTGGGCAGTTTGGGGCGGCGTCGGCGTTCCGATCAACGAAAAGCTGAAGTGGAACCTCCAGCTCGCCTATACCGACTCGAAGATCTTCGAAGCAACCACGAACCTCAAGTTCAACCCGGTCAAGAACCTCCTGGTCGAGCCGGAATTGACCTACGTTCATTATGACTATGCCAAGGACGATACCGTCTCCGGCATTCTCCGCTTCGAACGCAACTTCTAACCTGATCTGACTTGACCTCCGATCAGAGAAGGAAGGGGTCCGGCTTTCCCTGCCGGCCCCCTTTTTTCTTGACCAGCGGCTCCTGAAGTCAAGCCCCTGCGAGCAAAACGTGTTGCGACCATCCCCGATCAACCAGAAGGGGGAACCTTGTCGCGGCGATAGCGTTTACTGCTCAAGGGCATATGACTGAATAAAGGAGTTATCATTTTGAAAAACCTCGCTTCGATCGCTTTGACCGCCGCGCTTGCCGTAGGCTCGCTGCTGTCGGTCACTATGCCGACGATGGCAGCGCCGCCCCGCGCTTCACCCGCGACGGCTTCAGATATTGTTCTGGTTCAAGAGCAGGGAACGCGCTGGCACCCGGATTCATATGACAATCGCCGCCGCTGGCGCGGTCATGATCGCCGTCATTGGCACGAGGATCGCGGATGGGACCGTGGCCGCCAGCGGGACGGTGGCTGGCGCGGGGACAGTGGCTGGCGCGACGACCGCCGCTATCATCGCCGGCATCAAAGCGGCGTAATATTCGAAATTCGTCCTTAATGCATCGGGACGAAAGTCTCACAGGTCCCTCTTCATAGAGTTCCAGAAACGAAACGGCCGCTGCCGAGGATATCGGTAGCGGCCGACTTGCAATCAGAGGGGATTTTGCGCCAGTTCGAAGCTTCTACCGATTAACGGCAGACGCGTTCCTTGCGAATGACCCAGTGGCCATGAACTCTGTGCTTCACCTTCTTCATATAGCAATGGTGATGGTGACGATGATGCATCGGAGCCGCCTCGGACGGTGCGCTGACGGCAACGACCGATGCCAGTGCAAGTGCAGAAGCAAGAATCAGGTTTTTCATGTTGAACCTCTAAAGCATTGGGGGACTATGCTGCGCGGATCGCGCCCTTATGTTCATGCGCTGGTTCAGATTAACGACACATGAACATTTTCTCACATTCGCGAGAGCAACCATACCTTGAACCAAATTTCGTCAAAATACCACACACATCTGCATGAGATTTGCCGATAGCGGCTCGAAAACCGCCATTGTATCGTGCCGGAAACCCTTTCATCGGCAGGAATGCAAGACTCTGTTGTTGCAGTACAAAAAAGCCCTGGCAAAGCGGATTTTCGATTCTCAGCCGATTGGGGAACGGATGGGCAGGAGGCTTCGAAGCCGCTCGTCGCGAAGATAAAGACCTTCCCAGGCCAAGATGCCCAAAAGCAAACTGATAAGTTGTGGCGGAGACCCTGCTTCTCCGAGACGAAAATGGGCGCAGATAGCACCGCCCAGGAAGCCGTCGTCAGGATTACGCCAAGAATTGCGGTGCGTGGAATGGCATAAAGAATCGTGCAAACGAGGACGATCAGGCCGAGATTGCGCTGAACACACACTCGACCCACGATGCTCTGCGAGAGTTTGCATTCACAGACATCCCATCCAGACTAGGGCCGAAGAAATCGGCGCCCGGAGGCGCGTGCAATAAAATTGCACACTCCGCTGATGCAGCTCGTTCACTCTCTCAGGCTTGGGACAAAAGAACGGCTGCGTGATCTCGCAGCAGCAACGTGACGTCAATCGGCCGCCCGACCCCGTTCTAAATTAACGGCAGTCGCGTTCTTCTTGGGTGTCTACAGTATCCTTGATGACAATCAAGTGCGATCGGCTTACTGCGAAAAGATTGCTCTTAATCTGTCCAGATCGACATCTCGCACATCGGCCGGCACTTCGGTTGCAGAGTGAGCCCTGAACCACTCCGCCGCTTCCCGCACACGATCGCCATGCGGCGGTGGATAAGCACCCAGACGCAAGACCCATTCTCGGACTGTTTCTCTCTCCATGCGCCCTTTTTCGTATCGGTCGCAAACGGTCTTTGCCGACGCTATCAGATCGTTGATTTTCGACATCTCACCCGTTCTCGTTTCACCCACCACTCCCCCGGGCCGGCGTCCCCTTCAACGGGGAGTTTGCGGCAAATCACAAGATGCGATCGTGTCGTCGCCGCTGGCCGGCGATTTCAGATTCAGCTTCCAGGGATCGGCACCGAAATATATCTGCTTTTCTATGAGAGAGCTCTCAATGGTTCGGCAGAGTTCTTGAGCGTCCCCACCTCTCGTCGCGACAGAGACCGTGACCGTTTTCGTTTCTTCGGAATAGGTGCACGGCGATAGCGAAATGGTCGTGTCCACTGCTCGGCAAAGCGTTTTCGCATTCGAGACGGAATCGGTATCAGCCAAAGCGTGTCCGGCGCTGATCGATACACACAAAGCCAAAACCATCCATTGGCGCATCATTTTTATTGTTCCTTAGAGTCAAGCTTTTCGCCCGACCCAAGCGCAAATAGCCCGGCTGCGCAACCGAAAAGACCGTCGTGGCTTCCCTGCTGATCACGCAGGCGCGCCCAGGCGACGCCGTCTCCAGAATAACCACCATCGAGGAAGATGGACGCCGGCGGCTTGACCGCAGCGCGGATATCATCGACGATGATGACTTCAGAGGTGGCGAGGAAGAAAATCTGTATTCTTTATAATACAGAAAAAACGAACTCTTCTCAGAAAGAGTGGCTCCCCGGGCCGGATTCGAACCGGCGACCTGTCGATTAACAGTCGAATGCTCTACCGCTGAGCTACCAGGGAATGCGCTTGGCGCGGTGTGAGTGGGCTAATACAAACGCTTGCCCGATTTGCCAAGCGGTTTTTTCAAAAAAATCGAATTCTCTTGCATTATTTCGCCGCCTCACCATTTCCTGTGGATGACTGATCAAAGCGAAACGACAACAAATGCCGATCGAAATGGCCGGAAAACCCGCCGTTTCGGCATTGATCCCTCAACTCGCGAGCTTGTTTTCGGCTCTGTGAGAATTCCCCTGCCCCGATCGCGGCTTGCGCGCGTCGGCGTCGGCATTGCCCTCATCTTCGGCGGACTGCTTGGCTTCATGCCGGTGCTCGGCTTCTGGATGCTGCCGCTTGGCTTCATCGTGCTGTCACACGATATGCCGGTCGTCCGTCGCTGGCGCCGGCGTTTTGCGGTGTGGTGGACAAAACGCCGCCGCCCGGCGAACTGATCCTCTTTCTAGCTCCCGCCGACAGGCCGGGCGGGATTACCGACCACGATCGCACCCGCTGCGACATCTCTTGTCACGACCGAGCCGGCCCCCACGATCGCCCCGTCGCCGATCGTCGCGCCACCTAGAATAATGGCTCCGCCCCCGATCCACACATCCCTGCCGATCATAACCGGTCGCGCAATCTCCATGCCGGCGCGCCGCTTCTCCGGGTCCCTGTGGTGTTCCGCACAATATATATGAACGCCCGGCCCCAGCATGCTGCCTTCGCCGATGCGCACGCTGCCACTGTCGAGAATGGTGCAGCCTGCATTGAGATAGACCCGCCGACCAAGCGAGATGTTCATCCCATAGGAGCAGTGAAACGGCGCTTCGATGAAAACATTCTCCGCAGCGCGAGCGAAGAGCGCAGCCAAAGCCGGCCCGAGATTGCCGCGCTGCACTGGCGGCATCGTGTTATGCTCGTGCACGGCCTCGCGCGCCCGCCACCGCAACGCATCGAGTTCGGGATCGAGGCAGCAATACCATTCAGCCGCCGCCATCCTCTGCCTTTCGGTGATGCCCATCGATGCGCCCCTCCGCTGCTTTATGGATTCGTCCGGTGAGATCATGCATCACCATTCAGGCCGCCAGCAAGGAAGACGCACCCCTTTCGAGGCAAGCAACAATCCCCGCACGAACCGTCCTAGATTACACGTCTTTATTAGCGCCATCTCAAATACTTGATCATTCAAAGTTCGGCCGCCCGAAAACCCTCGCATCGACTGAAAATGGCTGTCGATCCGGGATTTTTGCCCTCAACAAACTGTCACACAGCTTGTCTATAACGCCGCTACCGCGGACTTGCGCAAGACCACCGGTTCCGAGCTTTCAAAAAGGAAATAGGGATTATGTCGAAACTTAAAAACTACATTTCGGCTGCCGCCGCCGGCGTCATGAGCTTAGCGCTGGCCCTGCCTGCTGCTGCTGCTCCGACCAAGTTCGATTTCTGGTTCGGCCTGTCGGGCGACCTCGAGCGCGTCGTTCAGACGATGTGCAAGAACTTCAACGAGTCACAGAAGGACTATGAAGTCGTCTGCACCAGCCAGGGCAATTACGACGCCACTTTGCAGAACACCATTGCCGCCTTCCGCGCTGGCAAGCAGCCTGCAGTCGTCCAGGTCTATGACGCCGGCACCGCAACCATGATGCTCTCCGGCGCCTATTACCCGGCCGGCAAGCTGATGTCCGAAAATGGCTACAAGATCGACTGGAACGACTACTTCCCCGGCATTGCGCGCTATTACGCAACGTCGAAGGGCGAGCTGCTCTCCTTCCCGTTCAACTCTTCGACCGCCCTGCTCTATTGGAACAAGGACGCTTTTGCCAAGATCGGCAAGACTGAAGCTCCGAAGACCTGGGAAGAAGCCGCAGACGACATGAAGGCGCTCAAGGGTGCCGGCTATGAATGCCCGATGGCAATCAACATCTCCGGCAACGAAAGCTGGCAGCTGATGGAGCAGTTCTCGGCGATCCACAACCAGCCGATCGCCACCAAGAATAACGGCTATGACGGTCTCGACGCCCGTCTCGAGGTCAACAAGACCAAGTTCGTCAAGTACGTTACCGACCTCAAGAGCTGGTACGATCAGGGCCTCATCAAGATCAAGTCCAAGGATCTCGGCCAGGACATGGTTCAGGCCTTTGCCTCGGGCGATTGCCAGATGATCATGACCTCGGTCGGCGACCACGGCTCGATCACCAAGACGCAGAAGGCTGGCATGAACTGGGATGTTGCCGAACTTCCCGTCTACGCCGGCACCGAGCGCAAGAACTCGCTTGTCGGCGGTGCTTCGCTCTGGGTTCTCTCCGGCAAGTCGGCTGACGAATACAAGGGCGCAGCCGCATTCCTAAACTTCATCCACGACCCCAAGACCGCTCTCTTCTGGTCGACCAACACCGGCTACATCCCGGTCACGAATTCAGGCTTTCAGTTCATGAAGTCCTCAGGCTTCTACGACAAGGCTCCCTATAAGGGCCGCGAAGTCGCGATCGCCAGCTTGACCGCTTCCGAGCCGACCCCGATCACCCGCGGCATCCGCCTCGGCAACTTCACGCAGATCCGCGCCGAATTCGGCAACCAGATGCAGGCGATCTTCGCCAATAAGGTCGGCGTCCAGGAAGGCATCGACAACTTGGTCAAGAATGGTGACGCCGTCCTTGAGCGCTTCGAAGCCACCTACAAGGGCAAGCAGCTGCCGTAAGCAGCAAACCTCATAACAGACAGCGTCCGCCGGGGCCTCCCGGCGGACGTTCGTTATGAGAGCGAGAGTGGCATCGGGACCCTAAGCCGGAAGAGACCATGGAAAAGCGCATAACTTTCAACAAATGGAGCGTTGGCATCCTGTTCGCAGTGCCGCAGTTGCTCCTCATCTTCACCTTTTTCTATTGGCCGGCCGGTCAAGCGGTCTTCTGGTCATTGACGCTGCAGCAGCCCTGGGGCGGCGGCAACATCTGGGTCGGGCTCGACAATTTCAAAGCCATCCTCGCCAGTTCCGATTACTGGAACTCGGTCACGATCAGCATCATTTTCGCCGGTATCAGCACCGGTATTGCCATGGGCGGCGGCCTCATATTCGCAGCCCTGACCGATCGACAGCTGCGCGGTTCGAAAATCTACCGCGTAGTCCTGATCTGGCCCTATGGCATCGCGGCTCCCGCAGCGGCGATGGCCTTCCGCTTCATTCTGGCGCCGGAAGCCGGCCTCATCGCCGTGGTCAATCAGTGGTGGCCGGGCATCTGGGATCCGGGCCTCGACGGCAACGCAGCCATGGCTTGCATCATCGCCGCCTTCTCGTGGAAATATATCGGCTATAGCTTCATCTTCTTCCTTGCTGCCTTTCAGGCCATTCCACGCTCGTTGATCGAGGCGGCCGCCATGGACGGCTCAAGCGTGCTTCGACGCTTCTGGGATATCCAATTTCCGTTGATCACGCCGACGATCTTCTTCCTGCTGGTCATCAACATCACCGAGAGCTTCCAGGATTCGTTCGGCATCGTCGACATCATGACATCCGGCGGCCCGCACAACTCGACCAATCTCATGGTCTACAAGATCTATTCCGACGGCTTCAAAGGCCTCGATTTTTCCGGTGCGGCGGCGCAGAGCATCGTTCTGATGCTGCTGATCATCGTGCTTACCATCTTCCAGTTCCGCTTCATCGAGCGGCGCGTGCATTATCGTTGAGGTTGACATGGTCGAGCGCACACCCATCCTTAATTTCTTCACCCATCTGATCCTACTCATCGGCTTCCTGATGGCAGTGGGACCTTTGGTCATCGTCGCTATCGCCGCATCCCATAACCTGGCCGATGTCAACAAGGTGCCGATGTCGCTGATCCCCGGCGCTGATTTCTGGGTCAACATGAAGACAGCCTGGACGACCGCCAAACTCGGCCCCAAGCTGCTGAACAGCCTGATCTTCGCCACCGGTGTTGCGGTGGGAAAGGTATTTATTTCGGCGATCACTGCCTTTTCGCTGGTCTATTTCCGCTATCCAGGCCGCCACTTCATCTTCTGGCTTATCTTCATAACGCTGATGCTACCGCTCGAAGTCCGTATCGTGCCGACCTATGCTGTTGCCGCCAACGTCCTGTCGCCCTACCAGGGGCTTCTCGACATCACCGGCATCACCTGGCTCATCGAGAAGGTTACAGGCGTTCAGGTTGCGCTGAACCTGGGTTTGCTTAACTCCTTCCCCGGCCTCATTCTGCCGCTGGTCGCCACAGCGACCGGCACCTTCCTCTATCGCCAGTTCTTCCTGACCATACCGGACGAGCTGACCGAGGCCGCGCGCATGGACGGCGCAGGATCGCTGCGCTTCTTCATCGACATCCTGATGCCGCTGTCGCGCACCAATATGGCAGCACTCGGCACCATCATGTTCCTCTGGGCCTGGAACCAGTATCTCTGGCCGCTGCTGGTCACCACCGATCCTGCGCATGCAACCGCGGTCACCGAACTCAAGCAGCTCATCCCGAACGTGGGCGGCCTTCCCGAGTGGCACATTGCCATGGCCGGCACGCTGATCGTCATGCTGCCGCCGCTCCTCGTCGTGGTCCTGATGCAGCGCTGGTTCGTTCGCGGCCTGATCTCCACCGAGAAGTGATCGGATCGCCTGCCGCCTTTCCTTGAGCGGCAGGCAATTCACACCCACTCCTTTGTGGGGGGCGGATTAGTCGTGGCGGACAAGAACATTCTTCTCAGAGACATGAGCTTGGCCGTGGCCGGCTGATCAGGCTGGCGCGTAGACAATATGGCTAGATCCATCAGGGTATCGGCTGCGAGCTGGAAGTTGACGCAAGCATCGCAGCGGCGGCGAAATGAGCCGTGCCGATCCCGGGCAGATTCGACCCTAAGGCCCCCACCCCTCTTCTCCTCATTCAAGCAAAAAGCCCGGAAATCGATCATGATTTCCGGGCGCTCTTGCTGAAAATTGATGTCTGAAATTAGTGTGCCATCACCTTCAAGGGCGTGACGGAAGCAACGGCGTCGAGCCGCAAACCGGTATCCTGGGCGAAGAGGTGCGTGTGCTGTTGCGGCAGTTCCAGACCAACGGCCTGACCGGTCTGCCCGGTCGTGTGATCGGCCACAGCGATGGCGAAGCTCGATCCGTTGATATCGCAATGGATGACGCGGCCGGCGCCGAGCTCCTCGACGAAGTCGACCGTCGCCGGAATGGCGCCGGGCGTGCCTGCCGGCACGAGACGCGCCTGTTCCGGGCGGATGCCGAGAGCGACCGGCTGGCCTGCATGACGCTTGCCGATATTGGCATCAATCCCGATCGGCAGGCCATCGAAGATGAACTGTTCGCCGTTCGCCGAGAACGTGCCTTCCAGGAAATTCATGGCCGGCGAACCGATGAACGAACCGACGAAGCGGGTGCGCGGCGTGTTGTAGATTTCAAGGGGAGTGCCGACCTGTTCGACATTGCCCTTGTACATGACCACCAGCTTGTCGGCGAGCGTCATGGCCTCGACCTGATCGTGGGTCACGAAAACCGACGTGGCCGAAAGGCGCTTGTGCAGGCGCCGGATCTCGACGCGCATCTGCACGCGCAGCTTGGCATCGAGGTTGGAGAGCGGTTCGTCGAAAAGGAAGACCTTCGGCTCGCGGATGATGGCGCGGCCCATGGCGACGCGCTGACGCTGGCCGCCGGAAAGCTCGGCCGGCTTGCGGGCGAGGAAGTCTTCCAGGCCGACGATCTTGGCGGTTTCCTTGATGCGGCGGTCACGCTCCTCGCGCGGCACGCCTGCAACCTTCAGCGCGTAGCCCATGTTGGCGGCGACATCCATATGCGGATAGAGCGCATAATTCTGGAAGACCATGGCGCACCCGCGCTCGCGCGGCTCGAGCTGATTGACAACCTTGCCGTCGATGACGATCTCGCCCGACGAAATATCCTCAAGGCCGGCAATCATGCGCAGAAGGGTGGACTTGCCGCAGCCGGAAGGGCCAAGAATGACGACAAACTCGCCCGAACGAAAGTTCAGGTCGACGCCGTGGACCACCTGGTTGCGTCCGTAGGCCTTGTGAACTTGTTCGATCCGGATTTCCGCCATGTTGTTCTTTCCCACCTGTCAATTCTGGGCCGCCAATTGCTTGGACTGCTAGCGAATTTGCATTACAGAACAGTGACAAGGATCCTTATATCACAAGAGGCATCCCGATTTCCTCACGAGAGTTGCGCTGGCGATTCCATGGCGATACGTGCGGTGGTGGAACCATTTCGCCACCCGCGCCGTATATGGCTGCGAAGGCAATGAAGCATATGAAGAATGCGGCACAGACGACCGGCGAGAACCATGACATCCTCCACCGATGAGCCGAATCCCATTCTCCTGTGGTTCCGCAAGGATCTCCGCCTTGACGACAATCACGCCCTGCAGGCTGCCGCAGCATCGGGCCGACCCGTTTTCCCCATCTATATCAGGGAGCCGGAAGCGAAGGGCTGCGGGCCGCTCGGGGCAGCACAGCGGTGGTGGCTCCATCATTCCCTCGCCGCCTTAGATAAAAGCCTCCACGGCCTCGGCAGCAAGCTTGTTCTGCGAACGGGCGATGCGCTGTCGGTCATTGAAAGGCTCCTCGATGAGACGAGTGCAGAGGCCATCGTCTGGAACCGGCGTTATGACCCCGCCGGCATGGCGGTGGATGTGGACGTCAAGAAGACCTTGCGCGATGCCGGCATAAAGGCAAACAGCTTTGCCGGTCAGCTGCTGCATGAGCCGTCACGCGTGCGCACCGGCACCGGCAACCCGTACAAGACCTACACGCCGTTCTGGCGGGCGCTGGAGCAGTTCGGCGAGCCGCCCTTTCCGATCGACGCGCCTGCAAAGCTCTGCGCGCCCGGCCACTGGCCGCTATCGGATTCGCTTGGCTCATGGTCGCTGCTGCCCACCAAGCCGAACTGGGCCTCGAATTTCCCGGATATGTGGGTGCCTGGCGAGGCTGCGGCACGCGGGAAGCTGGGCGACTTCATCGAGACCGCGCTCGACAGCTATGCGGTCGAGCGCGATTTTCCCGACAAGCCGGCAACATCCATGCTGTCGCCGCACCTGGCGCTCGGCGAGATTTCCCCGGCCCGGATATGGCACGCTACGCGAGGTCTTCCCAAAAACATCCCGACGGACAATATCGTGCGCTTTCGCAAGGAAGTCGCCTGGCGGGAATTCTGCTATCATCAGCTCTTCCACTTCCCCAACCTCAACTCTGCCAATTGGAACGATCGATATGACGACTTTCCATGGCGCTCGGATGCGCAGCTTTTCGACAGTTGGCGACGTGGGCAAACAGGATATCCGATCGTCGATGCCGGCATGCGGCAGCTCTGGCGCCATGGCTGGATGCACAATCGCGTCCGCATGATCGTCGCCTCCTTCCTGATCAAGGATCTGTTGATCGACTGGCGCGAGGGGGAAGCCTGGTTCCGCGACACGCTTGTCGATGCCGACCCGGCCGCTAACGCCGCAAACTGGCAATGGGTGGCGGGCTCAGGTGCGGATGCGTCGCCCTTCTTCCGTATCTTCAATCCGGTGCTGCAGGGTGAAAAATTCGATTCGGATGGCGGCTATATCAGAACCTTCGTGCCGGAACTGGCCGATCTCGACAACAAGTATATCCATCGGCCATTTGAAGCGCCTGACGATGTGCTGAGACGCGCAGGCGTAACGCTTGGCCAGCACTATCCTCGGCCGATCGTCGATCACGCTCTGGCACGGCGACGCGCGCTCGATGCGCTCGCGTCGCTGAAGAATGATGAGTAGACGCTATTCCGCCGGATGCGGCGTTGCTCGCGTGTCGACTGACCGCCGTTTAGCGCCGCTCCCCAGAAAATATCTGACTACACGGAAATAGAGGCTATAGGGCAGCAGCTTCAAGAGCTTTGCCCGGTAAACGAGACTCTTCGGGAAGCAGATATCGAAAGCCGGGGATTTCAATCCGGCAGCGATCGCATCGGCCGCCTCGTTGGCGGACAGAATGCCCGGCATGGCGAATTTGTTCTTCGCCGTCAGCGGCGCTTCAACATAGCCGGGGGTCACAAGCTGGATATGGATGCCCATGCGATCGAGCTCGAAATTCAGGCTTTCCGCCATGTTGATCAAGGCAGCTTTGGTGGCGCCGTAAGCGGCACAGCCGGGAAGACCGGCATAACCCGCAACGGAAGAGACGATGGCGATCTGGCCATATCCTCTGGCCCGCATATGCCGCACCGCCGGAACGAGACAGTTGACGACACCATGGAGATTGACGGCAAAACTGCGGTCGAAAACCTCGTGGTTCAGATCCTCGCCGCGCGCCGGCAGATAGATGCCGGCATTGAGAACCGCCAAGGCAACAGCGCCGTGCTGATATTCGATCGCGGCGACGGTGTGCTCCATGTCTTCGGCCTGGGTCACGTCGCCATCGAGCACGACGATGCTGCCGGGAAGTTCGCTCGCCTCCGCCTGCAATGCCAAAAGCTTGTCGTGGCTGCGGGCCGTTACGGCCACTTTATACCCTTCGCCCGCCAGTTTCAGTGCCAGCGCTCGGCCCATGCCGGAACTGGCGCCGGTGATCCAGACGACTCCGTGTTCAGGACGCGCAATGAACGGGCTCATGGCTCTTCTCCTTGGCTGACGGCCGCCTACATCAAACACTCAACCGCGGCCGCCCGTAGCATTTTAGAAATAACGTATCATTGTGGCCGCTTTCGGCCAGTCTGTTGCCTTCGATGCGGAAATCTATGTCACCAACCAGGGACAAGTGAAGGGCCGCGACGCGTAGGCGATTAGTGTCGCCCAAGTTGAATTTTGCAGGCCGAACGAAGAGCGAGGAACAGAATTTCTTGCCTATGCCGCCTTGTGAAGGGAAAAGACCGTTCTTACAGTAGTCGTGAACAGAAGGCAGATTCCATGACCGTCCACCCCTCCGTCCTCGAAGCAATTGGCAATACGCCGCTGATCAAGCTCAAGGGCGCCTCCGAGGCGACGGGCTCGACCATTCTCGGCAAGGCCGAGTTCCTGAACCCCGGTCAGTCGGTCAAGGATCGCGCCGCGCTCTACATCATTCGCGATGCCGAGAAGAAGGGGCTGCTCAGGCCCGGCGGCGTCATCGTCGAGGGCACGGCGGGTAATACGGGTATCGGCCTCACGCTGGTCGCCAAGGCGCTCGGCTATCGCACGGTGATCGTAATTCCGGAAACCCAGAGCCAGGAAAAGAAGGATGCGCTGAAGCTGCTCGGCGCGGAACTGGTCGAGGTCCCAGCGGTTCCCTACAAGAACCCGAACAATTATGTGAAGCTGTCCGGCCGGCTTGCCGAGCAATTGGCGAAGACGGAGCCGAACGGCGCGATCTGGGCGAACCAGTTCGACAACGTCGCCAACCGGCAGGCGCATATAGAGACGACCGCCAAGGAAATCTGGGCCGACACGTCAGGCAAGGTCGATGGCTTCATCTGCTCGGTCGGCTCCGGCGGCACACTGGCCGGCGTCGCCATGGGCCTGCATGCCTTCAACAAGGACATCAAGATCGGCATCGCCGACCCGGAAGGCGCTGCGCTCTATGAGTTCTACAAGAACGGCGAGTTGAAGTCCTCCGGCTCCTCGATCACCGAGGGCATCGGTCAGGGCCGCGTGACGGCCAATCTGGAGGGCTTTACCCCCGACTTCGCCTACCAGATCACCGATGCCGAAGCCCTGCCCTACCTCTTCGACCTCGTCGAATACGAAGGCCTGTGCCTTGGCGGCTCGACGGCCATCAACATTGCCGGCGCCGTGCGTCTTGCCAGGGATCTAGGCCCAGGACATACGATCGTGACTGTTCTGTGCGATTACGGCAATCGCTATCAGTCCAAGCTCTTCAATCCGGACTTCCTGAAGTCGAAGGGCCTGCCGCTGCCGGCCTATCTTGAAAAACGGGCGGATATTTCCGTCCCATACGAAACAGTAGCGTGATCCTATGGCCGTGAATGCCCTCTACCGTGACGATTTCTACCTCTCGACCGCCGAAGCGGTCGTGACCGCGATCCACGAGGATGGGGGCATCGAGCTCGATCAGACCTGCTTTTACGCCACCTCCGGCGGCCAGCCGGGCGATACCGGTTTCTTCGAGCGCGCCGATGGCTCCAAGATCATGCTCGGCCAGACCAGGCACGGGCCGATCAAGGACATCATCATTCATGTGCCGCTCGAGGGCCAGGCGCAGCCCATCCTCGGCGAAAAGCTGGTGTTGCACGTCGACTGGCCGCGTCGCTACAAGCTGATGCGCATGCATACGGCCTGTCACTTGCTCTCGGTCGTCTGCCCCTATCCGATTACGGGTGCTGCGGTCGGCGAGGATGAAAGTCGGGTCGATTTCGACATGAGCGAGACGATCGACAAGGACGAGGTGACCGCCAGGATGATGGCGCTGGTCAACGAAAACCATCCCGTTTTCCTCCGGTGGATCACCGACGAGGAGCTGGCCGCCAATCCGGGTATCGTCAAATCCAAGAATGTGCGCCCGCCGATCGGCCTCGGCCGCGTCAGCCTTGTCTGCATCGGAGAGGACTCCGCCGTTGACAGCCAGCCCTGTGGCGGCACACATGTGTCGGAGACGCAGGAGGTCGGAGCGATTCACATCGCCAAGATCGAGAAGAAGGGCAAGGAAAACCGCCGTTTCCGCATCCGTTTCGGCGCCCCGACCGACGAAAACTGACGCCGGCAAGCGTCGATATCCCGACACCGAGATCAAGAAACCATAGCAGGGAGAGATCATCATGGCAGCGGACAAAAGCCGTTTCGTCGTATCCGCGGACTGGCTGCAGAGCGAGCTGGGTGCCAAGGACCTGCGCATCCTCGACGCCTCCTTCTATCTGCCGGCGCAGAAGCGCAATGCCGATGCCGAATATGCCGGCGGCCATATTCCGGGCGCGATCCGCTTCGATCAGGACAAGATCGCCGATCACTCGACCAACCTGCCGCATATGGTGCCCTCGCCCGAGCTCTTTGCGGCAGAGGTCGGCAAGCTCGGCATCAGCGAGACCGATCGCATCGTCGTCTATGACGGCCCCGGCCTGTTTGCCTCGCCGCGCGTCTGGTGGCTGTTCCACATCGTCATGGGCGCGCCGAACGTCTTCGTGCTCGATGGAGGGCTCGACGGCTGGAAGGCCGAAGGTCGGCCGCTGGAAACGGCACTTCCGACATTCGAACCCGCAACCTTCAAGCCGAATTTCAATGGCAGCCGCGTCGTTGCGCTCGACGAGATGCGAGATATCGTCGACAGCCGTTCCCTGCAGATCGCCGATGCCCGCAGCGCCGGCCGCTTTGCCGCTGTGGAACCGGAACCGCGCGAAGGCATGCGCTCCGGCCACATGCCGGGCGCCAAGAGCCTGCCATCGGGCGTCTTCGCCACCAACGGCAAGTTCAAGTCGCTGCCCGAGCTGCGTGAGACCATAGAAAAGGCCGGCATCGATCTCGACAAGCCCGTCGTGACCACCTGCGGCTCCGGCATTACCGCCGCCATCATCACATTGGCGCTCGAATCGCTCGGCCACAGCGGCAACAAGCTCTACGACGGCTCATGGTCTGAGTGGGGCAGCCGCGCGGACACGCCGATCGCTACCGGTCAAGATTGAGCATGGCATCCGTGAAAACGCCTTCGTCGATCAAAGTCCACATCACCCGTCTGGAAATGAACGCGCCGCCCAAGACGAGCCTGGCGATGCCGGTCAATATTCAGACGGCTATCATGCGTGCGCCGGGCATTCCGCTGCCCTTCTATCGCTATCTCTACCGTCAGGTCGGGGCTCGCTGGCATTGGGTCGACCGGCTGCGCATGTCTGACGAGGAGCTGACGGCGATCCTTCACGATCAGCGCAACGATATCAGCGTGCTTTATGTCAACGGCGCTCCGGCCGGCTTCTTCGAATATTTCCGCCAGGACGAGGAAACCATCGAACTCAGCCATTTCGGCCTTATAGAGCATGCGCTCGGCCTCGGCATCGGCAAATGGTTCCTGCTCCAGTCGCTGTACGCCATATGGACGCTGAACCCGCAACGGATCATAACGACCACCAACGATCTCGATCATCCGCGAGCGCTTCAGCTCTACCAGATGTTCGGCTTTTCGCCGATTTCCACCGGCCAAGGCATTGTCAGGCCGTTGAGCGATAAAGAACTGCTGGAGTTCGCCAAGAACAACTAGCGGCAGGAATCGGGTGGCTTCGCGCGATGGCCTAAGGCATCACATGGTAAACCCCACAAGGAGATTTCCATGTCCACCATCGCCTTTTCCGCCATGCCGACATCCGATGCCGAAATGCTCTGGAACGGAGGCATGGACGCCTATGGTCACCAGCCGGAGACCATGATCTCCGACGGCCCCGGCCATCCCTGCCGCCATTGCCTGCGCAATATCGATGCCGGCGAGGAGCTTTTCGTCTTCGCCTATCGGCCCTTCCCTGAATTGCAACCCTATGCGGAGACCGGCCCGATCTTCCTGCACAAGACGCCCTGCAAACGCTACGAGGTGAAAGAAGTCCTGCCGCCGGTGCTGGCGACCAGCCGGGATTTCATCGTGCGCGGCTATGGCAAGAACAATCGCATCGTCTACGGAACAGGCGCCGTGACGCCAATCGGTGATATTCCTGCCTATGCCACATCGCTGCTCGAGCGCGAGGACATCGCCTATGTCCACGTCCGCTCGGCGCGCAACAATTGCTATCAGTGCCGGATAGACCGCGTATAATCCAGCGGTTGTACGCTATTCAAAAATGCTACTGCGTCCTTTGCGCCAAAAGGGCGCGCGGCGTAGTAGAAAGTAGCGCCGGCATATGCTGATGCCGGCGCCTCCATCTGACGTGAGCGCGATGGGCTTTACGCTACGTTCAGGATGCTTTCGGGCGCGACGGCTTCATAGCCAAGCGCTTCGGCCACCGGCTTGTTGGTAATGCGGCCCTTGTGCACGTTGAGGCCATTTCGGAGGTGCTTGTCTTCGGCGATGGCGCGCAGGCCGCGATCAGCCAATGCGAGGCCGTGATAGATGGTGGCGTTGTTCAAGGCATGCGCCGAGGTGACCGGAACCGCGCCCGGCATGTTGGCGACACAGTAATGCACAACGCCTTCGACCACGTAGGTCGGGTCCGAATGGGTTGTGGCATGCGAGGTTTCGAAGCAGCCGCCCTGATCGATGGCGACATCGACGATGACGGAGCCGCTCTTCATGCCCGACAGCATCTCACGCGTGACGAGCTTCGGCGCGGCGGCACCGGGGATCAAGACGGCGCCGATCACGAGATCGGCGGTGAAGACCTCCTCTTCCAGCGCCTGGATGCTGGAATAGCGCGTGTGGACGCGACCGTTGAAGATATCGTCCAGCTGGCGCAGTCGCGGCAGGGAACGATCGAGAATGCTGACATCGGCGCCGAGGCCGGCCGCCATCTTTGCGGCATGCAGACCGACCACACCGCCGCCGATGATGGCGACCTTGGCCGGCAGCACGCCCGGCACGCCCCCGAGCAGGATGCCGAGACCGCCATTGGCCTTCTGCAACGCCGTCGCGCCCGCCTGGATCGATAGACGGCCGGCGACCTCGGACATCGGCGCCAGCAACGGCAGGCCGCCGCGCTCATCGGTGACGGTCTCATAGGCGATGGCGGTTACGCCGGAGGCGAGCAGGCCCTTGGTCTGCTCAGGATCGGGTGCCAGATGCAGATAGGTGTAGAGAAGCTGGCCGTCGCGAAGCTGCGCCCATTCGGAGGGCTGCGGCTCCTTGACCTTGACGATCATGTCGCACTTCTCGAAAATATCCTTGGCGCTTGCAGCGATCTTGGCGCCGGCGGCGGCATAGGCATGGTCATCGGCGCCGATGCCGGCACCGGCCTTCGTCTCGACCCAGACCTCGTGGCCGTGGGCGACATATTCACGAACGGATGCCGGCGTCAGGCCGACGCGATATTCGTGGTTCTTGATTTCCTTCGGGCAACCAACGCGCATTTCATTCCTCCTCGAATGCTTTTGCGTATGCAATTTCTCCAAGGGAAATCAGACCACCTCCGCCCTGAAATGTCCTTGCAAAGACGATTTGCGTTACGGTCATTTTTCGTGATTTATTGCGCAGACAAGAGTTTTTTCGAAAGATCTTCGAATGTCCGACCTTGACGCCATAGATCATTCGATTCTGCGGATGCTGCAGCAGAACGCGCGGATCACCAATGCGGAACTGGCCGAAAAGGTCGGCCTTTCGCCATCAGCCTGCTCGCGCAGGCTCGATATTCTCGAAAAGAACGGCGTCATCGACGGCTATCACGCGCACCTGTCGCACAAGGCGCTGGACTACAAGATGATCGCCATCGTGCACATCTCGCTATCCGGCCAGTTCGCCAAGACGCTTTCGGAATTCGAAACGGCGGTGAAGCGCTGTCCGAATGTGCTCGCCTGCTATCTCATGTCGGGCGAATACGACTACATATTGCGCGTCGCCGCGCGGGACCTCGAGGACTATGAGCGCATCCATCGCGATTGGCTCTCTGCGCTGCCGCATGTCGTTAAGATCAATTCCAGCTTTGCCCTGCGCGAAATCATCGACCGGCCGAATGTCGGTCTCTGATCCCAGTCAGCGCAGGTCCAGCAGCAATGCGCGGTGATCGGAAACTTCAGGTTCGGCCACGGGGTCGAAATTGATCACCTCGATATTCGGCGTTACCAGCATGTAGTCGGCAAAGCGCGGCTGCTTGCGATAGTGGGAGGTGCGGGTGTCGTCATGTCCCCGCGAGGTGACGAGATCGACAAGCCCCAGGCTGCCGAGGATTTCGAATGTAACGCTGCCCGGCAGCACGTTGAAATCGCCGCAGACGACCAGTCGCTCGCCATCCTGCCGGACCTGGCGGATAAGCTCGACCAGTGCGTCCGCCTGACGGCGGCGCGCTGGCGTATCGCCCTTGCCTTCGATATCTCGCAGGCCATGCATCTGGGCGATCGTGATCGGGTAGCCGTGCTCGTAGTCGAAGAGACGAATGCAATGCGCGTTGCGCGACCGCGGATGCGGTCCCCACCCATCGGCCGAGAATTCGCCATGGATGAAACCCACGGCCTGGCCGATGATCGGATAGGTCCTGCGCACAAAGGTCGCCAGCCCGAATTCGGACTGCAGCCGCCGATCGCCGTCGAAGAGATCGCCGCGCGCAACGGGCGAGAAGAACGCATCATGGGCCGGCAAAGCGGCCTTCAGCTCCTCGAAGAGATTGGCCCGCTGCAGGAGCTCGACGCCGTGGTCGCGATAAACAAGCCATTCGGATTCGGCATCGAGTGTCCGAACCACTTCCTGCAGGCACAACACATCCGCATCGATATCGACGAGGTAGGGCATCAACGGCTCATGCAGCCGGCCGCCCCATGCATTCAAGGAAACGATGCGCAATATCCTGTGCCCTCTCCAATAGCTGTATCCAAATCGCCGGTCGCGCGCAGGCCGACCAACATCGGAAAATCTGCCAGGCCTTTCTGGAGCCTCCAAGGCAATCCCCTGATCGCGCGGTACCGATTCGGGACGCTCGGCTACAATTTTAGCGGTTACCCTCAGAATCTTTCAATGCTTGCATGCTATGCAAAGTCTGAAAAAGATGTGCGAACCGGAATAACACCATGCAGCCCTTTTCCAAATCTCTCGTTCAAGGCAACCTGAAGATCAAGTCGCGAGGTTCGCCGCGCCATTATGCCCGGCTGACGGGTCAAGTCCGATATTTCACCAAGCTTGCTGCAGGACGAGTCGTCAACATTTCCGCCAGAGGAATCGCTCTCGATCTGCAGTCGCCGCTCTATGCGGCCGCAGGCAGCAAGGTTCGCGTCGAATGCGACGATATCGGTTTGCTGGACGGTTTCGTGCGCTGGGCCCATAATGGCCGCATCGGCATCGAGTTCGATCGCTCGTCCAACGCGTCGGCAAAGGTCGCTTCCTATTTCCGCTTTTTCCACAAGGACATAAAGCCGGTTCTGAAACGCTGACCGCATGCGGGCGCTCTCTGAAGAGCGGTCACAATAAGCCTGTCACATTCCTGGTGCACACCTTCGAAAATCGTCCTAATCTCCCTCGCCCGAGAGATGATCGAGGGACCATAGCCCCATCGTAGAAGGAGTCTTCCATGTCTTCCATTCTGGATTTGCCCAGTATGTCGCGCCGTACCCTGCTGCAAGGCCTCAGCGCCACTGCGGCGCTGATCGTGCTGCATCCCTTTGCAGCTCGCGCGGCCGGCAATCAGGCGCATCTGCGTCTCATGGAAACGACGGATATTCACGTCAACGTCTTCCCTTACGACTACTATGCCGACAAGCCGAATGACACGATGGGCCTGACGCGCACCGCGACGATCATCGATAACATTCGCGCGGAAGCCACCAATTCGCTGCTGATCGACAATGGCGACGTGCTGCAGGGCAATCCGATGGGTGATTACATGGCCTATCAGCACGGCATGAAGGACGGCGACGTCCATCCGGTCATCAAGGCGATGAACACACTCGGCTACGAAGTCGGCACGCTCGGCAACCACGAATTCAACTACGGCCTCGACTTCATGTTCAAGGTGCTGGCCGGCGCGAACTTCCCCTTCGTCTGCTCCAACCTGACCAAGGGCCAACTCGCTTCCGACCCGACAAAGGACGATCTGTTCTTCAAGCCCTACCGGATCATTGAAAAGAAGATCAAGGACGGCGCCGGCAACGAAAGCCCGATCAAGATCGGCTTCATCGGCTTCGTACCGCCGCAGATCATGCTTTGGGACATCAAGAACCTCGAGGGCAAGGCGCAGACGCGTGATATCGTCGAAGCTGCCAAGGCCTGGGTGCCTGTCATGAAGGCCGAAGGTGCAGACATCGTCATCGCTCTCTCGCATTCCGGCATCGATGGCAGCGCCCCGTCCGACAAGATGGAAAACGCCTCGCTCTACGTCGCCGCCGTTCCCGGCATCGACGCCGTCTTCACCGGCCACCAGCATCTCGTCTTCCCCGGTCCGAAGACCTGGGACGGCATCAAGGACGCCGATCCGGTCAAGGGCACGCTACACGGCAAGCCCGCCGTCATGGCCGGCTTTTGGGGCTCACACCTCGGCCTGATCGACCTGCTTCTCGAAAAGGACGGCAACAACTGGAAGATCGTCGATTTCACCTCCGAGGCGCGGCCGATCTACCATCGCGACGACAAGAAGAAGGTCATCGCCGACGTCGCCGACAAGAAGGAAGTGGTGGAAGCAGCCAAGGCCGAGCATGAAGCGACGCTGACCTACGTCCGCACGCCGGTCGGCAAGACTTCGGCGCCGCTCTACTCTTATTTTGCGCTCGTTGCCGACGATCCGTCGGTGCAGATCGTCAGCCAGGCACAGGTCTGGTACATCAAGCAAATGCTGAAGGAGACGCAGTACAAGGACCTGCCGGTGCTTTCGGCGGCGGCTCCCTTCAAGTGCGGCGGCCGCAACGGCGTCGACTACTACACAGACGTTCCTGCCGGCAATATCGCCATCAAGAACGTTGCCGATCTCTATCTCTACCCGAATACGGTGCAGGCGGTCGTCATCAACGGCGCGCAGGTGAAGAACTGGCTGGAAATGTCGGCGGCGATGTTCAACCAGGTGCAATCAGGCGCCAAGGATGTCGCTCTGCTCAACGACAGCTTTCCGTCCTACAACTTCGACGTCATCGACGGCGTCACCTATCAGATCGACGTGTCGCAGCCGCGCCGCTTCAGCGATGACGGCAAGCTCCTCAACGCCGATGCAAACCGCATCCAGAACCTGCAATTTGATGGCAAACCGATCGATCCCGCCCAGAAATTCGTGGTAGTCAGCAACAACTACCGCGCCGGCGGCGGCGGCAATTTCCCAGAAATCGGAGCCGACAAGGTCATCTACAAGGCCCCGGACACCAACCGCGACGTCATCGTCCGCTATGTCCATGAACAGGGCACGATCAACCCGACCGCCGACGGCAACTGGACCTTCAAGCCACTCCCGGGCACCACCGTCCTATTCCCAAGCTCACCCAAGGCTAAGGACTTCCTCGCCGAGGTAAAGAGCGTGAAGATCGAGGACGCCGGCGAAGGTACGGACGGGTTCAATAATTTCCGGCTGGTCCTTTAATCGGCTACACCATTCCACACATGAAAATGGGCGCCTCAGAGGGCGCCCATTTTCATTCCGCCGCCAGCTGGTTTTCGTCAGGACGGAACACGTCTATGGCAGCCTTGAAATCTACCCGGTCCGGGCATTGCGACAGGCGGTCGCGGAAGGCCTCAATCATCCAGGCCGCCGCAGGACCCGGGGGATTGGAGAGCTTGCGAACTGCATAGATCGGATATTCGCCCTGCTCATAGGCGTCGAGGTCGAGATGCACGAGCCGGCCCTTTTGCAGGTCTTCATAGATCAGCGACGCCGGCAGCCCGCCCCAGCCGAGGCCGCCGCGGATTAGCTGATGCTTGGTCGCGATATCGCTGAGGTGCCAGATCTTGTAGGACAGGACATTGAAATCCCGGCCCTTGGTGAGGTTCGAAGCATCGGTGACGACCAGTTGCACCTCTTCTCGCACGTCGGCGAGGGTCAGCGGCCGTCTGATCTGAGCAAGTGGATGACCAGGTGAGGCGACCGGCATCATGAAGGAGTGGCCGAGGCGCTCGATCACCATGGAATCGTCCTGCTTTATGACCGCGCCGCCGATTCCGATCGTCGATTTGCCGCTGGCGACCAGCTCCATCATCGTGCCGAGCTCGCCGGCATCAAGCCGCAGCGAGACGGACGGGAAGCGATCACGGAACTCTCTCAGGACGTCGACCGTGGC
The DNA here is from genome assembly GCF_012275345.1 of Rhizobium sp. SG570. Lineage (NCBI taxonomy): Bacteria > Pseudomonadati > Pseudomonadota > Alphaproteobacteria > Hyphomicrobiales > Rhizobiaceae > Rhizobium > Rhizobium sp. SG570. The sequence goes on along the minus strand of NZ_JAAZQI010000002.1, from coordinate 465,866 downwards.
ATTGGTCGGCACCATGACGCTGATGGCGACGGCGACCTCCGCCTCGAGCCCGGTCTTCAGGCCCTTGACCCTGGCGCGCATCACCTGGAGATCGGAGAGAATGCGGCGCGCATCCTCGAGCATCACCCTGCCCGCATCGGTCAGCTTCGGCTGGCGTGAGCCAGAGCGCTCGAACAGCGGCATTTCAAGCTGCGCCTCGAGATTGGCGATCGTATAGCTGATCACCGACTGCGCGCGGTTGAGCGCGCGCGAAGCCGCTGAGAAACTGCCGGATTCGGCAACGGTCAGAAAAACCTGCAATTGGTCAAGCGTTGGATTGGGAAGCATGGGCTATCCATTTTATCGATCATTCCAATCCATATTATCACAGTTTTTCTCGATAGCACTGAAGACTTATCTATGGACGCGAAACATGGTCGAACTTCCCACCCGGCTATCGCAACCCATTGACAAGGAACACTAACATGTCCTCCATTCTGCTTCTGACATCCAGCCCGCGGTCCGATTCCCTCTCCACCAAGATCGCGACCGAGCTTGCCGACAAGATCAAGGCCCAGAACCCGGGCAAGACGATCGTTCACCGCGATCTGTCGTCCGCTCCCCTGCCGCATATCGATGAGCTTTTCACCGGCGCCATCCGCACGCCAGCCGAAGCCCGCACGGCTGAACAGGCCGAAGCCGTCAAAGTTTCCGACGCGTTGGTCGACGAATTGCTTGCCGCCGACACGCTGGTCATCGGCACCGGCCTCATCAACTTCAACATCTATTCCTCGCTGAAGACCTGGATCGACAACATCGCCCGCGCCGGCCGCACCTTCACCTACACGGAAACCGGCCCGAAGGGTCTGGCGACCGGCAAGAAGGCCTATATCGTGCTGGCATCCGGCGGCGTTTATTCCGAAGGCCCGGCCGCTCCGCTGAACCACGCCGTTCCCTACCTGAAGTCGGTTCTCGCTTTCATCGGCATTACTGAAGTCGAGACCGTCTATATCGAAGGCATTGCTTTCGGTCCGGAAGCAGTCGAGAAGGCAATCGGTGCTGCTCAGGCCCGCGCAGCCGAGCTGGCGCTCGCCGCCTAATCGACAGCAGCTTGCAGATATTCGAGGCGGTCGGCATTTGCCGGCCGCCTTTCTATTTTGTCCCGCCGTTCGGCAGATCCTTCACGAACTGCCTTACGGTCTCCAGAATTTCTTTCGAAAATGCCTCGTCGTTGGCCACCCGCGCTAGCCCCAGCGCGCCGGTCATGAGGCAGGATGCGATGATCGCCTTCTGTCGCGCTTCGCGTGTTTCCGGCTCAGGCATGCGCGCGGTCATCGCTTCGAAATTCTTCCGCAGCCCTTCCGTCGCGATCGTGCGGACGGCGTCGCCGCTGCGGGCCATATCTGCCGTCAGGGCGGCATAGGCGCAACCCTCGCCGCAATGATCCCGATGACGCTCGCTGAGATAATTGTCCACGTAGGCGTCCAGCGGAATACTTGCCGGATCGATGCCTTTTTCCTCTTGATGCTTCCGCCAGGATCCAACGGCCGATTCCACCGCTTCCGCCACCAACTCGTCGCGGGAAGCAAAGTGCTTATAAAAGCCGCCGACGGTCAGCCCGGCTTCCTTCATCAGATCGGCGACGCCGATCCCGTCCAATCCTTCCTCCCGCAGCCGCTTAGCGGCAAGCGCGACGATGCGTTCGTGCGTCTTCTGCTTTTCCAATTGCGAACGGCCCATCGAGAATCCTTTCCGCTTAGCCTTGACAAAATGGATTACGAGCATAATCCTTATAGAGAACGATCATAATCCAGATCGTGAGAAAAGCCAACAGGAGCTATGAACATGCGTCTCAAGAACAAGGTCGCCCTCGTTACCGGCGGGAACAGCGGCATCGGCCTCGCCACCGCCCGGCTCTTCCTCGCCGAAGGTGCCAAGGTCGTCATCACCGGCCGCAATCCGCAGACCCTTGCAGCCGCCGCCGAGGAGCTTGGCGGCAACGTGCTGGCCCTGCAGGCCGACACGACAGACATCCCGGCGATGGAGAAGGCCTTCGCCGAGGCAGCACAGAAACTTGGCAAGTTCGATATCGTCTTCGCCAATGCCGGAATTGGCGGCGAGACCGCGCTCGGCAAGACCACGCTCGAGCAGTTCGAATCCATCGTGCGCATCAATTTCACCGGCGTATTCTTCACGGTGCAGGCAGCGCTGCCCTATCTGAACGATGGTGGTTCGGTGATCCTGAACGGCTCCGTGCATGCCGTGCTCGGCATTCCCGGCTATTCTGCCTATGCAGGCACAAAGGGCGCCGTTCGCGCCATGACCCGCAACCTGGCGTCAGAGCTTGCTCCGCGCGGCATCCGCGTCAACCAGGTCACGCCGGGAGCGACCAAGACGCCGATCTGGAATTCGCGGGCAGCAACGCCGGAAGCTATGGACGCACTGGAGGCCCGTTTCGGCGGCCTGAGCCCGCTCGGCCGCATGAGCGAAGCCGATGAGATCGCCAAGGCCGCACTCTATTTCGCATCGGACGATTCCGCCAACGTCACGGCGATCGAAATCACGGTCGATGGCGGCGCCGTCAACGCCCCCTCGGGCGCGAAGATATTCCGCACGGCCTGAGCCAAGAATCTAGCCAGGCGCCCGCCCGGTGCGGGTTGGCGCCGCGAAATCATGAGTAAGGCCGCCGGAAGCGTAAAGCACGAGGCGGCCTTTCCTTTTCAGGGATACGACGGCGCATCTCAGAATTCCGATTGCCGCGACATGTACATTTGCCATGCTTCGACTTTGGATTAAGGCAGCGCCTCGCCTTCAATATCTCTCTGGAGAAAGATAGATTGCCGCGGCGCCTAGATCAGACTTGTCGGACCTTTTCGCCGTCGCCGAACAGCGATGCGCCGTTCTGATCGATGATCTGCTGCGCCTTGCGGAAGGTCGATTCCACGGCATCGTCCGACGAGGTGAAAACATCGGCGCGGATGAAGTTGCGCACCAGGATCTCGCCGTTCACATCCTTCTCGATCCGGCCCATGAGCCGGAACTGATTGCCCTCGCGCTGCGGCGTGGCATAGATCGTGCAGCCGGCATGCACCTGGGGCTCGGCGCTGACAGTGGAGCTGGCAGACTTTTCAGCGCCCGCCTGCGACGCGCCGCCGGTGAAGATCGAAAGGATATTTGAAAAGAACGAAGCCATGGATCGCCTTTAGCATGAAGGTTGCAGGGTCGCAAAGTCAAATGATCAGGTTTGCCAGGATGTCGTTTTCGGTGATGTCTTCATACCCCATGCCGGAACTTTCGAAATTCGCGATAAGCTGTTTGAAATTATCCGGATTCTTCGTCTCGATGCCGATCAGGATAGAGCCGAAATTGCGGGCGCTCTTCTTCAGATATTCGAAGCGGGCGATATCATCTTCAGGCCCGAGCATGTTGAGGAAATCCCTCAATGCGCCAGGGCGCTGCGCCAGACGCAGGATGAAATATTTCTTCAGCCCGGCATAGCGCATGGCGCGCTCCTTGACGTCGGGCAGGCGTTCGAAATCGAAATTGCCACCGGAGACGACGGCGACGATGGTCTTGCCGCGGATGCTCTCACGATCCAGGGTCTCCAGCGCGGTGATCGCCAAGGCGCCGGCGGGCTCCAGCACGACGCCTTCGACGTTCAGCATATCGGTGATGGTCACGCAGATGGCGTTTTCGTCGATGAGTTTGATCTGTTCGGCAGCAAACCCTTTCAAAGCGGCGAAGTTCAGATCGCCGATACGGCCGACCGCGGCACCATCGACGAAATTGTCGACTTTGGTCAGCGTCACCACCTTCCCCGCCTCGATGCTGCGCCTGAGGCTCGGCGCGCCGGCGGGCTCGGCGAAGACAAAGGCATCGCGGGCGAGCCGATCGGCAAAATAGCTGGTGATGCCGGCGGCCAGACCGCCGCCGCCGACAGGCAGAAGAATGCGGTCGGCCACGACGCCATCAGGCAGTTGCTCGGCGATCTCGGCCGCGACGGTCGCCTGCCCCTCGATAATATCGACATGATCGAAAGGCGGCACCATGACGCCATCGATCTTTTCGACATGATCGCGCGCGGCCTGATAGCATTGGTCGAAGAAATCGCCGAAGAGCTTGATGGTGATGAATTCGCCGCCGAATATGCGGGTCTTGTCGATCTTCTGCTGCGGCGTCGTCACAGGCATGTAAACCACGCCCGGCACGCCGAAATGCCGGCAGACGAAGGCAAAGCCCTGAGCATGATTGCCGGCGGATGCGCAGACGAAGGTCTTTCCCGTTCCTCCTTCGGCAATCACCTTGCGGAAGAAATTGAAGGCGCCGCGGATCTTGTAGGAGCGCACCGGCGTCAGATCCTCGCGCTTCAGCCAAATGTCCGCGCCGTAACGAGCGGAAAGATGCTCGTTCAGCTGCAGCGGCGTTACGGGGAAGAGACCACGCATGGCCTCGGTGGCTTCGAGAACAGTCTGTTTGTCCACGGTCTATCCGTCCTTCTTCAATCGCCCCCGCTATGACACAGGAAAGATGAGCAAAGAAAGCCTGTTTATCGCGCTTTCGGACCTGTGATAGCGAGATTCGCCACACTGACGAGTCATTAACTATTTATGCCCCTGACTGCGGAAACTCCTAAATCTCCGAGTTGACAGCCAAGCTCCCCCCGCGTCCAATATGACACAGCCATCATGATGATGGTTAGAGGCCCGCCCTAAAACCGATCCGTCGGCTCCGGCGGGCTTCGCTTGTTAGGCACAGTGCAGAACTCACCTAATAATTCCATTTACAGTTGAAAAATCGCGCAAAAGATGCTTATCCCGGCCTCATCCAAGGGAGACCATCATCATGCGCTCTATCCGCTTGCTTTCCATTGCTTTCACCCTCGCCGCGCTGGCTTCCTGCACATCGCAGGAGCAAACCTTCGAGAAGAGCATCCCGATCATGAAGGAAAGCCCGAGCGCCCGTGCGCAAGTCATCGCCAAATGCATGTCGCAGCACCTACCGCCGGAAACGCTGGATCAAATCGCGTTTTATGTGAGATCGCAAAGAAGCGAAGCAAAGCGGCTCTTTTGTCAGCGACTGATGACAGGCGTAGTTTCCGGAAGAATAAGCTACGCCGATTTCAAAGCCATGTTCCAGCAGAAAAAGGTGACCCCGGCGCTCGTCGCCGTTCTCAAGGGGCGCTAAGCTGATCGACACCGAATGATCCCTATGCGGCGGCGGACCAATGTAAGTTGGTCCGCCATTGCAAAAACATTTCCTTGACTGAATCGCTCAAGTGCTTGAAGGGGAAAGACACGCGGACGTGGCGAAACTGGTAGACGCAAGGGACTTAAAATCCCTCGGCCTTTGGCTGTACGGGTTCGACCCCCGTCGTCCGCACCAAAGATAAACCCCTATATGCTCGACGAAAAAGGCGCAGCTTTCGCCGCGCCTTTGTTCAATGCACAAAACTCGAACTAAGCGAAAAGCTTGGCCGCGATCTTGGCGACATGGGCGCCCTGGAACTTTGCCGCTTCCAGCTCGATTTCGGAAGGCTGACGCGAGCCGTCGCCATTGGTGATGGTGGAAGCGCCGTAGGGCGAGCCGCCCTTGACTTCCTCGGTGCCCATCTGGCCCTGGAAGGCATAGGGAAGGCCGACAACAACCATGCCCTGATGCAGAAAGGTCGGGATGAAGCCGAGAATGGTCGATTCCTGGCCACCGTGCTGGGTGGCGGACGAGGTGAAGGCCGAGCCGACCTTACCGACGAGCTTGCCGGCGAACCAGAGGCCGCCGGTCTGATCCCAGAAATTGCGCATCTGCGAGGCAACCGTGCCGAAACGCGTGCCGGCGCCGACGATGATCGCATCATATTCGGCCAGTTCGTCCGGCGTTGCGATCGGCGCTTCCTGGTCGACCTTGAAGTAGGAGGCCTTTGCAACCTCTTCCGGCACCAGTTCGGGCACGCGCTTGACGGTGACTTCGGCACCGGCGGACTTTGCGCCCTCCGCGACGGCATAGGCCATCGTCTCGATATGACCGTAAGCGGAATAATAAAGAACCAGAACCTTAGCCATGAACGTCTCCTGTCTGTTGGACGCGTTAAGTATCGGAGCAAGTTTTATCAGCGATGAGACGGGCGCGCAGCCCCCATGCCCGGAACGCACTGTTCATCCCCTATAGACGAAAATTCACTTGCGCGGCCTCAAGGCGACTACCCGGGACCGTGAAAACGACCGTTTGCATTCGCGAAAAACGGCGCTACCTATTTCGAACCTTTTGCGAACGCGCCGCTGCGCAATTTCACGGATGTTTTCATGACAAACGAAACCATTGTCACCGCCGCCATGCTGGCCATCGGCGACGAGCTGCTCTCCGGCCGGACGAAGGACAGGAATATCGGCCATCTCGCCGATATCCTGCTGCTTGCCGGCATCGATCTGAAGGAGGTTCGTATCGTCGCCGATGATGAAGACGCCATCGTATCGGCGCTGAATGCTTTGCGCGGCACGTATGATTATGTCTTCACCTCAGGCGGCATCGGCCCGACCCATGACGATATTACCGCCGACGCCATCGCCAAGGCGTTCGGCGTGCCCTGCGAGCACGATGCCGAGGCCATGCGGCTGATGGCTGAGATGTATGCCAAGCGCGAGATGGAATTCACCGAGGCCCGCCAGCGCATGGCGCGCATGCCTGTCGGATCGAAACACATCGCCAATCCGGTCTCGACAGCACCGGGCTTCAACATCGGGAACGTCTATGTGATGGCCGGCGTGCCGCAGGTTTTCCAGGCGATGCTCGACAATGTCATACCGACGCTTCGGACCGGCGTGCGCATGCTTTCGACGGCGATTGCCTGCCCTTACGGCGAAGGTGAGATCGGCACGCCGCTCGGCATCATCCAGAAAGCCCATCCGGATACCAGCATCGGCTCCTATCCGCGCTATGTCGGCCAGTCCTTCTCGACCGAAATTGTCGTCAGAGCCCGCTCCGCCGAGCTGGTTGAAAATGTCGCGGGGGAAGTGCGCGCGATGATCGAGGCTATCCGACAGTCGAAAGCCAAGGATAATCAGTCCGCCCAGGCATGACGTTCAACGATGGCGTGCATTTTATCGGGGAACCAGGAACGGGTTCAGCGCATTATTTCGATGCGGAATGCTGATATAATGAAGCGATCCAACCCTCCGCATGGGAGATCACGTCATGTCCTATAAAACCCTGGTGACCGTTCTCGACAATCCCGACAACACGCGCATCGCCGCCGATTTTGCGGCGGCGTTCGCCAAGGAGTATGGCGCCCACATTGTCGGCCTGCATGCGGAAATCATCTCGACCGTGCCGCTCGTGGCGCCGATGGAAATCCCGGATCCCGTCGCCGTGCAGGCGCTTCAGGATGTCGCCCATAGCCAGGCGGTCGAAATCGAGCGGCTGTTTCGCACGAAAATGGAGGGGGCCGGCCTCGACTATGAATGGCGCAGCTTTACCAGCACCGTTGGCTACGGCACCGAGCCCTTGATCGAAAGTGCCCGCAGCGCCGACCTGCTGGTTGCCGTGCAACCGGACCCGGCGAAATATTCCGACAACCAGGTCGATGTCGAAACCTTCCTGTTCGATAGCGGCCGCCCGGTACTGTTGATCCCCTATATCCTGCGCACGCCGAAACCCGTGCGTCGCGTGCTGATCGCCTGGAACGGCTCCAAGGAGGCGGCGCGCGCCACCTTCGATGCCCTGCCTTTCCTGAAGGCGGCCGATTCCGTGGAAATTCTTTCGGTCAGCACATCCGAGAGAGAGACCCACCCCTCGAAGGAAAGCGGCGTTCAGATTGCGGCGGCGCTGACGCGTCACGGCGTTCGCGCCAAATTCGAAACCGCGGCCTGCACCGGCAAGTCCACGCCATCGCAAGTCATCGAAAATCGCCTTGCCGACAACAGCATCGATCTGCTCGTCATGGGCGCCTATACGCATTCCTGGCTCTGGCAGATGATCTTCGGCGGCACGACGCGGACATTGCTGCAATCCATGACGGCGATGACGCTTCTGGCCCGCTGATCGGCTTTGCAGCTTAAACCGAAGGGTTCTCCACTGGAAACTGCACCGCTTCGCTGCATGGCGGCTATTGCCTTTTGACCGCAAATCCAGCAGAAAGCAGCGACCGATGACAGAATTCCCGTCAGGGAACCGTTCGCGCGGTCCATGGAACATGATCCCGAAAGGCATATCGCTCTTTTCTGGATGAAATCCTGTTCAAGTCGATATCAAGCGAATCGCGTTCCGGATTTGGTTCATGGTCCGCGCCCGCCGCGGGGGTCTGCTCAGGGTCGCCGGTAGCGCCGGCGCGTCGTTATTCCATGCCCCGGAGCCTGCTGCCATGTCCCTTCCTGATAAAGCCTTTCCCGTATCCTGGGATCAGTTCCATCGCGATGCCCGCGCGCTTGCCTGGCGGCTTGCCGGCCTCAATCGCGAATTCAAGGCGATCGTCTGTATCACCCGCGGCGGCCTCGTACCGGCCGCCATCATCTCGCGCGAACTCAATATCCGCGTGATAGAGACCGTCTGCGTCGCCTCCTATCACGACTACACAAGCCAGGGGGAGATGAACCTTCTCAAGGGCGTTGCGCCGGAACTGGCGGTCGACGGCGGCGAAGCAGTCCTCGTCATCGACGATCTGACCGATACCGGCAAGACGGCCGTCGAAGTCCGCGCCATGCTGCCGAAGGCGCATTTCGCCTGCGTCTACGCCAAGCCCAAGGGCGTGCCGACCATCGACACCTTCATCACCGAGGTAAGTCAGGACACCTGGATCTACTTCCCCTGGGACATGGGCTTCACCTATCAGGAGCCGATCGCCAAGGGTCATCGCGGCTGAATTCCGTCGCGAGCCGCGCGAATCAGCAATGATTCTGTCCGCTGGACAAAAGCGGGACTCGACCTGTGGTAATAGAGGTGGGCGCTGCGGCGCCCACTATATTTAGTGGAGGCCAGACGATGAGAACATGTGCGATTCAAGGCTTTCCCAGCGAATCATAAGACACCACGGCATGCTTTTGCCTCGTCGCCAATGGTTTCAGGGTCACGGTCACAATATTGTCGCGTTTGACCCCTGCAGCAATGGATTTCATCGCATCCCCGATCCAGCGATGGGCGAACGTCCGCCTCCAAGCTGTTGAATCCTTTGATCTCCTGACATTTCCCCAGTTTCCACAGCCAAGCCCACAAGATATTGTGGTTAACAATCCATTTCAAACCACCCCTTGACGAAAACGGGTCTTTCAAAGTTAATGGACGACGTTGCGGCGGCGACTGGACCGGATGGAATTACGAGGGCTGGTCCTCAACTCGAAATCGGATTTGGATTCAGGGCGATGCACCATGATCGGTGACCGCCGTGAGGGTTTTTGTGCCGATATCGATGCTGCCAAAAAACGTGTGCGGGGACTGGCGGCAATAAGCTGTTAATACTATATTTAGTGTTTACAGCCACCATCACCACAAGATACAGGAGAGCATCTCCGGATGACACCTCCTGTCAGAAAGCGGATTGAAGACTGGCTGCGCGTTGAAATCGCGAGGCCGGATTAGGATTTTTGCGCCCTGCTCTCTCATGGGCGCGCCAACGAACGAGGATTGGGACCATGCGCATCGAACGTCGCTTTACGAAGGCCGGTCAGTCACCCTACGCGGATATCGAATTCCGCAAAGCGACCAGCGAGATCAAGAACCCCGACGGCTCGATCGTGTTCCGGCTCGAGAATATCGATGTGCCCGCACAGTTCTCGCAGGTTGCCGCCGACATTCTGGCGCAGAAGTACTTCCGCAAGGCCGGCGTGCCCGCCAAGCTGAAACGAGTCGAGGAAAACGACGTTCCTTCATTCCTGTGGCGTTCCGTGCCCGATGAAGCTGCCATGAAGGACCTTCCAAAGGAGAGCCAGACCGGCTCCGAAACCGACGCGCGCCAGGTTTTCGACCGTCTGGCCGGCACCTGGACCTACTGGGGCTGGAAGGGCGGCTATTTCTCGTCCGAGGAAGACGCCTCCGCTTTCCAGGACGAGCTCGCTTATATGCTTGCCACCCAGCGCGTCGCGCCGAACTCTCCGCAGTGGTTCAACACCGGCATGCACTGGGCCTACGGCATCGACGGCCCCGGCCAGGGCCACTTCTATGTCGACCCCTTTACCGGCAAGATCACCAAGTCCAAGTCGGCCTATGAGCATCCGCAGCCACATGCCTGCTTCATCCAGTCCGTCGAGGACGACCTCGTCAACGAAGGCGGCATCATGGACCTGTGGGTTCGCGAAGCCCGCCTCTTCAAATACGGCTCCGGCACCGGCTCGAACTTCTCGCTGCTGCGCGGCGAAGGCGAAAAGCTGTCCGGCGGCGGCCGTTCCTCCGGCCTGATGAGCTTCTTGAAGATCGGCGACCGCGCTGCAGGCGCCATCAAGTCAGGCGGCACGACCCGCCGCGCCGCCAAGATGGTCGTCGTCGACATCGACCACCCGGATATCGAGGAATACATCAACTGGAAGGTCAAGGAAGAGCAGAAGGTTGCCGCTCTCGTGACCGGCTCGAAGATCGTCGCCAAGCACCTGAAGGCGATCATGAAGGCCACGGTCAATTGCGAAGGCGACAACGACAATTGCTTCGATCCGGCCAAGAACCCTGCCCTGAAGCGCGAAATCCGCGCCGCCAAGAAGGATCAGGTTCCGGAAAACTACGTCCAGCGCGTCATCCAGTTCGCTCGCCAGGGCTACAAGGATCTCGAGTTCAAGACCTATGATACCGACTGGGATTCGGAAGCCTATCTCACCGTATCGGGCCAGAACTCCAACAACTCGGTCTCGATCAAGGACGACTTCCTGCGCGCCGTCGAGAACGATGGCGACTGGAACCTGACGGCACGCAAGGACGGCAAGGTCATCAAGACGCTGAAGGCCCGCGACCTCTGGGAATCGATCTCCTATGCCGCGTGGGCATCGGCCGACCCGGGCCTGCATTTCAACACGACGATGAACGACTGGCACACCAGCCCGGCTGCCGGCCCGATCCGCGCATCCAACCCGTGCTCGGAATACATGTTCCTCGACGACACCGCCTGCAACCTTGCTTCGCTGAACCTGATGACCTTCAAGGACGCGGCGACGAAGCGCATCAACATCGCCGATTACGAACATGCCGTCCGCCTCTGGACCGTCGTTCTCGAAGTCTCCGTGATGATGGCGCAGTTCCCGTCGCGCCGGATCGCCGAGCTTTCCTATGAATATCGCACGCTCGGCCTCGGCTACGCCAACATCGGCGGACTGCTGATGTCGTCGGGCATTCCCTATGATAGCGACGAAGCCCGCGCCATCGCCGGCTCGCTGACCGCGATCATGACCGGCGTCGCCTATGCGACCTCGGCCGAAATGGCCTCCGAACTCGGGACATTCCCGATGTTCAAGCCGAATCGCGAGAATATGCTGCGCGTCATCCGCAACCACCGTCGCGCCGCCTACGGCGAGACCTCAGGCTATGAGGGCCTGTCGGTCAATCCGGTGGCGCTGATCCACTCCGAGAACCCGGACAAGGATCTCGTTGCCCATGCCAAGGCTGCCTGGGACAAGGCGCTGGAACTCGGCGAGAAGCATGGCTACCGCAATGCCCAGGCAACCGTGATCGCGCCGACCGGCACGATCGGCCTCGTCATGGATTGCGATACGACCGGCATCGAGCCCGACTTCGCGCTGGTGAAGTTCAAGAAGCTCGCCGGCGGCGGCTACTTCAAGATCATCAACCGTGCCGTTCCGGAAGCGCTGCGTGCACTCGGCTATTCCGAAAGCCAGCTCGCCGAGATCGAGGCCTATGCCGTCGGCCATGGCAACCTGAACCAGGCTCCGGCCGTCAACCCCTCGACGCTGAAGGCCAAGGGCTTCACAGACGAGAAGATCGACGCCGTCAACGCTGCCCTCAAGAGCGCCTTCGACATCAAGTTCGTCTTCAACCAGTGGACGCTCGGCGCCGACTTCATGAAGGGCGCGCTGAAGGTTTCCGACGAGCAGATGGCCGACATCAGCTTCAGCCTGCTTGACCATCTCGGCTTCTCCAAGAAGGACATCGAGGCCGCCAACATCCATGTCTGCGGTGCGATGACGCTCGAAGGCGCGCCGTTCCTGAAGAACGAGCACCTCGCCGTCTTCGATTGCGCCAATCCCTGCGGCAAGATCGGCAAGCGCTACCTTTCGGTCGAAAGCCATATCCGCATGATGGCGGCCGCCCAGCCCTTCATCTCCGGCGCCATCTCCAAGACGATCAACATGGCGAACGAAGCAACCGTCGAGGATTGCAAGAACGCATACATGCTGTCCTGGAAGCTCGGCCTCAAGGCGAACGCGCTCTATCGCGACGGCTCCAAGCTTAGCCAGCCGCTGAACGCCTCGCTGATCGAGGACGACAGCGACGAGGATGCGATGGAGGAATTCCTGCAGGCTCCGGCTGCCGCCCAGGCCGTCACCATCACCGAGAAGATCGTCGAGCGCGTGATCGAAAAGGTCATACGCACGCAGGAGAAGCTGCCGGGTCGCCGCAAGGGCTACACCCAGAAGGCCAAGATCGGCGGACATACCATCTTCCTGCGCACCGGCGAATATGACGACGGCCGCCTTGGCGAAATCTTCCTCGACATGAACAAGGAAGGTTCGGCGCTGCGCGCCTTCATCAACAACTTCGCGATCTCGGTCTCGCTCGGCCTGCAATACGGCGTGCCGCTCGAGGAATATGTCGACGCCTTCACCTTCACCAAGTTCGAGCCGGCCGGCATCGTCACCGGCAACGACGCGATCAAGAACGCCACGTCGATCCTCGACTATGTGTTCCGTGAACTGGCCATCTCCTATCTCGGCCGTCACGACCTCGCCCATGTCGATACGTCCGACTTCAACAACACGGCACTTGGCCGCGGCGTATCGGAAGGCAAGGCCGATGTCTTCTCCAAGGGCCTGACTCGCGGCTACAAGCCGACGCTGGTTCCAACATCAGGCGAGCGCTCCGCAGCCGAGGTGAAGGGTGCGGCGACAGCCGCCCCGGCACGCGCCGCCTCGCTCGCGACAGTCACGGCTTTTGCCGGCAACACGGTGCGCAAGCTGGAACCGGCGACCGCCATCTCCACCTCCGAAGTCGTCGCCTTCAAGCGCGACTATGAGGAGCGCGCCAAGGAACTGGCCGAAGAGATTGCGGAAGAAGTTGTCAGCGAAGTCGCCGAATCCACTGGCCTCTTCACCGACAAGGCTGCGAGCGACGCAGCGGCAGCCAAGACGGAAGCCAAGAAGCTCGAATCCGAACGCCGCGCCCGCTCCATCATGCAGGGCTACACCGGCAACATGTGCACGGAATGCCAGAACTTCACGATGGTGCGGAACGGGACTTGCGAGAAGTGCGACACTTGTGGCGCGACGAGCGGCTGCAGCTGAGCGCCTCGATTTAATTAGTTGTCTGATAGGCCCCGCACGAAAGTCGCGGGGCCTATTGTATATTTCCCTCAGCCACTTTCACGTCCGGATGACGTCAATTCAGGGTGATACCCTCAGCCGCCGTCATATATCCAGAACTTGTGGTTCGTCCTGTCGTATTGCATGGGCACCACGCCGTTTACGGCAGATGGTACGCCCGCAGGAGCTCCATTCGTCGCAGAGATGTAGAGAAGGTCGCTGGCGGATCGTTGATCGGACGTGAATTTCATTACGCAGCCGCTGCGCGGGCACACATCCTGCGATCACATGGCTAAAAACCTGCGACAGAGCCGCCAACCCGTGGCATAAGGCCCCGAAACTTATTCTTTGGGCCTCTCGTAGACATGATCCGTATAGAAAACATCAGCAAGCAGAACAGCCATCGCATCCTCTTCATCGAGGCGTCCGCAGCACTCAACCGCGGCGAGAGTGTCGGGCTCGTCGGCCCCAATGGCGCCGGCAAGACGACGCTTTTTCGGATGATCACCGGACAGGAACAGCCCGATGAGGGGCAAGTCTCGGCCGATAAGGGCGTGACCATCGGTTACTTCAACCAGGATGTCGGCGAGATGGCAGGCCGCAGCGCCGTCGCCGAAGTAATGGAAGGAGCCGGGCCTGTGAGCATTGTCGCCGCAGAATTGCGCGAGCTCGAAGCAGCCATGGTCGATCCCGATCAGGCCGACGATATGGACAGGATCATCGAACGCTATGGCGAGGTGCAGGCGCGCTACGAGGAGCTTGACGGCTATGCGCTGGAAGGCCGCGCCCGCGAAGTGCTTGATGGCTTGAGCTTCAGCCAGGAAATGATGGAAGGCGATGTCGGCGCGCTTTCGGGCGGCTGGAAGATGCGCGTGGCGCTGGCCCGCATTCTCCTGATGCGCCCCGACGTCATGTTGCTCGACGAACCGAGCAACCATCTGGATCTCGAAAGCCTGATCTGGCTGGAGTCCTTCCTGAAGGGCTACGAGGGCGCATTGCTGATGACCTCGCACGACCGCGAGTTCATGAACCGCATCGTCACCAAGATCATCGAAATCGATGGCGGCAACCTCACCAGCTATTCGGGCGACTATGAGTTCTATGAGCAGCAGCGCGCCCAGAACGAGAAGCAGCAGCAGGCGCAGTTCGAGCGCCAGCAGGCGATGCTTGCCAAGGAAATCAAGTTCATCGAGCGCTTCAAGGCGCGCGCCTCGCACGCGTCGCAGGTGCAGAGCCGCGTGAAGAAGCTGGAGAAGATCGATCGCGTCGAGCCGCCGAAACGGCGACAGACGGTCGCCTTCGAATTCCAGCCAGCGCCGCGCTCCGGCGAAGACGTGGTCAACCTGAAAAACGTCCATAAGAAATACGGCAGCCGCATCATCTATGAAGGGCTTGATTTCATGGTGCGGCGTAAAGAGCGCTGGTGCATCATGGGCATCAACGGCGCCGGCAAGTCCACCCTGCTGAAGCTGGTGGCAGGCTCGACGCAGCCGGACGAAGGCAGCGTCGCCTTGGGCGCCAGCGTCAAGATGGGTTATTTCGCGCAGCACGCCATGGATCTTCTCGATGGCGAGCGCACAGTGTTTCAGCAGCTCGAACACGATTTCCCGCAGGCGGGCCAAGGGCCGCTACGCGCACTCGCCGGATGCTTCGGCTTCTCCGGCGACGATGTCGAGAAGAGATGCCGCGTGCTGTCGGGTGGCGAGAAGGCGCGGCTCGTCATGGCGATCATGCTCTTCAACCCGCCGAACCTCCTCGTGCTGGACGAGCCCACGAACCATCTGGATCTCGACACGAAGGAAATGCTCATCAAGGCACTGTCGCAATATGAAGGCACCATGCTGTTCGTCTCGCACGACCGGCATTTCCTCGCAGCGCTCTCCAATCGCGTGCTGGAACTGACGCCCGAGGGCGTTCACCAATATGGCGGCGGCTATACGGAATATGTGGCGCGCACCGGCCATGAGGCGCCCGGCCTGCATAGCTGACACCCCTGCAAAGCCGGCGTCAGTGCACCTCTGCAGGCAGTGCGGTTCCGGCATTGATGACGGCAACGGGCACAGTTCTGCCGCGCACGCGGATCTCGATGCGGCGGCGCGACTCCACGGCGCCGCGCTGGCCTGAGGTGATCGTATCGCCGGGCAGGATCAATTGCGCTGCGGACATCGGCAGGATGGTGGCATCCTTCAGCTTGGGATTGGCCTTGAGAACATTGGCGACTGCGATGGCGCGGGCGAGCCCAAGCCCGGCATTATCGGCCGGCAGCAAAGCCGATACCGGCAGCTTGCCGTCCATCGCGCTGATCAGCGTATCGTCGAGATTGGATTTTTCGCGCGCTATCGGCTGTTCGTCCGTGTGGCCGATCACTTCGACGATATTGGCGCCATAGAGGCTCAGATTGCTGGCGATTTCGTCGGTGATCGTCGTGTCCAGCAATCGCGCGAAAGTGCTGGTGAGCTCGGCGCTGCCGGACTGGAAATAGTTCTTCTTGGCATCGTCGAGATTGATGATCGGTGGCCAGTCGTGAGCACCCTTCCCGCCTGCATTGCCGGCCAGCAGCTTGTCGACCTCATCGGGCGCGGCCGTCAGCGAGACGCCGTGTTCCTTCAAAACAGCGGCAACCTTGGAAAGCGCTTGCAGATCGGCTGACGTCGCACCTTCGCTCGCTATGCTGTCGAGCGTCTCGCGCGCCAGCACCAGCTCACGCCATTGCTTCTCGACGACCGCCTTGTCAGCTGCCGAGAGATCGCCGGAGACGAGCTTCGATTGCAATTGCACGATCTGCGCTGCCTGCTCGGCCCGCTTCTTCTCCAGCAAGACGATCTGCTGCTCGGCTTTCCCCAGCTTGCGCTCGACCTCGTAGCGGCGGTTTCTCTCCGCCGAGATCATGGCGGCGGCAACGAGCAGCAGGCAGAAGACCAGAAGCAGCATGGATTCGGCCATCGTCAGACCGAGGATGAGGCCACGATTATAGCCCTTGTGCTCCAGTTTCGGCCTGCTGTCCGAGGCTTCCGTTACCATAGGCGCCACCAGCGTTTTCGTGGCACGGTTTCGTCCTTCGATACGGTGCCGCCGTCATCGGCTTTCAACCTCGGCAACGGCGTTTGCCCCATCGCCTCCGCCATGCGATTGAGCGCTTCTTCGATATTGCGCAACGGCTGCAGCTGCGCCTCGGACATATCCTTGATGGCGACAATCGCCGGCGCCAGCTCGGCGCGGACAACATCCTCAGGCGACCGGATCTCCTCCAGCTTTTTGCCGACGCTTTCGACAGTGGTGCCGAACTTGCCGATGATATCGGAGAGCTGCGACGTCGTTGCCGTCAGCTGTGCCGCCGCATCGTTGATCGGGGTCACCGCCTGCTTCGCCAGCACCTCCAGGATCTTGCTGATCTCCTGGCCGTTGCGCTCGGCCTGGTGCGCGATCTCCTCGAACCCTTCCGAGAGCATCTGATTGCTGACCCGCCGATAGTGGGAGAACTCGCGCGACGAGGAGTCGAGTTCGGTGCGCACCCGCCGGGTCATCTCGGCAAGCTCGTGGCGCACGCTGCGCTCTATGTCGATTGGGTCGCGCCGCATCTGGTTGAAGAGGATGCGCAGCGTCACACCGGCGATCGTCGAGGTCACGGCGATGCCGAAATTGCGGACGATGGTCTCGATCGATGTTTCGCCGGCGAAGAGATAGAGCGAAACGCCCAGGCTCGACAGGGTGAAGAGGAAACCCATGTAATAGAGATTGTCGCCGGCCTGCTCGTTGTGCAGCCGAAATCCGGCGAAGGCCAGCGATACCACGAAGTAGATGCCCATCAGCAGCAGCGGCACGCCTGTCACGATCGGCAGCGACCAGCCCATGAGCTTCGACGACCAGATGAAGATCATGCCGCCGATGGTGACCGATGCGAAGAGGAGCATCGGTCCATAGTCTCGAATGACGTATCTCGCCTCGGTGCCGGCCATCAGCGTATCCCCTCCAATCGCACGAACCCGTCGAAATGGCCGTTATTGTCCTTGATCCACTGCGCCCAGAAGTTTGCGAGATCCTCCATGCTGAACTTCATATTCGGCCTTTGAAAGGCAAGAATCTTGACCGCGACACCGTCCAGTGACGTACGGAACCTATCGTTGGCGGGGCTATGCAGGAACTTTTGGTAGGAAGCGCCATCACGATAGTTCGAGAAGGCTGTCGTGTGTTCGATCATATCGGAGGCGACGAACAGGCGTTTCGGCATGCCGCCCGGCGCGCCGGCAAAGACCTCCAGGTTGATCTTCTGGATGGCCGCCATGATCGGCGATTGCATGCCGGATTCTCCAACATTCAGCTTGCCGGCAATATCCGCAAGCGGCTTCTGGAAACCCTTTTCCCAGCGCGCCTGCGCCAGGCGCGGATTGCTGGTCCATTCGTCGACGTTCGCCCCGCTTCCGGGATTGCAGCCGTGGAAGGTCTGGATGAGCTCGCCCTCCTTTTCCGTCAGGGCGTAGATATCGACCGCGCCGCCGATCGGCACTTCGGCGACGATCTTCTGGAACTGGTTGCGCAGATCGAGCGCCGTCGTATCCGAGATCGGATCGGTGACATCGAGCAGGATCGCCGTTTCGGCCTTCGGTCCGTCCACCGGGCAGAGCGACGCCTGGTCGACGGCGACATTGCCGCTCGCCTTGTAGCGCAGCCAGCCATAGGCGCCGACGATCCCGAGAGACAGGACGGCAAGGCAAACCGTTGCGATGATGAGGCCGGCGGAGCCGCCGCGCCGACTACGCCGCTTGCGTCGCGCCAAGGGTGCTCTCCGGGAAAAGATTGTCGAGCTTATGATACTTCTCGATGGCGCTCTCGAATTCGTCGCCAATCTGCTTGATCTGCTCCGACAGCTCGGCCTGTGCGCTCTGGATGCGCGCGCCAAGCACCTTGTCGTCCCATTCTTCTTCTGTGCGCAGCACCGACGTCAACCGTTCCATTTTGTAGGCGGATGCGAAATAGGGCGGTTCCGGCTCGGTGCGTGCCGCCCTATTGGCATCGCGATAGCTGGTGAGCAGCACATTGGCGGCGCGTTCGAGATGGTTCTGGTGTTCGGCAAAAAGGCCGGCGGTTCTGCCGCGATGGGCGATGATGGCAGCCGTCTCCTGCCGGCGCAGCGAGAGGTCGCGGATGATTTCCTCGATCTTGCTGTTGTGCTCGTCGCGGATCTCGCGAAGGTCGTCGATCAGATCCAGCTTGCGGTCGATATAATTGTCTCTCGCCGCATCGAGGCGTTTCTGCACGCCGGCAAAACCCGGATAGGGATCGGTGAGATAGCAGCCGTCGATAAAAGCCACGAGCGAGAACATCAGGCCGACGGCGAAAAGCATCCAGGAGTTCAGCTCCTGCAGCCCCAGCGGCGCCTTCTTCAAGCGCTGTATCACCTCGGCGCCGGCGCCGCTCAAAATGGTGGCCGATACCTCGCGGTAATGTGCCAGCGCGATGTTGATCCCCAAGGCGACGGCGACATAGGCGACGAGGCCGAGCAGGCCGAGCAGCTTCAGCGCATAGGAGCGATGCAGGAGGAAGCGGACGCAGAAGAAAGAGAACATCAGCGCCGTGCCGATGTTGAGAAACGCGAAGGCAGCCGCTTCCGTCACGCCGCCGACGACGCCCTGCTCGCTCCCCTTGGCGAGGAAACTGCCGTTCATCACCATTTCAATGAGAACGAGAAAGATGATGAGCGCGACCTTGAAGCCCCAGGCGGCCTTGCTGGAGACCTTTGCCGCGCGCTGCAGCCTGTGCCTGGCCTTGAAATCCACCATTTCGTCCTCGGCGGTCTTCAGATTGCGGCGCAGGCCGTGCAGCTCGTCGACGCCGCTTGCCACCTCCGCCTTGAAATCCGATAGGCTCGAGGCGTTCGCCTGGCGGATTAGCCCGAACTGTCCTTCGAAATCGAGATTTCGCAGGCGGCTGTCGAAGGTCTGGAGCTGATCCTCGAGGACCTGATAGGAGCTCTTCTTCTCGGCTTCGACCCAGGTGACGATCCGCTGCTCCGTCTCGTCGAATGATTGCGCGCCAGATCCTGGCCGGTTCAACCGTCCCGCCGCGGCACCTTTCTCTTTCAAGTCGAGAGTCGATCCGAGCTTGTCGATATCGACGACGGGAAAGACGTCCGTCGAGGCCCGGAAATCATGGCTGGTCTCCCGAACGCTTTCCCAAAGGCGGTTTAAGGCTTCGAAACGCAATGATCTTCCCCGGCGAATTCATCAACTTAGAAAGGACAAACGATAGATCGATACCGCACCGGTTGTTCCCGGTCCATAGCGATCTAGCCAAGGTTAGGATGCGATTGTGGTAAAGACTAGCCCGATGGAACAGTGAGCGGAAAACGCCCGTTCCGGCCGCACCAGACTTGGCGGTTCGAACGGCAGCATATCCTTAAGAACTACGCCCCGGCCGGATTTGAACTGCTCTTCCAGAAGCCCGCTCTGCGCAGCCCCTCGCGATAGATGTCGTGTTGCCATTGCTCCTTGAACGGCACCACGGAAAGCCATTTGTCGATATCGAAGCCGGGATTGGCGTCATGAACGCGCCGAACGAAGAAACCCGCCCTTTCCTTATCACCGAGCATCGCCCAGCTCGCTGCCGAAATCCTGGCCGCCAGGCGGGCATCCGCCATCCGGTCGATATAGCCCAGGGCGGCCTCGAAGCTGCCGAGCATATAGCTGGCCGCCGAGGCGATCCAGAAATAGGAATCGGGGCTCAGCGGATGAAGCGCAATGGCAGTTTCGATCTTTTGCAGGGCCAGATCCGGCCGTGACGAATAGATCAGCGCCTCCGCCTGGTCGGCAATGATGCCGGCATGGTTCGGGTTCAAGGCCTCGGCCAATTCCAGCGCTTCGAGGCTTTCGTCACTCGCGCCCTGGAAGGTTTTCGCAACGCCGAACTCGCGATAGCCGTCCGCGATGTCGCGCCGCGCCGCAATCGCCCGCATGGCATAGCCTTCAGCCTCCTTCAGCAGGGCTGCATCCCCGCCCGAGGTCAACAACCATTGCCTGGAATAGGTGCGGGCGATGGAGCTCAAGGCAGGGGCGAAATGATCGCCACTCCGCAATGCAGCCTCGAGCTCCGCTCGCGCCTTCTGCAGATTCGGCAGCGACAAGCGACCAAGGTAGCGTCGACCGGAGAGATAGCGTTGATAGGCCGCTGGACTTCTGTCGAAATGAGCCCGCATCATTTCCCGACGTTCGATCTGCCCCGTCAGCGACAACACGATATGACGCGCGATCTTCTGCCTCTGTTGTTCGTGGGGAGATTGCTCAAGGCTGAGGCGGTCCGCCCAGACGATCTCGTTGCTGGCAGTTTCGACAAGCTGTGAAAATAGCAGGGTGTTGTGGTTCTGCGTGCTTAGACGCATGTGCAGAACATAAGACCGGTCTTGCTGACCGGAGGCCGCATCCTCGTCTCGCCGGCCAATCCGGATAGCGGTGCAGCGATCATTCGCCTCCAGGCTATTCAGCGCGCAGAAGCCTATGGTGATGTCGTCCATGAGGGACGACGCGTCATAAGCGCTGGTTTGTGTGTCGGAGGGACGCAATATCCGCAGCGGTATCCCTATCTTCTGCCCGGCATCCACAGATCCTTCCGCCGAGCCGGCGGCACTTTGACCATGGGTGGGTGACTTATCCTCCGACCGCGAAAATGACGCCAGCAGCGCGCCGCGTCGTTCGAAAATGCGCCTGAAGTGCTCGACCTCCCCGGCCGCGTCGAATATCCGCAGCAGAATGCGCCGGATATCCGGATCCTCCGGATCGGCACCAAAAACCAGGAGTGCGGCCTCTTTCACCAGAGCGATCTCGTCCTTCGTGCTGGCCTGTGCGGCGGCCACCATCAAAGTTTCCTTCAGCACCTGCGCGTGGCGATGCGTCTGCGCCTCACGCCAATGGAAGAAGATCGGGCTCTGGCAATTGATCCCGCCTAGGAACTCCGCTTCGAGCGTTTCCAACAGCAGTTTCAGCTTTGTAAAAACCGGATCGGCCCGATCAGCGTCCAGAAGCGAAATATCGGAAGCCAGTCGCGGCGGCTCAAGCTCGATGGCGGTTTCGCTGAACCGGAGAAACGCCCTGCCCAGCTCGCCCTGGCGGCTTCTTATTCTCGAAACCAGCTTGCGCAGATTGACCTTGGCATTGCCGTTATCGTCCTGCCCCCACAAAAGCTCGGCTATTGCGCTGCGCGGCGCGCGCTCCGCCGGCCCCACCATCAGATAGGCCAGAATCAACAGGCCCTTCTCAGGAAACGCGATCTCGCGGCCATCACTGTCCAGAAGCTTCAAACCACCAAATGTATGCAGCGAAAACATATTTGTGTTCATGAAATCCGCATCAGCCAATACTGGCGGGACAAGCCGAAACTGTGGTCCCTTGCCGGATTGGTTTCAGTCAAGCTCGAGCAAGCCGTTCAAAGAAATGGTGAAATTTCCACAAGGCTGTAATGTGAATGAAGGCCCGACGAATTTCAATTCCAATTGCGCCTGAACTAATAAACCATTCGCCAAATCGCTGATATGACCTACCTTGCAGCAACCGTGATCGACTCGGAGCACTACGCCATGATTTCCTCCCCTCCCAAGACCATCTGCATCTATGGCGCGGGCGCGCTTGGCGGTGCTATTGCGGCAAAGCTGGCCTCCTCACAAGAGGAGCAGGTACACATCTCCGTTATCGCGCGCGGAGCACATCTGGACGGCATTCGCGCTGGCGGCATACGCCTTTGGGAGGCCGATGCGGATCGCCCCCTCGTCGCCCGGATGACGGCTACCGACGATGCGGGCGATCTGCCGCCGCAGGATCTCGTCATCACCGGGCTTAAGGGGCACCAGCTCGGCGCGGCAGCTCCCGGCATCGCCAAGCTCCTGCATGCCGGCACGCGCATCGTGATGATCCTGAACGGCGTGCCGTGGTGGTATTTTCACCGGGACCGGCAGAGCGGCCATGCCGAGCACCAGATGGAGGAACTGGATCCGAACGGCGATCTCTGGCGGCTGATCGGCCCCGAGCGCATTATCGGCTGCGTTGCCTATCAGGGCGCTGAGGTCATCAGCCCCGGCGAGATCAAGCTCAGCAATAACGGCCACTTCATTCTCGGGGAACCGTCCGGCGAGACGACCGCGGACCTAGAGGCCATCGCAGCGCTGCTGCAGAAGGCGGGCATCAACATCTCCATTTCGGCGCACATTCGCGACGACATCTGGAGCAAGCTGATGGGCAACGCCGCCTTCAATCCGATCAGCGCGCTGACGCGGGGGTTGATGTCCGACATCATGGACGATCCGGCTCTTTCCGCGATGGTCGGCCAGGTGATGAGCGAGGTGAAGGCTGTTGCCGGTGCTTTGGGATCGCGCATAGCGATGTCGGTCGAAGAACGTCTCGAGCGCTCGCGCCAGATCGGGCCTGTGCGCACCTCGATGCTGCAGGATCTGCTTGCCGGCAAGGCACTGGAAATCACACCCCTCGTCGGCGTCGTCGTCACGCTCGGCAAGCTGACGGGCGTGCCGACGCCGACTTCAGCAACGATCCTTGCATTGGTGACGCAGCTGGACCGAAAGAACCTGCAGGCGGCCGGATAGCGGTTCGCCGGCGGGTCTCGCCGGCCGTATTCCTCAACGGATACAGAGTTTCGCGATATCCGCTGAGGCCCCGGCAACGCGGCTCTTTATATCTCCCTTACTTCTTCGCCTCCCGCTGCGAATGGATTTCCTATGCTGCCCGGCACTATGCTTGCGTCGAAATATGGAGGCCTATGCCATGCTCGACACACACGCACCCAGCCTGACGGAATCCATCCGCGTTCTCGTTCACGACAGCGACGAGAGACACCATCGCGTCGCTCCGTCAGCTTCAACAGCAAAGACCCAGCCCGGACGCCGGCTTCGCAATCGCCAGGTTCGCGAGAAGCGCACCTTTCAGGCGATGTTCGCCTTCGGGCTGCTGCTCGGCGGCCTGGAGCTCTTCATCGTGCTTCACTATCTCTGAGGCGCCACGACCATGGGCAGGCCGAGCTTGCAGAGGCGCATCGGCGGTGCGATCACCGCTCTCGTCACACCATTTCGCGACGGTACGCTCGATACCGTCAATCTGACGGCACATGTCGAATGGCAATTGCTGAGCGGCGTCGATGGGCTGCTCGCCTGCTCGCTGACGGGCGAAGGGCCGACGCTGACCGATGCCGAACGGGTGCGCATCATAGAAACCTGCGTCGAGCTTTCAGAGGCTAGGACGCCCGTCATCGTTGCGACGGGCACGAATGACACGGCGACGACCGTGGAAGAGACGCTGCAGGCACAGCGGCTCGGCGCCGGCGCCGCCCTCGTGACGGTGCCCTACTATTCGAAGCCGACGCAGAAGGGTGTCCTTCACCACTTCGAGCAGGTTGTGGCGCGCACCGACCTGCCGCTTATCGTCCATAACCAGCCATCCCATACCGCAATCGATCTCGCTCCGACGACGATCGCCCGGTTGGCCGAAATTCCCGGCATCATAGGGATTGCTGATGGCAGTGGCGATATCACGCGCCTGGATCTTTGGTGCCCTCTGCTGCCGGAATGGTTCGGTTTCTACACATCCAGCGACACAAGCGCGCTCGCCTTTACGATTGCGGGCGGTCATGGCTGTTTTTCCAACGCCGCCAATATCGTACCCCGGCTCTTCCGTTCCATGCAGCATTCAGCCGCCGGCGGCCACCTGGCCGCCGCCCGGTCAATCGATGATCGTTTGCGGCCGCTGTTCAACGCGCTGAGACAGGAGAGCGAGCCCGCAACGGTCAAGCACGCCTTGTCACTCATGAGAGACTTTGAACCGGACGTACGCCTGCCGCTGGTCTGCGTTGAAAGTCAAACCGCGGCGGCGATCCAGGCCGCGGTCGCGCCGCTTCAGCTCGACGGCAGCGGCCGGCTTGCGTCCCGCCATGCCCTCCGGCTGGGATTGTAAAACCGCTCCATCCCTATGAGATTTTTATATTTTTGCCATTTCAGACAAATGGAAATCCTAGCGGCTCACCCATAGATTCAACAGCGTGGCACCTGAAGCGGTCTTAGCGGACCAGAGGTGCCGGTGACACTGGAAAGGAACTATGATGTCACGCTTTATGCATGCCGGCGTACCCGCCGATCCCCTCCAACGCCCTCGTGCTGCGACCCTCGCAGCCAGCGGGTGGCGCATCTCTTCACAAGCGTTGCTGGACGGCCTTCACGCCGTCGCTCCGCGCCTCGGACTTGTCCTTCTCATCGCCGGCGTCCTCCAGATGCTGCTGCACTGGGCCGGGCATTGAGTGTAATCGAAGAGATCCACGAGGAAAATCACATGGCAAACGCACAGTATATCCAACGCCGCTCGGCTCACAGCTCCCTCTTGCCGGCTCCGGCCCGCTTCATCGTCGGCCGTGACCGTCGCGGCAGCTGGATTGTTCAGGACCGGCAGGGCCTCGTCGGCGGCCTATTCCGCAACGAGGCTGCCGCCCTGCATTTCGCAGCGGAAGAGTGCAACCATAACCCGGCGGACATCTGCCACGCGCCCGAAGGCGTTGTACTCGACCTGGATGGCTTCCCGGCCGCCTCTTCCAATCTTCATTAGACCCTGCCCTTGAGCGCAGGCTTCGACAGCTGCACACCCGGCCCAACGTTTCCTTAACCCGGCTTCGGGTAGGATTTCTGGCCGGGTGTTCCAGAGAATAGAAACGCAAATGTCAAAGCCTGCCTTCCGCTACAGCCACTACGATCTCAAGGAACAACGCACCGGAACGGTGATCGAGATCACACTATCAGCCATCGCCAACGTGCGGCTGATGAACAGCTCGAATTTCGAGCGCTTCACGGAAACCCTCAAGCATCAGTTCATCGGCGGCGTCGCCAAGAAATCGCCGATCCGGCTGACCATTCCCGAAGCCGGTCACTGGCATCTCGTCGTCGACATGGAGGGCCATAAAAGCCTGGCGGAATCGAGCGTGAAGATGGTCGACAAAACGGCTGCTCCGCGTATCCAGAAGGCACAGCAGGACGTCACCGGCCGGTGAAATCTAGCGCTCGCCGCGCTCTTTGCGAAGCTTCGCCCACCAGTCCAGCCGCTTGCGGATTTCGCGCTCGAAACCGCGTTCGGGCGGATCGTAGAAGGTCTGGCGGCCCATCTTCTCCGGAAAGTAGTTCTGGCCTGAAAAGGCATCCGGCTCGTCGTGATCATAGTGATAGCCGTCGCCATATCCCTCGGTGCGCATCAGTTTCGTCGGCGCGTTGAGAATATGCTTGGGGGGCAGCAGCGAGCCGTTCTGCTTGGCTGCCTGCGTGGCCGCCTTGAAGGCGGTGTAGACCGCATTCGATTTCGGAGCGGTGGCGAGATAGACGCAGGCCTGCGCCAGCGCTAACTCACCCTCCGGTGACCCCAGATAGTCATAGGCATCCTTGGCGGCGTTGCAGATCACCAATGCCTGGGGATCGGCAAGCCCGATATCCTCGACCGCCATACGCACCAGCCGGCGGCCGAGATAGAGCGGGTCTTCGCCGGCATCGAACATGCGGGCGAGATAGTAAAGAGCCGCATCGGGATCGGAGCCGCGCACGGATTTATGCAGGGCCGAAATGAGATTGTAGTGCCCGTCCTGCGCCTTGTCGTAGACCGGAGCCCGGCGCTGAACGATCTTGATCAGCATGTCGGGATCGAAAAGCTCGTCCTTGCGGGCGGCACGCCAGACCTCTTCCGCGAGCGTGAGTACCGAGCGCCCGTCGCCATCGGCCATGCCGATCAGGCTGGCGCGGGCATCTTCGGTCAACGGCAGCGGCTTGCCTTCCACGGCCTCGGCCCGGCGCAATAACTCTTCCAGGCTTTCCTCGTCATGCGAGCGGAATGTCAGGACGCGGGCGCGGGAGAGAAGAGCGGCATTGAGCTCGAAGGATGGGTTCTCCGTCGTGGCGCCGACCAGAATGACCGTGCCGTCTTCCATGACGGGCAGGAAACTATCCTGCTGCGCACGATTGAAGCGATGGATCTCGTCGACGAAAAGCAGGGTCTGGCGGCCAGCCATGCGGCGCAGCCGCGCGGCCTCGAACACCTTCTTCAGATCGGCGACGCCGGAGAAGATCGCCGAGATCTGCTCGAAGGCAAGACCGGCCTCGCCTGAAAGCAGCCTTGCGACCGTCGTCTTGCCAGTGCCGGGAGGGCCCCAGAAGATCATGGAGCCGAGCGACCCCGCCTCGATCATCCGACGCAGAACGCCGTCTTCGCCCGTCAGATGCGGCTGGCCTGTGACTTCGGCCAGCGTTTGCGGCCGCAGACGATCGGCAAGCGGTCGCTTGTTGGCGACCTCCTCCGGTATCTGCGGTGCAAACAGGTCGTCATTCATCGGAAGAACTGCCTGATACGCTGGCCGTCACGATCGATCTCCACGCGCCAAAAACTCGGATTGGAGCCGACGGTCCGCTGCAATATCTCAGTAGAGTTCACGGCGACGCCATTGATGGAAACAACGATATCTCGCGGCGCGAAGCCGAGGCGCTCGGCGGGCGAATCCGACTTCAGACTTTCAATGACGACACCGGTCGAATCGGGCGGCAGATGCAGTTCGTCGGCAACGCGCGGTGAAAGATTGGCAACGGTTGCGCCGGCGAAGGGATTATTGCCCTGGATAAGCCTTTCATCTCGCGGCGTGGATTCAGGCGCAGCGGCAAGCGTCATGCTGGCTTCATGCTCCTTGCCATTGTCCAGCACCGTCAACGACACGGTGGCGCCGAGGCCCGCCGTCGTCAGGCGATAGCCGAGCGCATCCGGATGCTCGACCGGGATATTATTGAGAGCGGTGATCACTTCCCCTGGCTTCAAGCCGGCCTTGGCTGCCGGGCCGCCATCGAGGACCTTGGTCACCAGAGCGCCGCGCACCTTGTCCAGGCCAAGCGCTTCGGCGACATCAGAGGTCACAGGCTCGAAGGAGGCGCCGATATAGGGGCGCTCGAAAGACTTGTCGCCGCGATCGGATGCCGCAAGGAAGACCTTGACCAGGTTGGCGGGGATAGCGAAGCCGATGCCGTTCGAGCCGCCGCCCTGCGAGAAGATGGCGGTGTTAAGCGCAATCAGCTCGCCGCTCATATTCACCAGCGCGCCGCCGGAGTTGCCGGGATTGATCGAGGCATCGGTCTGGATGAAGAAGCCGACTTCGTTCTTCACCTGGTTGCGGGCGAGCGCCGAAACGATGCCGCTCGTCACCGTCTGCCCGACGCCGAAGGGGTTGCCGATCGCCAGCACGAGATCACCGACCTCGACCGCATCGGAATTGGCAAGGGGGAGGATCGGGAAGCTCTCGTTCTTCGACTGAATCTTCAGGACCGCGAGATCGACCCTGTCGTCCTTCAGCACGACCTTGCAGGGAAACTCCCGGCCGTCCGACAGCGCAATCTTGATATCATCGGCACCGTCGACGACATGATTGTTGGTGATAACAGTGCCGTTCGCCTCCACGATGACGCCTGAGCCCAGTGAAGACTGCTTCTCAGTGCGATTCGGCATGCGCTGGCCAAAGAACTGCTCGAAGAAGGGATCGCCGGCGAAGGGGGACTGCCGCTGCACCATACGCTCGGCATAGACGTTCACCACCGCTCCAGCCGTCTGCTTGACCAGCGGTGCGAAGGAAAGCTGCATCTGCATCTGGTTTTGCGGCACCGACTTCGCCGTCTGCGCCTCAGCGGAAAGCGGCATCGCCATGATGAGGGCAATCATCGAAACGGTGGTGCGCCTCAGGAGGACATGCATGGAAACTTCCTTTTTTAATGCTCTTGAAACAACGTTGTAGCGCCCGACGCTAGAAAGAAAAGAGGGCGGAAGCATGAAGCATAAATGGAAGTTTGCGGCGATAAAAAACAGGTTCGATGAACAAAAACATGCTGTCATGCATTTTGCGTTGTGAATCGTCAAAGGGAGCAGAATCATGCGATTGAACAGCCTTGCCGCCGCCGTCCTCATTATCTCCTTCAGTGCAGCCGGCGCCTCCCATGCCGCCAGCTTCGATTGCGAGGCGCAGAACCTGAAGCCGGATGAGAAGACGATATGCGACGTCAGGGCGCTCAACGACGCAGACGTGAAGATGGTGACGACTTTCGACCTGCTCTCGGGGCTCCTCGCCATGGGCGCGCGCGGCGCGATGCAGGACCAGCAGACAGAATGGCTGAAGAAGCGGCAGACTTGCGCCGCGGATGTCGCCTGCCTGACATCGTCCTATCAGGATCGCCTGAAGGAGCTGAACGAAACGTATAAGCAGATCAATCGACCGCTATGACGAGCCAGAAGATCCTGCGCTGTCGTCCCCTCTCCCCGCCTGCGGGGAGAGGGCTACCGCACGAGCGGTGGGCTTTGCCATCGCCGTGAATATCCAGAAGGCCCCTCATCCATCCTCTCTCGGTCTCGCTCCGCGCGACCGAGAGAGTCCACCTTCTCCCCGCCTTGCGGGGCAAAGGGGCTTAATTACTTCCCGCCGAGATCCCTGACCGCGCCGCGGTCAGCACTGGTCGCAAAAGCCGCATAGGCCTTCAGCGCCGTGGTGACGTTGCGCTTGCGGAACTCAGCCGGATGCCAGCCCTTGGCGTTCTGGGCTTCGCGGCGAGCGGCGAGTTCAGCGTCGTCGACGCGCAGGCTGATGGTGCGGTTCGGGATATCGATGTCGATCATGTCGCCTTCGCGCACCAGACCGATCGTGCCGCCGTTTGCCGCTTCCGGCGAGGCGTGGCCGATGGAGAGACCCGAAGTGCCGCCGGAGAAGCGGCCGTCGGTGATCAGCGCGCAAGCCTTGCCGAGACCCTTCGACTTCAGATAGCTCGTCGGATAGAGCATTTCCTGCATGCCCGGGCCGCCCTTCGGGCCTTCATAGCGGATGACGACAACGTCGCCGGCCTTGACCTCGTTGCTGAGGATGCCCTTAACGGCCGAATCCTGGCTTTCGAAGACCTTGGCCGGGCCGGAGAATTTCAGGATCGATTCATCGACGCCGGCCGTCTTCACGATGCAGCCGTCGAGCGCCAGATTGCCCTTGAGAACGGCCAGTCCACCATCCTTGGAGAACGGATGCTCTACAGAGCGGATGACGCCCTTTTCGCGGTCGGTGTCGAGCTCGTCCCAGCGGGAGCTCTGGCTGAAGGCAACCTGGGTCGGGACGCCGCCCGGTGCAGCGCGGAAGAATTCGCGCACGCTCTCGCTGTTGGTGCGGGTGATGTCCCAGCGATCGATGGCATCGCCGAGCGTTTCAGCGTGAACGGTCGGGCAATCGCGATTGATCAGGCCGCCCTTGTCGAGCTCGCCGAGGATCGACATGATGCCGCCGGCGCGATGCACGTCTTCCATGTGAACGTCGCTCTTGGCCGGCGCTACCTTCGATAGGCAGGGCACTCGGCGCGACAGGGCATCGATGTCGGCCAGGGTGAAATCGATTTCGCCTTCATGCGCCGCCGCCAGGATGTGCAGAACCGTGTTGGTCGACCCGCCCATGGCGATATCGAGCGCCATGGCATTCTCGAAAGCCTGCTTCGAGGCGATGGTGCGCGGCAGGGCGTTGTTGTCGTCCTGTTCGTAGTAGCGACGGGCGAGATCGACGATCAGGTGACCGGCCTCGACAAAGAGGCGCTTACGGTCACCATGGGTCGCCAGCGTCGAGCCGTTGCCGGGCAGCGACAGGCCGAGTGCTTCGGTCAGGCAGTTCATCGAATTGGCGGTAAACATGCCGGAGCATGAGCCACACGTCGGACAGGCCGAACGTTCGATGGTGGCGACATCCTCGTCGCTGATCTTGTCGTCGGCTGCCGCAACCATGGCGTCGACCAGATCGAGCGCGACCTTCTTGCCGTGCAGGACGACCTTGCCGGCTTCCATCGGGCCGCCCGAGACGAAGACCGTGGGGATGTTGAGGCGCAGCGACGCCATCAGCATGCCGGGTGTGATCTTGTCGCAGTTGGAGATGCAGACCATGGCGTCGGCGCAATGGGCGTTGACCATGTATTCGACGCTGTCGGCGATGAGCTCGCGCGACGGCAGCGAATAGAGCATGCCGTCATGGCCCATGGCGATGCCGTCGTCGACGGCGATGGTGTTGAATTCCTTGGCGACGCCGCCGGCCGCTTCGATCTCGCGCGCCACGAGCTGGCCGAGATCCTTCAAGTGAACGTGACCGGGCACGAACTGGGTAAAGGAGTTGACCACCGCAATGATCGGCTTGCCGAAATCGCTGTCCTTCATACCCGTGGCGCGCCAAAGGCCGCGCGCGCCGGCCATGTTGCGGCCGTGGGTCGTGGTTCTGGAACGATAAGCTGGCATGGTGTCTTCCTCGTCATCCTGGAATTTATGCAGCGTCGGCCGGCCTGGGCTTTGCGCCGAAGGGAGCGCCGACAGTCCTGCTTTTTGGAATTGTCCTAATCCAATCGTGCGGTACTGTCACTATCAACTCAAGCGAATCCGGTACGCTGCAAGGCAAACGCGAGTTGGGACGACCGTTCCGCTTCATCGCGATCAAACGATACGATCAGAATTGGGAACGAAGCAGCCCGATCACAAGTGCACACAAAAAGTTGGTTTCCCTCGCAAAGAAATACCGGCCTAAGAGTGTAACAAAACGCGCACCTGCTGCGTATAGCTCATATCGAAGCTGAGATTGCATAGAGGAATAGTCATGGCTGCCTACCGCCCGCCGAAAATTGCGTCGTCCGAGATCACGCCGCGCTCAGTCTACCTAAAGCGCCGCGACTTCCTGACGGCTGCCGCCGCCGGCATCGGCATGGCTGCCGCCGGCGGCAAGGCCGCACTGGCGGATGCGCTGACCGCGACGAAGAGCAACTACACCGTCGACGAGAAGCTCACGCCGATTAAGGATGTCACCACCTACAACAACTTCTACGAATTCGGACTCGACAAGGCCGATCCGGCCAATCTTTCCGGCAAGTTCAAGCCGCGGCCATGGACTGTCAAGGTCGACGGCATGGTCAATAAACCCGGTACCTTCGACATCGACGCGCTGATCAAGGAGTTTCCGCCGGAAGAGCGTGTCTATCGGATGCGCTGTGTCGAGGCATGGTCGATGGTCATACCTTGGGATGGTTTTCCGCTCTCGGCCCTGCTCGATAAGGTGGAGCCGCTCGGCAGCGCCAAGTTCGTCGCCTTCGAGACGGTCGTCAGGCCGGAGGAAATGCCGGGGCAGTCAGGCCTTCTCCAATCCTTGGACTGGCCCTATGTCGAAGGCCTGCGGCTGGACGAGGCGCGCAATCCGTTGACGCTGCTTGCCGTCGGTCTCTACGGCGAGACCCTGCCGAACCAGAACGGCGCGCCGATCCGCCTCGTCGTACCGTGGAAATACGGCTTTAAGGGCATCAAGTCGATCGTGCGCATCACGCTCACCGACAAGCAGCCGCTGAACACATGGCAGGTGACCAATAGCCAGGAATACGGCTTCTATGCCAACGTCAATCCGGCCGTCGACCATCCGCGCTGGAGCCAGGCAACCGAGCGTCGCATCGGCGAAGGCGGCTTCTTCAGCTCCAACCGTCATCCCACCCTGCCCTTCAACGGCTATGCCGATCAGGTTGCGAGCCTCTACACCGGCATGGACCTTCGGGTGAACTTCTGATGGCTCTTTCGTTGACCCTGCCCAAGCGCTGGCAACCCGCCTCCGTCTGGGCGCTTTACGTCGCCGGGCTGCTGCCGGCCGCCTGGGAATTCTATCTCGGCGCCACGGACCAGCTCGGTGCCGATGCAGTCAAGACCTTCGAGCTTTTCCTGGGGCTCTGGGCGATCCGCTTCCTGCTGCTGACGCTTGCGGTCACGCCGCTCAGAGATCTCTTCGGCTGGAATTATCTGCGCTATCGCCGAGCGCTCGGCCTGCTCTGCTTCTACTACGCGCTGATGCATCTGATCGTCTATATGGTGCTGGATCAGGCATTGGACGTGCAGGCTGTCGTCGTCGACGTGCTGAAGCGACCCTTCATCATGTTCGGCATGGCAGGCCTCGTCATGCTGCTGGCGCTGGCGGTGACGTCAAACAATTTCTCGATCAAACGTCTCGGCAAAAAATGGATCTGGCTTCACCGTCTGGTCTATATCGTCGCCGCCTGCGGTGCGCTGCACTTCGCGCTGTCGACGAAGATCCTGTCGCTGGAGCAATATATCTATATCGGCCTGCTGATCGCCATGATCCTCTACAGATCCTACAGGCCGATCATGATGGAAAAACGCCGGGCCGCGCGCAGGCCGGTTGCGGCTTCCAACTCCAGAGCGGCCTGAACTCGGCCGCCCTGCCCTTTCACGCGATGTTCATTCCGCAGCGCTGGCGATCTTGGCCTTGCCCTGTTCCTGCACCTCGACGGTTGCCGTCAGGCCGGCAATCAGCTTCGTGCCATCGGGCACCTTGTCGAGCGCGATGCGCACCGGCACGCGCTGCGCCAGGCGCACCCAGCTGAAAGTCGGGGTGATATTGGCAAGCAGGCTGCCGGAGGTGCGCTCGCGGTCCTCGATGCCGTAGGCGATGCTTTCGACATGACCGGTCAGCTTCTCGGCCTGGCCCATCAGGTGGATGGAGACTTCATCGCCGACATGGATGCGCGGCAGCTTGGTTTCCTCGAAATAGCCTTCGACCCGCAGAGAATCGGTATCGATCAGCGCCACTTTGGCGGTCCCTGCCGAGACATAGTCACCTGGACGCAGGCTCAGGTTCGAGATCGTGCCGTTGACTGTGGCGCGGACTTCGGAGCGGTCGAGGTTGAGCTGGGCGAGCTCGCGATTGGCCGTTGCCTGACGGAGAGAGGCTTCGTCCTGCTGTTCGGTCGTCTGCGCCTGCTCCTTCTGCTGGAGCGAGGCCGCATCGCCGAGACGCGCCTGCCGCTGGCTTTCGCGGCTGGCCTGATCGAGAGCGGCCTTGCTGCTTGCCAGAGCCGCGTCCGCTTGTTCGAGCGCGATGGCGAAGCGATCACGATCGACGCGAAAGAGGAGATCGCCCTTCTTGACGGTCTGGTTGTCCTTGACGATGACCTCGCTGACAAGACCGGAAACGTCAGGCGCAATGCCGACGACATCGGCGCGCAGACGCGCGTCGCGCGTCCAGGGCTCGTCCATGTAATGGCCCCAGAGCTGGCGGCCGACATAGACGGCAGCGACGACGAAGATGAGAGTGACGGCCACACGGCCGATGAGTTTTAGCGTGTTCATGTGAAGTACCAACGGGAGACAGAGGAGACGGCGCCGAGCAGCAGGACGTAAAGTGCGAGATCGAAGAGGCCGCGATGCCAGACCAGAGTGTAGGCTCCAGCCCATGCAAGCAGGCGTCGAAGAACGATGACGACAAACAGCGTCACGAGCATGAGCACGAGAAGGCGTGGAATGTAGACGCCATAGAGATCGAATTCTGCGGGCATGATATTACTCGGCGGCAATGGGAAGAGGTTGAGACGTGTCCGATATTGGCAGTTGCCAGCTCGCCGGCGGCTCGGCATGCGGGAAGAGCGCGCGGCGAAGTCCCACGAGGGCATCGAGGCTGGCCCGGCCAAGCTCGCGCTTGTTCTGCGCAACCGCTTCGAGACCGCGATCGATCGATACGCGCAACTCGTCGGACGGATCGATGGCACGCTTGGCCTTCAGCCGCGACCGATAGAAATCGGATACGCCGATCAGGACTTCGCTGACGGACGCGGCAGCGGCGGAATTCAGTTGCACACGCTCCTTCTGCAGCATCAGCACATTGAAGCCGAGCCGGACATCGGCGTAGCCGTCGACCTTCTTCAGCTCGCGGTCCTCAATGCCGGCAAGGCGCGGCACGAGCTGGCCGAGCCGATCGAGAATGCGGCCGGACAGGCGCTCATGGTCGGCGCGGCGAATGCCGGCCGCCGTTTCGGCAAGGTCGGTCCAGCCGGCCCGCACCAGTCGCCATGCGGTGAGTTCGGAGCCGAACGGACGGGTGACCAGAGTCCAGACGAGCGCGAAGCCGATGCCTGCCAATGCGGCGATGGCGCTGTTGGTGAAACTGGCGAAATCGGCGGTGTAGCGATCCTGTAGGGCTATGAAGGTCGCGCCGTTCACCGCCAGCAGCATGGCAAGCAGGTTCGTCTGCGGCCGTGGGATCAAAAGACCCATCACCAGGAAGGGCGGCGCGAAGACCAGCACCAGCATCTCGAAGCCGGAGATGGAGGGCAATATGGCGAAGATATAGAGGCAGGCGATCACCAGGCTCATCGCGCTCCAGATGAACATGGAGGTAATGAAGGGCGCGGGACGATCGAGCGAGGCAAAAAACGAACAGGCGACGGCCGCCATGGTGACGAAACCGGCGCCATCCTCCCATCCGGAATAGATCCAGAAGAAGCAGGCGACGGCGATACCGACCACGACCGCACCGGCCGAGAAGGCAAGCATGGCATAGTCATAGTGCCTGCTGTGCCCGACGACGTTGCGGTGCCGGAAGGCGGGCCGCCAGGCGCCAACCTGCTGCCCTGAAACGATCTGGTCGCGCAACGTCAGGCAATCCTGCCAGAGATCGACGATTTCCTTCAGCCGAGCCAGAGCGCTCGACCGGACGAGATCGTCCCAGCCGAGATCAAGGTCGTTCTGCTGCAACTCCTCGATCTTTTTGGACAAGGCATCCGCGGTATCGTCGGCCTTGCCGCGGCCGCCCTGCCCCAGCCAATCGGCGACTTCGTTCAGGACCGTGACAAGCTCTTGAGGCAGCGGCTTTTCGCCCGCCTTCAGCGCATGCAGGCGATCGGCGAGTGACGAGAAGAGCGGCAGCAACATCAACAGACGACCGCGCAGCTCACGGGAATGCCTGACGATATCGCGGCTGCCCGCATCATATTTGAGCTGGCTGATGACGAGGTCGAGGCCGGAGACGTCGGCGGCAAGTTTCTGCCGCTTCAGCGGGGTCGCGGGTGCAGCGCCCTCGCCGCGCAGGATTTCATCGGCCCAGGTGCCGGCATCGTCGAGCCAGGAGCTGATGCGCCGCCCCAGCACGGTTCCCACACTGCTCGGGAAGATGATGGAACTGACGACGCTTGCGCAAACGATGCCGATGATGATCTCCTCGGAGCGGGCAAGCGCTACATCAAATACGGTTTCGGGCGAACCGACGGTCGGCAGCGCGATCAGCGGCAGCGAATAGGCGGCGAGCATGAAGACATAACTGCGCGACGTACGGTCGAGCATCGCGATGAACAGCAGGGTCCCAGTCCAGAGCGCCACGACGACGGAGAGCAATTCCGGCGCATTGACCAGGAGCGGAACGAAGATCACCGAGGCACAGGCGCCGATAAGCGTGCCCAGAGCGCGATAGAGCGCCTTCGAGCTCGTTGCTCCCGCAAGAGGATTGGCAACGACGTAGACGGCAGCCATGGCCCAGTAAGGGCGTGGAAGGTCCAGCGACAACGCAATGAATAGCGCCATGATGGCCGCGATGAACGCCTTGACCGAAAATAGCCAGTCCCGCCAGGATGGAATGCTCATAAGACCTTCTCCCGCTCCTGCTCGGCATCGACAGTCCGCGGCGCCTCGAACTCCTCGAAGGCCTTCAGGACGCGGATGGCAGCTTCGATATCGGCCCGGTCGACATTGGCGAGGATCCTGCCACGCAGTTCGTCGAGCGCGTCCTCCATGCGGGAGGCAAGCGCCTCGCCTTCCGCTGTCAGCCACAGACCTTTCGCGCGGCGATCCGTCGGATCATCCTTGCGGATGACGAGGCCCATGCTTTCGAGCTGATCAAGCAGCCGAACCAGGGACGGACCCTCGATGCCGACATAGGTGGCGAGAACCACCTGCCGGATACCTCCTCCCAGACGGCCGATCCACAGCAGTGGTGCCGCCGCGGCCTCCGACAAGCCGTAGGAACTCAGCGCGAGGTCGACGACCCGACGCCATTGGCGGCCGGTTGACAGCAGGTTTGCGGTGAAGATGCGTTGCAGGGCGTTAAACGATTTCATAGCAATCTATTAGCACTAAACTAATTAGGATTCAAAGCATATGGGCGCATATTGCCATCTAAAATGCGAAACGCAGCTATGCGCGCAGCGACGGGCGGATCATACCGGGGCTAGTCGGCGCTGCGCAGATAGGAACAGATCATCCTGATCAACTCCTGCTTCAGCTCCGGCGACCCGAGCGCACGCTTTCGGGCCGCACTATGGATCACACCCTCGACCGCACCGGACAGCAGCTGCGCAAGAACATCGTTGGCTGGACCGCCGTGGCCGTTACGATGCACGGCGACAAAACTCCTGTAATGACTGTGATACTCCGCCAGGAAAGCGTCATGGGCCAACCTCGAACCATCATGCCCCGGCGCTTCATCCAGGAGCACCCTGTGAAGCTCGGGATTGACGTTATGAGCATCGATCATGCCTTGAACGAGTCCTTCGGCACTCTCTGCCAACGGCAGTTCACCGGCCGTCGCCCTCCGCATGACAGCCAGAACCTCATCGAAGTGGTGACGACGAATGGCCTCGACCAAAGAAAGCTTGTCGGGAAAATACTGGTAGAGCGAGCCAATGCTTATCCCGGCGACCACTGCGACGGCATTGGTCGTGAACCCCGCCCATCCGCGGTCGCCCAAAACGCGAGCACCTGCTTCGATGATTGCTTCGACCGTCGCCCGGGAACGCGCCTGGCTCGGCTCTTTTCGCATCGGCGATCCCGGCTTTTTAATGCGAGTAGACATGTACGCCCTGCTCTCGGAAAATATGCACACATTACTCGCATTTTCCGGGACAACCAAAGGGTAGATTCATCATGAGCGAACTGTCGTTGCTAAGCACTCTTTTCAGCTATCAGGCCTGGGCGAATGAGGAACTGCTCGACAGTATCGGTCATCTCGATCCCGCACAGCATGGCAAGGAGCGCCACATGGCGATACGGTTGATGAACCATTCCCATGTCGTCGGCCGGATATTCGCGGCGCATCTCACCGGACAAGAGCATGGCTTCACGGCTGATAATACGCCCGACACGCCGTCCCTGGCGGAACTTCGCGCCGCAGTCGTTGCATCGGATCAATGGTATCTGCGATATCTCGAAACGGTCAGTTCCGACCTGCTGGCAGAATCTCTGCCGTTCGTATTCACCGACGGAGATAGGGGCTGCATGTCGCGTCAGGAAATGCTCACCCAGGTCGTCATTCACGGAGGGTATCACAGGGGCGAGATTGGCCGGCTGCTGACGCAGCTCTCCATCTCGCCACCTTGGGACACATTCGCCGTCTATCTTCACCGCAGCGAACCCTCGCGGCGACAAGCCGTGGCCGCGGAATAGCGGAAGCTGCTGCGCTCCTGAACTTCCGCGCATGCGGCAAACGGCAAATCGCCGGATGATCGCTCATCCAGCCTCAGCGATGCCGCGCGCTGTTGTCAGGTTTTGCCAAAAATATCAGATCGTGCGTTTCGACGCCGACAGGATGCGATCAAGCGCCAGGGCCGCTGCTATCCCAGTGGCATAGGCCGCAATATTCCAAAGCGAGAACACCCTTCCCAGCAACAGGGCTCCCGCAGTGGTCAATCGAAACGCGTCAAGTGTGGGCGTATGCCAGAGCCTGAAGAGTTCGACTGCCACCGCCAGGATCAATGCCACCGCGGCAATCCTGAATGGCCTGCTGGAGACGAATATCGTGGCCAGCAGCCAGTAGACCATCGCTCCCCACAATATCGAACCGCCATATTTGACGACGGCAAAGGGAAGATTGGCCGCATACCCAAATCGCCGGAGCGCAAGGCCGCCGGCGATTGTCAGCAACAGGGCCAGAACCAGCGAAATCCTTCTGCGCATGAATTGCCGCCGCATGTCCAATTGTCATCCCTGCAGCTGAAGAGCATGAGCCGTCGGGCGACGCAGCTTCCGGCAAAACTCCAAACGCCAAAAGGCCGGATGATCGCTCATCCGGCCCTCGATCTTTTATTCGAAGCTTGCCTTAAGCGGCTGCAGCTTCTTCCTCGGCTGCAACGCGAGCCTTGTCGGCTGCGCCCTTGGCAGAGGTGTCACGATCGACGAATTCGACGACTGCGAGAGCGGCATTGTCGCCCTGGCGGAAGCCGGCCTTCATGATACGCAGGTAGCCGCCGTTGCGGGTGGCGTAGCGCGTTGCGATCGCATCGAACAGCTTGGCGACGACAACGGCGTCGCGGATCTGCGAGATGGCCTGACGACGAGCGTGCAGGTCGCCGCGCTTGCCGAGGGTAACCAGCTTCTCAACGATCGGACGAATTTCCTTCGCCTTCGGAAGCGTGGTGACAATCTGCTCATGGGTGATGAGCGAAGCTGCCATGTTGGCGAACATCGCCTTACGGTGGCTAGCGGTTCTGTTCAGCTTGCGGCCGGCTTTACCGTGGCGCATTGCTATTCTCCTTCACTTGCAGGCATCGTTCACCTGCAGTTTGTTGGGCGCATGCCCCGCTCCAATTCCCGGCGGAGCGAAAGGTGCATGCGCTGTTTAAAGATGCCAAGGCCAGCTTAAAGCGCTCCAAGGAGCGCTTGCGGCCTTAGTATTGGTCTTCGTATCGCTTGGCGAGATCTTCGATGTTCTCAGGCGGCCATGCCGGCACTTCCATGCCGAGGTGCAGACCCATGGAAGCGAGAACTTCCTTGATTTCGTTCAGCGACTTGCGACCAAAATTCGGCGTGCGGAGCATTTCTGCTTCGGTCTTCTGAATGAGGTCGCCGATATAGACGATGTTGTCGTTCTTCAGGCAATTTGCCGAGCGAACGGACAGTTCCAGTTCGTCCACCTTCTTGAGGAGAGCCGGGTTGAAAGCGAGTTCGGTAACTGCTTCCTCTTCGGTTTCCTTCTGCGGCTCGTCGAAGTTGACGAACACGCCAAGCTGATCCTGCAGGATGCGAGCCGCGAAAGCGACAGCATCTTCACCGCTGATCGAACCATCGGTTTCGAGCGACATGCTCAGCTTGTCGTAGTCGAGAACCTGTCCTTCACGGGTGTTTTCAACCTTGTAGGACACCTTCTTGACCGGCGAATAGAGGCTGTCGACCGGGATGAGACCAATCGGAGCATCTTCCGCACGATTGCGCTCGGCCGGGACATAGCCCTTGCCGTTGTTGACGGTGAATTCCATGCGAATTTCGGCGCCCTCGTCGAGCGTGCAGATGACATGCTCGGGGTTGAGGATTTCGATATCGCCGACCGTCTGGATGTCGCCAGCCGTTACTACGCCTGGGCCCTGCTTGCGGACGACCATGCGCTTGGCATCATCGCCATCCATCTTGATGGCGATTTCCTTGATGTTCAGCACGATGTCCGTCACGTCTTCCCGGACACCCGGGATAGAGGAGAACTCATGCAGCACGCCGTCGATCTGCACGGCCGTCACAGCGGCGCCACGCAGAGAGGACAGCAGAACGCGACGAAGCGCGTTGCCGAGGGTGAGACCGAAGCCACGCTCCAGCGGTTCGGCCACGAGCGTTGCCTTGGTGCGGCCGCTCGAGGTGAACTCGACCTTGTTCGGCTTGATCAGTTCCTGCCAGTTTTTCTGAATCATGTTTTTGCCTTCCGTTCGTTGCCACCATCCAATCGTGGCAACCGAGCTTGAGAAACACCAGGCCGGGCGCATCTGCCCCGGCCGGTGTCGAGAGTGGCGATGATCAGACGCGACGCTTCTTGCGCGGGCGGCAACCATTGTGCGGGATCGGGGTCACGTCGCGGATGGACGTGATCATGAAACCGGCAGCCTGGAGCGCGCGCAGAGCGGATTCACGACCGGAGCCCGGGCCGCAAACTTCAACTTCCAGCGACTTCATGCCATGTTCCTGAGCCTTCTTGGCGCAGTCTTCAGCAGCGATCTGGGCAGCGAACGGGGTCGACTTGCGCGAACCCTTGAAGCCCTTGGCACCAGCAGACGACCAGGCAATCGCGTTGCCCTGTGCGTCGGTGATGGTGATCATCGTGTTGTTGAAGGTCGAGTTGACGTGTGCGACGCCCGACGAAATATTCTTGCGCTCGCGACGGCGAACGCGGACGGCTTCCTTGGCCATGTTAGTCCTTTCTTGGATCTCTGCACCGCCGTAATCCCAGCGGCTACACCGAAGCGACACCCGTGGGGCGCCGCTCCAAACTCAAAAGAGGCCGGCGGACCGCCAGCCTCCCACATCCGGTTGCCCGGAAATTACTTCTTCTTACCAGCAATCGCCTTTGCCGGACCCTTGCGGGTACGAGCATTGGTGTGCGTGCGCTGGCCGCGAACCGGCAGGCCGCGACGATGACGCAGGCCGCGGTAGCTGCCCAGGTCCATCAGACGCTTGATGTTCATCGCGGTGTCGCGACGCAGGTCACCTTCGACCTGATAGTCACGGTCGATGGTTTCGCGGATCTGCAGAACTTCAGCATCCGTCAACTGATTGACGCGACGCTCGGCCGGAATACCGACCTTCTCGCAGATTTCCTGTGCAAACTTCGGTCCGATCCCGTGAATGTAGCGAAGCGCAATAACTACGCGCTTTGCAGTCGGGATGTTGACGCCAGCGATACGAGCCACGCCTGTTCTCCTTGCATTCCTTTTGCCTTAGGGCAAAGGGTCTTGTTATGCAGCCCGGGAGCTGCTTGTTCGATTGAGTCCGCAACATGTCAAAACGACCGTACCCGGACTTCCCGATGGAAATCCGCGCCGATCGCATAGCATGTCGCGAGTTGGCGCGGTGTTTAGCGGAATCAGCGCAAAAAAGCAACCGCTCCGGCAAGTTTATTTTAAGCTATCTAAAGCTTAGCCAGGATACCTTCGATGCTGTCAGTCACATGCTCGATATCGGCCATGCCGTCGATGCTCTGCAGCTTGCCCTTGGCGTAGTAGTAGCCGATCAGCGGCGAGGTCTCCTTGTAGTAGACTTGGAGACGGGTTGCCATGGTCTCGGCATTGTCATCCGGCCGGCGCTTGAAATGCGTCGAGCCGCATTTGTCGCAGACACCAGCCGTCGCCGGAACCTTGTCAGTGTCATGATAGACACTGCCGCAGTTCGAGCAAGAATAACGGCCGGAGACGCGGCGAATCAGTTCGGCATCATCAACCTTGAGCTCGATGACAACGGAAAGTTCCAGACCCTTGGCCTGCAGCATCCGCTCGGTGGCATCCGCTTGCACCAGAGTGCGCGGGAAACCGTCCAGAATGAAACCCCTGGCGCAATCCGGCTGATCGATGCGCTCGGAAACGATGGCATTGACAATCTCGTCGGAAACAAGCTTGCCTGCGTCCATGACGGCCTTGGCGCGCTTGCCAACTTCAGTCTCAGCCGCCACCGCAGCCCGCAGCATATCGCCTGTGGAAAGCTGCGGAATACCGTGCTTTTCCACGATACGCTGGGCCTGGGTCCCCTTACCTGCTCCCGGCGGCCCTAAAAGTATGAGTCTCATCGCCCCCTCTTTCCTCCACGCAACTTCGATTTCTTGATCAGGCCTTCATATTGCTGTGCAATCAGGTGACCCTGAATCTGCGCCACCGTATCCAGCGTTACGCTAACCACGATCAGAAGCGAAGTGCCACCCAGAGACAAGGGAATACCGGTCTGGGACACGAGAATTTCGGGCAGAATGCAGACGAAGACGAGGTAGATCGCGCCGATGACCGTGATACGGGTCAGCACGTAATCGATATATTCGGCGGTGCGCTCCCCCGGACGAATTCCGGGAATGAAGCCGCCGTGCTTCTTCAAGTTGTCCGCCGTGTCCTTCGGGTTGAAGACCAGTGCGGTATAGAAGAAGGCGAAGAAGGCGATCAGGCCGGCATAGAGCACCATGTAGAGCGGCTG
The DNA here is from genome assembly GCF_012275345.1 of Rhizobium sp. SG570. Classification (NCBI taxonomy): domain Bacteria; kingdom Pseudomonadati; phylum Pseudomonadota; class Alphaproteobacteria; order Hyphomicrobiales; family Rhizobiaceae; genus Rhizobium; species Rhizobium sp. SG570. Next base: position 423,715 of record NZ_JAAZQI010000002.1, on the reverse strand, counting down.
GCCGTGACCGAGGGCCGCGACGATCGAGGTGACCCAGGTCGGCAGCGCCGTGTTGTTGCCGAGACCGGCGATGGTTGCCGGAAGAAGCAGCAGCGACGAGGCAAAGATCGCCGGGATAACACCAGACGTGTTCAGCTTCAGCGGCAGGTGCGACGTATCGCCCTGGAACATGCGCGTGCCGACCTGTCGCTTCGGATACTGGATCAGCAGACGACGCTGCGCACGCTCGACGAAAACGATGAGCGCAATGACCAGAACGGCGACGACGAGCACGGCGAGAATGAGACCGGTCGACAGAGCGCCGGTTCGGCCGAGTTCGAGCGTACCGGCAAGTGCCGTCGGCAGACCGGCTGCGATGCCCGCGAAGATGATCAGCGAAATACCGTTGCCGATGCCGCGCGAGGTAACCTGCTCGCCGAGCCACATCAGGAACATCGTGCCGCCGAGCAGCGTGACGACGGTCGAAAGACGGAAGAACCAGCCTGGATCTATGACGACGCCGTTGCCATGCTCAAGGCCGATCGCAATACCATAAGCCTGCAACGCGCCGAGCAGCACCGTACCGTAGCGGGTGTACTGGTTGATGATCTTACGGCCCTGCTCGCCTTCCTTCTTGAGGTTCTCAAGCGAAGGCACGACCGACGTCATCAGCTGAACGATGATCGAGGCCGAAATATAAGGCATGATGCCGAGCGCAAAGATCGCCATGCGCTGCACGGCACCGCCCGAGAACATGTTGAACAGGCCAAGGATACCGCCCGACTGATTCTGGAAAGCCTGGGCGTAAGCGGCAGGATTGAGGCCGGGAAGCGGAATGTGGGTGCCGAGACGGTAGACGAGAAGAGCGCCAAGCGTGAACCACAAGCGTTTCTTGAGATCCTCGGCTTTGGCGAAGGTCGAAAAATTGAGATTGGACGCCAATTGTTCCGCTGCAGAAGCCATGCAAATCTCCGCACTACCAATTCCGGCATAATCGGCCGGGCCCGGAATCAGTATGTAAATTGTTCAAAAGCCGGGCTTCGGACGGATTGCATTGCAATCGGGCGCCTCACCCTTGGTTCCCGTTATTCCCCGGAAAGATACTGGCGCATCGTTCAGGTTCGTGAGGCTCACATATGGGAGCAAAATCGCCCGAAGTGAAGCACCCCGGGCGATTATTGATAATATTATTCTGCGGCAGAAGCGAGCAGCTTGATGGAGCCGCCAGCCTTTTCGATCTTTTCGACCGCCGGCTTGGAAGCGCCTGCAACTTCAAGCGTAATCTTCGCCTTCAGCTCGCCGTCCGAGAGAACGCGAACGCCATCCTTGACGCGGCGAATCACGCCCGCAGCCTTGAGGGCAGCGGCATCAACGGTCTTCTTGGCATCGAGCTTGCCGGCATCGACGGCAGCCTGGATGCGAGCCAGCGATACGACAACGTAATCGGCGGCGAAGATGTTGGTGAAGCCGCGCTTCGGCAGGCGACGATAGATGGGCATCTGACCACCTTCGAAGCCGTTGATCGCAACGCCCGAACGGGACTTCTGACCCTTCACACCACGACCGCCGGTCTTGCCGGAGCCGGAGCCGATGCCGCGGCCGAGGCGCTTGCGGCTGTGGGTCGAGCCTTCGTTATCCTTGATCTCATTCAATTTCATAGCGAATTACCTCCGGCTCACTTCTCGTCGACAACGCGAACGAGATGCTGGACAGCACGGATCATGCCACGAACGGCCGGGGTATCTTCCAGCGTGCGGCGACGGTGCATCTTGTTCAGTCCGAGACCGATCAGCGTCTTCTGCTGAACGTCCGGACGGCGGATCGGGCTGCCAACCTGCTCGACCGTAACGGTCTTGGCTTCAGCCTTCTTGGTCGTCTTGGCCATAGGTCAAACTCCCTTATTCTTCGGAGGCGTTGCCCGAAGCGGTACGACGAGCCTGCAGGGTGGCATACTTGATGCCGCGCTGAGCTGCGATGTCCTTCGGGTGAACCTGGTGCTTCAGGGCGTCGAACGTGGCGCGAACCATGTTGTACGGGTTCGACGAACCGGTCGACTTGGCAACGACGTCATGAACGCCGAGCGTTTCGAAAACGGCGCGCATCGGACCGCCGGCGATGATACCGGTACCGACCTTGGCCGAGCGCAGCAGAACCTTGCCGGCGCCATGACGGCCATGGACGTCGTGATGCAGCGTACGACCGTCGCGCAGCGGTACGAAGATCAGGTCGCGCTTGGCGCTTTCGGTGGCCTTGCGGATGGCTTCCGGCACTTCGCGTGCCTTGCCATGACCGAAGCCAACGCGGCCCTTCTGGTCACCGACGACGACGAGAGCGGCGAAACCGAAGCGGCGGCCACCCTTTACAACCTTGGCGACGCGGTTGATCGCGACCAGCTTGTCGACGAATTCGCTATCGCGCTCGTCACGGCTCTGACGGTCATCCCGCGAGCCCCTCTTTTCCTGTGCCATTGTCCTCTTCCTTTTTCTTTTCCGGGTGCAATCGGCAAACAACAAAGACCGCATCAACCTCCAAACGGAGATTTGCGGTCCGGTGAAATCCGGCCGGCGCCCTATCGGCTACCGGCCGGAAACTTGATTAGAAGGTCAGGCCGCCTTCGCGAGCCGCATCGGCGAGAGCCTTGATGCGGCCGTGATAGATGAAGGCGCCGCGATCGAACACGACTTCCTTCACGCCGGCCTTGGAGGCGCGCTCGGCAACGAGCTTGCCAACCAGGGCTGCGGCGGCGGTATCGGCACCGGTCTTCAGAGAACCGCGCAGATCCTTGTCGAGCGTGGAGGCAGCCGCAAGGGTCTTGCCAGCCGCGTCATCGATGACCTGGGCGTAGATGTTCTTTGACGAGCGATGAACCGACAGGCGCGGACGACCATTGGCCACCGCCTTGATTTGACGGCGCACGCGGTTGGCGCGACGCGCAAGTGCTTCTTTCCTGCTAGCCATTTCGCGTGATCCTTACTTCTTCTTGCCTTCTTTGCGGACGATCCGCTCGTCAGCGTACTTAACACCCTTGCCCTTGTAGGGCTCAGGACCGCGGTATTCGCGGATTTCTGCGGCAACCTGGCCGACCTGCTGCTTGTTGATGCCGGTGACGACGATTTCCGTCGGCTTCGGCACAGCGATCGAAATACCCTGCGGCGGCTCATAAACCACGTCGTGGCTGAAGCCGAGCGCGAGCTGCAGGTTCTTGCCCTGCATGGAGGCACGGTAGCCGACGCCGTTGATTTCGAGCTTGCGCTCGTAGCCGTCCTTAACACCCTTGAAGATGTTCTCGATCATCGTGCGGGACATGCCCCACTTTGCGCGAGCATCCTTCGAGTCGTTAATCGGCGTTACGACGATTGCATTGTTTTCCAGCTTGAGACCGATTTCGTCGTTAGCGACGAAAAACAGCTCACCCTTGGGGCCCTTGGCAGTCACTTTTTGGCCATCAACCGAGGCCGTGATCCCTGCAGGCACCTGAACGGGCTTTTTACCGATACGAGACATTTGTTCAAACCTGTCTGTTTCGAAGGAGATCTCTGTCCGATCTTAGAAGACCGAGCAGAGAACCTCGCCACCAACATTCTGTTCACGAGCCTGGTGATCGGCCATCACACCCTTCGGAGTCGAAAGGATGGTGATGCCGAGACCGTTCGCGACCTGCGGAATGGACTTAACCGAGACATAAACTCGGCGGCCCGGCTTGGACACACGGCCGATCTCACGGATCACCGATGTGCCTTCGTAGTATTTCAGCTCGATGCTGAGCTCAGACTTGCCGTTGCCGAAATCGACGACAGAGTAGCCACGAATGTAGCCTTCAGCCTGCAGAACATCGAGAACGCGTGCACGGAGCTTGGACGCAGGCGTCGAAACCGACGACTTGCGACGCGAAGCGCCATTGCGGATGCGGGTGAGCATATCGCCCAAAGGATCAGTCATAGTCATCTAATCTGCTCCTTACCAGCTCGACTTGACAATGCCCGGCACCTTGCCGAAATTGCCGAGTTCACGCAGCGCGATACGCGACATGCGCAGTTTGCGGTAGTAGGCGCGCGGACGGCCCGACACTTCGCAGCGATTGCGAATACGGGTCTTCGATCCATCGCGCGGGAGCGATGCCAGCTTCAGTGTGGCCTTGAACCGGTCTTCGATCGAAAGAGACTGGTTCATGATGATTGCCTTCAGTGCAGCACGCTTCGCGGCCTGGGTGGCAACCGTATTGCGGCGGCGCTTGTTCTTTTCAACTGCGCTTGTCTTCGCCATATCAGGGTTCCTTTTCTACGCTCGTCGTTACGGTTATTGACGGAACGGGAAGTTGAACTCTGTCAAAAGAGCCCGCGCTTCGTCGTCCGTGTTCGCCGTCGTGCAAACGATGATGTCCATGCCCCACATCTGATCAACCTTGTCGTAGTTGATCTCAGGGAACACAATGTGTTCCTTGATGCCCATGGCAAAATTGCCACGACCGTCAAAGCTCTTCGGGTTCAGGCCGCGGAAGTCGCGAACGCGCGGAAGCGCGATGTTGACCAGGCGATCCAGGAACTCATACATGCGGGCGCCGCGCAGCGTCACCTTGGCGCCGATCGGCATATTCTCGCGGACCTTGAAGCCAGCGATGGAATTGCGCGCGTGCGTGATGACCGGCTTCTGACCAGCGATCGCCGCGAGGTCGGCAGCAGCAACGGTCGGCTTCTTCGAATCAGCCGTTGCCTCACCCACGCCCATGTTGATCACGATCTTATCAAGCTTCGGGATCTGCATCTCGTTGGCGTAGGAGAACTTCTCCTGCATGGCCGCGCGGATGCGGGTGCCGTATTCCTTCTTGAGCCGCGGCTCGTACTTTACCTCAGCCATCGATCACTTCTCCCGAGGTCTTGGCCACGCGGACCTTCTTGCCTTCTACAACCTTGAAACCGACGCGGGTCGGCTTACCGTCCTTGTCGACGATCGCCAGGTTGGACAGGTGAAGCGAGGCTTCCTTGCTGATAATGCCAGCTTCCTGGGTCTGCGTCTGGCGCTGGTGGCGCTTGATGACGTTGACGCCACGGACGACCGCACGGTCTTCCTTCGGCATTACTTGAATGACTTCGCCGGTGCGGCCCTTGTCCTTGCCGGCCAATACGACAACCTTGTCGCCTTTACGGATCTTTTTCATCGCTCCGCTCCTTACAGTACTTCTGGAGCCAGCGAGATGATCTTCATGTGGTTCTTGGCGCGAAGTTCGCGCGGAACCGGTCCGAAGATACGGGTGCCGATCGGCTCTTTCTTGTTGTCGATGAGGACTGCTGCGTTGGTATCGAAGCGGATGACGCTGCCATCCGGACGACGGATGTCCTTGGCGGTGCGAACAACAACCGCCTTCATCACGTCACCCTTCTTCACACGGCCGCGCGGAATAGCTTCCTTGATCGAAACGACGATGACGTCGCCGATCGAGGCATACTTGCGCTTCGAGCCGCCCAGCACCTTGATGCACATGACACGACGTGCGCCGGAATTATCCGCCACGTCGAGGTTTGTTTGCATCTGAATCATGTCAGGTCGCCTTCTTGTTGTTACCGGAATGGTTGGGCCTAACGACCCCCTACCCCGGCTTATGGACTAGTCTCTTGTCTGATTTCTCCAGCGCTCGGGACCACCAGGGTCATCTTCGCCGGCCATCAATAAAGCAAAAGAACGCTCGTACTCGAGCGTCCTGCTTCCAAGCTCGTGCTTCATACAGATATTTCGCCCAAGCGCAAGGGCCTGAGCGAAATTCTGTTACTTGGCCTGGGCGGAAACGACCGTCCAGGTCTTGTCCTTGGAGATCGGCGCGCATTCCTCGATGGAAACGGTGTCACCGATTTTGTACTGATTGTTCTCGTCGTGAGCCTTGTACTTCTTGGAACGACGAACAGTCTTCTGGAGCAGCGGGTGAGCGAAACGACGCTCAACGCGGACTACTACCGTCTTCTCGTTCTTGTCGCTGACCACGACGCCCTGCAGAATGCGCTTCGGCATGTTATTTTTCCTTTAGGCCTTTGCTTCTGCCGCCTTCTGGCGGGCAATGGTTTTTACGCGAGCGATGTCCTTGCGGACTTCGTTGATGCGCGAGGACTTCTCAAGCTGGCCGGTCGCCTTCTGAAAGCGCAGGTTGAACTGCTCCTTCTTCAGCTTGGCAAGCTCGTCCTTGAGTTGGTCGGCGCTCAGGGCGCGAACATCTGCGGCTTTCATGAGCTTCTTCCTTACTCTGCAATGCGCTGCACGAAGCGCGTCTTGACCGAGAGCTTGGCGGAACCAAGGCGCAGAGCCTCACGAGCGATTTCTTCGCTCACACCATCGATCTCGAACATCATACGGCCGGGCTTGACCTTGCATGCCCAGTATTCGACGGAGCCCTTACCCTTACCCATACGGACTTCTGTCGGCTTCTTGGTTACCGGAACATCCGGGAACACGCGGATCCATACACGACCGGCACGCTTCATATGACGGGTGATCGCGCGGCGAGCCGCTTCGATCTCACGAGCGTTGACGCGGTTAGGCTCCTGCGACTTCAGGCCGAATTCGCCGAACGCCAGATCAGAACCACCCTTGGCAACGCCCTTGATGCGGCCCTTGAATTGCTTGCGGTACTTCGTACGCTTTGGCTGCAACATTTTCCTATTCTCCGAACTTATCTGCCACGCACGCTATCAAGCGTTGTCGCGGCGACGGTCTCTATCGCGATCACGGCTAGCCGGACCCTGGGCGTCGCCTTCCATCGCACGGCGTTCGGAGGCCATCGGATCATGCTCAAGGATTTCGCCCTTGAAGATCCAAACCTTGATGCCGCAGATGCCGAAAGCGGTTTCTGCTTCAGCCGTACCGTAGTCGATGTCGGCGCGCAGCGTATGCAGCGGCACGCGACCTTCGCGGTACCATTCCGTACGAGCGATTTCAGCACCGCCGAGACGGCCGGCGCAAGTGATCTTGATGCCTTCGGCGCCAAGACGCATCGCGGACTGAACGGCGCGCTTCATGGCGCGACGGAAAGCAACACGGCGCTCGAGCTGCTGAGCGATCGACTGAGCAACCAGCGTCGCGTCGATTTCCGGCTTGCGCACTTCAACGATGTTGAGGTGCGTTTCGGAATTCGTCATGTCCGACAGCTTCTTGCGGAGCTTGTCGATGTCAGCGCCCTTCTTGCCGATGATCAGGCCCGGACGAGCCGAGTGGATCGTGACGCGGCACTTCTTGTGCGGACGCTCGATGACCACCTTGGAGATACCAGCCTGCTTCAGTTCGTTCATGACGAACTTGCGCATCTTCAGGTCTTCGTGGAGAAGCTGGCCATACTCGGCATTGTCCGCAAACCAGCGGCTATCCCAGGTACGGTTGATGCCAAGACGAAAACCGATTGGATTGATTTTCTGACCCATTATGCGACCTCCCCTTGAGCTTCCACTTCACGAACGACAATCGTCAGATGCGCGAACGGACGCTCGATGCGAGACGCGCGGCCACGGCCACGAGCGTGGAAACGCTTCATGACGATCGACTTGCCGACGTAAGCTTCCGCTACGACGAGCGAGTCAACGTCGAGATCGTGGTTGTTCTCTGCATTGGCGATCGCAGATTCAAGCGTCTTCTTGACGGCGCCTGCGATACGCTTGCGGGAGAATTCCAGCTCTGCGAGCGCGCGATCAACCTTCTTGCCACGGATCGAAGCCGCGACCAGGTTGAGCTTCTGCGGGCTGACACGGAGCGTACGCGCAATTGCCTGCGCCTCGTTGTCCTTCAGCCGGCGTTCGGTTTTTGCCTTGCCCATTGTTACTTCCTCTTCGCCTTCTTGTCCGCACCGTGACCATAATAGGTACGGGTCGGGGCGAACTCGCCGAACTTGTGTCCGACCATGTCTTCATTGACGCTGACCGGAATATGCTTGCTGCCGTTGTAAACACCAAAGGTGAGACCAACGAACTGCGGCATGATGGTGGAGCGACGGCTCCACATCTTGATCACTTCGTTACGTCCGCCTTCACGCACCTTCTCAGCCTTCTTGAGAAGATAGCCGTCAACAAACGGACCTTTCCATACTGAACGAGCCACTTGAGACTTCCTCTCTTACTTCTTGCGCTGATGGCGCGAGCGCATGATCATCTTGTCGGTCGACTTGTTCGACCGCGTACGCTTGCCCTTGGTCGGCTTACCCCATGGGGTCACCGGATGGCGACCACCGGAGGTGCGGCCTTCACCGCCGCCGTGCGGATGGTCGACCGGGTTCATAACGACACCGCGGACGTGCGGCTTCTTACCGCGCCAACGCGAACGACCGGCCTTGCCGTCGTTGATGTTGCCGTGGTCCGGGTTCGAAACCGCGCCGATCGTTGCAAGGCAAGTGCCATGCACCAGGCGCTGTTCGCCAGAGTTCAGGCGAAGGATCGCCATGCCCTGGTCACGACCAACGAGCTGGGCGTAGGAACCGGCGGAGCGAGCGATCTGACCGCCCTTGCCCGGCTTCATTTCCACGTTGTGGATGATGGAGCCGACCGGGATGAACTGAAGCGGCATGGTGTTGCCCGGCTTCACGTCCACGGCCTTCTCGGAAGCGATGACCTTGTCGCCGGCAGCGAGACGCTGCGGAGCGATGATATAGGCCAGTTCGCTGTCCGTGTACTTCACCAGAGCGATGTAAGCGGTACGGTTCGGATCGTATTCGATGCGCTCGACAGTGCCCTCGACGTCGAACTTGCGACGCTTGAAGTCGACCAGACGATAGGTGCGCTTGTGACCACCGCCCTGGAAACGCACGGTGATGCGGCCCAGGTTGTTGCGGCCGCCCTTAGAGGACAGGCCTTCGGTCAGGGCCTTGACCGGCTTGCCCTTGTAGAGCGAAGACCGGTCGACGATGACCAGCTGACGCTGGCTCGGGGTCGTCGGATTGAATGTTTTCAATGCCATTTTCTTATTCCTCAGAGACCGGTGGAGACGTCGATCGACTGGCCTTCGGCGAGCGTCACGATAGCCTTCTTCACGTCCTTCTGCTTGCCGACGAGACCTTTAAACCGCTTGGTCTTGCCCAGGCGCAGCAGAGTGTTGACGGCCGTAACCTTGACGCCGAACAGCGCTTCGACGGCAGCCTTGATTTCTGGCTTCGTCGCAGTCTTGGCAACGTTGAAAACAACCTGGTTATTGTCCGACAGCAGCGTGGACTTTTCGGTGATCGCAGGAGAAACGATCACATCGTAATGGCGAAGATCCGTCACTTGAATCGCTCCTCTAGAGCTTCAACTGCAGCCTTGGACAGGACGAGCTTGCCGCGGCGCAGGATGTCATAAACATTGATGCCCTGAACCGGCAGAACATCGATATTCGGGATGTTGGCGGCTGCGAGCTTGAAGTTGCTGTCGAGCTCGGCACCACCGATGAAGAGCGCATTGGTCAGGCCCAGCGTCTCGAAAGCGCCGGCCAGAACCTTGGTCTTGGCATCAGCTGCAACGAGGCTGTCGAGAATGATAACATCCTCGGCCTTGAACTTAGCGGAGAGAGCAAGACGCAAGCCGAGGGCGCGAACCTTCTTCGGCAGGTCATGTTCATGGCTGCGCACGACCGGGCCGTGAGCCTTACCACCGCCGCGGAACTGCGGAGCACGAGCCGAATGGTGACGAGCGCGGCCCGTACCCTTCTGCTTGTACATCTTGGCGCCTGTGCGCCACACTTCTGCGCGGCCCTTAGCCTTGTGCGTGCCCTGGCGCTTCTTGGCAAGCTGCCAGCGAATGACGCGTGCGATGATATCTTCACGCGGTTCGAGGCCGAAAATCGCATCAGAAAGGGAAACCTTCCCAGCGTCTTTGCCCTCGAGGGTCTTGACGTTCAATTCCATTGGTTTGGCTCCCTTACTTCGATGCCGACTTGACGGCGTCGCGCACGATGATCCAGGCACCCTTGGAGCCGGGAACCGCGCCCTTGACGAGGATCAGACCGCGATCTTCATCGGTCGATACCACTTCAAGGTTCTGCGTCGTCACGCGCGTCTGGCCCATGTGACCAGCCATCTTCTTGTTCTTGAACACCTTGCCCGGATCCTGGCGCGAGCCGGTCGAACCGTGCGAGCGGTGCGAAACCGACACACCGTGCGTGGCACGCAGACCGCCGAAACCGTGGCGCTTGATGGCGCCGGCAAAGCCCTTACCGACCGTCGTGCCGGTCACGTCGACGAGCTGACCCGCCGTGAAGTGACCCGCGCTGAGCTCGGTGCCAACGTCGAGCAGATTGTCTTCCGTGACACGGAATTCTGCGAGCTTGGCCTTTGGCTCTACACTTGCGACGGCGAAATGACCGCGCAGGGCCTTCGTCGTGTTCTTAACTTTCGCCTGGCCGGCACCGAGCTGTACTGCGGTGTAGCCATTCTTTTCAACTGTGCGCTGGGCCACGACCTGGCAGCTTTCCATACGCAATACGGTAACCGGGACGTGCTCGCCGGCGTCATTGTAGACGCGCGTCATTCCCACCTTCTGTGCAATCACACCTGAACGCATCGGTTCAATCCTTCTCATTCAGCTCGAGAACCCAAGGTCTCAGAGCTTGATCTCAACATCGACACCGGCGGCGAGATCGAGCTTCATCAGCGCATCTACCGTCTGCGGGGTCGGGTCAACGATGTCGAGAAGGCGCTTGTGCGTGCGCATCTCGAACTGCTCGCGGCTCTTCTTGTCGATGTGCGGGGACCGGTTAACCGTGAACTTCTCGATACGGGTCGGAAGCGGAACGGGGCCCCGGACGCTGGCACCGGTGCGCTTAGCCGTCGATACGATCTCGCGCGTGGAAGCGTCGAGAATCCGATGATCGAACGCCTTAAGGCGGATGCGGATATTCTGGCCGTTCATTCGACTTTATCCTTGTGTTTGTTATCTGCGCGTCTCTCTAAAAGACACGTCTTTAGCTTTAGTTACCTGAGGCGGGCCACCGGTTTCAAAGATCGAGAGGGACACCGAATTCACCGGCGTCCCCATCACTCATTTGCGGGCCTTGGCCCAGCCGCCTGCTTTATTACTCGACGATGGATGCGACGATGCCTGCGCCGACGGTACGGCCGCCTTCGCGGATGGCGAAGCGCAGCTTTTCTTCCATCGCGATCGGCACGATCAGCTCAACGGCAACCGTGACGTTGTCGCCCGGCATGACCATTTCCGTGCCTTCCGGAAGCGTCACGATGCCGGTGACATCCGTCGTGCGGAAGTAGAACTGCGGACGGTAGTTCGTGAAGAACGGCGTATGACGGCCGCCTTCTTCCTTCGTCAGGATGTAGGCTTCGGCCATGAACTTCTTGTGCGGCTTCACAGAACCCGGCTTGCAAAGAATCTGACCACGCTCGACGCCGTCACGGTTCACACCGCGGATCAGCGCGCCGATGTTGTCGCCGGCCTGGCCCTGATCGAGCAGCTTGCGGAACATTTCAACGCCGGTCACCGTCGTCTTCGACGTCGGACGAATGCCGACGATCTCGACTTCTTCACCAACCTTGACGATACCGCGCTCGACGCGGCCCGTCACAACCGTACCACGGCCAGAGATCGAGAACACGTCTTCGATCGGCATCAGGAACGGCTGGTCGATCGGACGCTCAGGCGTCGGGATGTAGGCGTCAACAGCCGCCATCAGCTCGCGGATCGCGTCTTCGCCGATCTTCTTGTCCGAATCTTCAAGTGCTGCCAGAGCCGAACCCTTGACGACCGGAATGTCGTCGCCCGGGAAGTCGTAGGACGACAGCAGTTCGCGAACTTCGAGCTCGACCAGCTCCAGAAGCTCGGCGTCGTCAACCTGGTCGACCTTGTTCAGGAACACGACGATTGCCGGAACGCCAACCTGGCGAGCAAGCAGGATGTGCTCGCGCGTCTGCGGCATCGGGCCGTCGGCAGCCGAGCAAACCAGGATCGCGCCGTCCATCTGGGCGGCACCGGTGATCATGTTCTTCACATAGTCGGCGTGGCCGGGGCAGTCGACGTGCGCATAGTGACGGGCCGGCGTCTCGTATTCGACGTGAGCCGTCGAGATCGTGATGCCACGTGCCTTTTCTTCCGGGGCAGCGTCGATCTGGTCATACGCCTTGTACTCGCCGAAGTACTTCGTGATCGCTGCCGTCAGAGACGTCTTGCCGTGGTCAACGTGCCCAATCGTACCAATGTTAACGTGCGGCTTATTGCGCTCAAACTTACTCTTTGCCATTTTCGGCTCTCCATTTTTCCTGTCCCCGAAGGGATCAATTCTTGTTATCGGTCAATTGGTATTCCGGTCACTTCTGGCCGGAATACTTTGCCTGGATTTCCTGTGCGACGTTCGACGGAACCGGCGCGTAATGATCGAAGGTCATCGTGTACTGTGCACGGCCCTGAGACATGGAACGCAGGTTATCGACATACTTGAACATGTTTGCCAGCGGGACGTTCGCGTTGATGACAACAGCGATACCGCGGCTTTCCTGGCCCTGGATCTGGCCACGACGCGAGTTCAGGTCGCCGATGACGTCGCCGACGTAGTCTTCCGGCGTCACGACTTCGACCTTCATCATCGGCTCGAGGAGCTGAGCGCCGGCTTCGCGGGCAGCTTCACGGAAGCAAGCACGCGAGGCGATTTCGAAGGCCAGAACCGACGAGTCGACGTCGTGGAAGGCGCCATCGATGAGCGTCGCCTTGACGCCGAGCATCGGGAAGCCAGCCAGCGGGCCTGAAGACAGAACGCTTTCGATGCCCTTCTGAACGCCGGGGATGTATTCCTTCGGAACGGAACCGCCAACGATCTTGGACTCGAACTTGAAATCGTCGCCTTCCGGGTTCGGTTCGAACACGATCTTGACGCGAGCGAACTGACCGGTACCACCCGACTGCTTCTTGTGGGTGTAGTCCTTCTCCGTCTGACGCGTGATGGTTTCGCGGTAAGCAACCTGCGGCGCGCCAACAGTTGCTTCAACCTTGAATTCACGACGCATACGGTCGACGATGATGTCGAGGTGAAGTTCACCCATGCCGGCGATGATCGTCTGGCCCGATTCCTGGTCCGTCTTCACGCGGAAGGACGGGTCTTCTGCAGCCAGGCGGTTGAGCGCGAGGCCCATCTTTTCCTGGTCGCCCTTGGTCTTCGGCTCGATCGCGATCTGGATGACCGGCTCGGGGAATTCCATGCGCTCGAGGATAACCGGCTTCAGCGGATCGCAGAGCGTATCGCCAGTGGTGGTTTCCTTGAGGCCGGCCAGAGCGACGATGTCGCCAGCGAAGGCTTCTTCGATGTCTTCACGCGAGTTCGAGTGCATCTGCAGCATACGGCCGACACGCTCGCGCTTGTCCTTGACCGTATTCATGACCGACGCGCCCTTTTCGAGCTTGCCGGAGTAGACGCGGGCGAAGGTCAGCGAACCGACGAAGGGGTCGTTCATGATCTTGAACGCCAGCATGGACAACGGCTCGCTGTCGTCAGCGTGACGTTCGATCTCGGCCTCAGTCTTGAAATCGATGCCCTTGATCGCCGGAATGTCGAGCGGCGACGGCAGGTATTCGACAACGGCGTCGAGCAGCGGCTGAACACCCTTGTTCTTGAAGGCGGTGCCGCAGAACATCGGATGGAACTTGACGTCGATCGTGCCACGACGGACGAGCGCGCGGATCTGATCGTTATCAGGCAGGTTGCCTTCGAGGTAAGCTTCAGTCGCGGCTTCGTCGATCTCGACAACGGTCTCGATCAGCTTTTCGCGATATTCTTCAGCCTTGGCCTTCATGTCTTCCGGAATTTCGACGACGTCCCACTGAGCGCCGAGCGATTCGTCGCGCCAGATGAGAGCGTTCATCTCGATCAGGTCGATGACGCCCTTGAACTCGGTTTCAGCACCGATCGGCAGCTGCATGACGACAGCGGTAGCGCCGAGGCGGGTCTTGATCATCTCGACCGAGCGATAGAAATCGGCGCCGGTCTTGTCCATCTTGTTGCAGAAGATCATGCGCGGAACATGATACTTCTCGGCCTGACGCCAGACGGTTTCCGTCTGCGGCTCAACGCCGGCGTTGGCATCGAGCAGCGCGATGGCGCCGTCGAGAACGCGCAGCGAACGCTCGACTTCGATGGTGAAGTCGACGTGGCCGGGAGTGTCGATAATGTTGAAGCGGCGGGTCTTGCCGTCACGGCCCTTCCAGTAGGTCGTGGTGGCAGCGGAGGTGATCGTGATGCCACGCTCCTGCTCCTGCTCCATCCAGTCCATGGTGGCGGCACCATCGTGCACTTCGCCGATCTTGTGCGACTTGCCGGTGTAGTAAAGAATACGCTCGGTGGTCGTGGTCTTACCGGCGTCGATGTGCGCCATGATACCGAAATTGCGGTAGTCTTCGATCTTATATTCGCGAGCCATAATGGACTGCCTTTCCGAAACCGTTCGGGATTACCAGCGATAATGCGAGAACGCACGGTTGGCATCAGCCATCTTGTGCGTATCTTCGCGCTTCTTAACGGCAGCGCCGCGGTTGTTGGAGGCATCGAGAAGTTCGCCGCTGAGGCGGTCGACCATCGTGGTCTCGTTGCGCTTGCGAGCAGCAGCGATCAGCCAGCGAATGGCCAGAGCCTGACGACGCTCCGGGCGAACATCGACCGGAACCTGGTAGGTAGCACCACCGACACGACGCGAACGAACTTCAACGTGCGGAGCGATGTTATCCAAAGCCTGATGGAACACGCCGAGCGGCTCCTGCTTTGCCTTGCCCTGCACGGCGTCGAATGCGCCGTATACGATGTTTTCAGCCACGGACTTCTTGCCGTCGAGCATGATGGCATTCATGAACTTGGTGACGACCAGATCGCCGAACTTCGGGTCCGGGTTGATCTCGCGCTTTTCTGCTCTGTGACGTCTGGACATGTACTTCTCGTCTCTCAACTATTAGCGGCGCTTCACCACGCGGAGAACCTCGCGCAGCACCGGATTATCTGAAACCGAATTACTTCGGACGCTTTGCACCGTACTTGGAACGGCGCTGCTTGCGGTTCTTGACACCCTGGGTATCGAGAACGCCGCGGATGATGTGGTAACGGACACCCGGAAGGTCCTTAACGCGGCCGCCACGGATCATGACGACTGAGTGTTCCTGAAGGTTGTGACCTTCACCCGGAATGTAACCAATGACTTCGAAGCCGTTGGTCAGGCGGATCTTTGCGACCTTACGCAGAGCCGAGTTCGGCTTCTTCGGCGTCGTCGTGTAGACGCGGGTGCAAACGCCGCGCTTCTGCGGGTTCTCCTGAAGAGCAGGAACCTTGTTACGCTTTACCTGCGCCTGGCGAGGCTTGCGGATCAGCTGGTTTACGGTAGGCATTCAACCATCCCTTATAAATCTATCTCGACACCCTTGCGGGCATGACTATCGCCGTCACCGGCAACGACACACGATCGTCTCAATGCGCAAAACGTGGCCCGATCCGCTTTCGCAGATGGACCACAGAAAAGCAGAGGACGCCGATATGGCGTCTTGCGTGCAGCATTCGTGTCTTCAACGTGCGTTGTAGAACCTTGTTTGAGGTGAACTCCAGAGCGCGTCGCCCCGAACAGCCATGCCTCACATGGGTCCTGATGGCGGCGGTACTACTGGTTTCCCGTCGCTTCGTCAAGGCCGGTTAAGAAATTATCTTTGTCACAGAGGCCTGAAAGGCCCGGCAAACCAGCCATTTGGCGCTTTCGATACGGAAATGCCGCCCCTTCGGCAAGATGGACTTTGGTATTTCGTTAAAATCCCTATAAGAAATCACGGAAAGACAATTCCATCAGATGACCCGTGCGACCAAAAGGAATCGCCTGGTCGATTCGACACCCCCGAAGGAAGACTCATGATTACTGCGCCAGACAACGACAACAATTCCGACGGCCCCATGGTCTTCATCATCATCGGCAAGGGCTACGAGACCGACGGCGGCGAAGGCGTCGACCTCCATGTCATGCTGAAAGCGCCTGATGACGACTCCGCCGTGCGCGAAGCGCTCAACGCGCTTGCCGAAGAAGGCTTCATCGAGGCCGACCTCGACCAAATCGGCCTGCTGACGGACGTACCGGACGAAGAGCCGCACGCATCGGCCTATCAGGGTGCGCTCGAAGGAGAAGTGGCGATCATCCGGTTCCGCTGACAGGTAGTCCTCCGAAGGCCCGGCAACCGCCCTGCCCCGTTTTCGCTCCATCACCGAACAAAAAAGAAGCCGCCCGGATCACTCCGGGCGGCTTTTGATTTCCAGCAGGCTTGCAGCCCTTATTCGGCCGCAGGAGCCTTCTCGCCAGCCATGTCCTGAAGCATGGGCGTGGCGACGCCAGCGTCCGTGCCCTTGCGACGCTCTTCCAGAATGAGCTCGTCACGAGCCGTGGCGATGCGGCGGATCTGGGTCATGGTGCCGCCGGTACCGGCCGGGATGAGACGGCCGACGATGACGTTTTCCTTCAGACCCTGCAGGCCGTCGGTCTTGCCGGCGATCGCAGCTTCCGTCAGTACCTTCGTCGTTTCCTGGAAGGAAGCGGCAGAGATGAAGGACGGCGTTTGCAGCGACGCCTTGGTGATGCCGAGCAGAACCGGATCGCCGTAAGCGGGCTTCTTGCCTACCTCGATCAGGCGGTCGTTGGCGTCCTCCAGCTCGATACGATCGACGTTGTCGCCGACGATATACTGGCTGTCGCCCGCATCGGTGATTTCCACCTTCTGCAGCATCTGACGGACAATCACTTCGATGTGCTTGTCGTTGATGACAACGCCCTGCAAGCGGTAGACTTCCTGGATTTCGTTGACGAGATAGGAAGCCAAAGCCTCCACGCCCTTGATCGCCAGGATGTCGTGCGGAGCCGGGTTACCGTCGAGGATGTAGTCACCCTTTTCGATATAGTCGCCATCCTGAAGATGGAAGGGCTTGCCCTTCGGGATCAGGTACTCGACCGGCTCGACACCGTCTTCCGCCGGCTCGATGATGACGCGGCGCTTGTTCTTGTAATCGCGGCCGAGACGGATCGTACCATCGATCTCCGCGATGATGGCATGGTCCTTCGGACGACGAGCCTCGAACAGTTCGGCAACACGCGGCAGACCGCCCGTGATGTCCTTGGTCTTGGCGCTTTCCAGCGGCGAACGGGCGAGAACGTCACCCTGCGACACCTTCTGGCCCGGCTCGACCGACAGGATCGCGTCGACCGAGAGCAGGAAGCGGGCGTCACCGCCGCGCGACAGCTTGGCAACATTGCCGCTGGCGTCCTTGATGACGATCGCCGGCTTCAGATCCGAGCCACGCGGCGTCGAACGCCAGTCGAAGACCTGACGCTTGGTGATGCCTGTGGACTCGTCGGTTGCTTCGAGAACCGAAAGACCGTCGATGACGTCTTCGAAGTGAACCGTACCGGCCACTTCCGTCATCATCGGGCGGGTATAGGGATCCCACTCCGCCAGACGCTGGCCGCGCTTCACCTTGTCGCCATCGTCGACATGGAGCTTCGAGCCGTAGGCGACGCGCTGCGAGGAACGCTCGACACCGCGCTCGTCCAGGATCTGGACCGTCATGTTGCGGCCCATGGCAACCAGGTTGCCATCGGAGTTGCGCAGCATGTTGCGGTTCTTGATCTGAACCGTGCCCTCGTAGGAGGCTTCCAGGAACGACTGGTCGACCACGGTGGCCGTGCCGCCCAAGTGGAACGTACGCATGGTCAGCTGCGTGCCCGGTTCACCGATCGACTGCGCGGCGATGACGCCGACAGCTTCACCGAGATTGACAGGCGTGCCGCGAGCCAGGTCGCGGCCGTAGCAGACCGAGCAGACGCCCGTCTGGATTTCGCAGGTCAGTGCCGAACGGATGCGGATCGACTGGATACCAGCCTTCTCGATCTCGATGACATCCGGCTCAAGGATCATCCTGCCGGCATCGACGATGCGCTCACCCGTGACCGGATGATCGATATCGTCCAGCGCCGTACGGCCGAGGATGCGGGCGCCGATCGAAGCGACGACCTGACCGGCATCGACGATGGCGGTCATGGTGAGGCCCTTGTCGGTACCGCAATCGACGTGGGTGACAATGCAATCCTGAGCGACGTCGACGAGACGGCGGGTCAGGTAACCCGAGTTCGCGGTCTTCAAGGCGGTGTCAGCAAGACCCTTACGGGCACCGTGCGTCGAGTTGAAGTACTCGTTCACGGTCAGGCCTTCCTTGAAGTTCGAGATGATCGGCGTCTCGATGATTTCGCCCGACGGCTTGGCCATGAGGCCGCGCATGCCGCCCAACTGACGCATCTGGTTCGGAGAACCGCGGGCGCCCGAGTGGCTCATCATGTAGATCGAGTTCATCGGCTTCTGACGACCGGTCGCCGGATCGAATTCGACGGCCTTAATGCGGGCCATCATTTCTTCGGCGACCTTTTCCGTGGCCTTGCCCCAGGCGTCGACAACCTTGTTGTACTTTTCGCCCTGGGTGATCAGGCCGTCATTGTACTGCTGCTCGTATTCCTTCACCAGGGCTTCGGTGTCACCGACGATCTTAACCTTGGTATCCGGAATGACCATGTCGTCCTTGCCGAACGAAATGCCGGCGCGGCAGGCATGGGAGAAACCGAGCTGCATGATGCGGTCGCAGAAAATGACCGTGTCCTTCTGGCCGCAGTGGCGGTAGACCGTGTCGATCATCTTGGAGATGTTCTTCTTGGTCATTTCCTGGTTGCAGATGTCGAAGGTCACCTTGCCATGCTTCGGCAGCAACTCGCCGATCAGCAGGCGGCCGGGCGTCGTTTCGTAGATCTTCGAATAGGGCTTACCCTCTTCGTCGACCGACTTGAAGCGGCCGCGGATCTTCGAATGCAGCGTTACAACCTTGTTTTCGAGAGCATGGTGCAGCTCGCCGAGGTCGGAGAAGGCCATGCCTTCGCCCGGCTCGTTCTGGTTCAGGATCGACAGGTAGTACAGGCCGAGAACCATGTCCTGCGAGGGAACTATGATCGGCGCGCCGTTTGCCGGATGCAGGATGTTGTTGGTCGACATCATCAGCACGCGGGCTTCAAGCTGGGCTTCCAGCGACAGCGGCACGTGAACGGCCATCTGGTCGCCGTCGAAGTCGGCGTTGAAGGCCGTGCAGACGAGCGGGTGCAGCTGGATAGCCTTGCCTTCGACCAGCATGGGTTCGAAGGCCTGGATGCCCAGGCGGTGCAGCGTCGGCGCACGGTTCAAGAGAACCGGATGCTCGCGGATGACCTCGTCGAGGATATCCCAAACTTCCGGCTTTTCCTTTTCGACCAGCTTCTTGGCCTGCTTGACGGTCGAGGAATAACCCTTCGCGTCGAGGCGGGCGTAGATGAACGGCTTGAACAGCTCGAGCGCCATCTTCTTCGGCAGGCCGCACTGGTGCAGCTTCAATTCCGGACCGGTCACGATGACCGAACGGCCGGAATAGTCGACGCGCTTGCCGAGCAGGTTCTGACGGAAGCGGCCCTGCTTGCCCTTGAGCATGTCGGACAGCGACTTCAGCGGACGCTTGTTGGCGCCGGTGATGACGCGGCCGCGACGGCCGTTGTCGAACAGCGCATCGACAGATTCCTGCAGCATGCGCTTTTCGTTGCGGATGATGATGCCCGGAGCGCGCAGTTCGATGAGGCGCTTCAGACGGTTGTTACGGTTGATGACGCGGCGATACAGATCGTTCAGATCCGAGGTCGCGAAACGGCCGCCATCCAGCGGAACCAGCGGGCGCAGGTCCGGCGGGATGACCGGAACGACCTTCATGATCATCCATTCCGGACGATTGCCTGACTCCATGAAGTTCTCGACGATCTTCAGGCGCTTCATCAGTTTCTTCTGCTTGAGATCCGACGTGGTGTCGGCAAGCTCGGCGCGCAGATCGCCCGCAATCTTTTCGAGATTCATGCTGGCCAGCATCTCGTAGATCGCTTCAGCACCGATCATGGCGGTGAACTGGTCTTCGCCATATTCGTCGATGGCGAGCATGTACTCTTCTTCCGAGAGAAGCTGATGCTCCTTCAGGGCGGTGAGGCCCGGCTCGGTGACGATGTAGTTTTCGAAGTAGAGGACGCGCTCGACATCCTTCAGCGTCATGTCGAGCAGCGTGGAAATGCGGCTCGGCAGCGACTTCAGGAACCAGATATGGGCAACGGGAGCGGCGAGCTCGATATGACCCATGCGCTCACGGCGAACGCGCGACAGCGTGACTTCGACGCCGCACTTTTCGCAGATGATGCCCTTGTACTTCATGCGCTTGTACTTGCCGCACAGGCACTCGTAATCCTTGATCGGCCCGAAGATTCGTGCGCAGAAAAGACCATCGCGTTCCGGCTTGAACGTACGATAGTTGATCGTTTCCGGCTTCTTGATCTCGCCATAAGACCAGGAAAGAATCTTCTCCGGCGATGCGATCGAGATCCGGATGGAATCGAAATTCTGTGCAGGCACCTGCGGATTGAAAAGATTCATGACCTCTTGGTTCATGCCTGTCTCCTTTTGGGGCGAAGCGCCCTCGAACTGCAATCAGTGCCGGCAAATTCCCGGGAACCGGACTGACGCGTTAAAACGACAATAACCGCAAAATGCGGCGAAACCGTCCCCGCCTGGCGCTACCCGAAATAGGGCGCCGGCTGGAACGGTGCGCGCTGATGGACAGCGCGCACCCTATCGACTGTTACTCGGCCGCATCCGGAAGCTGGTTCGCCGTCTGCAGATCGTCGATCTTGGAATTTTCCAACTCGACGCTGAGACCCAGCGAACGCATTTCCTTGACGAGAACGTTGAAGCTTTCCGGAATGCCCGCCTCGAAGGTATCGTCGCCACGGACAATGGCTTCGTAGACCTTGGTGCGGCCGGCCACGTCGTCCGACTTGACCGTGAGCATTTCCTGCAGCGTGTAGGCTGCACCGTAAGCTTCGAGCGCCCAGACTTCCATTTCGCCGAAGCGCTGACCGCCGAACTGCGCCTTACCGCCCAGCGGCTGCTGGGTGACGAGCGAGTAAGGACCGATCGAACGGGCGTGGATCTTGTCGTCGACAAGGTGGTTCAGCTTCAGCATGTAGATGTAGCCAACCGTGACCTGACGGTCGAACTGCTCGCCGGTACGACCGTCGTACAGCGTCGACTGACCGGTCTGCTTGAGACCTGCCATGACCAGCATCTCGTTGACATCGGCTTCACCGGCGCCGTCGAAGACCGGGGTCGCGATGGATACGCCACGCTTCCACTGGTCGGCCAGACGCAGAACCGATGCATCGTCATACTCGTGAACGTCGTCGCTCTTCGGACCGTCGCCGACGACCATGTCGATCGTCTTGCGCAGAGGTTCGATGTTGCCGCTCGCCTTGTAAGCTTCGATCAGCTCGCCGATCTGACGACCCATGCCGGCGCAAGCCCAGCCGAGGTGCGTCTCGAGGATCTGACCAACGTTCATGCGCGAGGGAACGCCGAGCGGGTTCAGCACGATGTCGACATGCGTGCCGTCTTCGAGGAACGGCATGTCTTCGACCGGCACGATACGCGATACGACGCCCTTGTTGCCGTGACGGCCGGCCATCTTGTCGCCCGGCTGGATCTTGCGCTTCACAGCGACGAAGACCTTGACCATCTTCATGACGCCCGGAGGCATTTCATCGCCGCGCTGGACCTTCTCGACCTTGTCCATGAAGCGCTGTTCGAGGCGCGACTTGGATTCGTCGTACTGGCCACGCAGGGCTTCGAGTTCGCCCTGGACCTTCTCGTCCTCGACGGCGAACATCCACCACTGCGAACGCGGATACTCCGAAACGACGGCGTTCGACAGTTCCGTGCCCTTCTTGAAGCCCTTCGGACCGGCAAGAGCAACCTGACCACGCAGCATTTCGACCAGGCGGCCGTAGACGTTGCGGTCAAGGATCGCCTGCTCGTCGTCGCGGTCCTTCGCGAGACGCTCGATCTCTTCGCGCTCGATCGCCATGGCGCGTTCGTCCTTCTCAACGCCGTGGCGGTTGAAGACGCGAACTTCGACGACCGTACCGTAGGTGCCGGGCGGCATGCGCATGGAAGTGTCGCGAACGTCGGATGCCTTTTCACCGAAGATGGCGCGCAGAAGCTTTTCTTCCGGCGTCATCGGGCTTTCGCCCTTCGGCGTGATCTTGCCGACGAGGATATCGCCCGGCTGGACTTCGGCGCCGATGTAAACGATGCCGGCTTCGTCCAGGTTCTTCAGCGCTTCTTCCGAAACGTTCGGAATGTCGCGGGTGATTTCTTCCGGACCGAGCTTGGTGTCGCGCGCCATCACTTCGAATTCCTCGATGTGGATGGAGGTGAACACGTCATCGGCAACGATACGCTCGGAGAGCAGGATCGAGTCTTCGTAGTTGTAGCCGTTCCACGGCATGAACGCGACGAGCACGTTCCGGCCGAGCGCCAGATCGCCGAGGTCGGTCGAGGGACCGTCCGCCAGGATGTCGCCCTTGTTGACCACGTCGCCGACGGTGACCAGCGGGCGCTGGTTGACGCAGGTGTTCTGGTTCGAACGCTGGAACTTCATCAGGCGATAGATATCGACGCCGGACTTCGACGGATCGAGATCTTCCGTGGCGCGGATAACGATACGCGTCGCGTCGACCTGGTCGACCACACCGCCGCGGCGAGCGCCGATAGCAGCACCCGAGTCACGCGCGACGACCGGCTCCATGCCGGTGCCAACGAACGGAGCTTCGGCGCGCAAGAGCGGCACGGCCTGACGCTGCATGTTCGAGCCCATGAGAGCACGGTTGGCGTCGTCGTTTTCCAGGAACGGGATCAGCGCGGCTGCGACCGAAACCAGCTGCTTCGGCGAGACGTCCATCAGGTTGATGTTGTCGCGCGGAGCGAGCATGACTTCGCCGGCATGACGGCAAACGACGAATTCTTCGATGAAGGAACCTTCAGCGTCGAGCTCTGCGTTGGCCTGGGCAACGTAGTACTTCGCCTCTTCCATGGCGGAGAGGTAGAGCACGTCGTTGGTCACCTTACCGTCGATGATGCGGCGATAAGGGCTTTCGATGAAGCCGTACTTGTTGACGCGGGCGAAGGTCGCCAGCGAATTGATGAGGCCGATGTTCGGACCTTCCGGCGTTTCGATCGGGCAAATACGACCGTAGTGCGTCGGGTGCACGTCGCGGACTTCGAAGCCGGCGCGCTCGCGGGTCAGACCGCCCGGGCCGAGAGCCGAAAGACGGCGCTTGTGGGTGATTTCCGAAAGCGGGTTCACCTGGTCCATGAACTGCGACAGCTGCGAGGAACCGAAGAATTCGCGAACGGCTGCAGCCGCCGGCTTCGCGTTGATCAGATCCTGCGGCATGACCGTGTCGATTTCGATCGAGGACATACGTTCCTTGATCGCACGCTCCATGCGCAGCAGGCCGAGACGGTACTGGTTCTCCATCAGCTCGCCGACCGAACGGACGCGGCGGTTGCCGAGGTTGTCGATGTCGTCGATTTCGCCCTTGCCGTCGCGCAATTCGACCAGCATCTTGACCACGGCCAGGATGTCGTCCTTGCGCAGGACGCGAACGGTGTCGGCAACGTCGAGGTCGAGGCGCATGTTCATCTTGACGCGGCCGACGGCGGAGAGATCGTAACGCTCCGCATCGAAGAACAGCGAGTTGAACATGGCTTCGGCCGACTCCATGGTCGGCGGCTCACCCGGGCGCATGACGCGATAGATGTCGAACAGAGCGTCCTGACGGTTCTCGTTCTTGTCGGCAGACAGCGTGTTGCGGATGTAGGCGCCGACATTGATATGGTCGATGCCGAGAACCGGAATTTCTTCGAAACCAGCCTTCAGGATGACCGGCAGGGTCTTCTCGTCGATTTCGTCGCCGGCTTCGAGATAGATCTCACCGGTCCGAAGGTTGACGATATCCTCCGCCAGGAACAGGCCGTACAGCTCTTCGTCCGTCGCCTTCAGGGCCTTGAGGCCTTTGTCCTGCAGCTGACGCAGCAGACGCGGGGTCAGCTTCTTGCCGCCTTCGACCACGACTTCGCCGGTGTCGGCGTCGATCATGTCGGTAACGGTCTTGGCGCCCTTCAGCGTTTCCGCGTTGAAGGGAATGCGCCAGCCATCGCCGGAGCGCTGGTAGAGCGACTTCGTATAGAAGGTCGACAGGATTTCTTCGCCATCCATGCCGAGCGCCATCAGCAGCGACGTCACCGGAATCTTGCGGCGGCGGTCGATACGGGCGTAGACGATGTCCTTGGCGTCGAATTCGATGTCAAGCCAGGAACCGCGATACGGGATGACGCGGGCGGCAAAGAGCAGCTTGCCGGAAGAATGGCTCTTGCCCTTGTCGTGATCGAAGAAGACGCCCGGCGAACGGTGCATCTGCGATACGATCACGCGCTCGGTACCGTTGACGATGAAGGTACCGTTGTTCGTCATGAGCGGCATGTCGCCCATGTAGACGCTCTGTTCCTTGATGTCCTTGATGGACTTCGCGCCCGTATCCTCATCGATATCGAACACGATCAGACGGAGAGTGACCTTCAGCGGCGCGGCATAGGTCAGGTCGCGCTGGCGGCACTCATCGACGTCGAACTTCGGCGGTTCGAATTCATACGATACGAACTCCAGCATCGAAGCGCCGGAGAAATCGGTGATCGGGAAAACCGACCTGAAAACGGCCTGAAGACCTTCGTCCGGGCGGCCGCCCTTCGGCTCTTCGACCATCAGAAACTGATCGTAGGACGCCTTCTGAACCTCGATGAGGTTCGGCATCTCTGCGACTTCGGGAATCTTACCAAAAAACTTGCGTACGCGCCTGCGCCCATTGAACGAAAGGGTCTGAGCCATCGTCGCTCCTTTAAAATCCTGCACCCGGGCCTGCAACGGATGGGAACCGCTGGCCAGGCGATCCCATCAATCAATGAGTAGTTCAATCTCGTCTAACTAATCGAAAACCGCTCGGCACGGATTGCGTCGCGGTTCGATTTGAGACCATCCTCTTGAAGAACCCATTACCCAAAAGCCGGTTTGCCTGCGGCTTTTGGGTAATTCGTTCAGAAAAACGGCAAATGGGAGGCGGCAAAAAGCCACCTCCCAAAGCAGTTTCAAGCTTACTTGACGTCGACCTTTGCGCCGGCGTCTTCGAGCTTCTTCTTGATGTCAGCGGCTTCAGCCTTGGAAACGCCTTCCTTGACAGCCTTCGGAGCAGCTTCGACGAGGTCCTTAGCTTCCTTGAGGCCGAGGCCGGTGATAGCGCGGACTTCCTTGATGACGTTGATCTTGTTCGCGCCAACATCCGTGAGGATGGCGTCGAATTCGGTCTTTTCTTCTTCAACGACAGCAGCAGCGGCAGCACCACCAGCGGCAGCAACAGCTACCGGAGCAGCGGCGGAAACGCCCCACTTTTCTTCGAGAAGCTTGGACAGTTCTGCGGCTTCGAGAACGGTCAGCGAGGAGAGGTCGTCTACGATCTTTGCGAGATCAGCCATTTTTGTAGTTCCTTTTGTTCGGTTCGAACTGGTTGATTATGAACAGCGAAAAACCGCCTTACGCGGCTTCGTCCTTCTTGGCGTAGGCCGAGAACACGCGAGCAAGCTGACTTGCCGGCGCTGCAACAACACCTGCGATGCGGGTAGCCGGAGTCTGGATCATGCCCAGCAGCTTCGCGCGCAGCTCGTCCAGCGAAGGCAGGGTCGCGAGCGACTTCACACCTTCGGGGTTGAGCGTTGTTGTTCCCATGGCGCCGCCCAAGACAACGATCTTATCGTTGCCCTTGGCGAAATCCACGACGACCTTCGGAGCGGTAATCGGATCAGTGCTGTATGCGATCAGCGTCTGACCGGTGAAGAGATCGGAAATCCCTTCCGCGTCCGTGCCCTGAAGAGCAATTTTGGCCAGGCGGTTCTTCGCGACTTTGATAGTGCCGCCAGCAGCGCGCATCTTCGAACGAAAATCGTTCATCTGAGCGACTGTAGCACCAGCATAGTGGGCCACGACAACTGAGCCCGAAGCCTTGAAGACTTCGTTCAGTTCCGTGACGAATTCGCGTTTTTCCGCTCTTTCCACTGCTTTTCTCCAGTTGACAGGACCGGGTTAACGGACCTGCCGGGTTGCCTTTTGCCTCATGGGATCAAGTAGATCCCAAGCGACGCTTGAGGATCCTGTCCCCTCGCGCTCGAGCCTGACGGCTCCAAGGCACAAGGCATCCAAGGCTCGAACCGAGTTCATCGAAGCAACGCTTCTTCAAAATTCGGGTCTTACCCGTCTCATGCAGGCTTAAGTGATTAAGGGATAACCACCTGCAATCTCGGACAGGAATTCCGGATTTCTCCGGAAATCCCGGCCCCGAAAGGCCGGGAATTCTTGAGTGCCGGGCAAGATGCCCGGCATAATCATCAGGCGCTCGGCGCCGTAACCGTCGACAGCTCGATCTTGACACCCGGACCCATGGTCGAGGAGATCGCTACGCGCTTCAGGTAGTTGCCCTTGGCGCCAGCCGGCTTTGCCTTGATGACGGCGTCGGCGAAGGCGCGGATGTTTTCTTCCAGAGCCTTGGCGTCGAAGGAAGCCTTGCCGATGCCGGCATGGACAATACCAGCCTTCTCGACGCGGAACTCGACAGCGCCACCCTTGGAAGCTTCGACGGCAGACTTTACGTCCATCGTGACGGTACCGACCTTCGGGTTCGGCATCATGCCGCGCGGGCCGAGAACCTTACCGAGACGGCCGACGAGCGGCATCATGTCCGGGGTCGCGATGCAACGATCGAAGTCGATCTTGCCGCCCTGAACGATTTCGACTAGGTCTTCCGCGCCGACGATGTCAGCGCCTGCAGCCTTGGCTTCATCAGCCTTGACGCCACGAGCGAAGACGGCAACGCGAACCGTGCGGCCCGTGCCGTTCGGCAGGTTGACGACGCCGCGAACCATCTGGTCGGCGTGACGCGGGTCTACACCGAGATTCATCGCTATTTCGACGGTTTCGTCGAACTTGGCGACGGCACGTTCCTTGACCATGTTGATGGCCAGATCCAGAGCATAAAGCTTGGTCGGATCAACGCCTTCACGAGTCTTTTGAATACGCTTTGCTACCATGGTCTCAACCCACCACTTCCAGGCCCATGGCGCGGGCGGAGCCCTCGATCATGGCCATTGCGCCTTCGATATCGGCGGCGTTCAGATCCTTCATCTTGGCTTCGGCGATAGACTTCACCTGAGCCTTGGTCAAAGTGCCAGCCTTGGCGCCCTTGCCCGGGGTCTTCGAGCCGGACTGGATCTTTGCTTCCTTCTTCAGGAAGTAGCTGACCGGCGGCTGCTTCATGATGAAGGTAAAGGACTTGTCCTGGTAGTAGGTGATGACGACCGGGATCGGCATACCCTTTTCCATTTCCTGCGTGGCGGCATTGAACGCCTTGCAGAATTCCATGATGTTAATGCCACGCTGACCAAGCGCAGGACCGATCGGCGGCGACGGATTCGCCGAGCCGGCCTTAACCTGCAGCTTGAGCTGGCCTGCAACTTTCTTAGCCATTTCTCTCTGCCTTTCTGAATGGCCGGTCTCCCGGCCCACGATGCCGGATCGCTCCGGCGGCTGCGGTTGCGTGGTGCGGATTAAAGACCTGGCTAAGGCCCCACCCTTCCACGCGGATTGCGGCTGCGCCGCGAGATATAAGTAAGCATTTACTTATATCCAAACTCATTGGAAAGATCAGCAATCAAACTGATCTTTCCGGATGGAAACGATCAAACCTTCTCGACCTGACTGTATTCCAGCTCGACCGGCGTAGCGCGGCCGAAGATCGAGACCTCCACCTTCAGGCGCGAACGCTCTTCGTCCACATCCTGAACCGTGCCGTTGAACGAGGCGAACGGACCATCGGAAACGCGGACCTGCTCGCCGATCTCGAAGGATACCGAAGCCTTCGGCCGCTCGACACCTTCCTGGACCTGACCGAGAATGCGCTCGGCTTCATAATCCGGAATCGGAACTGGTTTATTGTCGGAGCCCAGGAAGCCAGTGACCTTCGGCGTATTCTTGATCAGGTGGTAAGCTTCATCCGTCAGGTTGGCGCGAACCAGCACATAACCCGGGAAAAACTTACGCTCGCTATCGACCTTGCGACCGCGACGCACTTCGACGACCTTTTCAGTCGGCACGAGGATCCGTTCGAACAGATGCCCGAGACCCTTCTGCCTGGCTTTCTCCTCGATGGATTCAGCCACTTTCTTTTCAAAATTAGAATAAGCGTGAACGATGTACCAACGTGCCGCCATGTTCATCTCCACCCGATATCAGTTGCCGGTATTCAGCACATAGCTGAGTATCCAGCCAATGAGCTGGTCGGCAGCAAAGAAAAACAACGAGGCGAAAACAACCATGACAAGTACCATCACCGTCGAGATCATCGTCTCACGGCGTGATGGCCAAGTGATTTTCGACGTCTCGGAGCGAACTTGCTGCAGAAACGCTAGTGGATTCGTTTTGGATGCCATTGACTGCCCACGCAATTACGGCGCGTAAAGCTGAACATATCAGCCCCACGCACCGCGTGTCTGTTGAACCCTACATAAACACCGATTCCCAATTTAACAAGAGGCAATCCAGTGTTTTCGAAAATTTGCCGTCAAAACGGCATGCTCCCTAAACTTGAAAAGCAGCGAAATAACCGCGCCAATCAAATCAAGGAAAGTGGCAGGGGCAGCAGGGCTCGAACCTACGACCTGCGGTTTTGGAGACCGCCGCTCTACCAACTGAGCTATACCCCTTCATTCTTCGAGTATTTACATCAAGCGGTGGACCGCCTGAGCAGTTCGAAGACATGGCGCTCCCTTTAAGACGGGACGAAACGATTGGCAAGAGCGTTTTTCGCTTTTTCCCAATCGAGCCCGCAGCTTCGCGGCATGCAGCCCAGCACTGTCAATAGCGCCGCCGCGCAGAACCATTGCGGAAGGCGCCGAAAAGGCGCCTCTCGCTGCGCCGCTACTCCCCAGGCGAACCCTTCGGCTTCCGCTTCAGAAATTTTGGCCTGAGGCGGCGCAGGAAATTATCCGTCGAACGAATCACATTGGTCAGCGAAATCAGCTTGTCCACTTCCGCATCCGCGTTGCCCAATCGCTCGGACAGCACCTCCGCGGCGGCCAGCGAAATCTCGGCCGATGGTATTTCGGAAAAACGTTCAGCGAGCCTGATATAGGGATTAAGGGAAACGCCGCCATGAATGGTGATCTTCCCGAGACGCGCAAAGAGGCGCAGGAAGGTTTGCTCGAAGGTCCAGTCATGGGCGGAGACCACCCTCCACTTCTGGCTACGCCTCGCCGAAAAACCGGCAAGAACGATGGCTCCGGGTAGCTTCAAATCGCTGAGCCATAGCGCCATGGCGAAGCCGCTGGTCGGGGTCTTGCCTTCCGTATAGAAATCGGAGCAGAAACCGACCAGATCGAGATGGCCTGTCGGCGCGCCCTGAAAGTCGGCGGCCGGATTGAGCTTCTCCTCCGGGCCGAGGCGGATGTTCATGATGCCGAGGAAATATTCCTTCGGGAAGAATTTGACGACCTCGCCCACCTCGCCCCGATAGACGATATTGGCACCGCGCGGCTGGCCGCGCGAGATCAGCAGCGAGTGCCCGGGGAAAGGACGGTCCAGGACCTTGTAGACCTTATTGAAGAAGACGAAGAGCGCTGTCGGCGGAAACTGCGCCTGCAGGCTTCCCATGTCGACCGCGTCGCTGTTGGCGACCAGCACGATATGAGAATAAGCCGCCAGCAGGGGGCGCCATTCGTCGGCGCTGTTCAGGCCAGCCGCGGAGCCCGCGGCCGGGAGGCCGGCATCCACGGCCCCTGTCGGCTCTTGCCTCAACTCGCTCACTTCTGCTGTACGTGCAGCATACGCTCACGCATGGCAAACCATTCCTCGGCGTAATCGTCGTTGCGGTATTCGTCGAAATACGGGCCGCCGTCGGTGAAATGCACCAGCTTGGCATCCTCGCGGTAGTCGTATTCATTGACGAGATAATTCCAGGTCACCGGCACCTCGCCGATCTGGTCGTCGCTTTCCAGCCACTTGAATTGATGGAGCTCAAGGCCGGTGGCCGTGTTGACGAAGTCCTTCGTCAATGCCTTGCACTTGGCATTGTTGAACAGGATCATGCTCGACCAGTTCTTCTTCGCGTACTTGGTCTGCGTCTGGCCGAGGAACTTGGTTTCGATCTTCGGCTGGTAATCGTGCTTGACGCACATGGCCGCATAGCGATCGTCGCGCAGCGCCCAGAGTTCGGCGATGTCGGTGCGGGCCAGCATGTCGCAATCCATGAAGATGCTCCAGCCCTCATAGTCGCTGAGGTAGGGCACTAGGAAGCGCGAGAAGGAAAACTCGGTCGACTGCAGCGCATTACGCTCGCGCGTGAAAATGCCGCTCAGATTGTTGAGCACGATCGGCGAGAATACCACCGGGATCGAGGACCGCTCGATGATGCTCTGGGCGAGGACGTGATAGGCCACGACCTCCTTGGAATCGAAACCGACAAAAATACGTGCAACACTATCCTTCATGACACCTCCGAAACGGCTGACCCCTTGAGAGCCAGCCGGCAAACCATTTTTCGTAGCGACGCAAACTGCCGCGATTCCATCCGCAAAGCACCAGGGCCGAGGGATGTTCGTTCGAAACAGGGGGCGAATATGCCGTACCACCCGCTGCAATCTCCAGGAGATACCCAGCATACGCAACCCTACTTAAATAAACGGGGATATTTGTCGAGTGTTTGCGGAAGCATTTTTGGTTATGCTGCGTAACAAATGGAGAGGCTTCGTACTTGGTCGACGCCTCTGCCGGGCACCGCGAGAGCGCCCGGCCCTATTCGGAGGTCACGCAGCTTCAGACCTTCACATATCGCCGCCAGTCGTGCTCTTCCTTGAAACCGAGGACTTCGCGGATCTTGCGGTTGGAAAGCAAGCCTTCATATTCGCCGATCTCACGGGTGAAAGGCACGTTCGGATAGTGCCTGGCGGCGAGTTCGCGCGAGGGCGTGTTGGCTGAAACCGTGTCGTTGGCGGCGTTGAATACCTGGAAGCCGAGGCCGCTTTTTTCGATGCAGAGGTGAACGATCTGGCCGAGATCGCGGGCGTCGATATAGCTCCAGGCGATGCGCTTGCGGATCCCGCTGTCGGCGAAATATTCCGGGAAGCGCTCATATTCGTGGGGCTCGATGACGTTGCCGATGCGCAGCGCATAGATGTCGATGCCGAAGCGCTCGGCGAAGGCCCGCGCCGTCTTTTCATTCAGAACCTTGGACAGGCCATAGGAATCCATCGGATTGACGTCATAGTCCTCCTCCAGCGGGAACTGATGGAAATCGCGATGGCCTTCGGCGAAGCAGACGCCGTAGGTCGTTTCGCTTGACGCAACGATGATCTTCTTCACGCCGAGCTTCGCCGCCGCCTCGATGACGTTATAGGTGCTCATCGTGTTGATGCGGAACGTCTCGTTGTCGGGCTTCAGCAAGATGCGCGGGACGGCTGCGAAATGCACGACGGCATCGAAGGGCTGCACGCCCCTGCCCTGATCGAGATCGGGGAAATCCCGATGCATGGTCAGGACGTTATAGACTTGTCCCGCATCGGTGACATCGGCCTGCAGATTGGTGACGCCGGGGCTGTTCAGCGGCACGAGATCGATGTTGTGGACTTCGTAACCGGCCTCGACCAGCCAGGGCACGGTGTGGCGTCCGGCCTTGCCGCTGCCGCCAGTAAACAGAATGCGCTTCTTCATGAAATCTCCTCCGGATAAAATCCTAGCGATAGGTAGACCTTTTCGGCTTTTTCGCAAGGCAGGTGCGGCGGTTGGAATCACTTGACCGACGTGCTTGCGGTGAACAGCGCCGCTCATCACCGGACGGTGACCGGCCGCATTACCCGTGCAGATGCTGCAAAACCCGCGCGGCACTCTGCTCGACCGAAAGGCGACTGGTATCGAGAATCTCGCAGCCTTGCGTCAACGCTTCATTGCGCAGATAGGTTGCCCAGTTCATCATCTCCGCATTGGCCAGCTCTGGCTGGCCGCGCTCCATCGTCAACCGATGCGTTCTCGCCGCATCGTCGCAATCGACCAATAACAGTTTGTATTCATTGATCTTTGCTGCCGCGACAGCTTCAATGACGAAGGACATCCGCATCTGTCCCTCGAGCAGCGCCGCCTCACCCTTCCGGACATGTGGGGCAAGACGTGCCAGCCATTCGATGGTCTTGTCACGCTGCCAGGCCTCCGGCGAGCCATGATCTTGGATCATGACGTCAAGTGCCGGGACGCCGATGCTGTCGAAATGATGGACGGACACCTCAAGCGCATGATTCTTCGCTATCGCCTGCGCGACCGTCGTCTTGCCCGAGCCCGAGGCGCCCGTCAGAATGATCAATCCCATGGCACCTCCCCCAATGCAAAAGGCCCCGCTGTTTCCAGCGGGGCCTTCTTATAAAGGAATAATCCGAGGATTACTCGACGATGGATGCGACGATGCCTGCGCCGACGGTACGGCCGCCTTCGCGGATGGCGAAGCGCAGCTTTTCTTCCATCGCGATCGGCACGATCAGCTCAACGGCAACCGTGACGTTGTCGCCCGGCATGACCATTTCCGTGCCTTCCGGAAGCGTCACGATGCCGGTGACATCCGTCGTGCGGAAGTAGAACTGCGGACGGTAGTTCGTGAAGAACGGCGTATGACGGCCGCCTTCTTCCTTCGTCAGGATGTAGGCTTCGGCCATGAACTTCTTGTGCGGCTTCACAGAACCCGGCTTGCAAAGAATCTGACCACGCTCGACGCCGTCACGGTTCACACCGCGGATCAGCGCGCCGATGTTGTCGCCGGCCTGGCCCTGATCGAGCAGCTTGCGGAACATTTCAACGCCGGTCACCGTCGTCTTCGACGTCGGACGAATGCCGACGATCTCGACTTCTTCACCAACCTTGACGATACCGCGCTCGACGCGGCCCGTCACAACCGTACCACGGCCAGAGATCGAGAACACGTCTTCGATCGGCATCAGGAACGGCTGGTCGATCGGACGCTCAGGCGTCGGGATGTAGGCGTCAACAGCCGCCATCAGCTCGCGGATCGCGTCTTCGCCGATCTTCTTGTCCGAATCTTCAAGTGCTGCCAGAGCCGAACCCTTGACGACCGGAATGTCGTCGCCCGGGAAGTCGTAGGACGACAGCAGTTCGCGAACTTCGAGCTCGACCAGCTCCAGAAGCTCGGCGTCGTCAACCTGGTCGACCTTGTTCAGGAACACGACGATTGCCGGAACGCCAACCTGGCGAGCAAGCAGGATGTGCTCGCGCGTCTGCGGCATCGGGCCGTCGGCAGCCGAGCAAACCAGGATCGCGCCGTCCATCTGGGCGGCACCGGTGATCATGTTCTTCACATAGTCGGCGTGGCCGGGGCAGTCGACGTGCGCATAGTGACGGGCCGGCGTCTCGTATTCGACGTGAGCCGTCGAGATCGTGATGCCACGTGCCTTTTCTTCCGGGGCAGCGTCGATCTGGTCATACGCCTTGTACTCGCCGAAGTACTTCGTGATCGCTGCCGTCAGAGACGTCTTGCCGTGGTCAACGTGCCCAATCGTACCAATGTTAACGTGCGGCTTATTGCGCTCAAACTTACTCTTTGCCATTTGAATGCTTCCTATGAACGTAATGAGTGACCCCGGCGAACCGGTTTAGTGCCGCCGTTTAAGGCTTTCGTCGCGTTTGCGCAAGACTTAATTGCAGGGCCTATTCCGGGCGAAGCCTGGTCGATGACGCGGGATCCGCAGCCCTCGATATTCATTCGCCGCCCAAGGTTCGCCGGCCGATCCGGAAAGGTATAAAAGCGTTTGCCGGTTCAATGGCTTAGATAGGCACGCGCCGGAATGAATTCCAGTGCCGGATGCAGGAATGGAAGCATTCATCGGGTAACGCCACTCATCAATGCAAAGCGCCCTCTCCCGGTGGGAAAGGGCGCAGAGCAATCAGGCGACGACAAATCGTCGTCTATAACGATCGATGTCCGGTGCAGTCAGCACCGAAGCCCGGCGCCTGTCAGTCGAGAAGCTCGGCCGGCACCTTGCCGCCATTGTCCGCGAGCTTCTTCAGAAGCGCCTTGTGGAGAAATATGTTCATCTTGGCGGAATCGCCAGCATCACCGGTATAACCCAGTTCCTGCGCCAGCTCCTTGCGCTCCGAAAGGCTCGCGTCCATGCCGAGCGCCTTCATCAGATCGACGATCGAATGTTTCCAGTCGAGCTTCTGGCCACTCTTCTTGACGGCCGCATCGAGGATCAATGCGATATCGACCGGAGCGGCCGGCGCGCTGGTCGCAGGCGATGTTGCTGCCGTGGTCGCTGAAGGAGCCGGCGTCGGCACAGGGGCTGGGTTGGCGGTTGCCGCTGTGGTCTGCGTCGGTGCCGGAGCAGCCTTTGCCTCTCCCCAGATTGCACCCTTGATCTTGTCGAAAATACCCATTTCCGTTCTCCCGTTTCGGTTGCCTGAGCAATATCTAACGCTCGCGTTGATATAAGCAACCCTTCATGTCAACTGTGCAAAGACGGGTGAGCGCGGGAGACCGACCCTCACGATTCCCGGGCCAAGGTGATACGCATTACCGCAGCCGGGGCGGCGGCACAGCGCGCCATCGTGGCTGTCGAGACCGCCGACGCGGAATTTTTCGGGCCGGTAGACGAGTCACAACTCGCCGGTCTGCTGCGGCAGATTGCCGGCGAGATCCGCTAAGACAATAAGTAGCTGTCCGAATGACTAAAAATTTCGAGACTTGGAGCGGGTAGCGGGAATCGAACCCGCGTATTCAGCTTGGAAGGCTGCTGCTCTACCATTGAGCTATACCCGCGCGGGTGGTCAAGATCCTGTGCGGAATGGTGGAGGGAGTTGGATTTGAACCAACGTAGGCTGAGCCAACGGATTTACAGTCCGTCCCCTTTAACCACTCGGGCATCCCTCCAGTATTCCGACTGGATCTTGCGACCAAGTTTGCTCGACCGTGGCGTCGCCGCCGTGATCTGCGCCGCGTATATGACCGGACGACTTCCGTCTGTCAACATAAGGAATTGCCAAAAATGACGAAAAAATTTCAGCCTGTGAGAAAAGCGCGGCGGCGAAAGAGGGCTATGCGCCCGGGAAGGCGCTGGTTATAAAGCCGCATGAGCAAAGACAAAACATCCGGCCGCTCCGGCCCCGATAACACCACCGACGACAAGTCGGCCAAGGACACGCATTACGCCACCCTGCGTCGCGCACATCGCGATGCCAAGCGCGAGCGCGGCGAAATCCCGACGCCACAGCCGCAGAAGCGAAAGCGGCCCAGCGCGGATGATTGGAAGCCTCCGGCGCTCGCGCCCGATCAGGTCCTTCTTTACGGCCTGCATACGGTTCGCGCCGCCCTTGCCAATCCCGAGCGCAAGAACATCAAGCTGTCGACGACGCAGAATGCGCTGGTGCGGCTGGAGGTCGGCCCGGTCGACGCGCTTGGCATTCCCGTCGAGATCGTCTCACCGCAGGATATCGACAAGGTGCTGGGCCCTGAAGCAATCCACCAGGGCGTAATGCTGGAAACGCGCCCCCTGCCCGTGCGCCGCCTCGAGGCGCTGAAGGACAGCCCGCTGCTGCTGGTTCTCGACCAGGTGACCGACCCGCACAACGTCGGAGCGATCATGCGCTCGGCCGTAGCCTTCGATGCGGGGGCCGTGATCACCACCCAGCGCCACAGCCCGACCGAATCAGGTGTGCTGGCAAAATCCGCCTCGGGCGCGCTCGAACTCATACCTTATATACAGATCACCAATCTCGCCGATGCGCTCAGTGAGCTGCATCGCCTCGGATTCACCACCATCGGCCTTGATTCGGAAGGCCCCGCGCCGCTCGAGGGTACCTTCAGCGGCGACAAGGTCGCCCTGGTGCTCGGCTCCGAGGGCAAGGGACTGCGCCAGAAAACGCGGGAAACGGTAAATGCGCTGGCGCGGCTCGACATGCCGGGCGCGATAAAATCGCTCAATGTCTCGAACGCAGCTGCGATCGCGCTCTATGCGGCGCGGTCCTATCTGAAAATCTAGCGACACTGCGGCTGCCGCAGCAAGTTGGGGGAATTTGCTTTGATCCGCATTCTTGGCCTTACGGCGCTCTCCGCCGCCCTTGTTCTCACAATCGGTCAGCCGGCACGCGCAGTTGACGACGAACTCGTCAAGGCTCAAGCCGGCGCATGGCTGGTTGCGCCCGAAAACGGCGCCAAAGGCTGCCGCCTTACCTTCGAGACCCGCGCGATCTCCGGCGGCTACGCCATAAGCGGGGCGGAAGCCTGCGCGGCGGCCCTGCCCGCGCTCTCCAAGGCAAGCGCCTGGAATTTCACCGATGACGGTGCGCTCACTATCGTCGATGCCGCAGCGAAGGCGCTCATCCGGTTTCAGCAGGAAGAAGGCTCCCCTTGGGAGAGCGACGCAGGCGATCCCACATGGCTGTTGCCGGCGCTCGACGACGTCGATCACGTGCCGACCGTCGCAAGCCTTGCCGGAGCGTGGCGCATCCAGCGGCCGGACGGCAAACCGGTCTGCGACATCACGCTGACCACGGACAAGGATCCGGACGGCACCGCCAAGATGTCACCTAGCGGGGACTGCGCAAGCGAGATCGGCGATCTCAAGCTTTCGCTCTGGGCAACCGAAGGCTTCGGCCTGGTGATGCTCGGCAATGACGGCTCCTCGCTTTCCTTCGATATGAAGCCGGACGGCAGTTTCCAGAAATCCGACGAAGAGGAAGGCGAGCCGCTGTTGCTGGTGCGCAAACAGGGCGGCTGAACGCCTGAAAACGCGCCATGGGTTGACCTCCCGGAAATGTGACTATGTGTTATGGAACCAGCTCAAAGGCTGGAAACGATTGTCACATAACGCAAGGTTGGTGCGGCGCGCATGGTACTACCGAATATCCGAAAGTTCATTTTCCACGATCTACGCAGCGTGGAGGGATATATCGATCCGCCCGATGCGCTTGTTTATCTTTCACTCCTGGAATGGCAAAACCAGAACGATCTTGATGGCGGCATCGCGGAAATAGGCATCTATTTCGGCCGCTCCTATTTTCTGCTGAAGAAGATTGCAGGGCCTGACGCCAGCGTGCTCGGCATCGACCTCTTCGATATTGGAGATACGGCGGACGGCATCTCCGAGCAGTATCGCCTCTTTCTCGAAAACGGAGACAGGCTCGGCCTGCCCGTGGACGAGGAACTGCTCGTTGTCGGCGACAGCGCGGACGTATCGCCAAGCGATATCGTCGACAAAGTCGGCTCGGTGCGCTTCTTCAGCGTCGATGGCGGCCACAGCCTGTCCAATTTGGTCAGCGATAGCAGCCTGGCGAAGGACACCCTCGCCGATCACGGCGTCATTATCTTCGACGACACCTTCAATCCCGCCTGGCCGGAAGTGACAGTCGGGGTCGCCGATTTCCTCCGCGAGAACGACGAGATCTTCTCCGCCTTCTGCATGACCAAATACAAGACCTATGTCTGTCGGCGGGAATTTCACGACCTCTATCGCGCAGCGATAGAACAGGCGCCGCACCTCGGAGCCTTCGAATTGGCGGAAACGCATTTTCTGGGGTCCGACGCCGTGCGCCTGCACAATCCCTTCAGCCGGCGTCTTCTCTACGAACTCATGACCCGTTCCGGCATGGGTGCCATTTCCGAACGCGCCTATCGCTGCCATTAGAGCGGCAATGTTCAGCGAAGGGCAATCGGTGTCACGTGCCAAGCCGATTGCCGCCAGAGCGATCTTTGGGTAACCGGACATCCCTCCTGCAGCTTCGACCACGAGGTGACATTGAGGTTCATCTCGCATTGCGCGAGATAGCTCTTGCCGCCCACGGTCATGCAGGCGACCTCGCCGACCGCATGCTGCTTACCATCCGTATTCTTGCAGTAGCAATTCTCGCCGGCTAACGCCGACACGCTGGTAATCACCGCGATCGCAACAAGCGGCAATCCCAAGACGACATACCTCGATGTCTTGCGCATGAACATATCCTCACCCGCCACTGACGAGATGAGTGTATGCCTATTGCAAACATTGTAAATGAGCCCGCATTTTAAGGCATTGGCCCAATGAAGCCCCGGCGGAGAGCCGAGGCGCAATTTGAAGCCGGCAGAGCCGCTGGGGCCTGCTAGTGAACCGCCGGATCCGCTTCGTCGAAAAATGACCTGATGCCATCGCGTGCAATCGTTGCCAGGAATTCGTCGAAAGCTTCACGGTCGGTCGCGAAGGGCTCCTCCCATTCGATCAGATCCTCTTCCGGCGTGATGACTTCCATCCGCCAGTCGGCATTGCTGCCGGCCGGACGAAAGATATCGACCAAAACGGTCACATCGTCATCGGTGAACTCACCCGACAGCTCGGAGTGCTCGAGTTTAGGCTTCTTGGGCTTGAGGGTCATGTTTTTCCAAGGACACGATGTTGTTGATGATCGTTGCGAACGTCCCGAAGGCGTCGGCATCTACATATTGGTCTGCTGCCGCCGGTTTTCCATACCAGCGATAACACGGCCACCATATTCTTGAAAAGATCTGGTGCCCCCGGCAGGGTTCGAACCCGCGACCCCCTGATTACAAATCAGGTGCTCTACCAACTGAGCTACAAGGGCACATCGGCATGCCAAGTAGCAGATTTTGATTTCCTGTAAAGAGAAAATCGGCCGCCTTCCCCATGATCCCTCGCACAAGAGCGGATTGGGGATTCACCAGTCTTTACAAAACGTCTTGTCGCATAGGGGGAATATCATTACGTAGTACGATCATTAAAAGGACATTACATGTCGCGTAGTTTTCAATCTGTTTGTTTTCTCGCCTCAACTGCGCCGGAAGCATTGGAGGCACAGGAAGAGCTGATTCGCCTCTATGGCCAGACGCCGCAGCAGGAAGCGGATGTGGTCGTGGCGCTCGGCGGCGACGGCTTCATGCTCCAGACGCTGCACAAGACGATGAATTCCGGCAAGCGCGTCTATGGCATGAATCGCGGCTCCATCGGCTTCCTGATGAACGACTACCGCACGGATTGCCTGGCGGAGCGCATTGACGCAGCTGTGGAAAATGCTTTTCATCCGCTGCAGATGAGCACCCGTAACGAGGATGGCAGCACTTCAGTCGCGCTTGCCATCAACGAGGTGTCGCTTTTTCGCCAATCCTATCAGGCGGCGAAGCTCAAGGTCGAGATCGATGGACATGTGCGCCTGCCGGAGCTGATCTGCGACGGCTTGATGGTCACGACGCCTGCTGGCTCCACAGCCTACAATCTTTCGGCGCACGGCCCCATTCTTCCACTTGAAGCGCCGCTGCTTGCCATGACGCCCGTCAGCGCGTTCCGCCCCCGCCGCTGGCGCGGCGCTCTCTTGCCGAACAAGGTGTCGATCGACATCACCGTGCTGGAGCCGGAAAAAAGACCGGTCAACGCCGTTGCCGACAATGCCGAGGTCAAATCGGTACTGAGCGTGCGAATCGCCCAGACCGAGGACACGACCGCGCGCATCCTTTCCGATCCGGATCGCTCCTGGTCGGAGCGGATACTTGCGGAACAATTTTCGGATTGAAGCCCATGGCATGGCCACATGAAAAAAGCCCCGTTTCCGGGGCTTTTGGTTATCTCGGTATATTTGAGGTTACTCGACGTCGTCGACAACCGCGTCTGCCGCGCCGCTGATGCGGTGCGCGAGAGCGGCTTCCATGAACTCATTGAGATCACCGTCCAGCACATCGCTGGGAGCCGTGCTGGCCACGCCGGTGCGCAGATCCTTGACGAGCTGATAGGGCTGCAGGACGTAGGACCGGATCTGGTGACCCCAGCCGATATCGGTCTTCGAAGCAGCTTCGGCATTGGCAGCCTCTTCCCGCTTCATCAGCTCCGCCTCGTACATGCGGGCGCGCAGCATGTCCCACGCCTTTGCGCGGTTCTTGTGCTGTGAGCGTTCCTGCTGGCACTGCACGACGATACCCGTCGGGATATGGGTGATGCGCACGGCCGAGTCGGTGGTGTTGACGTGCTGGCCGCCGGCGCCGGACGAACGGTAGGTGTCGATGCGGCAGTCGCTTTCGTTAATGTCGATCTGGATCGAGTCGTCGACGACGGGGTAGACCCAGATCGACGAGAAAGACGTGTGACGACGTGCGTTGCTGTCATAGGGTGAGATGCGGACCAGGCGGTGAACGCCCGATTCGGTCTTCAGCCAACCATAGGCATTGTGGCCCTTGACCAGAAGCGTTGCCGACTTGATGCCGGCTTCCTCGCCGTCATGGACTTCGAGCAGTTCCACCTTGAAACGCTGGCGTTCGGCCCAGCGGGTGTACATGCGCAGCAGCATGTTCGCCCAGTCCTGGCTCTCGGTGCCGCCGGCGCCCGAATGGACTTCGACATAAGTATCGTTGGAATCGGCCTCGCCCGAGAGCATAGCCTCCACCTGCCGGCGCGCAGCTTCCGCTTTCAGGCTCTTGAGAGCCTCTTCGGCTTCGCGGACGACGTCGTCATCGCCCTCTTCCTCGCCAAGCGCGATCAGGTCGATATTGTCGTTAAGCTGCTGTTCGAGCGCACGTACGCCGCTGATGCCATCATCGAGATGCTGGCGCTCGCGCATGAGTTTCTGCGCTTCGGCAGCATCGTTCCAGAGGGTCGGGTCCTCTGACTTGTTGTTCAACCAGTCCAGTCGTCTTACCGCCTGGTCCCAGTCAAAGATGCCTCCTCAGCAGGCTTATGGCCTGCTTGGTTTCGTCGACTATTTTCTCGATTTCCGCTCGCATAATCCTGCTTCTTTATTCGGCGGTTCGATGTGAACCGTTGTTCAATTCAAAGAATGCTGGTGACATAGATATACATGCCGCGGGTGTAAAGCCCCGCGGCATGATGATCGGACAAATAGGATGGGATCAGAAGAGGCCGCCCGACCCGGAGGTAACAGCCTGGTTCGCCTGCGGCGACGTCCTCAGAATTTCCTCTGGCGCAACCTGCGCAGCCTCGCCGCCACCAATGACCGTCAAGCTCGTAGC
This sequence comes from Rhizobium sp. SG570, assembly GCF_012275345.1. Lineage (NCBI taxonomy): Bacteria > Pseudomonadati > Pseudomonadota > Alphaproteobacteria > Hyphomicrobiales > Rhizobiaceae > Rhizobium > Rhizobium sp. SG570. The sequence continues at coordinate 382,761 of NZ_JAAZQI010000002.1, read as the reverse complement.
CGGGCCGGTGCCGGGCTTGAAGGCCTCCATGATGGCGCTCGGATCGCCTGGCTCCGCCGCCATGCCCGTGGCGCGGTTGACTGCCATCATCGTCATGCCAGCCGGAACCTGGAATTTCTCCGGCGCCTCATCCTTCGTGGCAGCCTGCATGAATTCGTTGAAGATCGGCGCGGCAAGCCCGCTGCCGGTGCCACCCCTGCCGAGCGTGGCGGGGGTGTCGTAACCGACATACAGGCCGGCGACGAGGCTTGGCGTGAAGCCAACGAACCAAGAATCCTTTTCATCGTTGGTCGTACCGGTCTTGCCGGCGACATCGGTGTTGAGCTTGATCTTGCCGGCCGCCGTACCGCGGATGATGACGCCCTGCATCATCGACGTGACCTGATAGGCGGTCATCGGATCGAGCACCTGCTCGCGATTGTCGGCGATCACAGGTTCGTCCTGATTTTGCCAGGCGCTGACATTGCAGCTGTCGCAGACGCGCTCCTCATGTTTGAAGATGGTCTTGCCGTAGCGGTCCTGAATGCGGTCGATCAGCGTCGGCTTGATCTGCTTGCCGCCGTTGGCGATGACCGAATAGGCCGAGACCATGCGCAGCACCGTCGTCTCGCCGGCGCCCAGCGACATGGCGAGAACCGGATTCATATGATCGTAGATCCCGAAGCGCTCGGCATATTCAGCGACGAGCGGCATGCCCATGTCGGCGGCGAGACGAACCGTCATCAGGTTGCGGGAATGTTCGATGGCGAAGCGCAGCGTGTGGACGCCCCCGCCCTCGCCTTCATAGTTTGTCGGTTTCCAGACATCCCCATTGCTGAGGGTGATTTGCAGCGGGTCATCGAGAATAACCGAGGCCGGCGTATAGCCGTTGTCCATTGCCGCCGCGTAGACGAAGGGCTTGAACGACGAGCCCGGCTGACGTTTTGCCTGGGTTGCACGGTTGAACTCGGATTGCGCGTAAGAGAAGCCGCCGACCATGGCGAGCACACGGCCCGTATGCGGATCCATGACGACCAGGCCACCCTGTACCTTCGGCGGCTGGCGCAAGCGATAGGTGCTGGAATCGGCACCACCGGTTTTCTGCACGAAAATCACATCACCCGCGCTCAGCACGCCGCTGGGTGATTTCACAGCCTTGCCGCCGGCCGAGCGGAAAGCCCAGCGCATGTCGGCTGCCGCGATCGTGCCGCGCCTGCGATCCGTCGAAACCTTGCCGCCAGCATCGACGCTCGGCTGCAAACCGATGTCGACGGCCTGATCGGACACGGAGAGTACGACGGCGACCTGCCATTCGGGAACGTCGCTCAAGGTCGGGACCTTGGCAAGCTCGACGCCCCAATCCTGCGACGTCGTGATCTGCTTGATCGGGCCGCGATAGCCGCGGCGCTCGTCATAATCGACGAGACCATCCTGCAAAGCCTTGCGCGCTTCCAGCTGCATCTGCGGATCGAGCGAGGTGCGAACCGAGAGACCGCCTTCATAAAGGGTCTTTTCGCCATATTGGTCGATCAATTGCCGGCGCACTTCTTCGGCAAAATAGTCCGAGGCAAACAGCGACGGACCGCTCTTTGGCGGTACGACGCCGAGCGGCTGCTTCTTGGCGTCCTCGCCATCGCTCTGGCTGACATAACCATTCTCCACCATGCGGTCGATCACCCAATTGCGGCGGGTGATCGCTGCTTCCGGACGGCGGAACGGATTGTAGTTGGAAGGACCCTTGGGGAGCGACGCGAGATAGGCCGCTTCGGCGATGGTCAGCTCGTTGACGGACTTGTCGAAATAGGTGAGCGAAGCGCCGGCGATGCCATAGGAATTGAGGCCGAAGTAGATCTCGTTGAGATAGAGCTCGAGGATCTTGTCCTTGCTATAGGCCTGCTCGATGCGGAACGACAGAATCGCTTCCTTGATCTTGCGGTCGAAGGTCTGGTCCGCGGACAGCAGGAAGTTCTTGGCGACCTGCTGCGTGATGGTCGACGCGCCGACGAAGCGGCGGCCGGAGCCGATGTTCTGCAGGTTCACCACAACGGCGCGTGCCAGGCCCCCGACGTCGACGCCGGGATGATTGTAGAAATTCTTGTCTTCAGCGGAGAGGAAGGCGGCCTTGACGCGGTCAGGTATAGCCTGAATCGGCACGAAAAGTCTGTTCTCCCGCGAATATTCCTTCATCAGCGCGCCGTTGCCGGCATGAATGCGGGTCGTCACCGGAGGCGCATATTTCGCAAGCACTTCGTAATCGGGAAGTTCCTTGGAAACGACGCTCAGATAGATAGCCGCAGCCGCGGCAGCACCCAGAAACAGGAGGCAGCCCAGCCCAAAGAAATATCCAATCAGTCTGATCATGTGATACTACCGGTGCTTGTTCTTCATGCGGCATATGCGCGAGATCATCGCATAACCACGGGCGTTTTGCACGCCCGCGGTGTTAATGCAAGACGGCGACGAGACAAAGCCGTGTGCGACCCGCGGACGAACGATACTTTGCTGTAAAGGCGGGAATGTGAGCAAAATAGGGCTTGTCTCCGGTATTCCCAGTTTCATTAGGCGCTAATAATAGCAGCTGTTACATGGAAGCCACGTACGACCGGATGCATGACGCGGCTAGCCACCATTTGCGATGATCGATACGCGATATTGCTTCACGGCCTCTGTCAGCCGATCGGCCACCTTTTGCCGCCAGTCGAGATCGAGCAGCAATTTCTCGTCGTCCTTGTTGGAGAGAAAGCCCAGTTCGAGCAGAATGGACGGAACGTCCGGCGCCTGCAGCACGCGGAAGCCGGCGTGGCGATGCGGATTATTGATCGTGGAGACCTGCCCATTGAACGAGGACAACACATCCTGCGCCAGTGAGATGGAGAAGGCCTGCGTCTCCCGCCGGGTCAAGTCCATCAGGATGTCGGTAACGGCGGGCGGCTGAGCCTGCGTTTCGGCGGCGGCGATCTGATCGGAATTGTTTTCGCGGTCGGCCACTTCGCCGGCGAGCCTGTCCGAAGCCTTGTCGGAGATCGTATAAACAGTCGCGCCGCGAATATCCTTCTGCTTGAGCGTATCGGCATGAAGGGAAATGAAAAGCGAAGCGTGATTCTGGCGGGCGATGGTCACCCGTTCCGACAGCGACAGATACTGATCCTTGTCGCGTACGAGAAACGCCTTGATGCCGGGCTGGGCATTCAGTTTGTCGGCGAACATCTTTGCGAAGGCGAGCGTGATGTCCTTTTCCTGCGTGACGCCATCGCTGCCGGTCGCACCGGCGTCGATGCCGCCGTGGCCGGCATCGACAGCCACAAGAAAGGTGTTCGGATCGGCTTTTTGCGTCGATTCGACCGGGCCGACATCCTTTGCCGTATCATCGCTCGTCCAGCTCTGCTCTTTCACAAGCTCGGCGAATTGCTCGGCGGGCAGCATTTCGGCATCGAGCACGAGGCGGCTGCCCTTACCGTCTTCATTGGCCTGCACCTTGGCCATGACCAGCTTCACGGGCTTTTTCGCCGTCAGAACGATTCGGGCGCTGTCTGCGTCCATCGTCCCGTAACGAATATCCTTGAAGAGACCGGCTGCCTTCAAATCCGCAGCCGGAAAACCGAAGGCAGTCGCCGGGAGATCGACCACGACGCGAACCGGATTGTCGAGATAATGAACCGAAAAGGTCGGCTCGCGATCCATGTCGATCACGATGCGCGTGCGGGCATCGTCGCCGGCGATACGGGCGCCAAAGGCCAGCACGGGATCGGCCGCCGCATTCGTCGCCGCGAACGGCAAAAACGCTGCCAGCATCATGAGGGCGAAGGTCGCCACCGCAAGTCGCAAAGCCCTCACGCCAGTCTCCGCCGCATGCCGCAATCCCTTTAACACGTGTCCAACGCGCCCCATATTGGTTTCGACGTTGTTTTTGAAGTCCCCATAACGGGAACCAAGCGTGACGTGATGGCGCCGCCCGGCGATACGCCGGGAGAAGAATCAGAAGACGCCCTCCCTCATTCTCATCATCCGACGAATCCATCAATATTATGGCATACTTGGCTTTTCCCTTGCTATTGTGACAGATAAAACATACAACGCATATTAGGGTAGAAGTGTTGACGGGATAGAGTCGCCGCAAAGGCAGCCGCCTCGAGTACCAGGCGCCATAAGCGGCAGTCATCCGCCGTCTACAAGAGCTTCTGCTCCAACAGTGGATATCTGAATTTTCAGCCTCAGGCGGGAAATTCATCGGTGGAGAGCCACCAAACGCTCTTTAGAGAGCAAATTCATCGGACCCGGTTGGGTCTAAGGCATAGTTGATCTCGCTTGGTTACGGATGTTACCGCAGCAGCTTTTTCAGGAAGTGAACAGACCCCAGGGAAGTAATGCCCCGGCTGCCGTCTGGATGCTGTCATCGCCGTACAACCAATCGCGACTTTCATTATCCGGTGCAGCAACGGCGGATCGCGTCCGGCTTGTCCCAGCGACAGGCAGGCCCCCATCCGGTTGCCCGCGCCGAGGAGCACAGCTTTCATGGCAGACAAAATGCTTATCGATGCGTCTCACGAGGAAGAGACGCGCGTCGTTGTCGTTCGCGGGAACCGCATAGAAGAATTTGACTTCGAGTCGCAGCACAAGAAGCAGATACGCGGCAACATCTATCTCGCAAAAGTAACGAGGGTCGAGCCCTCGCTTCAGGCCGCGTTCGTTGATTATGGCGGCAATCGCCATGGCTTCCTCGCCTTCGCCGAAATTCACCCTGATTATTACCAGATCCCCCTCGCCGACCGGCAAGCGCTGCTGAAGGCCGAAGCAGAGGAACATCGCCGCGACGACGATGTCGAGCATGTGGAAACGGCGCTCGACCTCTCCCAGCAGGAGCAGCCGGATGTCGGCATCCTTGCGAAAGACGGCAACGACAACGCTGTGCCTGCCGCGATCGCCGAAGAGACCCCTGCCGCCGAGGCAATCGCCACCCCTCAGGAAGAGGCTCCGGCAAAGAAGGCCAGGCCTCGCCGCAGCCGCAAGAAGCCGGTCGCGACCGCTCCGTCTGACGAGGCTGCCGCCGAGGCAACGACCGCCGTCGATGCACCGAGCGAAGAAGAGGAAGGTCCGTCCGGCGAAATGGCCGCGATGGTCGAAACCGATTCGATCTCCGAAAATGTCGACCTTTCCAAGCGCCGCAGCGACGATGACGACGATGATGATCACGACCATGAAGAGGAAGTGATCGAATCCGTCGGCGCCGAAGACGCTATGGAAGAGGTTCCGGATCGCGTGCAGCGCAAGCCGCGCAAGCAGTACCGCATTCAGGAAGTCATCAAGCGCCGGCAGATCCTGCTGGTGCAGGTTGCCAAGGAAGAACGCGGCAACAAGGGTGCTGCGCTGACCACCTATCTCTCGCTCGCAGGTCGCTATTCGGTTCTGATGCCGAACACGGCGCGCGGAGGCGGCATCTCCCGCAAGATCACCAATCCGCAGGATCGCAAGCGCCTCAAGGAAATCGCCAAGCTGCTCGAAGTGCCGCTGGGCATGGGTGTCATCCTGCGTACCGCCGGTGCCAACCGCACCAAGGTCGAGGTCAAGCGCGACTTCGAATATCTGATGCGCCTGTGGGAAAACGTCCGCACGCTGACGCTCGCTTCGACCGCCCCTTGCCTCGTCTATGAAGAAGGCAGCCTTATCAAGCGCTCGATCCGCGACCTCTACAACAAGGATATCAGCGAAGTCATCGTCTCCGGTGAGGAAGGCTATCGTGAAGCGAAAGACTTCATGAAGATGCTGATGCCGAGCCACGCCAAGGTGGTTCAGCCCTATCGCGACATCCATCCGATCTTCTCGCGCTCCGGCATCGAGGCACAGCTGGACCGCATGCTGCAGCCGCAGGTCACGCTGAAGTCCGGCGGCTACCTGATCATGAACCAGACGGAAGCTCTGGTTTCGATCGACGTCAACTCCGGCCGCTCGACCCGCGAACATTCGATCGAGGATACGGCGCTTCAGACGAACCTCGAGGCAGCCGATGAAGTCGCCCGTCAGCTTCGTCTGCGCGACCTTGCCGGCCTGATCGTCATCGACTTCATCGACATGGAAGAAAAGCGCAACAATCGCGCCGTCGAGAAGAAGCTGAAGGAATGCCTGAAGAACGACCGCGCCCGCATCCAGGTCGGCCGCATCTCGCATTTCGGCCTGCTGGAAATGTCGCGCCAGCGCATCCGCGCATCGGTTCTCGAAAGCACCACGCAGATCTGCTCGCATTGCGGTGGCACCGGCCATGTGCGCTCGCAGTCCTCTGTCGCGCTGCATGTCCTGCGCGGCATCGAGGAATACCTGCTCAAGAACACGACGCACGACATCGTCGTGCGCACGACGCCGGACATTGCGCTCTACCTGCTCAATCACAAGCGCCAGACGATCACCGACTACGAAAGCCGCTTCGGCGTTTCCATCGTCATCGGCGCCGACAATGCCGTGGGCACGCAGCACTTCGCGATTGACCGCGGCGAGCCGGTGGCCAATCCGGTGAAGATCGAGAGCCTGTTCAACTTCGCCGCCATTCCGGAGGACGATGACGACGATATCGTCATCGAGGCCGATGAGGATGAAGACGAGGAGCTGGAAGAAAAGGCTGCAAGCGTCGAGCAGCAGCCTGCCGCCCGCTCCGAAAACAATGATGGCAACCGCAAGCGCAAGCGCCGCCGCCGTCGTCGCGGTCGCAGCGGCGATGCCCAGACAGCCTCCGAATCAACCTCCGACACCTCTATGGAGGATGGCGATGAGGAAGGGGATGAAGGCGACGAAGACGACAACGTCGGCAATACCGAAATCTCCGCCGTGTCCGGCAGCGACGACGCGCAGCAGAAGCGCAAGCGCCGCCGCCGCGGCAAGCGTGGCGGCCGCCGCAATCGCGATGGCGAGGGCAATGAATTGGCTGCCGGCGACGAAGCCGGTTCCGACGAAGGCGCTGATCATCAGGATGACGGCGAAAGCGATGTTGCTGTGACCGTCGCCGAAATCGTCGTTGCCGAAGGCGAAGCCACCGTCGAAGGCCAGCCGGCCATGGCAGCCGTCGAGACGGCGTCCGTCGTCACCGAGGACGTGAAGCCCGCCAAGAGCCGCAGCCGTCGCAAGCCGAAGGCGGAAGCATCGCCAGTCGAAGCACCGGTCGTCGAAGCGGTACCTGCAACTGATACCGAAGCCGAGATGGTGGCCGAAATTGTCGCTGATCTCGACCGCCCGGTAGAACCCGAACCGGCAGCTGCGGCGGAATCCGAAACAGCCGTGGCCAAGCCGGCACGCGCCAACCGCGAGTCGAACGTCTCGTCCTCCGAGCCGGTGGTCAAATCCACCCGCACCAACGAGGGCGGTGATGGTGACGGCGATCCGACCAAGCCGAAGAAGGCTGGTTGGTGGCAGCGCCGCGGTTTCTTCTGAGCGTTGCTGTTTGGGAAGAATTGATCAAAAAACCGGCCGTGGTGACGCGGCCGGTTTTTTGTTTCTGCAGATCGCCAGGTTTAAGGCTCATGCTTGGAAACGGTGCTCACGCCCGCGCAACCACATTCGCAGACTGGCGCAACACATTGATCCGGTAGCCTATTTCAGCCAGGCCGCCATGCGTTCAACCGCCTCCTCGATCTCGGCATTCGAGCCGGCATAGGAGATCCGCATCGCGCGATGCCCGTCGTCCGGGTCGAAATCGAGACCGGGCGTGGCGGCGACGTTGATTTCGGCGAGCATCTTGCGGGCGAAGATCATGCTGTCATTGGTGAAGCGGCTGACATCGACGTAGGCGTAGAAAGCGCCATCCATCGGAGAAGCGATACGGAAGCCGATTTCGGGCAGACGCCGCATCAGGAAATCGCGGTTGCGCCCATAGCTTTCGCGATAGACATCGAGTTCGGCGCCTGCGCCAAGCGCTGCCTCTGCAGCGATCTGGGACAGTTCCGGCGCGGAGATATATAGGCTCTGGGCGACACGCTCGATGGGGCGCACCAACCGCTCCGGCAGCACCATCCAGCCGACGCGCCAGCCGGTCATGCAATAATATTTCGAGAAGGAGTTGATGACGATCGCTTCGTCGGTCAGTTCCAGCGCACTCGTCTCTTCGCCGACGAAGGTGAGCCCGTGATAGATCTCGTCGGAAATGAAGGCGATGGAACGATCGGCGCAATAATCGGCGAGCGCCTTCAGCGCCGCCCTGCCCGTGACGGTGCCTGTGGGATTGGCGGGGCTTGCAAGCAGAACCCCCTTCAACCGCTTGCCGCTCTCCGCCTGTGCCGCCTCCAGGCTTTCCGGCGTCAGCGTGAACTGCGTCTCCTCGGTCACCGGCACCTCCAGCACATTGAGCCCCAATGCCGCGAGGATATTGCGATAGGCGGGATAGCCAGGGCGAGCGATGGCGACGCTGTCGCCCGAATCAAACAAGGTCAGAAAGGCAAGATTGAAGCCAGCCGACGAGCCGGTGGTGATGGCGATGCGCTTCGGATCGACCGACAGGCCGTGACGGGTCTGGTAGTGCGCGGAGAGCGCCTGGCGCAGCGTCAGCGTCCCAAGCGCGTCAGTATAGCCGATGCGGCCGTGGCCGAGCGCCGCGCGCGCCGCCTCAAGCGCCGCCTGGGGCGCCGGATGGGACGGCTGTCCCACAGCCATCGAAATGACGGGATGGCCGGCCTGACGCCGAAGCGTCGCCTCGGCCAGCACATCCATGGCGTGGAAGGGTTCGACATCGCTGCGCTTGGATAGGGAAAACAAGATCAATTCTCTCTCGGATCGGATCGCCGTGCGACATTTGCCGCAATAATGGTTCATTCACAATCCCGCGATTGCGGCTTCGTCGCGAAAATTCCTGTTTCTGGAAGCAAGCTTGCGCCGTAAGTTGCTGATCCGTATTTGCGGAAGTTGACCCGACGATGCTATGCCGCATCCGAGAAAGTCTCCGCATAGATCCAAACGAGGACCCAATGACCTTTTCTTTCAAAAGCCTGCTGACGGTTGCGGCGATTGCCCTCACAGCGTCCTTCGCCGCAATCCAGCCCGCCGCCGCGCTGGACGATCAGCAGAAAAAGGAAATCGGGGAATTCATCAAGGAATACCTCGTCGAACATCCGGAAGTCTTGCTCGATGCGCAGGCCGCGCTCGAGAAGAAGCAGGAGGCGGCCCGCCTCGCCCAGTCGTCCCAAGTGATCGCCCAGAACAAGGACGCGATCTTCAACTCCAAGGATGATGTCGCGATCGGCAATCCGAAGGGCAGCATCACCGTCGTGGAGTTCTTCGACTACAACTGCACCTATTGCCGCCATGCGCTCGGCGACATGGACACGCTGCTGAAGCAGGACAAGGACGTGCGTTTCGTGCTCAAGGAATTCCCGATCCTCGGGGCGGACTCGGTCGCCGCGTCGCGGGTTTCCGATGCATTCCGCAAGCTTTCGCCTGAAAAATATGCCGAGTTCCATCACACGCTGCTGAGCAGCGACGGCCGCGCCTCGGAGGACAGCGCCATCGAGGTTGCCGCCTCGCTTGGCGTCAAAGAAGCAGCCATCCGCGCGGAAATGGCAAAGAGCCCGAACAACGATATGATCAAGGCGACCTACCAGCTTGCCACCGATCTCAACGTCACGGGCACCCCCGCCTATGTCATTGGCAACGAAACCATTTCCGGCGCAATCGGGCTCGAAGCCATTCAGCAGAAGATTGCCAATGTCCGCAGCTGCGGCAAGACCACCTGCTGACGATCACATCTCCGCGCCGCGCGCTGCATTTGAGGCACCATCGAACCACGTGGATTTCGACAGGGCTCAAAATTGCCAAAATCGCGGCGTTTCCACACCTAGAGACGCGCAACCTACGCTCCGGGGCTTTCCTACAAGGCCTCGGGAGTCTATAGGTTGCGCTGCACTTTGACGGAACCTCTGATGGCGCAAACTATTTTTGTCCTCAACGGACCCAATTTGAACGCTCTCGGCAAGCGCGAGCCGGGTATCTATGGCGGCAAGACGCTCAAGGATATAGAAGCAGACTGCAAGTCCGCGGGCGAAAGCCTGGGCTTCATCATCGATTTCCGCCAGAGCAATCATGAAGGCGTGCTGGTCGACTGGATGCATGAAGCCGGCGATACCGCCGCCGGCGTCGCGATCAATCCTGGCGCCTATGGCCATACGTCGATCGCGCTGCACGATGCGATCCGCGCCATTTCCGTTCCCGTGGTGGAGGTGCATATCTCCAACATCCACGCGCGAGAAGAATTCCGACACAAATCGATGATCGCGCCCGCTGCCAAGGGCATGATCTGTGGTTTCGGACCTTATAGTTACATCCTGGCGCTGCACGCGCTGAAATCCATCACCCAATAACAAAAATACAGGGCAAGAAAACCAATGGCTGAAAAGAAATCGGGTATCGACCAGGCGCTGATTCGCGATCTCGCCAATATTCTCAACGAGACGGATCTGACCGAGATCGAAGTCGAGCAGGAAGATCTGCGCATTCGTGTGTCTCGCGCCGGCACGCCGCAATATGTTCAGGCGCCGGTCGCAGCACCTGCTTATGCAGCAGCCGCTGCTCCCATCGCGGCCGCCGCTCCCGCAGGCAAGGTGCGCAATCCCGATAGCGTCGTCAGCGCGCCCATGGTCGGCACCGCCTATCTGGCGCCGGCCCCGGGCTCGGCCGCCTTCATCGAGGTCGGCTCGGTCGTTAAGGAAGGCCAGACGCTGCTGATCATCGAAGCCATGAAGACGATGAACCAGATCCCTGCGCCTAAATCCGGCACGGTCACGGAAATCGTCGTTCAGGACGGACGCCCGGTCGAGTACGGCGAACCCCTTGTCGTCATCGAGTAAGCCCATGCCCATGATTTCGAAGATTCTCATAGCCAATCGCGGAGAGATCGCCCTGCGTGTGCTGCGCGCCTGCAAGGAACTCGGCATTGCCACCGTGGCGGTTCATTCCACCGCCGATGCCGACGCGATGCATGTACGGCTTGCGGATGAAAGCGTTTGCATCGGCCCGCCGCCGTCGCGCGAAAGCTATCTCAACATCCACCAGATCGTTGCCGCCTGTGAGATCACCGGCGCCGACGCCGTGCATCCCGGCTATGGCTTCCTGTCGGAAAATGCCAAGTTCGCCGACATCCTCGAGGCGCATGGCATCACCTTCATCGGTCCGACGGCGGATCATATCCGCATCATGGGCGACAAGATCACCGCCAAGACCACCGCTCTGCAGCTTGGCATCCCGGTCGTTCCGGGTTCTGACGGCGAAGTGAAGACCGAGGCAGACGCGCTGAAGACGGCGCGCGAGATCGGCTATCCGGTGCTCATCAAGGCAACCGCCGGCGGCGGCGGTCGTGGCATGAAGGTGGCGCGCACGGAAGCGGACCTGGTCGAAGCATGGTCGACGGCGCGCACGGAAGCGGGCGCCGCCTTCGGCAATGATTCCGTCTACATGGAAAAATACCTCGGCAAGCCGCGCCACATCGAAGTTCAGGTGTTCGGCGACGGTGAAGGCAACGCCGTGCATCTCGGCGAACGCGACTGCTCACTGCAGCGCCGCCACCAGAAGGTCTGGGAAGAAGCCAATTCCCCGGCGCTCAATGTCGAGCAGCGCATGAAGATCGGCCAGATCTGTGCCGACGCCATGAAGAAGCTGAAGTATCGCGGCGCCGGCACGATCGAATTCCTCTATGAAAATGGCGAGTTCTATTTCATCGAAATGAACACCCGCCTGCAGGTGGAGCATCCGGTCACGGAGGCCATCACCGGCATCGACCTCGTGCACGAACAGATCCGCGTCGCCTCCGGCGGCGGTCTTTCGGTGACGCAGGATGAAGTGCATTTCCATGGTCACGCCATCGAATGCCGCATCAATGCCGAGGACGCGCGCACCTTCATCCCCTCGCCCGGCACGATCACGCATTTCCATGCGCCCGGCGGGCTTGGCGTGCGCATCGATTCGGGCGCCTATCAGGGCTACAAGATCCCACCTTACTACGACAGCCTGATCGGCAAGCTGATCGTGCACGGCCGGACCCGCGTCGAATGCATGATGCGCCTGCGCCGCGCGCTCGACGAATTCGTGGTCGACGGCATCAAGACCACCCTGCCGCTATTCCAGGATCTGGTTTCCAACCAGGATATCGCCAACGGCGACTATGATATCCATTGGCTGGAAGACTACCTGGCCAGGACATCGGCCTAAGCCGTGCCAGGAACGCGCAGCAGACGTCCCGGCGTTACCCCGGAGATTTTGTTGCGCGCCTATTCCATCGGGCTCTTCCCGATGGCCGAATCGGCCGACGACCCGGAGATCTTCTGGGTCGAGCCGGAAATTCGCGGTGTCTTGCCCCTCGATAGCTTTCATGTCTCGAAGAGCCTGGCAAAGACCATCCGCCATAGGCCGTTCGACATCCGTTTCAACACCGATTTTGACGCCGTCATCGCCGCCTGCGCCGAGCACACGAGCGGCCGGCCCAGCACCTGGATCAACCAGACCATCCGCGCGCTCTATTCGACGCTGCACCATATCGGCCATGCGCATTCGGTCGAGGCTTGGGAGGATGACCAACTGGTCGGCGGCCTTTACGGGGTCTCGCTGGGGTCCGCCTTCTTCGGTGAGAGCATGTTCTCCCGCCGCACCGACGCTTCGAAGATCTGCCTCGTCCATCTGGTCGAGCGCCTGCGGCAACGCGGTTTCACACTGCTCGACACGCAGTTCACGACCGAGCACCTGAAGACGTTTGGCGCGATCGACGTGCCGAAGGACGACTACGCGAAAATGCTCGAAAAGGCGATGGAATCACCCAATCTGAGCTTTTGAGGCGATCAGAGCTGAGCCCCGCGGATCGTACTAAAGGTATTCGTGCGCCGAAGACTTCAAATTCCGGTTGGTATTTGCTATCGCTCGACGCGAAGAGCGTTGGTGCATAGAGGTTTCGCTTTGCCGTCGTAAATACCGGTCTCATCCAGTTTCACCCCATGCATAGGGAAGCGTGTCGCCGCCGATGCATGTTCATGTTCATCGGGTGGTGGTCTGAGACCGGTTTGGCATTGTCACAACGCGCCTAGCGCAGCCATTGCTGTCTCAGCTCTTCAGCCGTCCCGCAACATCGCCATACCGTGCCCATAAAGGGCTTGTCCCGCCATCAGCTTGGTGAACTTCCAGACGGAAGACCAAGACGGTATGTGCAATATTCTTCGGGTCCGATGGACCATCTATCCTCAGACCGCACCCCAGCCATGGATCGCCTGCAGCGGCTGCGGATGCTTGAAACCCTTCAAATCAAGCGGCAAGATCAGGCTCAATGCCAATGGCAAAAGGCTTGATGCCTGGCTCGTCTATAAATGCTCCGATTGCGGGAAGACGTGGAATCGGACCCTCTTCGAACGGCGGACCATTCGTGATCTCAGCCCTGCTACCCTGGAAGCCTTGCAAGGCAACGATCCGGACTGGGTACGACTTCAGGAATTCGATCTCGACGGACTGAAGCGCAAGGCGCTGCGCGTCGATGAATTGCCTGACGCCATTCTCCGGAAGGAAGTAGCGCAGGGGAAAGCGAGCTGGACAACACTGGAAATCGAGCTTGCGAGCGTGTTCGCCTTGAACCTTCGCCTTGATCGCCTGCTTGCGTCCGAGCTGGCCATTTCGAGATCCAAGCTCAAGGTGCTGCATGGCTGCGGCAAGCTGAGAGGCCATCCGGACCGCAGCGACGTTCTACGTCATCGCATCAAGGCAGGCATGCGCATCGCCATCGATCTGTCCGATGAAGATGATCGCGATGCGATCGGTGAGGCAGCCTCAAATCCGAAGGCAAAATAGCAAATCGTCCGCGGGAGCGATGCTCCTGCGGGCGAGTCGGCACGGCTGCGGATTCTCCGGGGATCGACTATTTCGCGCCGGCGGTATCCGGCGGCGGGATGTCGGATTTCTGTTTGCACTCTTTCAGCCAGACGTCGTAGATCGGATGCTCGACCGCGTTGAGGCCGGGGCTGTCGGCGAACATCCAGCCGGTGAAGATGCGGCGGATGCGGCGATCCAGCGTGATCTCATCAACTTCGATGAAACCGTCCACCTTCTGCTGTTCGGTATCGTCACGCGAGTAGCAGGCCCGCGGCGTCACCTGCAACGCGCCGAACTGCACGGTCTCGTTCATATAGACATCGAATGTCGTGATACGGCCGGTGATCTTGTCGAGGCCGGAGAAAACGGCGACGGGATTGGCGATGCGGGCCGCCTCTGCGGAAGGCGGCAAAACGATGCCAGCCAAGAGAGCGATCGCGGCTCCCACCATTACACGCAAAGAAGCGCTCCGCGTGAAAAACGTCATATCCGGCAATCTCCGCTTGGTCTCGGTCAAAGCGCCGAGCAAGAGCCGGCATCTCTCGCGCCTAACGGCCAATTGTGGCCAAAGGACGAGCCGGCCCCTTCTGCTCAGTTGCCCGGGGTCCAGGCGTCATAGTCGCCGGTCACGCGCGGACGCTCGCCGGCAACGGCCAGCGAGCCCGGCGGGCGATAGGCCTGCGGAGTGCCGGTCTGGTTGGCGCGGTGCCCCTTTTCCCATTCCTTGGCGACATAGTTTTCCTTGGTCGGCGGAACGTCGGTGCGGTGATGCATCCAGCCATGCCAGCCCGGGGGAATTGCCGTGGCTTCCGCGTAACCCTTGTAGATCACCCAGCGCTTCGGGAGACCGTAGGAGGACATGCCGCCTTCGTAATAGACATTGCCGAATTCATCCTCGCCGACGCGCTTGCCGAAACGCCAGGTCGCGAACCGCGTGCCCATTGTCTGACCATTCCACCAGGTGAAGGTTTGTACGATGAAATTCCACATGTCTTTTCCTCGATACCCGCTGAATGGCGAGCGATACCAGAATTCGATAGCTTGCTTATGCCGCCACCGGACGGGCTTGTCCAGTGATTCCAGCAGGCAAACGCTGTCATTTCAATGTCATCTTGAAACCAAGATGGCTCGGCTTGAAACCCAATCTCTCATAGAAGCGGTGGGCATCCTTGCGCTGGGCGTTCGAGGTCAATTGCACCAGCCGCATGCCGCGGCTTTTTGCCTCGGCAACGCAGAAATTGATCATTGCGGCGCCGATCCCCTGCCCGCGCAGATCCGTGCGCGTCTGCACAGCTTCGATGATCATCGCGGAGGAGCCACGGCCGGTTAGCGATGTCGTGATCATCGTCTGGAACGTGCCTACGACTTCGCCGGCCAGTTCGGCGGCGTAGAGCGTCTGCTCGGATGAGGCATCGACCGTGCGGAAGGCCCGGAGGTAATCGCCATAGGCAGATGGATCGGTGGTATCGCCGTGGCCGCCGACAGCATCTGCGGCGAAGAGGTCGATCAAGGAAGGAAGGTCAGCCTCACGAGCTTCGCGAATGATCAAATCGGCGCTGTTCATGATCGACCTGCCTAGCTGTCAGTGGTTTTCGAGAGGCTTCTCGAATATCAGCGCCGGAATGCCCGATTGCGCATTTCCGCAGTTTTCCGTGCGGCCGACTTCGACGAAGCCATGCGCCGTGTAAAAGGCGATCGCAGGCTCGTTTTGTGGTTCGACCTCCAGGCGCATGACTTCTGCGTCCGGAAAGCAGGTTTCCAGTTCTGCGAAGATATCGCGGCCGACGCCCTGGCGTTGGTAGCGCGGGCCGACATAGAGCATGTAGAGCTCGACAGTCTTTGTCATCTCCGTGGACATGGCGGCATAGCCCATGCCGCCGATCGTCTTGCCGTCGTCGGCGACGAGGAATTCGGCGTTCTTCTTCGCCAGTCGTGCCTTCAGCGACGCCAGAGAATGCCAGGAGGCATGCAGCTCGCTGACCTTGTCGGCCCCATAGATATGGTCGTAGGTCGCATGCCAGGTTTCGCGCAGCAGAGCACGGACCTTTTCCAGGTCCTGCTCGCCGGCGGTGCGGACGAAGAACACCGATTATTCCTCTTCGATGCCGAGCTTGGCCTTGACCAGCGCCTGCACGGCCTGCGGATTGGCCTTGCCGCCGGTCGACTTCATCACCTGGCCGACGAACCAGCCGGCGAGCGTCGGCTTGGCCTTGACCTTGGCGACCTGATCCGGGTTAGCAGCGATGATTTCGTCCACGGCCTTTTCGATGGCGCCGGTGTCGGTGACCTGCTTCATGCCGCGGGTCTCGACGATCTCTGTGGGATCGCCGCCTTCGGTGAGGATGATCTCGAACAGATCCTTGGCGATCTTGCCGGAGATGGTTTCAGCCTTGATGAGATCGATGATCGCGCCGAGCTGGGCGGGCGAAACCGGAGTTTCTTCAATATCTTTGCCGATTTTGTTCAGAGCACCCAGCAAGTCGTTGATGACCCAGTTTGCCGCCATCTTGCCGTCACGGCCGGCAGCGACCGCTTCGAAATAATCGGCGATCGCCTTTTCCGAGACCAGAACGGAGGCGTCGTAGATCGACAGGCCAAGCTCGCGAACGAAGCGCTCCTTCTTGTCGTCAGGCAGCTCTGGCAGGTGCTGAGCGAGTTCCTTGACGAAGGCGTCATCGAATTCGAGCGGCAGCAGATCCGGATCGGGGAAATAGCGGTAGTCATGCGCATCTTCCTTGGTGCGCATGGATTCAGTCCTTCCCGAGCCTGCATCGAACAAACGGGTTTCCTGCTCGATAGAACCACCCTCTTCCAGAATATCAATCTGACGACGAGCCTCGTATTCGATCGCCTGGCCGATGAAGCGGATGGAGTTGACGTTCTTGATTTCGCAGCGCGTACCGAATTCGCCACCGGGACGGCGCACGGAGACGTTGACGTCGGCGCGCATCGAGCCTTCGTCCATGTTGCCGTCGCACGTGCCGAGATAGCGTACGATCGAACGCAGCTTTGTCATGTAGGCCTTGGCTTCGTCCGACGAACGCATATCCGGCTTGGAGACGATTTCCATCAATGCAACACCAGACCGGTTCAGATCGATGTAAGACATGGTGCTGTGCTGGTCGTGCAGCGACTTGCCGGCGTCCTGCTCTAGGTGCAAGCGCTCGATGCCGATCTCGATATCTTCGAACTGCCCCTGACGATCCGGCCCCAACGAAATGACGATCTTGCCCTCGCCGACGATCGGATCCTTGAACTGCGAGATCTGATAGCCCTGCGGCAAGTCGGGGTAGAAATAGTTCTTACGGTCGAAGATCGAACGATTGTTGATCTGCGCCTTCAGGCCGAGGCCGGTACGCACGGCCTGCTTGACGCACTCCTCGTTGATGACGGGCAGCATGCCGGGCATGGCGGCATCGACCAGCGAGACGTTGGAATTCTGCGGCTTGCCGAACTCGGTCGAGGCACCGGAGAAGAGCTTGGAATTGCTCAACACCTGGGCATGGACTTCCATGCCGATAACGATTTCCCAATCGCCGGTGGCACCGGGAATGAAGCGTTTCGGATCTGGCGTGCGGACGTCGACAAGGGTCATGGGAAGCTCTTGAAATGCTGTTCTTCTGAACTTTGTGAGGTAGAGCAATTGGCGAGATGGCGCAAGGCTTTCGGCATCGCCGGCGCGCTATATGCCTGGACCGTAGACGCCGTCGCTATCTTCGACCAGCGCTTTTGAAAGCCCGATGGTCGGCACATCGCTATCGAGCTTCGGGGAATAGACGATCGACAGCCAGTTGATCTCATAGCCACGAGCCTTGAAAAAACCGATCGCGTCGACATTGCCGGCATGAGTGTGCAGCGAAACCTTTTCCAGCCCCTGTTCGCGCATGTCCTGCTCGATACGCGCCAGGAGTGCCGAACCTAGACCTCGCCTGAGAAACCCCGGGTCGATCCAGAAATCGGAGATGGTCTCATCGAGGCCCTCGCGCGCCGCCCAGCCGGCGACCTCCCCGTTCAGCTCGATGACCGTGATTGTCAGCCAGACGTTGCGCGTGAAATTCGAAAAGGCGTCGCTTGCACTTTCCAGAAGCTCGACCGGACTTCCGATCGAGCCCATGGCCTTCTGCCAGGAGCGCAGGCCGATATTGGCCAGTACCTCCGCTTCCCCTTCATGCGCATTGCGAATATGGATCATCGGGCCCCCGCCGTTTCCAGCAGTAAAGCACCGGAAAACAGCTTTTTCCAGCGACGAGATAAAAGCAAGCGCACGGTGGCGGCCCAAGTCCAACGAGAGTGAAACTTGACCGCCGGTTGCAACCTGTTTTAAAATTGCCGCGTCAATGGAGTTTTGATGTCCACCTTTTCTCAGACCCGGTAAAGGCCCTGCCCGCGAGCCTTCTTGCGTGCTGGGCCCGAAAACGAAGCCCCGACTTCCCTAAAGGGAGCGTCGGATCGTTTTGTTGCGCCTTTGGCGCTTTCCGGATTCTGACGACAATGGATATCTCACGCGCAGAGCAGCGCATCCTGCATTTGCTCGCTCAAGGCGGGCGCATTGAAATCGAACGCACCGAAAACAAGAAAATCGAGACCGTCAACTGCTACACGCGGGACGGCTGGCTCTATCCCGGTTTCGGCATCGAGCTCTTCCGCAAGCTCAAACAGCTGAAGGCCATCAAATCCTCCGGCGGACATCCCTACCGGATAACGGAACGGGGCCTGAGGCTGGTGAGGGCGCAATTGGATAATAGGTAGAGAAAGCATGAGAGCCGCCCCGGTCGGGCGGCTCTCATCCGCTCATGCGGCTCATGTGACGAAGCGCTGGTGGCGATCAGAATGTCCTGATGAGCTCCGCCACCTGGCTGCCCAGACGATCGCTGTCCTTTTGCATCGCGGCGCGTTTTTCGCCGACTGCAGCGATTTGGTCTTCACTATCTGCCAGAGCCTTCAAATAGCGCTTCTTCAAATCGCTGTTCTCCGGAACCGCGCCGATATTCTGTCTTATCCGCTCCTGGTCATTGGTGAGTTTCTCTATTTCGTTGTCGAAACTCTCCAGATCGTTCTGGGCAGCGACCTGCTTTTTGCGCGCCTCCGCCAGGTTTGCGAGCTTGTCTACAAGTACCTTGTCATGGGCCGAAGCCGACCATCCAAGCAGCATGTCCGGCTCTGCATCGACCAGAGCGTAACTGTTGCTCTGAAGCTGCTCGTCGACTGCCGTCAGTGTCTTTTCCGTAGCCGCCGGCACGACCGTCTTGAGCCGCTGGTGTGTTGCCGTCTTGCCGAAACTTTCGTCCGAGGAAAACGACCAACCGTCCCTAATCGGGTGTTCGACAATAACGGTCCTTTCGCCGTCAAGCGCCCCTGAAACAGTGTATGTTGTCGTCTGGCGGTATTTGACGATTGTTTGCATCACGCCATCGGAAACCTTGAGAGAGGCAATCTCCTCCGTCGGCGTCTGCTGCTCACTGATCGACACCTTTCGGTCGGTTGCGAAACTGGCAAGGCGCGTATCGCCCTTGGGCAGCGCGGATAGCTGGGAATCGCCGATATAGCCGATCTTGCTATCGTACAGCGTCAGAATTCCCGCCGGCATGCTGACGCCTGTGGTGTTCTTGAGCATCACGGCAGCGATGGGATTGGGAAATGAGCTGCCCGCCCGATACATGTCCACCATATCGGCATCCAGCGCCGCATCCACGATCGGCACCGATAAGGTGTCGCCATTTGCCAGATCGTAAGTCCCCGGAAGTTCGAACGTGGCCGAGATATCGCTTTCGGTGGCATTGGCAGCACTACCAGCAGCTATTTGCATTGGCGCTGCAGGCCTTTCCAACTCGTCGGCCATGTATCCGGATGCGGCTGCCTTTCTGCTGGCGCCACCCATCATTGTCTTGGCAGGCGCGGGCGCTGTTACTGGTTCCTCCGCATCCGATGACAGCCGCTGCCTGTTGGACAGGTCTCCGCTATCGAGATCAGGGACAATATTCGAAGCCGTATTGACCGGCACTTCTTGCCGCTGTCTCCAATAGAGCTTGTGCAGGCCCTGCTTCAGCGTCACCGGCTCGGCCGACGTCAACGTCAGTTTGACGCCCTTCCAATCCTCACCGCTGGCGTTTTCCAGCACGGTCCATGCCTGCAAACGCGCCTTGCCATTTGCCTCGGTCACAACCTTGTAGGCCGTTTTCCAGATCGGAGACGGAACCACATAGGTCAGGCCGATATCGCCGCTGTTCTTCACACCGTTCAGCTTGATATCGATGGTGCGGCTGCCGTCGTTCTTGCCACGGGCAATGGCCGCCGCCGCTTTGGCAACCTTCGCTCTCATCTCAGCATCCTCGATCCGGACGGACGCATCCTCGCCAAGCGCCAGCGTCTCCACAGCGCCATCCTTGTCGAGAACGGTCAGCAGCGGAACCGGCGCACTCTCGCCAGCCTTCCTGATCTCGATCCCGAGAATGCTTCCCTCAACGGTTTTCCCACCGCTGGTTACCGATATTCTGGCGCCCTGTATCGATGTCAAAAGCGACGGCACGGATGAGAGCGCTTCAGGCGTAAACGGCAAGCCTTTGAAGGTTTCCGCTAGAGGTTGCGGCCCTGCCAGAGAAAAGCCGGCCACCGAGCCCTCGGTCTCATTGACCACAAGGCTCTTGAGCATGTCATCAACCTGGTCGAGAGGCACCTCGAGCCGGACCATGCCGTCGCTACCGACTGCCGCGGATCGAGAGACCTCGGCAAGGCCACCCGAGGACAAGGTAATGGCGCGAATAGCTCCATTGTCGGCGGCCAGCGAAATCGCCGGAAATGCCACACTGAGGAGCAGGATCGCCGATACTTGCTTGAGCATGAAGAGACCTTCCGATTCGGTTGCAGAGGACAAGACCAAGCGGCCTGCTGCAATTTATGATCGTATTTCGGTCCAAAGTGTGATGGCGATGATCTTCGCGCGCGATCCGGCAGGTGGGGCAACCATCAACCTCGGCGACGATGACTTCGCCTTTGGCCATGGAGGGGTAAGAGAACAATTCCCCCGGACGGCCGCAATAACGTCAGGACTTTTAATCTTGCATCCAAGGCGTCGCCGCTCCACCGAGCGGCAAAGCCGACCGCGCCGGCCGTTTCGTGGTCGGCGTCGGTCATGGACCTCAAATTATGGGCCTCAAATTGTGGTGCTTACCACCACTTCGCCGGCGTGAACTTACCGGCGGCCTGTTCGATGACGTGGGCGGTCTTGAACAGGGTTTCCTCTTCAAACGGCTTGCCGATGAGCTGGAGGCCGAGCGGCAGGCCCTTCGGGTCGAGGCCGGCGGGGACGGCGATGCCTGGGAGGCCGGCCATGTTGACCGTCACCGTGAAGATGTCGTTGAGGTACATCTTTACCGGATCTGAAGCGAGATCCTCGTCGGCGATGCCGAAGGCGGAGGACGGCGTGGCGGGCGTCAGGATGGCGTCGACACCGGCATGGAAGGCAAGCTCGAAATCGCGCTTGATCAGCGTGCGGACCTTCTGGGCGCGCAGGTAGTATGCGTCGTAATAGCCGGCCGAGAGAACATAGGTGCCGATCATGATGCGGCGCTTCACTTCCTGGCCGAAGCCGGCAGCACGCGTCTTCTCGTACATGTCGACGATATCCTTGCCGTCGACACGCAGGCCGTAGCGGACACCATCGTAGCGCGCCAGGTTCGAGGATGCTTCGGCGGGCGCGACGATGTAATAGGCCGGCAGCGCGTATTTGGTGTGCGGCAGAGAGATGTTGACGATCTCGGCGCCGGCGTCCTTTAGCCAGGCGATACCCTGCTGCCAGAGCGTTTCGATCTCTTGCGGCATACCGTCGACGCGATATTCGTTGGGGATGCCGATCTTCATGCCCTTCAGCGACTGGCCGAGCGAGGCTTCGTAATCCGGCACCGGCAGGTCGACCGAGGTCGTGTCCTTGGCATCGACGCTTGCCATCGACTTCAGGAGGATGGCGGCATCGCGAACGTCGCGGGCGATTGGGCCAGCCTGGTCGAGCGACGAAGCGAAGGCGACAATGCCCCAGCGCGAGCAACGGCCATAGGTCGGCTTGATGCCGACGGTGCCGGTGAAGGCAGCTGGCTGGCGGATGGAGCCGCCGGTATCGGTCGCCGTGGCGCCGGCGCAGAGGTGGGCTGCAACGGCAGCAGCCGAACCGCCGGATGAGCCGCCCGGAACGAGCTGCTGGTTCGAGCCCTCGGCACGCCAAGGGTTGATGACCGGGCCGTAATACGAAGTCTCGTTGGAGGAGCCCATGGCAAACTCATCCATGTTGAGCTTGCCGAGCATGACGGCGCCGTCGTTCCAGAGGTTCTGCGTCACCGTCGATTCATAGCGAGGCTTGAAACCATCGAGAATGTGGCTGCAAGCCTGAGTGTGGATGCCTTCGGTGCCGAACAAATCCTTGATCCCGAGCGGAATGCCTTCGAGCGCGCCGGCCTTGCCGGCGGCAAGCCGCGCGTCCGAAGCCTTGGCCATCTCGCGCGCCTTTTCCGGCGTCACGGCGATATAGGCATTGAGCTGACCGTTGGCCGCGTCGATCGCCGAAAGATAGGCTTCGGTCAGTTCGGTGGCGGTGATGTCCTTGGCGCGCAGCTTGTCGCGGGCTTCGGCAATGGTCAGGCTGGTCAGTTCGCTCATTTTGTTTCGCTTCAGATCTGGAAATAGGCAACGGGTCGGAACGGGCTAAAAGGAAGCCTTTATTCGACGACTTTGGGCACCAGGAAGAAATTCTGATCGGTATTCGGCGCATTGGCGACGATGTCGGCGGCCTTGTTGCCGTCGGTCACTTCGTCCGCGCGCTTCTTCATCGCCATCGGCGTCACGGAGGTCATGGCCTCGACGCCATCGACATTGACTTCAGAAAGCTGTTCGACGAAGCCCAGAATGCCGTTGAGTTCGCCCATCATCCGCTGCGCTTCGTCTTCATTGACGGCGATGCGGGCAAGATGGGCGACGCGTTTGACAGTGGCGAGATCGACGGACATGGCATTCTCCGGATAGCAAGATTATCCACAAAAGCGGATTTGCTTCACGCTATAAAGGCCATGTCCGCCATACGCAACGGGTATCGTCAGGCAGAAACGCTCTCGCCCACCTTCGGAGCCGCGACCGTTGTCTTCGAGCCTTCCATGCCGGCAACGAACTTTTCCGGGGTCTGATCGATGATCGGGAAGGTGCCGTAGTGGCAGGGGATGGCGGTCTTGAAGTTGAAGAAGCGCTGGCAGGCAAGCGCGGCAACGGCACCGCCCATGGTGAAGCGGTCGCCGATCGGCACGATGCCGATATCGGGCTGATGCAACTCGTTGATCAGGGCCATGTCGGAGAAGATATCGGTATCGCCCATGTGGAACAGCGTCGGCTCGTCGTCGAAATGCAGCATCAGGCCATTGGGATTACCGAGCGCGTGGGAAACGCCGTCTTCGGTGATCTGGGCGGACGAATGCAGCGCATTGGTGAATGTGGCTGAGAAGCCGCCGAGACCGACGGTGCCGCCGGTATTGCCCATTTCCAGCTTCTCGACGCCCTTGGTGCCGAGCCAGGAGGCCAGATCGGCATTGGCGAGAACGACGGCGCCCGTATCCTTGGCGATCTGAACCGTGTCGCCGACGTGATCGCCATGGCCGTGGGTCAACAGGATATGGGTCACACCCGAGGCAACATCCTTGATATCGAGGCCAGCGGCGGCAAAGGAAGAGTTATACGTCAGAAAAGGATCGATCAATATTTTGGCCTTTGCCGTTTCGATGCGAAAAGCGGCATGGCCGAGCCAGGTGATCTTCATTGGATTTCTCCTTAATGCTTGATTTGAAATGGCAGGCTGGTGTCTAGGAGATATCTCAAACCGCAGCAAAGAAAAGCGGTTCGGACTTCAATTTGTTTTGACGAGAGCGAGACCTTGATGACGACGCTGACCATCGAAGACCTAGCCGCGACGCTCCTGCCCGGGCAGGCGGTTGCCGGCCTCGATCTCGGCACCAAGACGATCGGACTTGCGATGTCCGATCTCGGCCGCCGCTTCGCCACGCCGCGCCCGGTGATCAAGCGGGTAAAGTTCACCCAGGATGCTCAGACTTTGCTCGCCTTCGCCGAGAAGGAAAAGGTGGCGGCCTTTATTATCGGCCTGCCTGTCAATATGGACGGTTCTTCGGGGCCGCGGGTGCAGGCGACGCGCGCCTTCGTGCGCAGCATGGCCGACAAGACCGCCCTGCCCTTCGTCTTCTGGGATGAGCGGCTTTCGACGGTTGCGGCCGAACGGGCGCTTCTGGAAATGGACGTCTCGCGTGCCAAGCGGGCCGAGCGCATCGACTCGGCCGCTGCGAGCTTTATTCTTCAGGGAGCCTTGGACAGGCTTTCGGCGCTCGGCAGAGCAACCTTGTCCGATCTCGACTCCTGACGGTGCCTCCACCAGCCCATGATGGCGGCGCGCCGGCGAAAGCCGAAGATCGCGAAAACCAGCAGACTGTCGAAGGCGATGGCGCGGGCGACGAGCGGCGGGATGGCTTCCGGCGGAATGCCGAGGATCTTGCCGTAGATCTCGAACACCAGGTCATGCATCTGCCGCGTCAGCATGAAGATGCCGAAGCTCATGTCGTAGTACGACAGATAATACCATGCCCCGATAAACGAGACGGGCCCAGCCCAGCAAATCAGCAACCACTTCATGCGGCACCTCTTCGACGCGGATATTGCGTCGTCCCAGCCGAAAGGACGAGCCAGTTCGACAGCGCCATGGCGCTCAACACCATCGCGGGCAACGTTATATCTAGGGCCAGCACGGCGAAGAACATCATCGCCGTGACAAGAAACACTAATTTTGTGGGTCTGGACCCCATGGCTGCACGCTTAATAGTTAACAATCGGTCTTTTCACACTGCCGAGTTAACCGTTGCGGCGCAATGTAAACCATTTGTTAAGGTTAACGGCGCGGCGGGCTTGTGGATATCTCCCGGATGAGCGCCGGTATCAGCCGTAGACGCCGCGCACGATCCGCTTCAGCGCCGTTGCCGCCTTCTCCCAATCCCTAGCGGTTTTCAAGACAAGGCCGGCGCATTGATTGCTGACCGTGGCAGAAAGCACGACATGTTGGATGGCGGCAAAGATCATGGCGTTGACCGCCTGTGCGTCGATCCCCTTCGGCGGGGTGAGCGAGCCGCGCATGCGCTCGATCCAGCCGGCGAGTGCCTTGGAGCGGGCCTCTGAGAGCCTGCGAACCTGCTCGCTGTTTTCGGATACTTCCCAGGCAACGATACGGCGCATCAGCGGATCGGCGCGCAACGCATCGAGAAACAACAGGGCAAGCCGCTCCATCAGATCGCCATAGGTCAGAAGAAACATGCCGCCGGTATCGTCGGGAATGCGATCCTTCACCCAGCTTCCGAGATCCGCACCGATGGCTTCCACCAGTCCGTCGAGCCCACCGTAATAGCGATAGATCAGCTGCTTGTCGCAGCCGGCGCCACGCGCTACCGCGTTGATACCGAAATTCTGGAACCCCTCCTCCGCAAGGAGCCGCTTGGCGGCATCGAGAATCGCCTGCTCGGTTGCGGCGCGGTTGCGCATCCGCTTTTCCGGAACGGGCGCTTCCATCAGGATTTTAACGGCTGCGTTTGCAACGGCCATCGACTCAGCTCCAATCTGTCACCGAGCGGTGAGTAACAAGTCGAATTGGCGCGAACAACAAAGGTGTGATCGGCAGCACCGTCAAAGCCTGCGAATCCACAGATTTAGAGATACCGGCCGAACCATACGGTCGTTTCCGACGCCAGATCGGGCGGCAGTTCCACCGGTACGAAGCCTCGCGACGACCAGAAACGGATACCGCCATGATTGCCGGAATTGGCGCCAAGATGAACCCCTTTAACGCCGCTGGCGCTGGCGTACGCCATCCAGCGCTCCAGCAACGCCGTGCCGACGCCTTTTCCCTGAGCCGTCGGCAGCAGGTTCATATGAATATGTGCGGGAAATGGATCGGTGAGAATGGCAGGCGTCCGTTTCGGATGATGGATTGTCGATATCCGGCGCTGATCGGCATCCCAGAGTGCCGGATCACCGACGGGATCGGCGTACCGGCGCCGCAGATCCGGCCACCACTCACGCTCCAGGCGCTCTTCGAAAGCAACCGTATCGAAAACGCCCGCGATATAACCGAAGACGCCTTCGTCATCCTCAGCGACGAAAACCATCTCAGGGTGGAGTGCAGCATAGGGCGCGGAATAGATGTGCCCGATCAAACGGCCATCGCGGTGAAGCGCCGTCGCATCCTTGCCGGCGTCACCGGTCAGCAGCGAGATGGCATAGAGCTGGTCGATATCATCGGATTGGACCTGACGGAGGTTGATCATGGGAGCCTCTGCGAGCTGACGTGAGAATCTTGTGCGGCCAACAATCAAAACTCCAATGTCTCTTCAGAGGTGCCGACTTACATCCATTCGCCGATGCAACACGCGAATGATGGCGACTTCCGCATCCAGCAGCAGCAGAAGATAGTAGATCAAGTGGGAGCCGATGGCATGTTGAAATAACCTTCGCGGATATGGATGCGACCCCCGATTTTCAGACCGGACGCCAATCCCTCGAAGGCTTCGACGAATTCTGCATGGTAGGCTTCCGCTTGCTTTACGGACCAGTTCTCGACGGTATATCGCCAGATGTCTTCAAGATCGGCCCCGCTAGCGGGGACAGGCCGTACTTTCGAGGACTATTCGCCATATGTCGCGCGCATCCGCCTCAGGAATGCGGCGTTATCGAAGGGGGCAGGCTTTCCGGATTCCTCACCAGCAATCAATGCATCCTGAAGAGCCCTGACCTTCGCTTCATGCTCTTCAAGCAGACGCAAACCTGCGCGAAGAACATCGCTGGCAGAGCCGTATCGGCCCGTCTGAATCTGAGCTTCGATAAAGGCGCTGAAATGATCACCAAGCGAAACGGATGTGTTGCGGGCCATGTAAACACTCCTATGCCGATACCAACATAGTAAATATTGGTATCGCGACAATCGGCGATGCCGCTGCGAGCCCGGCAATCGCTAGCGCAAATTCTATGTCGCCGGCGGATAGAGAAGGTCGACGATATAGCTGGCGTCGAAGCGCGCATCGAGCATGCCGTAGGTGGCGCGCCAGCCGCCGGCCAGCCGGGTCTCGATGAAGGCATCGGCGATCTTGCCCGCGCCGAGGCGATAGAGCTCGGCCGCACCGGCGGCGAGCGCCATCTGTTCGACCAGGAGGCGGGCTGCCCCCTCATCCTGCTCGCAAAGCGCCATGGCCGCGCGCAGCACCTCGATGGTCTTCTTGCCGGCGGGCCCGAGATCGCGGGCAAGGCCGGCGAAGACGGTTTCGAACAGGTCCTTGCCCCGGTTCAAGACTCTGAGAACGTCGAGCGCCATGACGTTGCCGGACCCTTCCCAGATCGCATTGACCGGTGCTTCCCGGTAATGGCGGGCGATCGGGCGCTCCTCGATGTAGCCGCTGCCGCCGATGCACTCCATCGCTTCATAAATCAGCGCCGGAGCGATCTTGCAGCACCAGTATTTGGCGACCGGCGTCATGACGCGGGCGTAGGCGGCGTCTTCAGTGCTGCCGCTCGCTTTGTCGAAGGCTTCGGCCAAACGGAAGGCGAGCGCAGTCGCGGCAGCGACATCGAGCGCCATGTCGGCGAGCACGCGCGTCATGATCGGCTGTTTGACCAGCATCTTGCCGAAGACGCTGCGGCCGCGCGCATGATGCACGGCTTCGGCCAACGAAGCCCGCATGATGCCGGCCGACGCCAGCGCGCAATCGAGCCGTGTCAGCGTCACCATGTCGAGGATCGTGCGGATGCCGGCATCGGGCGTCCCGAGCAGGAAGCCGAAGGTGTCGGTAAATTCGACCTCCGAGGAGGCGTTCGAGCGATTGCCGAGCTTGTCCTTCAGCCTCTGGAATTGCAGGCCGTTGGCCGAGCCATCCTCGAGCAGCCGCGGCACGAGGAAACAGCCAAGGCCCTCCTTGGTCTGGGCCAGCATGATGAAGGCGTCGCTCATCGGCGCCGACATGAACCATTTATGGCCGGAGAGCCTGTAGATGCCCTCGCTCACCTTGTCGGCGGCCGTCCGGTTGGCGCGCACATCGGTGCCGCCCTGCTTCTCCGTCATGCCCATGCCGATGGTGACGGCTGTCTTCTGCATGGCCGGCTTGTTGGAAGAATCATATCTGCGCGACAGGATCTTCGGCGCCCAGTCCTTCTGGACGGCTGGCGACGCCATCATGGCTGCCACGGACGCGCTGGTCATCGTCAGCGGGCAGAGATGGCCGCATTCGAGCTGCGCGGTCAGATAGAAGCGGGCCGCGCGCACCTTGTGCGACTGCCCCACCGCTTCGGGATCGGCCTGCGCATCCCAGATCGAGGAATGCAGGCCCGACGACATCGAACGGCGCATCAGCGCGTGCCAGGCCGGATGGAATTCGACCACATCGAGACGCTCGCCGCGCGGACCGTGGGTGCGCAGTTGCGGGGTGCCCTGGTTCGCCATGCGCGCCAGTTCCTGCGCCTCGTGCGAGGTGACGAAGCGACCGAGCTGCTCCAGGTCTTCCCGTGTCGAACGCGGCAGGCCGGAGGTCAGATCGACTATCAACGGATCGGAACGATAGGCATTGATGCCGGACCAGAGGCTCGGCTGGTTCAGGTCGGCAAATGGGTCATCAGTCCGGGTCTGTTGGGTCATATTTCGCTTTTAGAGCAAGAGGGTTGCAAAAGGAAACCGGAAGTTTTGTCTCCTAACAGCATAGCTGCTGTAACCGGATTCGAGCGAAATTGCATGGGGAACACGCGACCTTGTCACATGCGCGCGCTTGCCCCTTTGGCGCTCCCTCTCTATAGACCCCCTGACGACATCCAGAGGGCAGGTCCATGGTCTTCTTTCCCCACCGCCACCTCATCGGCATCAAGGGTCTTACCGAGCAGGATATAACCTATCTTCTCGACAAGGCCGACGAGGCGGTCAAGATAAGCCGCCAGCGTGAGAAGAAGACGTCGACGCTTCGCGGTCTCACGCAGATCAATCTTTTCTTTGAAGCATCGACGCGCACCCAGTCCTCCTTCGAGCTGGCCGGCAAGCGGCTTGGCGCCGATGTGATGAATATGTCGGTCGGCAATTCGTCCGTGAAAAAAGGCGAAACGCTGATCGATACGGCGATGACGCTGAACGCCATGCGGCCGGATGTGCTCGTCATCCGTCATTCGAGCGCAGGTGCCGCTGCGCTGCTGGCGCAGAAGGTCTCCTGCTCAGTCGTAAACGCCGGCGATGGCCAGCACGAACATCCGACCCAGGCGCTGCTCGACGCGCTGACGATCCGCCGCGCGAAAGGCAAGCTCTCGCGCATCATCGTCGCCATCTGCGGCGACGTGCTGCATTCGCGCGTTGCCCGTTCCAACATCCTGCTCCTGAACGCCATGGGCGCTCGTGTCCGCGTCGTGGCGCCCGCTACCCTGCTGCCCGCGGGCATTGCCGACATGGGCGTCGAGGTCTTCCATTCGATGAAGGAAGGGCTGAAGGATGCCGACGTCGTCATGATGCTGCGGCTGCAACGCGAACGCATGTCCGGCGCCTTCGTGCCATCGGTGCGCGAATACTATCATTTTTACGGGCTGGACGCCGAGACGCTCAAAGCTGCCAAGGAGGATGCGCTCGTCATGCATCCGGGGCCGATGAACCGAGGGGTCGAGATCGCATCCGAGGTGGCCGACGGTCCTCAAAGCGTCATCGCCGAGCAGGTGGAAATGGGTGTCGCCGTGCGCATGGCAGTCATGGAAGTGCTGCTCGTCTCACAGAACCAAGGACCTCGCAGCGAGGTATCAGGCGCATGAACAACTCGATCGTCCTGCAGAATGTCCGCATCATCGACCCCTCCCGTAATCTCGACGAGGTCGGTGCGATCGTGGTCGAAGGCGGCATCATCGTCGCCGCCGGCAAGGATGCGAAAGGCCACCCGACGCCGAAGGGCGCGACGGTACGGGATTGCACCGGCCTCGTGGCCGTGCCGGGTCTGGTCGACGCCCGCGTCCATGTCGGCGAGCCTGGCGGCGAGCATCGCGAAACGATCGCCTCGGCGAGCCGCGCGGCCGCGGCCGGCGGCGTCACCTCCTTCATCATGATGCCGGACACCCATCCCGTCATCGACGACATCGCCCTGGTGGAATTCGTCAGAAAGACGGCGCGCGACACCGCGGTCGTCAATGTCTATCCGGCCGCCGCCCTCACCAAGGGTCTTGCCGGCGAGGAGATGACGGAAATCGGCCTTCTGCGGGCGGCCGGCGCGGTTGCCTTCACCGATGCGCATTCCGCAGTCTACGACACACAGGTCCTGCGGCGGCTGATGACCTATGCGCGGGAATTCGGCGCGGTCATTTCCTGCGAGACCCGCGACAAGTATCTCGGCGCCAACGGCGTCATGCATGAAGGGTTGCTTGCGAGTTGGCTCGGGCTGTCAGGCATCCCGAAGGAGGCCGAACTCATCCCGCTCGAGCGCGACCTGCGCATTGCGGCGCTGACGCGCAGCCACTATCACGCCGCCATGATTTCCGTGCCTGAATCGGCTGAAGCCATCCGCCTTGCCCGCGCGCGCGGCGCCAAGGTCACCTGCGGCATCTCGATCAACAATCTCGCGCTGAACGAGAACGACATCGGCGAATACCGCACCTTCTTCAAGCTCTACCCGCCGCTGCGGTCCGAGGACGACCGCACGGGCATGATCCAGGCGCTGGCGGACGGCACCATCGACATCATCGTTTCCTCACACGACCCGCAGGACGTGGACACCAAGCGCCTGCCGTTCGCAGAGGCTGAGGACGGCGCAGTCGGGCTGGAAACGCTGCTGGCCGCCGCCCTTCGCCTCCATCATAGCGGTGAGATCAGCCTGATGCGGCTGATCGATGCCCTGTCGACGCGGCCGGCCCAGATCTTCGGTCTCGATGCCGGCACGCTGAAGCCGGGCGCGAAGGCGGATATTGCCTTGATCGATCTCGACGAGCCTTGGCTTGTCGCCAAAGAAATGCTTCTGTCGCGCTCGAAGAATACACCTTTCGAGGATGCAAGAATGAGCGGCCGGGCGGTTGCAACCTATGTCGCCGGCAAGCTGGTTCACAGTCTCTAGAGCAGGCCCAGGGTTTACGGAGAACAAGACGTGATGGCGGATTTCTGGACTTGGCAGCTTACCCCGGAGACAGCGCTGGCAGCCCTCGTCATCGGCTACCTGCTCGGCTCCATCCCGTTCGGCCTCTTGCTGACGCGCATGGCAGGCCTCGGTGACGTCCGCAAGATCGGCTCGGGCAATATCGGCGCAACCAATGTGCTGCGCACCGGCAACAAGGGGCTTGCGGCCGCCACCCTGCTGCTCGACGCCTTCAAGGCCACCGTCGCCGTGTTGATCGTCGCGCATTTCTTCGGCAATGACGCCGCGGTGCTCGCCGGTTTCGCGGCCTTCATCGGTCATATCTTCCCGGTCTGGATCGGCTTCAAGGGCGGCAAGGGCGTTGCGACCTATCTGGGCATCCTGCTCGGTCTGGCTCCGCTGATGGCCTTGATTTTCGCGATCGTCTGGCTCGCCATCGCCTTCACCACCCGTTACTCGTCACTCTCCGCGCTGGTTGCAACCCTTGCCATCCCGGTTGTATTGTGGATATTGGGCGTCGACAAGATCGCCGGCGCCATGGCGCTGATGACGGTCATCTCCTGGTACAAACACAGAGCCAACATCGCCCGGCTGGCGGCCGGAACGGAAGGCAAGATCGGAGCGAAGGGGTAATGGATACAGGCAGCGCAAGACGGACCGGAGTTGCGCTGACCGAAAAACAAAGGATCGCCTGGCTCAGGCTTATCCGCTCCGACAATGTCGGTCCATCCACCTTTCGCCATCTCATCAATCACTACGGCTCGGCAGAGGCGGCGCTTGCCATGCTACCGGAGCTTTCCCAGCGCGGCGGCTCGACGCGGGCGATCCGCATTGCCGACGAGCGCGACGCTCTGCGGGAACTGGAAGCGATGCATCGGTTCGGTGCGCGCTTCGTCGGCATCGGCGAGCCGGATTATCCGCCCGCGCTCCGCGAGATCGATGGCGCGCCACCGCTTCTTGCGGTCAAAGGCAATGTCCCGACGGCAACCCGTCCGGCAATCGGCATCGTCGGCTCGCGCAATGCCTCGATCAGCGGGGCCAAGTTCACCGCAATGATCGCCCGCACCTGCGGCGAGGCCGGATACGTTGTCATCTCCGGGCTTGCCCGCGGCATCGATACGGCAGCCCATCGCGCCAGCCTCGAGACCGGCACGATCGCCGCCATGGCCGGCGGGCTGGATCAGCCCTACCCGCCTGAGAATATCGGCCTGCTCAACGACATATGGGACGGCAACGGGCTTGCAGTCAGCGAAATGCCGTTCGGATGGGAGCCGCGGGCTCGCGACTTCCCGCGCCGCAACCGGTTGATATCGGGCATCTCGCTCGGCGTCGTCGTCATCGAGGCGGCGACCCGCTCCGGCTCGCTCATCACCGCGCGCCTTGCCGGCGAATTCGGCCGGCTGGTCTTTGCCGTTCCCGGCTCGCCGCTCGATCCGCGCTGCGAAGGCACCAACGGCCTGCTGAAGGACGGCGCGATGATCGTGACCACGCCGAACGATATCGTCGATGCTCTGCGGCCGCTGGCTGAGCCCGATCTCTTCCGCCCTCGCCCTTCCGAAGCGCCAGTCGAACGGAGCAAACCGTTCTCCGCACCGCCCGCTGATGCTGAACGCGATCACATCGTCGATGCGCTCGGGCCGACACCGGTCGAGATCGACGACATCGTCAGGCATACAGGCCTGCCGATATCCTCGATCCATTCCGTTCTTCTCGAGCTCGATATGGCCGGCCGGCTGCATCGCCATCCCGGCGGGCTCGTGTCGCTCTCCATGCTGGATTGAAAACTGTGACGCGCATACCAATTCTAAGCATCGCATCGTCGCGCCAGGCGCAAAAATTGACATCGCCTCTTGACCGCGACGATTTCCCTGTCCATGTCGGAGGGCCGGGGAGACGAAAAAACTCGGCTTCTCCCGTGCCTTGTTTCGGCACGACCTCCTATTCAGAGACTTAATGATGAACGTTGTAGTGGTAGAATCGCCTGCCAAGGCTAAGACAATCAACAAATATCTGGGACCCGGATATAAGGTTCTTGCCTCCTTCGGCCATGTGCGTGACCTGCCCGCCAAAGACGGTTCGGTGCTGCCGGACCAGGACTTCGAAATGCTCTGGGAAGTCGATGGCGCTTCGCAAAAGCGCATGAAGGACATCGCTGACGCGGTGAAATCCGCCGACGGCCTGTTTCTAGCGACCGACCCGGATCGCGAAGGCGAAGCGATTTCCTGGCATGTGCTCGACCTGCTCAACAAGAAGCGTGTGATCAACGGCAAGCCCGTGAAGCGCGTCGTCTTCAACGCCATCACCAAGAAGGCCGTGCTCGACGCGATGGCCGACCCGCGCGACATCGACGTGCCGCTGGTCGACGCCTATCTCGCCCGCCGCGCCCTCGATTATCTCGTCGGCTTCAATCTGTCGCCGGTTCTGTGGCGCAAGCTGCCCGGCGCCCGCTCGGCCGGCCGTGTGCAGTCTGTCGCGCTTCGCCTCGTCTGCGACCGTGAATCCGAAATCGAGCGCTTCATTTCGGAAGAATACTGGAACCTTTCGGCCATCCTGAAGACGCCGCGCGGCGACGAATTTGAGGCTCGCCTCGTGTCCGCCGACGGCAAACGCCTGCAGCCGCGCGCGATTGGCAACGGCGAAGAGGCCGGCAAGCTGAAGGCGTTGCTGGAAGGCGCCGCCTATGTCGTCGACAGCGTCGAGGCAAAGCCCGTCAAGCGCAATCCGAGCCCGCCGTTTACCACTTCCACCCTGCAGCAGGCCGCTTCCTCCAAACTCGGCTTCTCCGCTTCGCGCACCATGCAGGTCGCACAGAAGCTCTATGAAGGTGTCGACATCGGCGGTGAGACCGTCGGTCTCATTACCTATATGCGTACGGACGGCGTGCAGATGGCGCCGGAAGCGATCGATGCGGCACGCGCGGCGATCGCCGATCAATTCGGCAACCGCTACCTGCCGGAAAAGGCGCGCTTCTACTCGACCAAGGCGAAGAACGCCCAGGAAGCACACGAAGCGATCCGCCCGACGGATTTCGATCGCACACCGGACCGCGTCCGCAAATTCCTCGATGCCGACCAGCTGAGACTCTATGACCTCGTGTGGAAGCGCGGCATCGCCAGCCAGATGGCCTCCGCCGAGATCGAGCGCACCACCGTCGAGATTCTCGCCGACAATGCCGGCGAGAAGGCCGGCCTGCGCGCCGTCGGCTCCGTGATCCGCTTTGACGGTTTCATTGCCGCCTACACCGACCAGAAGGAAGACGGCGAGCAGAGCGACGATGCCGACGACGAAGATGGCCGTCTGCCCGAGATCAATGCGCGCGAAAACCTCGCCAAGCAGAAGATCAATTCGACGCAGCACTTCACGGAACCGCCGCCGCGCTATTCGGAAGCTTCGCTCATCAAGAAGATGGAAGAGCTCGGCATCGGCCGCCCGTCGACCTATGCGGCGACGCTGGCGACGCTGCGCGACCGTGACTATGTGACGATCGACAAGCGAAAGCTGGTGCCGCAGGCCAAGGGCCGGCTGGTGACCGCCTTCCTCGAAAGCTTCTTCACCAAATACGTCGAATACGACTTCACTGCCGATCTGGAAGAAAAGCTCGATCGCATCTCCGCCGGCGAATTGAACTGGAAGGACGTATTGCGCGATTTCTGGCGCGATTTCTTCGCCCAGATCGAGGACACGAAGGAGCTGCGCGTCACCAATGTGCTCGACGCGCTGAACGAGGCGCTGGCGCCGCTCGTCTTCCCGAAGCGCGAGGATGGCAGCGATCCGCGCATCTGCCAGGTGTGCGGCACGGGCAACCTGTCGCTGAAGCTCGGCAAATACGGCGCCTTCGTCGGCTGCTCGAACTATCCGGAGTGCAACTATACGCGCCAGCTCTCCTCGGAAGGCGGCGCCGAAGCCGAATCCACCGGTCTGAACGAGCCGAAGGCACTCGGCGCGGATCCGGTCACCGGCGAAGAGCTGACGCTGCGTTCCGGTCGCTTCGGACCCTATATCCAGCGCGGCGATGGCAAGGATGCCAAGCGCGCCTCGCTGCCGAAGGGCTGGAAGCCCGAGGATATCGATTACGAGAAGGCGATGGCGTTGATCTCGCTGCCGCGCGATATCGGCAAACATCCTGAAAGCGGCAAGATGATCTCGTCCGGCATCGGCCGTTACGGGCCGTTCCTGCTGCATGACGGCAGCTATGCCAACCTCGAAACCGTCGAGGATGTCTTCACCGTCGGCCTGAACCGCGCCGTGACAGTCCTTGCCGAAAAGCAGAGCAAGGCGGGCGGCGGAGCACGCGGTGGTACGCCGGCTGCATTGAAGGATCTCGGCGCGCATCCGGACGGCGGCGGCTCGATTACCGTTCGTGACGGGAAATACGGCCCCTATGTCAACTGGGGCAAAGTCAACGCTACCCTGCCGAAAGGCACGGACCCGCAGGCGATCACAGTCGAGGAAGCCCTGGCTCTGATCGTTGCAAAGGCCGGCAAGGGCGGCGGCACGACGAAGAGGGCGCCCGCCAAGGCAAAGACTGCGGCCGCCGGCGCAAAAGTGACGAAAACGACCGCCAAGCCGAAAGCAGCTGCAAAGAAGCCTGCGGCCAAGACGGCAGCGAAAAAGAAGAGTGCAGAGTGAGCAGAGAACCACGCGGCAGGATTTCATCGTCGGAACGACGTTCCGGCAAGCCCGGCCGCGCCGGTAAGGCAAGCGGCGACGCCGAGCCGATGATGGCGATCGTTCACGGCACGTTGCCGCCGCGCGAAATCATCCTGCGCTTCATCGCCGAGCATCCGCAGCAGGCTTCGAAGCGCGAACTCGCCAAGGCCTTCGGATTGAAGGGTGAGAGCCGTGTCGAGCTGAAGAATCTCCTGCGCGAGCTCGAAGAAGACGGCATGGTGCAGAAGAGCCGCAAGTCGCTCATCCGCCCCGGCGCTCTGCCGCCGATCGCCGTTCTTGATATCACCACGCGCGACAAGGATGGCGGATTGATCGGCCGCCCCGCTGAGTGGGCCGAGGAAAACGGCGTGGCGCCGGCCGTGATGATCAAGCAATCCTCCTCGCCCGCAGGCCGCAACGGCAAGGGCAAGGCGCCCGTCGCCGGCATGGGCGACCGCATCCTTGCCAAGATCTTCTCGGCGGTGGATCGTGGCGGTCCGGCCTATACCGCGCGCATCATCAAGGTCATCGACAAGCGGAGGGGTGCGTCCATGGGCGTCTTCCGCGAGACGCCAGGTGGCGGCGGCCGGCTGATGCCGATCGAACGGCGCGGCGAGGAAATGGTAATCGATCCGGACTATACCGGCGAAGCCAAGGACGGCGATCTGGTCGAAGTCGAAGTGGCCCGCCTCGGCCGTTTCGGCCTGCCGCGCGCCAAGGTACTGTCGGTCGTCGGCTCCGTCGCCTCGGAAAAGGCGATCTCGATGATCGCCATCCACGCGCACGGCATTCCGCATGTCTTTCCTGCCGCCGTGATCGCGGAGGCCGATGCAGCCAAGCCGGCGACCATGTCGCATCGCGAGGACTGGCGCAGCCTGCCGCTGATCACCATCGATCCGGCCGACGCGAAGGACCACGACGATGCCGTCTACGCCGAAATGGACCCCTCGCCTGACAATCCCGACGGCATTATCGTCACGGTCGCCATTGCCGACGTCTCCTGGTATGTGCGCCCCAATTCCCCGCTTGATCGCGAGGCGCTGAAGCGCGGCAATTCGGTCTATTTCCCCGACCGTGTCGTGCCGATGCTTCCAGAGCGCATTTCCAACGATCTCTGCTCGCTCAAGGAAGGCGTCGATCGCCCTGCCCTCGCCGTCCGGATGATCTTCTCCAGAGAAGGCCGCAAGGCTGGACACACCTTCCATCGCATCATGATGAAGAGTGCCGCCAAGCTTTCCTACCAGCAGGCGCAGGCGGCGATCGACGGCCAAGCCGACGACAAGACCGGGCCGATGCTGGAGCCGATCCTTAGACCTCTCTGGCACGCGTATGAAATCCTGAAGAAGGGCCGCGAGCGGCGCCAGCCGCTCGAACTGGATATGCCGGAGCGCAAGATCCTGCTGAAGCCTGACGGCACGGTCGATCGCGTCGTCGTGCCGCCGCGCCTCGATGCGCACAAGCTCATCGAAGAAATGATGATCCAGGCGAACGTGGCTGCGGCCGAGACGCTGGAGAAGAAGAAGCAGGGACTTATCTTTCGCATCCATGACGGCCCAACGCTCGCCAAGCAGGAAGTGCTGCGCGAATTCCTGGCGACACTCGGCATATCGCTGCCCAAGGGCGGCAATGTCCGGGCCAACAGCTTCAACGGCATTCTGGCGAAAGCTGATGGGACGCCGCATCAGACCATGGTCAACGAGATGGTGCTGCGCTCGCAGAGCCAGGCGATCTACAGCCCTGATAATATTGGGCATTTCGGCCTGAACCTGATGAAATACGCCCATTTCACGTCTCCCATCCGCCGCTATGCGGATCTGATCGTACATCGTGCGCTCGTCGGCTCGCTTGGCCTCGGCGAAGGTGGAATCACGTCGGATGAGGAAGCTGCCCTCGACGATATCGCCGCGGAAATCTCGACATTCGAGCGCCGCGCCATGGCGGCGGAACGCGAGACCGTCGACCGGCTGATCGCCCATCATCTCGCCGGGCGTGTGGGCGCGGAATTCGAGGCGCGCGTCGGCGGCGTCACCAAGTCGGGACTTTTTGTCACCCTGCCGGACTATGGCGCCGACGGTTTCATCCCTATATCTACGCTCGGCACCGATTACTTCATCTATGACGAGGCGCATCAGGCGCTGACAGGCGAGAAGACGGGGCTCGGTTATCGCCTTGGCGACGAGGTGAGCGTGCGGCTGGTGGAGGCCGTGCCGCTTGCGGGCGCGCTGCGGTTCGAAATGCTGAGCGACGGACGGTCGATGCCGACGGCGGTACGCTCTTTCCATAAGGCGACCCGCCGCAATCAAAATCAGGCGCGTAAAGCGCCGGGCACGAGACCACCGCGCGGCCGCCGGTAAGGGACGGTTGCCGCCAGGAAGGAAGAGCATTCATGACGGGCAGCCCATCCGATCCCACCATGCGCTATGGTGGCGCAGACGAAAGCGAGCGCCCGCTCGGGCGATCGATTACCCGTGGCATGCTGAACCGCTGTCCCCGCTGCGGCACCGGCAAACTCTTCGGTGCCTTCCTGAAGCCGGTCGATCGTTGCGCTGTGTGCGACGAGGAGATTTTCCATCAACGCGCCGACGATCTGCCGCCCTATCTGGTGATCCTGGTTCTCGGCCATATCGTCGTCGGCGGCTACATGCTGACGGACATGGCCTTCAATCTGCCGATGTGGGTCCACCTCGCGATCTGGGCACCGATCACGGTGATCGCGGCGCTTGCGATCATACAGCCCATCAAAGGCGGGGTCATCGGCCTGCAATGGGCGCTCCGCATGCATGGCTTCGGTGGCCACGACGACAGCCCGGACGACTGGGATCAGGGAAACAGCCGGTCGTGAAAGCCATATGCCAGCCCAAGTCGCTCGCCCGCACGGCAGGCGGAACTCACCTTGCGCCGTTACGCCCTTTGGTCACGGCCAATATCGATTCGTCGTATATTCGGGATTCAGCGGAGCTGGTTTGCCGGCAACGGCTTGACATGGACAGCGTTTCTTGTCTGAACATGCCGGGCGTCGAAAGGACCATTCCGGGGGATATGATCGATCTCATGAAAGCCGACCCGTTACCTGAATTTGGCCGTGCCGTGCCTTTCTATACCCCACGTGCCGATCGATTCGCCCGCCACGCGCTGCAAGGATCCGTTTATGCTTGAACCGACGAACGGCAAGACCGGCCATGTCGAAGAAATTCACTGGCCCTCGCTCGTCGCAGCTATCGCGTCCGTATCCGCCGTGGGCATAGCCATCGGGTTGGGCCTGCCGCTTCTCAGTATCATTCTGGAAAAGCGCGGCGTCCCCTCAAGCCTCATCGGGGTCAACACCGCGATGATGGGGGTGGCGTCGATGCTCGCCGCGGTCATCACGACAAAACTCGCCCATCGCTTCGGCGTCGTGCAGACGATGATCTGGGCGGTCATGCTCTCCGCGCTGAGCTCGCTGGGCTTCTACTACGCGGAAAACCTGCTTCTGTGGTTTCCGCTGCGTATCCTGTTCCACGGGTCGACGACGACTCTGTTCATCCTGTCGGAATTCTGGATCAATGCGGCTTCGCCGCCTTCCAAGCGCGGTTTCGTGCTCGGCCTCTATTCCACGGTCTTCTCCCTCGGCTTTGCAGCCGGCCCCCTGCTGTTCTCGCTTGTCGGCAGCGAAGGGCTCATGCCCTTCGCCATCGGCGCCTGCATCATACTGGCAGCCGCCATTCCGATCTTCATCGCGCGCAACGAAAGCCCGGATGTCGACGAAAAGCCCGAGTTGCATTTCGTCCGCTACATCTTCCTGGTACCGACGGCGACCGCCGCAGTGTTCGTGTTCGGCGCCGTCACCGTCGGCGGCGGCTCCTTGTTCACCAGCTATGCCACGCGCCTCGGCTTCAACGAATCACAGGCCGCGCTGCTCTTGACCGTGATGGGCGTCGGCAATTTCGTTTTCCAGATCCCCCTGGGGCTGCTTGCCGACCGCATGCGCGACAAGCGGCCACTGCTCTCGATCATGGCCACCATCGGCTTGGTGGGCGCGCTGCTGCTGCCGTCTCTGTCCTCGAACTGGATCATTCTCGCGGTCATTCTGCTCTTCTGGGGCGGCTGCGTCTCCGGCATGTACACGGTCGGCCTCAGCCATCTGGGCACGCGCCTGACCGGAGCGGATCTCGCGGCCGCCAATGCGGCCTTCGTTTTCTGTTATGCCATCGGCATGGTTCTCGGGCCGCCGACGATCGGCACGGCGATGGATTTGGTCAACCCCAGCGGCTTTGCCTGGGCCGTTGCCTTTTTCTTCGGCCTTTATGTCCTGCTTTCGGGGTTACGATTGCTTTTCATGGGCAACAGGGGTTGACTTTTCGGGCGCGATTTGTAGTTTCGCGCCAGAATTCGCCGTGGACCTCCGCACTGGCCGTCCACGGCGTTCATTTTTATTAAAGGCAGGACGACTATGGCCAAGGCTACCACTATCAAGATCAAGCTGCTGTCGACGGCCGACACCGGTTTCTTCTACGTCACGACGAAGAACAGCCGTACGATGACGGACAAGATGACGAAGACGAAGTACGACCCGGTCGCTAAGAAGCACGTCGAGTTCAAGGAAACGAAGATCAAGTAATTTCCCTAAACTTCTGGTTACAAAAGGCGCAACCGAGAGGTTAGCGCCTTTTTGTTTTCAATGACGTTCTCCTGGCGCCGAGCTCGACTGTGCTTCATAAGGCAAGAAGAGCTAAAATATAGATCCCTTGTATTCGTCGACAAAGAAAAAACGCCGCCTTCGAAAAACGAAGAACGGCGTTTTGAGTTGGGGGTCGGCTAACCTGCAAAACGGCACGAGGAACCGCTTATATTGCATGCCAGCCGACCGACCCCACGACCCAGGAGATGCGGCGGACCTGAGCATCATGGGGTATCTCGAACCCATACGGGCTGTCTGTGTACGAGACTAAATTTGCGCGAAATCGAAAGAAAATCAACAAATTCTTAATGATAAAAAATTGTTCTCTGGTTGGATGGTTAAAATTCCCGATTTCTTCTGAATGAATCTTCTGCGAAATTCACAATTCAAAAGCGAACACATCTGAAGAGGGAAGAGATAGCATTCGCAGATGCAACAAATTCCGAATACAGATATTTAAGAACATTTGAACACGTTAATTATCCTCGATTAATCCACAGTTTTTCTGCATTTTTTTCTAACTAAAACCACAGACTAAACGTGAACATATCGAATAGTAATTATAAAATCTCTAAAATAATCTATAAACTCAAGTATCTAGCCAAATAAAAAATGAAAACGCCGAAATTATCCTTTGAGAAAATCCCGACGACATACCGCAGCGATGCAAAGATTACAAAATCTTAATCATTGTTCAAAACTTGCGAATGCCCCTCAATATTCATGGGATGGCCTTATTCCGACTGATCTGTTCTAGATCAGGCCGCTGAAGCAACAACCCGATTGCGCCCTGCCCTTTTCGCTTCATAAAGCGCAAGATCGGCCTGCTTCATCAATTGCTCCGGCGTTTCTACTGTTTCCAAACGGCACGAGATCCCGAAGGAGGCCGTAATGTTAAGAGCAACGCCGCCTTCGCGCAGTTTGACGGGCATATTTTCTACCGACGCGCGCAATCGCTCCGCGACGGCAGCGGCCACTTCGGCAGGCGTATCGGGCATGACGACGACGAATTCCTCGCCGCCATAGCGGCAAGCCAGATCGGCACCGCGCACGGTGGACCGGATGCGGGCGGCGAACTCCTTGAGCACTTCGTCGCCGGCGTCATGACCATGGGTGTCATTGACGTGCTTGAACCGGTCGATATCGGTGATCAGAACAGAGAGCGGCCGTCCGCGCGCCAAGGAGCGGTCGAAAAGGATCTTCAGATGATTGTCGAGATAGCGCCTGTTGTTCAGGCCGGTGAGCGCATCGGTGACGGCAAGCTCGATGGTGTGCTGTACACTGGCCCGCAGACGGTCGTTGTAGCGCTTGCGGCGTATCTGCGTCAGGCAACGGGCCACCAATTCGTTCGGATCGATGGGTCGGACGATGTAATCGTTGACACCCAGATCGAGCGCACGGACGATCATCTCGTCCGCGCCCTGCTCGGTCACCAGCAAGACAGGCAGGAAGCGCGTACGCTCCAGCGAGCGAAGCTGCGAGCAAAGCCGCAGCGGATCATAGTCGTCGAAATTCGAATTCACGATGACGAGCTCGAACGGCCGTTCCGCTGCCTCGAATAGGGCGGCCTGCGGATCGGACATCGCCATGACCTGGGCAATCGGCTTGAGCGCACGGATGATGCGCTCCTGCGAGTTGGCGCGGCCGTCGACCAGAAGCACATGGCCGGTTTCGTCAGCGCGGCCATCGCCGACCCGCAGCAGGTCTTCGATACCGAAATTGCGGGCGGTCTCGTTGCGCATACGCAGCTCGTCGCTGAGCGTCTTCAAACGAAGCAGGCTCTTGACGCGCGAAATGAGCTGCAGGTCGTTGACCGGCTTGGTCAGGAAATCGTCGGCTCCGGCTTTCAGGCCACGCACGCGATCGGCGGGCTGATCCAGCGCCGTGACCATGATCACGGGGATATGCGCGGTGCGCGGATCGGACTTCAGGCGCTCGCACACTTCGAACCCGTCCATGCCCGGCATCATGATATCGAGAAGGATGAGATCGACCTGGGCGCCCGCGCAGATGGCAAGAGCTCTCGCTCCATCCTCCGCCGTCAGCACCTCGAAATACTCGGCCAGCAGCCGCGCCTCGAGAAGCTTCACATTCGCTGGAATATCGTCAACCACCAGGATGCGCGCGGTCATCAGCTTTTCCCCACGCTCAGGCGTCGCCCAAATAAGTCTTGATGGTTTCAATAAATTTCGGGACGGAAATCGGCTTCGAGACGTAGGCTTCGCATCCGCCCTGGCGAATGCGCTCTTCGTCGCCCTTCATGGCAAAGGCCGTGACCGCGATCACCGGAATGACGTGCAGATCATCGTCCTCCTTCAGCCACTTGGTCACTTCCAGCCCGGAAACTTCCGGAAGCTGGATATCCATGAGGATCAGGTCCGGGCGATGTTTGCGAGCGAGATCAAGCGCTTCCATGCCGTTTCGGGTCTGGATCGTGGTGTAGCCGGACGCCTCGATCAGATCGCGAAAGAGCTTCATATTCAGCTCATTGTCTTCTACAATCATCACTTGCTTAGGCATGGAAAGCTGTCCCTGCATCCGGTATTGCATCTATTCTCTCAAAATATAGGGTCGTGAGAAATCGATTCCAGAAATACTTGAATCGGATACTACCGGCATTTGGTTGAAAAATAGGTAACTCACCCGTCGAAATGCAAAGTAACTTCAAGAACCCGAAGAACAGCGCGGCAGAGCCGCAAGAGACAGCGATTGCCGTGCTCGGCTGGCTGGCCAACGAACCGGATATGTTCAGCCGCTTCCTGGCGCTCACCGGCGTCGAGCCGGCGCAGGTGCGCAACGCCATCAACGAGCCGGCCTTTCTTGCGGGCATGCTCGACTTTCTGATGAACCACGAGCCGACATTGCTGGCTTTCTGCGAGGCCAGCGGCATTCCGCCGGAAACCGTCGCGGCCGCGTCGGCACATTTCTCGCCGCCCGGCCTTGCCTCCGGAGAATATTGACCATGGATGCCCCGCTCCAATTCGACACATCGCATATCCGCCTCAAGGACCGGCCGTTGATCGTCTGCGATGTCGATGATGTCGTTTTGCATTTCTTTGCGCCTTTCCTGCTCTTCATCGATGCTGAAGGCCATGAATTCCTGCCGCGTTCCTTCAGGCTTACGGGCAACATCATCTCCAAGGCCGATGGAGCGGTGCTGGAAGAAAAGGACGTTCATAGGTTGATCGAAGCGTTCTTCGAGGCGCAGGAGCAATGGCAGACGCCGCTTGATCGCGTCACCGATACCCTCGGCGATTTTTCGAAAGACGCCGACATCGTTTTTCTCACGGCCATGCCGCCGCAATTCTGGGCTCAGCGACGCCGGCTTCTCGACAGGCTCGGCCTCGCCTATCCGCTGCTCGCATCGCTGCAGCCGAAAGGGCCGATCGTGCGGTCGCTGCATGGAAGGCGCACG
The DNA here is from genome assembly GCF_012275345.1 of Rhizobium sp. SG570. Taxonomy (NCBI): domain Bacteria; kingdom Pseudomonadati; phylum Pseudomonadota; class Alphaproteobacteria; order Hyphomicrobiales; family Rhizobiaceae; genus Rhizobium; species Rhizobium sp. SG570. Next base: position 339,101 of record NZ_JAAZQI010000002.1, on the reverse strand, counting down.
CTGCCGGTCGCCTTCGTCGACGACATGGCGCACAATCTGCATTCGGTCGGCGAGCATGTTCCGGATTGCCTCCTGATCAACCTGAAGCCGGATTCCATCGTCCATCGCATGGCGCCCGCCGCTGCGGCGGGCATCCTCGCGGCAAACGAATGGAGCCAGGCAGCACCGCTGATCCAGGCCCATATCGTCCGCTGAGACCGCCGGCCCCACCATCAGAGAACAAGGCGCATCAGAGGCCGCCCATCCTTGCGCTTCGCGATCTCGGAAAATCCGGCCGTCTCGAATATGCGCTGCGAGCCGACATAGAGGCCGACCGACTTCGATTGCTTCGTGCGTTCGATGGGACAGCCCTCGAGCAGGCGCGCGCCTGAAGCCTTGGCGAAATTCACCGCCTCCGACAGCATGCGATGGCTGTATCCTTTGCCGCGATCATGTGAATTCATGAAGAAGCAGCTCACAGCCCAGACCGAGCGATCCTCGGCATCGGCTGGATCGAGCGGCCGTGACACCGTTTTTGGAGAATTCCATTGCGGCAACTCCGAGCGCGGACCCACCTGCACCCAGGCAACCGGGCGCTCGCCGACATAGCCGAGAAGACCCGGCGGCGGTCCGGCCGCAACGCGCTCCTCAATGAACCGCTTCTTCGCCGCCCCGTCCATCGTCTTGCGCTGTGACGTCGGAATGCGAAAATGGGTGCACCAGCAGCCATAGCAGGCGCCGCTCGGCCCGAAGAGTGTCTCGAAATCGTCCCAGCGATCCGGCGTCAATGGTCGCACACTTAAATCCTGCACCCCTTCCCCCTACGCTGTTTTCCACCTTGAGACTCGCAAGCTTAGAACATAAGGTAGCGATGTTCAATTTTTGTTCTCGCTTGATGACCCCTGCGCCCGATAAGATTTCCGGTTTCTGTCGCGATTGCTTGAGCGAGCAATCGGCCGTGCGGACGCGCTGCCGGGCCTGCGGCAGTCCTCGCCTCGTCTATCACCGCGAACTCTATGCGCTGACCCTGGCGCACATCGATTGCGACGCCTTCTATGCATCGATCGAGAAGCGCGACAATCCGGAACTCGCCGACAAGCCGGTCATTATCGGCGGCGGCAAGCGTGGCGTCGTCTCCACTGCCTGCTACATCGCCCGCATTCATGGCGTGCGGTCTGCCATGCCGATGTTCAAAGCCTTGGAGGCGTGTCCTCAGGCCGTCGTCATCCGCCCGAACATGGAGAAATATGTTCGCGTCGGCCGCGAGGTTCGCACGCTGATGCAGGAACTGACGCCGTTGGTGCAGCCGCTTTCGATCGACGAGGCCTTTCTGGAACTCGATGGCACGCAGCGGCTTCACCACGATCCGCCGGCCCGCATCCTGGCGAAATTCGCCCGGCGCGTGGAGCAGGAAATCGGTATCACCATCTCGGTCGGCCTCTCCTACTGCAAGTTCCTCGCCAAGGTCGCCTCCGACCTGCAGAAGCCGCGCGGCTTTTCCGTCATCGGCCAGGAAGAGGCACTCTCATTTCTGGAGCCGCGCCCGGTAACGACGATATGGGGTGTGGGCAAAGCCTTTGCCGCAACGCTGGAAAGCGACGGCATCCGCACCATAGGCCAGCTGCAGACCATGAAGGAAGGCGATCTCATGCGCCGCTACGGGGTCATCGGCCAGCGGCTTTCCCGCCTGTCGCGCGGCATCGACGACCGCACGGTGCATCCGAACGAAGCGGCAAAGAGCGTATCGTCGGAAACGACCTTCTTCGAGGACATCTCCCGTCATGACGATCTGGTGCCGATCCTGCGCGACCTTTCAGAGAAGGTCTCGCGCCGGCTGAAGCGCAGCGACATTGCCGGCCAGACCGTGGTGCTGAAGCTGAAAACTGCCGACTTCAAGGGCCGGACCCGCAATCGCCGCCTGGAGGATCCGACGCAGCTTGCCGATCGAATTTTCCGCACCGGCCTGCGCCTGCTTGAAGCCGAGACCGATGGCACGAAGTTCCGCCTCATCGGCATAGGCGTCACCGATCTTTGCGATGCGGCCCGCGCCGATCCACCCGATCTGATCGACGAACAGGCAACACGCCGTGCCGCGGCCGAGGCGGCGATGGACAAGCTCAGAGAAAAGTTCGGCAACAAGACGGTCGAGACAGGTTACACTTTTGGCGGTAAACGCGAGAGATAACAAAGCCTTACGATATAGTCACCATGCAGTGACACTCTTGCGCACCGGCGGATGACCGCGCTCCCCGCGCGAATCTTCGCGTTAGAAAGATCTGATTCAATCTTTTTTGGTAAATTTCTATTAGCACTTAGTCTCTGTGATTTCCGAACGGCGCGGATCCGCCGTCGATTGTGTTTTGCGTACGGGTTCCTATGCGTCTATCGGCTGTATCGACCATCCTTCTTGCCTCCCTTACGATCTCGGGCTGCGCCGCCAGAGGCGAGCGCGAAGCCGCGCAGACCAGCGCGCCTTCGAAAGAAATGACCAGCTCGATCGCAAAGAGCCAAACTCCTACGCCGTCGGTCGAAATCGGCGAGACGGTCTCGCGGGTTGAGCGGCAGCAAGCGCTGGTGACCTCGCTGCCGGCGGATCCTCGGCCGGAGGCGTTCCTGCCGTCAAACCAGGGTGGAGATGAGGTTCCGCTGCCGCTGCAACGGCCGCTCGCCATGATTTCGCCGGCAAACCCGATGCCCCGCGCCATGCGGCAGCAGCCGATGCAGATCTATTCCCATCAGTTCCGCGATGCCAAGCCGATCAACTTCGGCACAACGTCGCCAAGGAAACTGGCCGTGCATGGCGTCGACGTCTCGCGCTGGCAGGGCGAGATCGACTGGGAAACGTTGCGCACCCAGGGTGCCAATTTCGTCTACATCAAAGCGACCGATGGTGGCGACCACCTCGATCCGATGTTCAAGAAGAACTGGCGTGCCGCTCAACAAGCTGGCTTGAAGCACGGTGCCTACCACTTCTTCTATTGGTGCCGTACCGCCGGCGAGCAGGCCGACTGGTTCATCCGCAACGTTCCGAGAGAAGCAGGAGCCCTGCCGCCGGTGATCGACGTGGAATGGAACGGCGAATCGAGCTGCAAGCGGCGGCCGTCGCGCGAACAAGTCCTGGCGAAGATGCAGGTCTTCATGGACAAGCTGGAAAAACACTACGGCCAGCGCCCGATCGTCTATACGGCTCCGGATTTCTATCGCGACAACCTGCGCGGCGAATTGCTCAACTATCCCTTCTGGCTGCGCTCCGTCGCTGCCCATCCCTCCAAGGTCTATCCCGGTCGCAACTGGCTGTTCTGGCAATACTCCGGCTCCGGCGTCTCGCATGGCGTCGACGGCAGGATCGACCTCAACGCTTTCCACGGCAGCGCGGAGGAATGGCATAACTGGGTGGCGTCCAGCGTGCGCTGACGCTTCCACTCTCTGCCAACCGATTGCCGCCGAAGCAGGGCCGATTGCCCCGCTTCGGCGCTACGGCAGATGATCAACATAACAAGGAAGCATCTGGTTTTCGGCGAACCGATAAAGCGCTTCTTTTCAGCAAGTCTTCCTTAAACTTAGACGTCTAACCTTAGCCGATACGAGTATTGCGTTTTTGGTTTGTGTGTCTATGAAGCCGTTTTTGTTGCTTGGGCTTGGGCTGCTCTCAGCCACTGCCCTTTCCCATCCTTCCTTTGCCGCGTCGGATGCGCGCACCCTGCAGATCGTCGTGTCGAAGGACAGGCAATCGCTTGCCGTCTATGACGGTGACCAGGTCGTGGCGACATCGAAGGTTTCGACCGGCAAGCCTGGCCATACGACACCGAGCGGTATCTTCTCCATCCTGGAGAAGAAGGTCTACCACGAGTCCAATCTCTATTCGGCCGCGCCCATGCCCTACATGCAAAGGCTGACCTGGTCCGGCATTGCGCTGCACGAATCCAACTCGGTTCCGAACTATCCGGCCTCTCACGGCTGCGTGCGCATGCCCAAGGCCTTTGCCAAGATGCTCTACCAGATGACCGAGCGCGGGGTGCATGTCGTCATCGCCGACCGGCCGCTGGTGCCGCAGCCTTTCGAAAGTAGCATGCTGTTCCAGCCGCAAGCTGCTCCGCCTCCGGCTCTGTTCTCAGGCATCGAATTGCGTCCCATGACGGCAAGCTTCCTGCCGCAGGCACAGCCGCTGCAGGTCGCCACGAACGACGTCACCTCGATCCAGATCCCGGCGGCGCAAGCAAGTCTCGCTCCGTCCGTCGATCAGTCGCCACTCAGCATTCTGATCACCCGGCGCGGATTGCGCGAGAATGTTCGCGATCTTCAGGGCCTGTTGAACGGCATGGGCTTTGCGGCCGGTACGCCGGACGGCATGCTCGGGCCGGCGACCGTGCAGGCGATCGAAGACTTCAGAAAGGCACATGACATCAAGACGACGGGCGGACTTGTCAGTCCGGCACTCATGAAGGCTGTCTATGCCGCAGCCGGCAAGGGCGAGCCGCCGAACGGCGCGATCATGATTCGCCAGAGCTTCAAGCCGCTCCTTGAGGCGCCCGCCATCATCGCCGAGCCGCAAGAGGCGCTCGGCGTGCATTTCTTCACCGCCAATACGATCGACCGCATCAGCGGCAAGGCCGACTGGTTTGGCATGACCCTTGACGACGATCTTACCAGGGAGGCGAAGAAGCGGCTCGGCATCACCAGCGAGGCGCAGGCACAATCGCTCGATGCCGCCGGACAGGCGCTTGGCCGTATCAGCATTCCCGACGAGGTGCGCCACCGCATCGAGGACCTGCTGACACCGGGTTCGTCGCTGACGATTTCCGATACCGGCGTCGGCCCGGAAACCGGCAACGAGACCGATTTCATCACCATCACCAATGGCGGCGCGCTCGGCAAAAGAGGCTAGACCAGTTCGACATCGATGACGCCGGGCGCCGTTCTCAATGCGGCGGCGATTTCCGGCGTGATGCGGTATTTTTCCGGCAACGCCACCTCGACCTCGCGCATGCCCTCCTCCTTGATGACGATGAAGGAGACGAGACCATCGCCCTTGGTGTTGAGATGGGCGGCAACCGCTTTCAGCGGCCCGGAATCGCGGACATAGACGCGCAGCGCCTTCTGCATCTGCAGCGACTTTTCTTCCAGCGACTGCGCCGTCTGCAGACGCAGGCTGATGCCTTCCGGGCGCTCGTCCGCCTGGGCGGTGATGACGAAGGATTTGCCGACTTCAAGCACGTCGCGATATTGATTGAGCGCTTCCGAGAAGAGCACGGCTTCGAACTGGCCTGACGCATCCGAGAAGACGAAGATGCCCATTTTATTGCCGGTGCGCGTCTTGCGTTCCTGCTTCGAGATCACCGTGCCGGCGAGGCGACCGTTACTCGCCCCCTGCTTCACCGCAGCGGAAAAATCGGCGAAGTTCTGCACGCGCATCTTGTCAAGCACGCTCTTGTAGGTATCGAGCGGATGGGCGGTCAGATAGAAGCCGAGCACCTGGAATTCGCGCAGCAGGCGCTCCGAGGCAAGCCACGGCGTATAAGGCGGCAATGCGATCTTCTCAGGCCCGGACGCAGCGCTTCCGAACATGTCGTGCTGACCGCTGCGCTTGTTTTCCTGCGCCACTTGCGCATAACCCATGATCCGATCGATCCCGCCGATCAGCTGCGCGCGGTCGAGCTCGAAACAATCGAAGGCGCCGGCGGAAATCAGGCTTTCCAAAACGCGACGGTTGATCTGCTTCGGATCGATGCGCAGGCAGAAATCCTCGATGCTGGCAAATGGCTGATCGCCGCGCACCTCGACAATGTGCTGCACGGCGGATTCGCCGACACCCTTGATGGCGGCCAGCGCATAATAAATCCGGTTTTCGCCGGTCTCGAAATGGCGGAAGGAGGTCTGGACCGAGGGCGCGATGACCTCGATGCCCAGGCGCTTGGCATCCTGACGAAAGTCGTTGACCTTGTCGGTGTTGGCCATATCCAGCGTCATCGACGCCGCCAGGAACTCCACCGGATAATGCGCCTTCATATAGGCAGTCTGATAGGAGACGATGGCGTAGGCGGCGGCGTGGGACTTGTTAAAGCCGTAATTGGCGAACTTGGCCAAGAGATCGAAGATGACGTCGGCCTGCCCCTTCGACACTTCGTTCTTGACGGCGCCATCGACGAAGCGCTCGCGCTGCTGGTCCATCTCCGCCTTGATCTTCTTACCCATGGCGCGGCGCAGAAGATCCGCCTCGCCGAGCGAATAGCCCGACAGCACCTGGGCGACCTGCATCACCTGTTCCTGGTAGACGATGACGCCCTGAGTCTCCTTCAGAAGATAGTCGATCTTCGGATGGATCGATTCGATCTCTTCCTCACCGTGCTTGCGGGCATTGTAGACCGGGATATTCTCCATCGGGCCGGGGCGATAGAGCGCCACCAGCGCGATAATGTCCTCGATGCAGTCCGGGCGCATGCCGATGAGAGCCTTGCGCATGCCCGCACTTTCCACCTGGAACACGCCGACCGTTTCGCCACGCGAGAGCATATCGTAGGTCGGCTTATCCTCGAGTGGGATGCTGGCAAGATCGATCGCGATGCCGCGCTTGGCGACGAAATCGACGGCTGTCTTCAGGACAGTCAGCGTCTTCAAGCCGAGGAAGTCGAACTTCACCAGGCCGGCCTGCTCGACCCATTTCATATTGAATTGGGTGACTGGCATGTCGGAGCGCGGATCGCGATACATCGGCACCAGCTTGGAGAGCGGCCGGTCGCCGATGACGATGCCGGCGGCATGTGTCGAGGCGTGACGGTAAAGACCTTCGATCTTCTGGGCGATATCGAGCAGGCGGGCGACGACCGGCTCCTTGTCAGCCTCCTCCTGCAGGCGCGGCTCTTCCTCGATCGCCTTGCTGAGCGGCGTCGGATTGGCAGGATTGTTCGGCACCAGTTTGCAGATCTTGTCGACCTGGCCGTAGGGCATCTCCAGCACGCGGCCGACGTCGCGAAGGGCGGCGCGCGCCTGCAGCGAACCGAAGGTGATGATCTGCGCCACCTGCTCGCGGCCATACTTGGCCTGCACGTAGCGGATCACCTCTTCGCGCCGATCCTGGCAGAAGTCGATATCGAAGTCCGGCATCGAGACGCGTGATGGATTGAGGAAGCGCTCGAACAGCAGCGAGAAACGCAGCGGATCGACGTCGGTGATCGTCAGCGCATAGGCGACCAGCGAGCCCGCGCCAGAACCGCGGCCCGGCCCGACGGGAATATCATGCCGCTTGGCCCATTTGATGAAATCGGCAACGATCAGGAAGTAGCCGGGGAATTTCATGCCCTCGATAACGCCGAGTTCGAATTCCAGCCGCTCCCGATAGTCCTTTTCCACATAGCCCGGCGCCATGCCGAGCGAAGCGAGACGCTGATCAAGACCCTCGACCGCCTGAGCGCGCAACTCCGCCGATTCGGCGCGATCAGCCTCTTCCTCATCGTCGGCGGCGCCGGTGAAGCGTGGCAGGATCGGCTTGCGCGTTTGCAGAACGAAGGAGCAGCGCCGAGCAATCTCGACGGTATTCTCCAGCGCCTCTGGCAGATTGGAGAACAGCTTCGCCATATCGGCACGGCTCTTCAGATAGTGATCAGGCGTCAGGCGGAAACGCGTATCGTCCGAGACGATGGCATTGTGAGCGACCGCCATAAGGGCGTCGTGGGCATCGTAATCGTCGCGGGTGGGGAAAAAAGCCTCGTTGGTGGCAACCAGCGGAAGCGCATGCTCATAGGCAAGTGCGAGCATCTTTTGTTCGTGACGGCGATCATAGGTGCCGTGGCGCTGCAGTTCGACATAGAGCCTGTCGCCGAACAGCCGCTTCAGCGTCAGCAGCCGGGATAGCGCCTGTGGCGCATGCCCCTCTTTCAGCGCTATATCGACCGGCCCGCCGAGCGAGCCGGTAAGCGCGATCATGCCCTCGGTGCCGATCTCCTCCAGCCACGAGGCGGTGATGTGAACGGCATGGTTGCCTTCGCCCCCGAGGTAGGCACGGCTGATCAGATCGACAAGACGCTCATAGCCCCGCTCCGTGGCGGCGAGCAGGACGATGGAGGGCAGCTTGGCAAGGGCCTGTTGCGGCCCGCGCTTTTCGCCTTCGCCACCATCCTCCATGTCGATCGATACCTGGCAGCCGATGATCGGCTGCAGCCCCTCCTCCATCGCCTTCTGGGAAAACTCCAGGGCGACGAAGAGATTGTTGGTATCGGTGATGGCAATAGCCGGCTGATTGTCGCCGGTGGCCTTGGCCAGTATCTTCTTGAGCGGCAGCGCTCCCTCAAGCAGGGAATAGGCGGAATGAACCCGGAGATGCACGAATTCCGGCGCCTCGCCAACTGGCGCAATCGCTGCACCGCTGCCACCCTTATCCGCCATCTCATACCCTTCCGCATGCCTGAATGAATCACCGCCATTCTCGGCATTGCGGACGACAAAGTCCATGAGTTGCTCCCATCAAACTCGGGGGCAACGTGCTCGTACGGGAATAAAATTCACATCGCCATCATGATGAGGGAAAAGCTGGCGACGAACATCACGATGGAGGTGAATGCTGCAACGTCTCGAATGATATCGGTCATTTACGCGCTCCTTACTCGTTATGTTTCTTTTTTGTTCTATTTTTGTTCGGGAGTCAATAGATGCATCAATAAATTTCATCGTCCGATATTTCGTCTTGCCGATGGACGCTCGATCAACCCGAGGCTATGCAGGGACAAAGGGAGATCATCATGAAATTACTGACTTATGCCGTCTTCGCCCTGCTTTCGGTTGCGACCACTGCGCATGCCGGGGACGCCATTGCGCCCGACCGTATCATCGACGCGGCGATCGGCGACTGGAACAAGGACGGCAAGCCGGATCTCGCCCTGCTGGTCGCATCGGCTCCCGACGATCAGGCCGATAATCCGATCGGCATCTACATTTACCTGCGCGGTGGCGAACATGCGCTGCTGAATCTGGCAGTCAGCGCGCCGAACAAGATATGGGGCAGCGTGGGGCCTGACGGCATGGTCGGCCAGGAACCGTCGATCGCGGCGCTGCCGAACGGATCCATCACCGTCACATCGCAAAATGACAGCGTCGGACGCGACCGCTGGGAGCAGACGCTGACACTCGCCTACCGCAACAACAGCTTCGTCGTTGCCGGCTATACCTATGTGTCCCGCGATACGCTCGAACCCGATTCCGGCTACAACTGCGACTACAATGTCCTGACCGGCAAGGCGACAAAGAACGGCAAGGATATCAAGGCAGACGCCAAAACGGTCAAAATCGAGGACTGGCAAGACGACTTCGGCCAGAAAATCTGCGGAGACGGACAATAGCAAACACAGCGTCTGTTCACTATATGTTCTTTACACGCTGCACATTCCATGGCATTGTGGTCGCTCACCATCATTGGAGAGGGCCATGCCGGATCTTGCCGAGCTGAACGATTTCATTGTCATCGCCAAGGCCGAGACCTATGTCGGAGATGGCGAGAGACTGCCGTCCTGCCGAAGCGGCTCGCATGACATCGGCTATGCCAATGGCCGCTGGCGCTATCTCGACAGCTATTTCGGCGGCACGGATTTCGCCGGGCAGGAGCTGGTCTGGCATGACGACGAGCCGGTCTGGGCGATGAACTATTTCGGCCGCATCGTCGAGCCGGACCTGATCGACGGGCGGAGCGCCGGCATGGTCATCAAATCAGCGCTGCTACGGCTCTATCTCGATGAAAAACGCTTTCTCGGCGGCTTCGAATTCGAACACGCCTTCGGCCGTTACGTCGATCGCAGCACCGGCGGCTGCGACCATTTTATCGGTCACGAGGTCATCATGGTGAAGGAGCGCAAGGCCTACGAGCTGGATTATCGCGGCGGGCTGATCGTTCCGTAACGGGCGATCAGACCTCGACCACCTTGCCTTCGCTCAATGTGACGCGGCGGTCCATACGGACTGCGAGTTCGTGATTATGCGTGGCGATCAATGCCGCCAGACCCGACTGCCGCACCAGCGCTTCAAGGGCATCGAAGACATAATGTGCCGTTGCGGGATCGAGATTGCCTGTCGGTTCATCGGCCAGCAGTACCAGAGGCGCATTGGCGACGGCGCGCGCAATGGCGACGCGTTGCTGTTCGCCGCCGGACAATTCGGCCGGGCGATGATCGCCGCGGTGGCCGATGCGCATGTAATCGAGAAGCTGGGCGGCGCGCTCACTCGCCTCCTTGCGGGAGAGACCTGAGATCAGTTGCGGCATCATGATATTTTCAAGCGCCGAAAATTCCGGCAGCAGATGGTGGAACTGATAGACGAAGCCGATTTCGCTGCGACGGACAGCCGTGCGCTTGTCGTCGGACAGGCCTTCACATGCCTGACCATTGATCAGCACTTCGCCGCTATCGGGATGCTCGAGCAGGCCGGCCACATGCAGGAGCGTCGACTTGCCGGTACCGGAGGGCGCAACCAGCGCGACGATCTCGCCGCTGCGCAGGGCGAAATCGGCTCCCTTCAGGATCGATAGCTGGGTATCGCCTTGCCCGTAATGACGCTCCACGCCCGAAAGCTGGAGAACGACGTTGCCTTTCATCAAATGCGAATTCCTTATTCGTAGCGCAGCGCCTGCACCGGATCGAGCCGCGAGGCACGCCAGGCCGGAAAGATCGTGGCAAGGAAAGACAGCGTCAGTGCCATCACAACAACGGAGACGGTCTCGCTCATATTCATCTGGGCCGGCAGCTTGCTGAGGAAGTAGACCTCCGGATTGAAGATCACCGTGCCCGAAATCCAGGAGAAGAACTGCCGGATGGATTCGATATTCAGGCAGACCAGGACACCGAGCAGAACGCCGGCGAACGTGCCGACCACGCCGATGGCCGCACCTGTCATGAAGAAGATGCGCATGATCGCCCCGGACGTCGCGCCCATGGTACGCAGGATGGCGATATCGCTGCCCTTGTCCTTCACCAGCATGATCAGACCGGAAATGATATTTAGCGCAGCCACGAGGACGATCAGCGTCAGGATCATGAACATGGTGTTGCGTTCGACCTGCAGTGCCGAGAAGAAAGTCTCGTTGACCTGCCGCCAGTCGGTCAGGAACACTTGCCGACCCGCGGCAGCCTCGATCTTCGGCCTCAACTCATCGACATCATCGGGATTGCTGACGAAGAGTTCTATCTTCTCGACGATGCCTTCGGCGTTGAAAAAGAGCTGTGATTCCTCCAGCGGCATGAAGACGACGGAAGAATCATATTCGGACATGCCGACCTCGAAGAGGCCGGAGATCGTATAAGCCTTGACGCGCGGATTGACGCCGAAGGGCGTCACATCGCCATCGGGCGCCGTCAGCGTGATCTGGTCGCCGACCGTCAGGCCCAGCTGCCGCGCAAGGCGTGTACCCACCAGCACGCCCTGCCCCGAGGCAAAGCCGACTATGTCGCCGGAGACGATATGATCGGAAACGGTTTTGAGCTTGGTCATATCCTCGGCGCGGATGCCGCGCACCAGCGCGCCGGTGCCGGAGCCGCCCCGCCCGGACGCAAGCGTTTCACCTTCCACCAGCGGCAAGGCCATGGTGACACCGGGAACAGCGGCAAACTTCTTAGCCAGCTCAGCATAGTCGTTCAACGGCGAATCGATCGGCTGCACGACGACATGGCCGTTGAAGCCAAGAATCTGCTTGAAGAGTTCGGCGCGGAAGCCGTTCATGACCGCCATGACGATGATCAGCGCGGCGACGCCCAGCATGATGCCGACCAGCGAGAAGCCGGCAATGACCGAAATCGATGCTTCCTTGCGCCGGGAGCGAAGATAGCGCCACGCGACAAGTCGCTCGAATCCGGAAAACGGACGGGATGACGGGCTGGCCTTGGGCGAATTTCCCTGCTGTTCCACTGCCACGTTCACCGCCATTCGCCTTCCATCCTGTCTTTTGTCTATCAGCCGGCCAGCCGCTTGATTGCCGCTTCGACTGTCATCGTCTCGCGAGCACCGGTCTTACGGTCCTTCACTTCCACCTCGCCGCCCGCGATCGAACGCGGCCCGACGATGATCTGCACGGGCACGCCGATCAGATCCGCCGTCGCGAACTTCGTTCCGGCACGATCGTCGCGATCGTCAAGCAGGACATCCTTGCCGGCCTTCGACAGGGCGGCGTAGACCGTTTCGCAAGCATCGTCACAGGCTTGGTCGCCGGACTTCATGTTGATCACCACGACGTCAAAAGGCGCAACCGAAGCAGGCCAGATGATTCCGTTCTCGTCATGCGATGCTTCGATGATGGCGGGAACAAGGCGTGTCGGGCCGATACCGTAAGATCCCATGTGTACAGCGTGTTCCTTGCCGTCGGGACCCTGAACTTTCGCACCCATCGGTTCGGAATATTTCGTGCCGAAGTAGAAGATGTGGCCGACCTCGATGCCGCGCGCCGAGAGGCGCTCGCCTTCGGGGATGGCGTTGAAGGCGGCTTCATCATGCATTTCCGAGGTGGCGGCATAGACCGAAGTCCACTTGTCGAAGATGCCTTTCAGGCCAGCAGCGTCATCAAAATTCGTGTCTTCGCCGGGGATATCGAAATTGACGAAATCCTTATGGCAGAAAACTTCGGATTCGCCGGTATCTGCGAGGATGATGAATTCGTGGCTGAGCTCGCCGCCGATGGGGCCGGTGTCGGCGCGCATGGGGATTGCCCGAAGACCAAGGCGGTCGAAGGTGCGCAGATATGCCGTGAACATCTTGTTGTAGGCAATCACGGCGCCTTCCTGCGTCAGATCGAAGGAATAGGCATCTTTCATCATGAACTCACGCGAGCGCATGGTGCCGAAACGCGGACGGATCTCGTCACGGAATTTCAGCTGTATATGATAGAGATTGAGCGGCAGGTCCTTGTAGGACTTGACGTAGGACCGGAAGATGTCGGTGATCATCTCCTCGTTGGTCGGGCCGTAAAGCATGGGCCGGTCCTGCCGGTCCTTGATGCGCAGCATTTCCTTGCCGTAGGCGTCGTAGCGGCCGCTCTCCTGCCAGAGCTCGGCCGTCTGCAGCGTGGGCATCAAAAGCTCGATGGCGCCGGAACGATTCTGCTCCTCGCGGATGATCTTGTTGACCTTGTCGAGCACGCGCTTGCCCAGCGGCAGCCAGGAATAGATACCCTGTGACTGCTGGCGGATCATGCCGGTGCGCAGCATGAGCCGATGGGAAACAATTTCAGCCTCTTTAGGATTTTCCTTCAGAATGGGCATGAAGTAACGAGACAGACGCATGACGCTTGTTCCAGAGGTTTGACGATTCGCCTCTGGCGGAATCGTTAGCAAATTGTGTACTGGAGGCAGTTCATAACTGCTTCGGCGCAGGAAGGAAACCCGCATTCGACGCGTAGGGAATGCGAGAAATGCCCACGAATGCGGGCGATGTGATATATTTCCGCGATTTCGAAAAATCGCACGTTTGTAAGGATTTAAGACGAAATTTCATCAACAGAAAAATTCTGCGCGACTGTAGCAAAAAAGCAAAAAAATAGATGACAAAGCTCAATCTTTGAGCTAATTTTAGCTCACAAAAGAGGCAGGAAGGTTAAATTCTTGCCGTTTCGCGGTCAAGTCTTGGGAGGATCAGATCTTAGGCGCGCTCGCTCGCTGCCCCGGTAACGGATAAGGATCACGCGATACTTTAAAACAAGGCTTATGGCCTTGTTTTTTTTTGCTTTTCGCCTTGGCTAGCTGTCTGCCAACTGGCTCGACAGACGCATCAAAAGGCTTCTTAACCAGCGCATTGCGGTCGTCGTTCATAGATTCTTTGCTTCACAAAGATGACAGGCGTGTGACAAATTGAAAGCGATCGCGAGGCGATTGGTGTCCAGGCGATTCCAACCACAATTTCCGATAGGTTATTTGTCGTAGTTCGGAACGAACCGCGGAATGGAGTCGACGCTCAGTCCGAAATAGTGCGAGGCGACATACCAGGCACCATAGATGAGAGCCGATACCAGCGTCGTGAAGAACACCACTCTCCAGGCACGGAATTTCGTCGGTGCGCTTTCGACAGTACCGAAGACCACATGCTTGTCCTCGGCCTGGGTGCGCAAGCCGAATGGAAGGACCGCAAAAAGCGTGATCCACCAGATGACGAAATACACCGCGAGACTCGCTATAATCTGCTGGACCATTCCGCTCCCTTAAGACGAGCCTGCTCGCCTCTTCCTCTTCCAAGTTGCTTATAGGGGCAAAGCTGTCGCGTTTCAAAGCGTCGTCCAGCGCTTTAATGTCACACTTGCTCGAGCTCGATCAGCGTGCCGAAGAAATCCTTCGGATGCAGGAAGAGCACGTGCTTGCCATGCGCGCCGATCTTCGGCTCGCCATCTCCAAGCACGCGAGCGCCTGCGGCGACCAGCTGGTCGCGTGCTGCAAGGATATCTGCAACTTCGTAACAGATATGATGCATGCCGCCGTCGGGGTTCTTCGCGAGGAAAGCGGCGATCGGCGAGGTCTCGCCCAGCGGCTCGAGCAGTTCGACCTTGCTGTTTGGCAGCTCGACGAAGACGACCGTGACGCCATGTTCCGGCAATGCCTGCGGCGCAGACACCTTAGCGCCGAGTGTTTCGCGATAGGTCGCCGAAGCGGCGGCTATATCCGGAACGGCAAGCGCGATGTGATTGATGCGTCCAAGCACGGATCTCTCCTCCCCGATCGGATCACGGGCCTCAGCCGGCAGTGCGCGTGACGAACACCGTTACGAAAGGCTTCTTTCCCCATCCGTGATTGGCGGCTGAGCGCACGGCGCGACGAGCAGCCTCCTGCAGCATGGCCAGATCCTTGCGGCGGGCGCGCGGAATGCTCTCGATGGCGCTGACGAGCGCATCGAAGAGCGTGTCCTCCATCTCCTCGCCTTCGTCGTCATAGGCCGGCAGGCCGATGGACACGATATCCGGATCGCCGGCGATGTCGTAACGGGCATCGAGCACGAGATTGACCGCGACATGGCCGACATAGGACAGCTTCTTGCGTTCGCCGATGCCCATCTCGTCGAAATCGCCAATCAGTATGCCGTCCTTGAAGATACGTCCATGCGGCGCCTCGCCGATCACCTCGACCGGTCCCGGCGCGAGGCGCAATATGTCGCCATTGCGAACCTTCGGCACGGTGGCGATACCGGACTGTTCGGCCAGTTCTTTATGCGCGCTCAGATGCGTCGGCTCGCCATGCACAGGCACAACGACCTTAGGCCGCGTCCACTCATACATCTTCTGCAGCTCATTGCGCCGGGGATGGCCGGACACGTGCACGAGCGCTTCGGCATCCGTCACGACATGCACGCCCTGTTCGATCAGGCCGTTCTTGATGTCCTGGATGGCCTTCTCGTTGCCGGGGATGGCACGCGAGGAAAAGACGACGATATCACCTGATGCCAGCGCGACGTGGCGCATTTCGTCCCTTGCCAGCTTGGCAAGAGCGGCGCGCGGCTCACCCTGACTGCCGGTCAGGATGACTACGACCTTGTCGCGCGGGATATAGCCATACTCATCCTCGGCAATGAACGGCTTGATGCCGTCCATGAGACCGACATCGCGGGCGACGTCGACGACACGCTTCAGCGAACTGCCCAACAACAGCACTTCGCGACCCGCGGCCTCGGCAGCCTCGGCAACAGTGCGGATGCGGCCGACATTCGAGGAGAAGGTGGTGATCGCTACCCGGCCTTCGGCATTCTCGATGATCTTGCGCAGGCTTTCGGAAACGTCCTTTTCCGAGGGCGAGACGCCATCGCGCAGGGCATTGGTGGAATCGCACATCAGTGCCAGGACGCCTTCGTCACCCAACTGCCGGAAGCGGGTCTCGTCGGTGAGCGGCCCGAGCGAAGGCTCGTGGTCGATCTTCCAATCGCCGGTATGAATGACGTTGCCGAGCGGCGTGCGGATCATCAACGACATCGGTTCGGGAATGGAGTGATTGACGGCGACGCCCTCGATGCTGAAGGGGCCGACATTAATACGGTCACCAGCCTTGAACGGGGTGATCGGGATCTGACCCATCGTCTTTTCATAGTCGCGCTTGGCTTCCAGAAGGCCGGCGGTAAAGCCCGAAGCGTAGACGGGGACGTTGAGACCTGGCCAGAGATCGCTCAGCGCGCCGTAGTGATCCTCATGCGCGTGGGTAATGATGATGCCCTTGAGGTTCTTGCGCTCCTTGGCGAGAAAGCGGATGTCCGGCAGCACCAGATCCACGCCCGGCAGATCCGGTCCCGGAAACGTAACGCCGCAATCGACCATGATCCACTGGCGATGCTCCGGCGTTCCATAGCCATACAGAGCGAGATTCATACCGATCTCGCCGACGCCGCCGAGTGGCAGAAACACCAGTTCGTCTTGTTTCGCCATTTCGTTCCCAACCATTACCTAAAGAAAACATCGCCCGCCGCGATCGGCATAGTCCTGCCGTCTTCGGTCTCGAGCATCAACAAGCCATTATCATCGATTCCGACGAAATGGCCTAAAATCGACTTGTCCGGCAAGTTCACCGTGATCTTTTCACCGACGCCACAGGCCGCTTCGCGCCAGCGCGCCGTGACCTCCCGAATGCCCTTGCCGCTGTTCCAAACATCAAGGGCTTCGGCCATCGCCGCATAGAGATGGGCAAACAATTCATCAGGCGAGACCATCGAGCCCTGCTGCCGCAGGCAGGTAACCGGATACATCGGATTGTCGGGCATAACGGCGACGTTGATGCCGATACCGATAACAAGTGCATAGCGCCCGTCGGGTAAGGCTTCGCCCTCGAGCAGGATACCGCAGGTCTTCTTGCGGCCGATCAGGATATCGTTCGGCCACTTGATCTCGACCGGTTCGGCGGCCAGCGGCAGCACGCTGCGCACCGCCTGATGCACGGCAATCGCGACCGCGAGCGGCAGGGAGCCGAGACGGTCCATCGGAGCAGGATCGATCAACAGGAGAGATGCATAGAGATTACCGCGCTCGGATACCCAGGGACGGCCGCGGCGACCACGTCCACCGGTCTGACGTTCGGCGGTGACCCAAAGGTTTCCGCGATCGCCCGCACGTGCCCGTTCCAGGCACTCGCTGTTGGTGGAACTTGTCTCTGAAAGGGCATCATGCCGGAAGTCGGCAAGCGACTTCCGGCTATTCATGTCAGACGCCATCAAAACAGCGTCGCGGCAGCCAGATCGGCAGCACCGCCGATAGCGCCGCCGAAGAGGACGTAGCCGACCACGAACAAGCCCGAGAGGCCGAAGACCAGGCGCAGCGAACCAGCCGTGCGGGTGAATTCGTCCTTGGCTTCGTCAAACCACATGACCTTGATGACGCGCAGATAGTAGTAGGCGCCGACGACCGAAGAGAGAACGCCGATGACGGCAAGCGCATAGAGATGCGCCTGGATAGCTGCGACGAAAACGAAGTACTTTCCGAAGAAGCCTGCCAGCGGCGGAATGCCGGCCAGCGAGAACATCAGTGCTGTCAGCACGACGGCCATGAAGGGGTTGGTTGTCGAAAGGCCGGCGAGATCATCGACATTCTCAACCTGACGGCCGTCCTTGCGGCGCATCGCCATGATGATGGCAAAGGTACCGAGGGTCATGACCATGTAGATGACCATGTAAAGCATGACGCCGGATACGCCGGTCTTGGTGCCGGCGGCAAGGCCGACCAGCGCATAGCCCATGTGACCGATCGAGGAATAGGCCATCAGTCGCTTGAAGTTGCGCTGACCGATCGCGGCGAAGGAGCCGAGCACCATCGAGGCGATCGAGATGAAGACAATGATCTGCTGCCAGTCGGCAAGCACCGGATGGAAGGCGGTAATGACGATGCGGGTCAGGATCGCCATGGCCGCGACCTTCGGCGCAGCCGCGAAGAAGGCGGTGACCGGCGTCGGAGCGCCTTCGTAAACATCCGGCGTCCACATATGGAACGGCACGGCGGAGATCTTGAAGGCCAGGCCGGCAAGAACGAAAACCAGACCGAAGACGAGGCCGAGCGAGCGGGTCTCGGCGCTGAGCGCGGTGGCAATGGCATCGAAGGTTGTGTGGCCGGTGAAGCCGTAGACCAGCGACATGCCGTAGAGCAGCATGCCGGAAGAGAGAGCGCCAAGGACGAAGTACTTCAGGCCGGCTTCCGTCGACTTGAGATTGTCGCGGTTGATGGCGGCAACGACGTAGAGCGCCAGCGACTGCAGTTCCAGCGACAGATAAAGCGAGATCAGGTCATGCGCCGAGATCATCAGCAGGATGCCGAGGGTCGCCAGCAGCAGGAGCACTGGGAACTCGAAGCGATCGAGCTGCTGCTCGCGCGCCTGCCCCATGCTCATGAACATGGTGACGATCGAGCCGACCAGCGCGACGATCTTCATGAAGCGGGAGAAGCCGTCGGCGAGATAGGCGCCGCCATAAGCCAGGCCCTCGCCCGGCACGAAGATGATCCAAAGACCGGCCACCGCGAGAACCGCGATGGCGAGACCGGTGACCATGGGTCCGGACCGCTCGCCTGAGAAGACGCCGATCATGAGCAACGCAAGCGCACCGACCGCGAGGATGAGCTCCGGAATGGAAAGATGCAGGCTTGCAAGAATTGTGTCAGCAGTCATGTCGAATAGGTCCCGTCATCAATTCATCGACAGCGCAACGTTCTGCGCAGCGTGCAGGGCAGCGGTATAGTTGTTTACCAGCAGATCCACCGAAGCGGCCGTGGCGTCGAAGATCGGAGCCGGATAGACGCCGAAGAGGATCGTCAGCGCGATCAGCGGATAAAGGATCAGCTGTTCACGCGGCGACAGATCCAGCAGCTTCTTCAGGTTCTCCTTATCGAGCACGCCGAAAATGACGCGACGGTAAAGCCAGAGCGCATAGGCGGCCGACAGGATCACACCGGTGGCGGCGAACAAGGCAACCCAGGTGTTGACGCGGAAGACACCGATCAGGGTGAGGAATTCACCGATGAAGCCGGAGGTGCCGGGCAGACCGACATTGGCCATGGTGAAGACCATCATCGCGACGGCATATTTCGGCATGTTGTTGACCAGGCCGCCATAAGCCGCGATTTCGCGGGTATGGGTGCGGTCGTAGATCACGCCGACGCAGAGGAAGAGAGCGCCGGAGACGATGCCGTGCGACAGCATCTGGAAGATCGCGCCCTGGACGCCCTGCTGGTTGGCCGCGAAGATGCCCATGGTCACATAGCCCATGTGGGCAACCGAGGAATAGGCGATCAGCTTCTTGATGTCTTCCTGCATCAGCGCCACCAGCGAGGTGTAGATGATGGCGATGACCGACAGGGCGAAGACGAGCGGCGCAAAAAACTCCGACGCGTTCGGGAACATGCCGAGCGAGAAGCGGATGAGACCATAGCCGCCGAGCTTCAGAAGGATACCGGCCAGGATGACCGAGCCCGCCGTCGGCGCCTGAACGTGTGCGTCGGGCAACCACGTATGGACCGGCCACATCGGCATCTTCACCGCGAAGGAGGCGAAGAAGGCAAGCCATAGCCACGTCTGCAGCTGCGGCGGGAACTTGTAGGCGAGCAGCGACGGGATGTCAGTCGTACCGGCCTGCCAGTACATCGCCATGATGGCGAGCAGCATCAGCACCGAGCCGAGCAGCGTGTAGAGGAAGAACTTGTAGCTGGCGTAGACGCGATCCTTGCCGCCCCAGACGCCGATGATCAGGAACATCGGGATAAGGCCGGCTTCGAAGAAGACGTAGAACAGCACGATATCCAGCGACACGAAAACGCCGACCATCATCGTCTCGAGGACGAGGAAGGCGATCATGTAGTCTTTCAGTCGCTTCTCCACAGAGAGCCAGCTTGCCAGCACGCAGAAGGGCATCAGGAAGGTCGACAGGATGACGAACAGCATCGAGATGCCGTCGACACCCATGTGATAGCTGATGCCGCTGGTCAGCCAATCATGCTTCTCGATCATCTGGAAGCCCGGATTGGCATTGTCGAACCAGATCCAGACGAACAGCGACACGATAAAGGTGAAGACCGTCGTCGCCAGAGAGATGTTCAGGATGTTGCGGCGGCCGTTGGGTCCATCTTCCCGCGTGAACAGCAGGAGAAGGACACCCACCAGCGGCAGGAACGTGACCGTTGAAAGAATAGGCCAATCGGTCATCAGAGGGAACTCCCGAGCATCATCCAGGTAACGAGGGCTGCAATACCGAGCAGCATCGCGAAGGCATAGTGATAGAGATAGCCGGTCTGCAGGCGCACGACGCGGTTGGTGACATCGACGACGCGGGCGGCGACGCCGTTCGGGCCGATGGTGTCGATGACCCCGATGTCGCCCTTCTTCCAGAGGAAGCGGCCGAGCGCCTTGGCGGAGCGAACGAAGAGGAAGTCATAGAGCTCGTCGAAGTACCACTTGTTCAACAGGAACTCGTAGAGCACGCGCTGTTGCTGCGCGAGCTTGCGCGGCGTCTCCGGCGACCTGATGTACATGTACCAGGCGGTCACGAAACCGAGCACCATTGCGATGAACGGGCTGAGTTCGACCCAATGCGGAGCATGCTCCGCCTCTTCGAGGATCTTGTTGTCAGGCAGCGTGAACAGCGCATGCTTCCAGAATTCCTCGTAGTCAAGACCGACGAAGTAGTCATGGAAATACCAGCCGGCGAAGACGGCGCCGATCGCCAGCAGATAGAGCGGGATCAGCATCACATTCGGCGATTCATGCACATGATGCATGACCTCGTGCGAGGCGCGGGGCTTGCCATAGAAGGTCATGAAGATCAGGCGCCAGGAATAGAAGCTGGTAAACAGCGCGGCGATGACCAGCAGCGTGAAGGCAAAGCCGGAAGCCGGATTGTGCGACGTGTACGACGCCGCGATAATCGCATCCTTGGAGAAGAAGCCGGCAAAGCCGATCGGCGAGAACGGAATACCGACGCCGGTGATCGCCAGCGTGCCGATGATCATCATCCAGTAGGTCTTCTTGATGTGCGAGCGAAGGCCGCCCATGTGACGCATGTCCTGCTCGCCGTCGACGGCATGGATGACCGAACCGGCGCAGAGGAAGAGCAGAGCCTTGAAGAAGGCATGCGTGAACAGATGGAAGATGGCAGCGCCGTAAGCGCCGACGCCGAGCGCGACGAACATGTAGCCGAGCTGCGAACAGGTCGAATAGGCGATGACGCGCTTGATGTCGTTCTGCACGAGGCCGACCGTTGCCGCGAAGAAGGCCGTGATCGCACCGATGATGGTGACGAAGGTCAGCGCATCGGGCGAGAGTTCGAAGATCGGCGACATGCGGGCGACGAGGAAGACACCGGCGGTAACCATGGTTGCGGCATGGATGAGCGCGGAGACCGGGGTCGGGCCTTCCATGGCGTCCGGCAGCCAGGTGTGTAGCAGGAACTGCGCCGACTTGCCCATCGCGCCCATGAAGAGCAGCAGGCAGACACCAGTCAGCGCATGCGCACGATCAAGCTGCATGCCGAAGAGGTTGAGCACGATGTCGCCTGGCTGGCCACCCTGCCCCGCGGCGAAGCTCTGCGCATTGCCGAAGATGACGTCGAAATTGATCGAGCCGAAGAGGGCGAAGACGCCGGCAATACCGAGCACGAAACCGAAGTCGCCGACACGGTTGACGACGAAGGCCTTAATCGCAGCTGCCGACGCGGACGGCTTCTTGAACCAGAAGCCGATCAGCAGATAGGAAGCCAGACCGACGCCTTCCCAGCCGAAGAACATCTGGGCAAGGTTGTCCGACGTCACCAGCATCAGCATGGCGAAGGTGAAGAGCGAGAGATAGGCGAAGAAGCGCGGACGATGCGGATCGTGATGCATGTATCCGATCGAATAGACGTGAACGAGGGTCGAAACCGTGTTCACAACGATCAGCATCACCGATGTCAGCGTATCGATGCGCAGCGACCAGGACGCGTCGATGCCGCCGGACTGGATCCAGCGCAAGACTTCAACCTTGATCGGGCCGTCGGTATGGCCGAGCGCCACCGTGAAGAAGACGACCCACGACAGGATCGCAGCGATAATCATCAGGCCGGTGGTGATATATTCCGAAGCCTTGGCGCCGATGGCGCGGCCGAAAAGGCCGGCGATGATCGCGCCGATCAAAGGAAGAAAGACGATAGCCTTATATAAAAACATAGCTGTATCAGCCCTTCATCATGTTGACGTCTTCAACGGCGATAGAGCCGCGGTTACGGTAGAAGACGACGAGAATTGCAAGACCGATGGCAGCCTCGGCGGCAGCGACAGTCAAAATGAACAGAGCGAAGACCTGGCCGACGATGTCGTTGAGGAACGACGAGAAGGCGACCATGTTGATGTTGACCGCGAGCAATATGAGTTCGACGGACATCAAGATGATGATGACATTCTTACGGTTGAGAAAAATACCGAAGACGCCGAGCACGAAGAGGATGGCGCTGACCGTCAGGTAGTGGGAAAGTCCAATGACCATGTTCTTGTTCCTTTGATCCTCGTGCCCCGCCTCAGACGCCCTGCCCCGGCTTGACCTTGACCACCTCGACGGCGGTCGCGGGCGTGCGGGCGACCTGTTGGGAAATATTCTGGCGCTTGATGTGCGTGCGATGCTTCAGCGTCAACACGATCGCACCGATCATCGCGACCAGAAGCACAAGGCCGGCGATCTCGAAGAAGTAAACGTAGTTGGTGTAGAGCACGTCGCCTAGGGCGGCCGTGTTCGTTCGCTCGGTCACGGCCGGGATCGGCATGGCGACTGTCTTGGCGATCTGAGGCGAGATCACGCTGCCGCCGACAACGACGATGAGCTCGGCGGCAAGGATGACGCCGATCAATGCGCCGATCGGTGCATATTCCAGAATGCCGGCCCTGAGCTCGGAGAAATCGATATCGAGCATCATCACGACGAAGAGGAAGAGAACCGCCACGGCGCCGACATAGACGACCAGCAGGATCATCGCCAGGAATTCAGCCCCCAACAACAGAAAGAGGCCGGCCGCGTTGAAGAAAACCAGGATGAGGAACAGGACCGAATGGACCGGATTCCGCGCCGAGATAACCATGAACGCCGACGCCACCGCGACAAAGGCGAAGATGTAGAAAAAAAGAGCCTGCAGACCCATGTTGGTGCCTTTTTCGTCTTCCCCCGGGCAGCCGGGAGTATCCCTGCCCGATGGGGCTTAGCCTGACATTCGTCCGGCAAAGCCCCGGTCTATATTCAACCGCGACGGCGACAACCTGGCCGGCCGTCGCGGCATATTCAAAACACCGCTTAGCGGTAGGGCGAATCCATCGCGATATTGTGCGCGATTTCGCGTTCCCAGCGGTCGCCGTTTTCCAAAAGCCGCGCCTTGTCGAAATAGAGCTCTTCGCGGGTCTCGGTAGCGAATTCGAAGTTCGGCCCTTCGACGATGGCGTCGACCGGGCATGCTTCCTGGCAAAAGCCGCAATAGATGCACTTCACCATGTCGATGTCATAACGCACCGTGCGGCGGGTGCCGTCGTTGCGGCGCGGCCCGGCCTCGATCGTGATGGCCTGGGCAGGACAGATGGCTTCGCAGAGCTTGCAGGCGATGCAGCGCTCTTCACCGTTCGGATAGCGGCGCAGCGCATGCTCGCCACGGAAGCGCGGGCTGACCGGCCCCTTTTCGAACGGATAATTGATCGTCGCCTTCTGCTTGAAGAAGTAACGCATCGACAAAAAGAATGCGCCGACAAATTCCTTGAGGAACAGCGAGCTGACGGCGTTGGAAATTCCGGCCATCTTCAACCTCCAAATCTGCTTGAAGCGAGGATCGACATGATCATGCCCATCCCGTCACCTTCAGCACGAATGCAACGATAACGACCATGGCGAGCGACAGCGGCAGGAACACCTTCCAGCCGAGGCGCATGAGCTGGTCGTAGCGGTAGCGCGGCACGAAAGCCTTCACCATAGCGAACATGAAGAAGACGAGGCACGACTTCAGCAGGAACCAAATGATGCCCGGAACCCAGTTGAGGATCCAGATATCCACCGGAGGCAGCCAGCCGCCGAGGAAGAGAATAGTCGTCAGCGAACACATGAGAACGACGGCGGCATATTCACCGAGCATGAACATCATGTACGGAGAGGAGCCGTATTCGACCATGAAGCCGGCAACCAGTTCAGATTCCGCTTCCGGAAGGTCGAAGGGCGGACGATTGGTTTCCGCCAGCGCCGAGATGAAGAACACGATGAACATCGGGAACAGCGACAGCCAGTGCCAATCGAGGAACGACGCCGGCAGGCCGAGCTTGGTGCCGAGGCCGGTCTGCTGCGACAGCACGATATCCGTGAGGTTCAGCGAACCGACGCAAAGCAGCACGGTGACGATGACGAGGCCGATCGAGACTTCGTAGGACACCATCTGCGCCGCCGAGCGCAGCGCGCCGAGGAATGGATACTTCGAGTTCGAAGCCCAGCCGCCCATGATGATGCCGTACACTTCAAGCGACGAGATCGCCAGAATGTAGAGGATGCCGACGTTGATGTCGGCGACCACCCAATTCTGAGCCACCGGTACGACAGCCCAGGTGGACAGCGCCAATACCACCGAAACCAGAGGTGCCAGCAGGAACACGGTCTTGTTGGCGCCCGCCGGAATGATCGGCTCCTTGACCATGAACTTCAAAAGATCGGCGAAAGACTGAAACAGGCCGAAGGGACCGACGACGTTCGGGCCACGACGCAACTGAACCGCCGCCCAGATCTTGCGGTCGGCAAGAAGGATATAGGCAATGAAGATCAGCAGGCAGACCAGGAGCAGCAGAGACTGGCCGATCATGATCAGCGCCGGCCAGAGATAGGTCGAAACGAATGAATCCATAGTCCTCTGCCCTTACTCTGCCGCAGCCTGGAAGTTGTTGCGGGCCAATGCCGAGCACTCAGCCATGACAGCCGAGGCGCGTGCTATCGGGTTCGTCAAATAGAAGTCTTTGATCGGCGAAGCAAACGCCGATTTACCCATCGCAGCGGCTTTTTTCCCGAGTGCGACAATTTGGGCGCTATCGGTTTCGGCAATCTCGTCGACACCAGCGAAATGCGGGAAGGCTGCATAGAGCTTGGCGCGCAATTCCCTCAGCGAATCAAAGGGAAGCTTCTTGCCGAGCACATCGGAAAGAGCGCGGATGACGGCCCAGTCCTCACGGGCATCGCCCGGGGCGAAACCGGCCCGGTTGCCCATCTGGACGCGGCCTTCGGTGTTGACCCAGGTACCCGACTTTTCGGTGTAGGTCGCAGCCGGAAGGATGACGTCGGCATTCTGAGCGCCCTCGTCGCCATGCGAGCCGATGTAGACGGTGAACTTCGCGCCCTTACGGGTGAAATCGAGTTCATCGGCACCAAGCAGGAAGAGCACGTCCATCGACGACAGCATCGCAGCAGCATTGACCCCCTTTGCGCCCGGCACGAAGCCGAGATCGAGGCCGCCGACGCGCGACGCTGCCGTGTGCAGCACGGCAAAACCGTTCCAGCCGTCCTTGACGACACCAACGGCTGCGGCAAGCTTGGCCGCGTTTGCCAGCACGGCCGCGCCGTCTTCGCGGATCAGCGCGCCCTGGCCGATGATGATCATCGGCTTCTGAGCGTTCTTCAGAACGTCTGCGAAGCTGTGCGAACCGCTGACGATATCGGCCAGCGTCTCCGGGCCGGCGCCGAGATAGTCGTAGGAGTAGCGCAGATCGGCATGTTCGCCGATCACGCCGATCGGGAACTTGCCCCGACGCCAGCGCTTGCGGATGCGCGAGTTCATCACTGCCGCCTCGAAGCGCGGATTGGTGCCGATCATCAGCAGCGCATCGGCGGCTTCGATGCCTTCGATGCTCGGGCTGAAGATATAGCTTGCGCGGCCGAGCGACGGATCAAGCGCCGTCCCGTCCTGGCGACAGTCGAGATTTTCCGATCCGAGCGATTTCAGCAGCTCGGACAGAGCATACATTTCCTCGACGGAAGCGAGATCGCCGGCAATGGCGCCGATCTTTTCGCCGCTGGTCGCTGAAACCGCCGACTTGATGGCAGCGAAGGCATCGCTCCAGCTTGCTGGCTGCAGGCGGCCATCCTGGCGGACGTAAGGCTTGTCGAGGCGCTGCGTCTTCAGGCCGTCCCAGATGAAGCGGGTCTTATCGGAGATCCACTCTTCATTGATCTGCTCGTTGACGCGCGGCAACACGCGCATGACTTCGCGGCCGCGGGTATCGACGCGGATGGCGGAACCAAGCGCGTCCATGACGTCGATCGATTCGGTCTTGTTCAGCTCCCACGGGCGGGCGGTAAAGGCGAAAGGCTTCGATGTCAGCGCGCCGACCGGGCAAAGGTCGACGACGTTGCCCTGCAGCTCGGAGGTCATCGCCTGCTCGAGATAGGTGGTGATCTCGGCATCTTCGCCACGGCCGATCAGGCCAAGCTCGGAAATGCCGGCAACTTCCGTCGTGAAGCGGACGCAGCGCGTGCAGTGAATGCAGCGGTTCATGACGGTCTTGACGAGCGGGCCGATATACTTGTCCTCGACGGCGCGCTTGTCTTCCTGATAGCGCGAGCTGTCGATGCCGAAGGCCATAGCCTGGTCCTGCAGGTCGCATTCGCCGCCCTGGTCGCAGATCGGGCAATCCAGCGGATGGTTGATCAGCAGGAATTCCATCACGCCTTCGCGGGCCTTCTTGACCATTGGCGTGTTGGTGAAGACTTCGGGAAGCTCGCCGTTCGGACCGCCGCGAATATCGCGCACGCCCATGGCGCAGGAAGCCTGCGGCTTCGGCGGGCCACCCTTGACCTCGACGAGGCACATGCGGCAATTGCCTGCCACCGACAGTCGTTCATGGAAGCAGAAGCGCGGGACTTCGGCGCCGGCTTCCTCGCACGCCTGGATAAGCGTGAAGTGATCCGGAACTTCGATCTCTTTACCGTCAATCTTCAGTTTAGCCATCGTCCACTCAGTCCTATGTCACGTCTCCAGCCGAACCTGGCCGCAGACAATTTCATAATCGCAACACCAGCTTGCCACCGGCACGGCACGAAACCGCGTGGCACTGGTTTGCTCACAATAAGCCTTGCCCAATCTTGTCCCCGCAAGACCAGCGCGCCGACCGAAACATTGGGGATAGCGCCCGCAACATTTCCACCGCCTTCATTCACCCCCCTGGCTGCCAGAAACAGCCGGGGAAAAATCTTAACTCCGCCCCTTCGGCAGGAGCGCCTTCGCCTGGCTGACCCAGTCGTCGCGCCGGATGCGGCCGTCGAATCCAAGCTCCGCGTCGATCCGCTCGATATCCGCGTCGCTCCAGGCGACGATATCGGCGAAACGCTGGATGCCGCGTCCGTTCAACACCTGCTCCAGTTTCGGACCGATGCCGGAAATCCGCTTCAGGTCGTCAGCCTTCGCCGCGGCCTTGCGGCTGCGCACAGGGCTCGCAACGGGCTTGGCCGCGACCGCCTCCACAACGGCGATCTTGGCGTTCGTCTTGGTCACCGCCTTGGCTGGCGCAGTTTTCACCGCAGCCGGCTTCGGCTCGACCTTCTTCACGGCTGCCGGCTTTGCAGCGGCAGGTTTGGCGGCGGGCGATGCCTTTGCCGGCTTCGCTTCCCCTGCCCCATCCTTCTTTGCCACCGGCCTTTCCGCGGCGACGGCATCATCCTTTTCGTCCGGCGCGACAGAACGTTTGCTCGCCGCTTCGACAGCGCCCTGCAGCGCACCGAAGAACGCGCCGGCGATCTGCGACGTGAACCCGAACCCTATGGCGGACGCAGCGGCGAACGCCGCTGCCGGATGGGCCATCAGCGGATGGATCGGCATGACCGGCGCGTTCCGCAGCATATCGGCAGCAACGCGAGCGAAATCGGCCGATGCATCGGCCGCCCCGCTGTCCTGCTTGATATCCTTGGTCTTCGCCATGACAATCCTTACTCGGCTGCTTCCAGCACCGCGCCGTGGCTCGTCGCATTGGCCGTATACTGGTCGATGCGCTTTTCGATCTCGGGACGGAAGTTGCGGATCAGGCCCTGCACCGGCCATGCGGCTGCGTCACCGAGCGCGCAGATAGTATGACCTTCGATCTGCTTCGTCACCTGAAACAGCATGTCAATTTCGCGCTTCTGCGCATTGCCGCGCTCCATGCGCTCCAGAACACGCCACATCCAGCCCGTTCCTTCGCGGCACGGCGTACACTGGCCGCAGCTTTCATGCTTGAAGAAGGCCGAGATGCGAGCAATCGCCTTGATGATGTCGGTCGACTTATCCATAACGATAGCCGCCGCGGTGCCGAAGGACGACTTGACATCGCGCAGGCCGTCGAAATCCATCGGGCAGTCGATGATGTCAGCCGCCGGAACCACAGGGCACGATGCGCCGCCGGGAATGACGGCCAGCAGATTGTCCCAGCCGCCGCGAATGCCGCCGGCATGCTTGTCGACCAGCTCGCGGAAGGTGATGCCCATCGTTTCTTCGACCGTGCACGGGCGATTGACGTGACCGGACAGCATGAACAGCTTCGTGCCGACATTATTCGGACGACCGAAGGACGAGAACCAGCCTGCGCCGCGGCGCAGGATCGTCGGGGCAACGGCAATCGACTCGACGTTGTTGACGGTGGTCGGGCAACCGTAGAGACCCATATTGGCCGGGAAAGGCGGCTTCAGGCGCGGCTGGCCCTTCTTGCCTTCCAGGCTTTCGAGCAGCGCGGTTTCCTCGCCACAGATGTAAGCACCGGCACCATGATGAACGAAAACATCAAAATCCCAGCCGAGCTTGTTGTTTTTGCCCAGAAGTCCGGCATCGTAGCATTCGTCGATTGCCGCCTGCAGGGCTTCGCGTTCGCGCATGTATTCGCCGCGGACGTAGATGTAGGCAGTGTTTGCGCCCATAGCGAAACCGGCGATGACACAGCCTTCGATCAGCGTATGCGGATCGTGACGCATGATGTCACGGTCCTTGCAGGTGCCCGGCTCCGACTCGTCAGCATTGACGACGAGATAGTGCGGACGGCCGTCGCTTTCCTTCGGCATGAAGGACCACTTGAGGCCGGTCGGGAAGCCTGCGCCGCCGCGACCGCGAAGGCCGGAAGCCTTCATCTCGTTGATGATCCAGTCACGACCCTTTTCGAGGATCTGTTTGGTGCCGTCCCAATGGCCGCGCGACATCGCGCCCTTCAGGGACTTGTCCTTGTGGCCGTAGATATTGGTAAAGATGCGATCTTGATCTTGTAACATGCTTCACCTCTTACCGCGGCTTCTTGCCGAAGACCTTGATATATTCCGCTTCGCCACCCTTAGCGAGTGCCTTAGCCTGCTTGATCCAGTCGTCGCGTTCGATGCGGCCCTTGAAATTCAGGTAGCCGTCGACCCACTCGCGCTCGGCCTTCTTCCAGCTCGCAACCTGCGCGAAGGTGAAGATGCCGAGCTCATGCAAAACGGACTCGATCTTCGGACCGACGCCGGAAATCAGCTTGAGATCGTCCGGCTGCGCGGGCTTCTCGATGCCGGCGGGACGATCCTTATCCGTGAGAGACGGTTTCTGCGCACCCTCGGCCTTCTCCGTCACGGTAGCAGACGCTGCCGTTGCGGAAAGCGGCTGCGCTTCCGATGCCTTGGCGTTCTTTGCCGCCTCGGCCGGCGCGGTCGCAGGCGTCTTCAGGCTCTGGTTGGTTTCGGCATCCGTGCTCTTGGGGCGCGCCGCTTCAGACGGCGGGATCGAAACAGCGTCAGCCTTGGCCTTGGCTCCCGTTGTCTTCGCCTTCGGCTCTTCTGATGTCAAAGACGTCAGCCCGCCTTCCGGCGCGGAGAAAATGCGGTCGATCTGAGGGCCGGTCTTGACTTCGCTGCCCTTGCCGGCGGCGAACGCATCGATGATCTCCTCGAGACGCGCCGGCGTCAGATCCTCATAGGTATCCTTGCCGATCACCACCATCGGTGCGTTGACGCAGGCGCCCTGACATTCGACCTCTTCCCAGGAGAGCGTGCCGTCGGCATTGCGGTCGAAGGCATGCGCATTGATCTTGCTCTTGCAGATCTTGATCAGCCCCTCGGATCCGCGCAGCATGCAGGGCGTCGTGCCGCAAACCTGAATATGCGCCCGCGTGCCGACCGGATGCAGCTGGAACTGCGTATAGAAGGTGGCGACTTCAAGCGCACGGATATAGGCCATATCCAGCATGTCGGCGATCTTCTCGATCGCCGCCTTGGTGACCCAGCCTTCCTGCTCCTGCGCGCGCATCATCAGCGGGATGATCGCGGACTGCTGGCGTCCCTCGGGGTATTTCTTGATCGTCTTTTCCGCCCACACCGCGTTATCATCGCTGAAGGCGAAAGCGGCAGGCTGGAATTGATCTTCGGCTAGTCGACGAACGGACATCTTTCACGCCTTATCTCAGTTTAAGGACCCACACCGCGTATCCGTCAGAGACGAAAATTCGCAGGCGTAGGCCGACTGGTCTTTCTGCATAAACACAACGAACTTGCCGCCGTTCGGCACAGCGGCCTTGATTTCATAACCACGCGAGACGAGATCGGCCATGGTCGAATCCGCGCCCGACGAGGCCGTATTTCCGCTTTTTGCAGTGTTGCCACCCGTTGCTTTCGAGCCCTGCAGATTGATGCTGGGCAAGCTCTGCGCCGAGCTGGCCTGTTGGGCCGAAGCACTGCAGGCGACAAGAAGCGCGGGGATGACGACCTGCCAGGCTCGCATCAACGATCCACCTCGCCGAAGACGATGTCGAGCGAACCAAGCACTGCGGCGACATCGGCAAGCTGATGACCGCGGCACATGAAATCCATGGCCTGCAGATGCGCATAGCCCGGCGCGCGGATCTTGCAGCGGTAAGGCTTGTTGGAACCGTCGGAGACGAGATAGACACCGAACTCGCCCTTCGGCGCTTCGACGGCTGCGTAAACTTCGCCGGCAGGCACATGGTAGCCTTCGGTATAAAGCTTGAAATGGTGGATCAACGCTTCCATCGAGCGCTTCATCTCGCCACGCTTCGGCGGCACGACCTTACCGTCCAGCGACGAGACCGGTCCGGTCTTGGCGTCGCCGAGCAGGCGGTTGACGCACTGCTTCATGATGCGGACGGACTCACGCATTTCGATCATGCGGATCAGATACCGGTCGTAGCAATCGCCGTTCTTGCCGATCGGAATGTCGAATTCGAGATCGGAATAGCACTCATACGGCTGCGCCTTGCGAAGGTCCCATGCGGCACCCGAGCCGCGGACCATGACGCCGGAGAAGCCCCAGGCCCAACAGTCTTCCAGCGAGACTACGCCGATATCGACGTTACGCTGCTTGAAGATGCGGTTGCCGGTCAGAAGGTCATCGATATCGTCGAGCGCCTTCAGGAACGGATCGCACCAATCACCGATATCCTGAACGAGCTTTTCCGGGAGATCCTGGTGAACGCCGCCCGGACGAACATAAGCCGCATGCATGCGCGAGCCCGAGGCACGCTCATAGAAGACCATCAGCTTTTCGCGCTCTTCGAAGCCCCAGAGCGGCGGCGTCAAAGCGCCGACGTCCATGGCCTGCGTAGTGACGTTCAAGAGATGCGACAGGATGCGGCCGATTTCCGAATAGAGCACGCGGATCAGCTGGCCGCGGATCGGGATATCGATGCCGAGCAGCTTCTCGACGGCCAGCGCATAGGCATGTTCCTGGTTCATCGGCGCCACGTAGTCGAGGCGATCGAAATAAGGAACGGCCTGCAAATAGGTCTTCGATTCGATCAGCTTTTCCGTGCCGCGATGCAGCAAGCCGATATGCGGATCGACGCGTTCCACAATTTCGCCGTCCAGTTCGAGGACAAGACGCAAAACGCCGTGTGCAGCCGGATGCTGTGGGCCGAAATTGATGTTGAAGTTGCGAACGTTATGTTCTGTCATGGCGGCGATGCTCGCGTTGTCCGATATTCAGAGAATGGCAGGTTCGAGCCCGCCACACGCCTCAAATTATGCCTTCGCCTTCTCGTCGCCGGGCAGCACATAATCCGTGCCTTCCCAGGGAGACAAGAAATCGAAGTTGCGGAATTCCTGCTTCAGTTCCACAGGCTCGTAGACGACGCGCTTGGCGGCGTCGTCATAGCGAACTTCAACGAAACCGGTGGTCGGGAAATCCTTGCGCAGCGGATGGCCTTCGAAACCGTAGTCGGTCAGGAGGCGGCGCAGATCCGGATGGCCGGTGAAGAGAACGCCGTACATGTCCCAGGTTTCGCGCTCGAACCAGTCGGCACCGGGATAGATGCCGCAGGCGGAGGGAACAGGCTGGTCCTCGCCGACCGGAACCTTGACGCGGATGCGCAGATTCTTCTTCGGCGACAGCAGATGATAGACGACATCGAAGCGCTCGGCGCGCTGCGGCCAGTCGACGCCGCAAATATCCGTCATGTTGACGAAGCCGCACTTGGCGTCGTCGCGCAGGAATGTCAGCAGTGCGATAACGTTTTCGGCCGTCGTCGTCACATTCAGCTCGCCATACTTGATCTCGCTCGACGAGATCAGAGCGCTGCGAACTTCCGTGAGGTAAGCGGCGAGTTCGTTCAGGGCTTCACTCATAATGCCTTGTCCCCTGCCTTACCGTTCGATCGTGCCGGTGCGCCGGATTTTCTTCTGCAGCAGAAGCACGCCGTAAAGCAGCGCCTCCGCAGTGGGAGGACAGCCCGGTATGTAAATGTCGATCGGCACGATGCGGTCGCATCCGCGAACAACCGAATAGGAATAATGATAGTAACCGCCGCCGTTGGCGCAGGAGCCCATCGAGATCACGTAACGCGGTTCAGGCATCTGGTCGTAGACCTTGCGGAGCGCCGGCGCCATCTTGTTGGTCAGCGTGCCGGCGACGATCATGACGTCGGACTGGCGCGGCGAAGCGCGCGGGGCGAAGCCGAAGCGCTCGACGTCGTAACGCGGCATGGAGACCTGCATCATCTCGACTGCACAGCAGGCCAGACCGAAAGTCATCCACATCAGCGAGCCGGTACGAGCCCAGTTGATCAACTCATCGGTAGACGTGACCAGAAAACCCTTGTCCGCGAGTTCATTGTTGATCTCGCCGAAGAACGGATCATTGCTGCCGACAGGCCTGCCGGTTGCGGGATCGATGATCCCCTTCGGCTGCGGCGCAACGAGCGTCGTGTTGCTTTGGGCTACTCCCATTCCAGGGCTCCCTTTTTCCATTCATAGATAAAGCCGATGGTCAGCACCGCGAGGAACACCATCATCGACCAGAACCCGAACCAGCCGATCGCACCGAAGGATACGGCCCAGGGGAAGAGGAAGGCGACTTCCAGGTCGAAGATGATGAAGAGAATCGATACCAGATAGAAGCGGATATCGAACTTCATGCGGGCGTCATCGAATGCGTTGAAGCCGCATTCATAAGCCGACAGCTTTTCCGAGTCAGGCGCCTTGAAGGCGACGGCAAACGGCGTGATCAACAACGCCAAGCCTATCACCAGGGCAATACCAATGAAAATCGCTATCGGAATATAGGAACTG
Source organism: Rhizobium sp. SG570 (assembly GCF_012275345.1). Classification (NCBI taxonomy): domain Bacteria; kingdom Pseudomonadati; phylum Pseudomonadota; class Alphaproteobacteria; order Hyphomicrobiales; family Rhizobiaceae; genus Rhizobium; species Rhizobium sp. SG570. Next base: position 305,685 of record NZ_JAAZQI010000002.1, on the reverse strand, counting down.
AGCAGTCCAGTCATCATGTCCATCCCTGCCTGCCATGAGCGCCTGGGGGGCGCCTTTGAGCAAATGCCCAAGCCAGGCGAAAGAGCGTTGCAACAAAGCCGTGGTTAGCGCAGGCAGAGCGCGCGCGCAAGCCTTTTGAATCTGTCGTTTGGAGTACTACCGAGCGGTAGATATCAATATGTTGCGACTGCATCGCGACAAATCCGCGCAAACGCGAAAAGGATCTTTCGCAATCGCAAAAAATTGATGATTGATTGTAATGGCTTGGAAAGAATGGCGCGAGTGACGGGGCTCGAACCCGCGACCTCCGGCGTGACAGGCCGGCACTCTAACCGACTGAGCTACACCCGCGCATCGTTTGGCCTTTCAGCCGAGCGCCAGACCCGGAATTTACCTTGAAATGGCGCGAGTGACGGGGCTCGAACCCGCGACCTCCGGCGTGACAGGCCGGCACTCTAACCAACTGAGCTACACCCGCATTCATTTCAAGTATTCCCGGCGCTTTCGCACCCATCAAAGCGGCCTCGCCGTTCGATGAGCGGCTAACTACGGGGTTCGTGTTTGGGTGTCAAGCAGGTTTGAATACAAATCGATGACAGAGCGCGAATTGTTTTGGAGAAGCTCGCCGGCAATTTTCCGTCCCGTCGATTTGGCATAGCAGCTTCCCACCTCACGCATTTCATCAGCACCTCACATGCACCGCTGCAATCGACCTTCCTTCCTATCGGCGCATGTGGATGACGACGGCCGAACATGCGCAAGGAGCAAAAAAATCAAAAAATCTTCACAAACACTCTTGCGGTTTTTTGCCGTTCCGCATAGATCACGGCCACCGAATGCGGCGGGCGAATGGCTCGCTTCGCTGGAGGGCGATTAGCTCAGTTGGTAGAGCGCCTCGTTTACACCGAGGATGTCGGGAGTTCGAGTCTCTCATCGCCCACCATTTTTCAGATCTATTTTTCATCAGATGATTGTGTCGGAAGCAGATCAATTGCTCTCTGGCGAAATGCTTTTCGAAGGCGCTATGGCGCGCCGCTCAATAATTGCCGGTGATGACGATCGTCAGAAGCACTACGGAAACGAGCACGAGAGCCGCTATGATCATAAGCAGCTCTTTCAGCATAAATCTTTCCATCTTACTGCCATCCATGACGTTTGCTCCCGGCAAACAGTTCTGCGTTCTCTATCCCAACGTCGAATCGCTGCGTTAAGTTTATTGCAATTCCGCATATAAGCGGCTGCCATGTCAATTTCACGGTCGCATCGCCGATGCTTCGGGCGATCACGGTATATGGACCTTCTCAGGCTTCTGCCGCGGCGCCTTATCCATGTAGGCGCCCGGCAGGTTGACCGTTCCTGACAGCAATCTTTCGGCAATCCGTGCCGCCGCCGCCCGCGCGCCCGCCTTCGAGCAGAAATTGCCGCGCACTTGCACGCTTGCAGCAAGCAGCCTGAAGAATGCGTAGCGGAGCTCTGCCAACGGCAGCGCCGGATCCAGCCAAAACCGATCCAAGGACTTCTGATCGGTCAGCCCCGCCATGTCGTAGACGGCCGTGCCGAGGACCTTGACCGGCTTATCCGCCTGCAGGGCTGAAAATGCTGCCGTGGAATTGACCGTCACCATGCCCTGGCTTGCGGCAGTCAATTTTTCGAGATTTCCGCCATCGATGAAATGAACCCGGTCGGACAAACCGGACGATGCGCTGATTTGAGCGATATAGGCTTTCCAATCGACGAGCCCGTTGTCGAGCGGATGCAGCTTCACGACAAGATGCGTCTCGGGCGCCGCATTCGCGGCGAAGGACCGGAGAATCAGCCTGATGGCATCCTCTTGCCGATGGAAGGGCGAGTGCGAACGCAGTTGATAGTCCGTCTGAAGCTGCAAAGGGTAGACGAAGAATCGCCTCCCACCGCCGATCATCCGTTCAATAATGCTTTCCGCCTCGCCTGCCCTTCTGCGGCTTGAGGGAAGCCTGCGCAGCCAGCCGGCGTATTCCATCAGCGGATGGTAGAGCCCGTGCCGCCGGTAGCCGGGATAGAGAAACCACAGAAAAACAGTCGGCAGATAGTAGGCGAGGTCGTAAAGCGCTTCGGCAAGGAACGACTGACTGAAGCGCCGCGCCCAGTCCGGCTCGGGCAGGTTTGCCGCCGCCTCGACGATATAGGCAGGGTCCGCCGGAAAGTGGGAATTGGAAGACAGCCCGTCACGCTCGAGCGTCACCCAATCCGGCCGTAAATATCCCATCTCCACGACATTGACGCTGGCACCCAGCCTTTGTGCCTCTTCGATGGCGACGCGATGATAAGGGCGTTCTTCACCGTGCAGAATCACATCCGTAACGCCGTGGGCTTCGATTTGGCTGTGAATATAGTCGCGCCAGCCGATGAAATCGCCGCGGTAGCTCACGGCATGCCCCCAACGCCAGGATATCCAATCCCCGGCATTGAGATTGATGCGGATGCATCGGCTGCCTGCGGCCTGCAATATCCTGGCGATCTCGACGAACAGAGGCGAGGATGGCCCCTGAAGGAAGAGAAACACCCGCGGGGAAACGCCTCCAGGCCCCTGCCCTTCAGCCATTCTCCGGAACCTCGGTGCTAAGGCCCGCATAGCGCAGCAAGGTACCGATGAGGTTCCAGGGCGCTTCTTCCTGCGGCGGTTTCGGCCTCTGCGTGTGCGCCCGCGCACGCCCGAGAGGAACGATGATGTAATCGGTGCGCGGATCCGGGAAAGGATCGGCAAAAGCCTTCAGCAAGGGCGCGTGATCGCCATAGAACAATAGCCACACCGGACGATCCAGCCTGTCGAGATGATGGGCGAGATTGCCGAGCGCATGATCGGCGCGCATCAAAAGCTCGCTATAGATATCCACCGGATTGACAAGATCGCCGCAGCGGCCGGGCTCCCAGGGGCCGTGATTCGCCATGGATGCCACGAAGACGAAATTCTTGGCGGTGCCATCCTCGTCGATCGCCCTGATCACGCTTTTCGTCAGCGTGAGGTCGCTGACATAGGGGCCATCGCGCTCCGGATTGTGATCGAATTCATCCAGCATCATCATCCGGTCGAAGCCGAGCTGCGGCAGTGCCTTGTGGCGCAGGAAAAAGGTCCTGTCGTAAGGGTGAATGAACTGCGTCTTCCAGCCGGCCTTCTTCAGTCGTGCGGGCCAGACGACGTCCTTGTAGTGGCTGGCGCGCAGATAGGGATAGCTCGCATCGATATGGACGTTTTCGGGCAGCAGCCCGCTCAGCATCGCAAATTCGGTGCGCAGCGTGTACCCCCCCTCGAAGACACTGGTCATCCGGCCCCATTGAGCCGCCTGATCGCGCAGCCGGTCAAGATTGGGAAGCTTGACGCTTTCGACGCCGAAATGCCTTAGGTCGATGAAGGATTCGGATTGCCATATGACGATGAGCGGTTCGTCGTCGCCATGCTCCCACAGCTCCTGCAGCGCTGAAATGAAGCGCTCAGACAGCGGCGTGACGATTGCCTCGCGTCTGACGCCGACCCAGATGACGAAATGAAAGACGACCGAAGCGAAGGTGCCGAATCGCACCGTATCCATCTTGACGTCGACCTTGCCGAGAAACCTCTGCGTGAAATGGCAAACCGGCTCGCTGATGATCCTGCTGAACAGGGCAAGCCATGGCGAAAAGGCGACGGCCAACATCACGAGGATCCAAAGAACACCGTTCTCGGCCGGCAGGACCGACGGTTCCCAATACATATAGAGACCGCTGAGGCCGAAGACGTAGCCGAAGGCGATTACCCAGAAGAAGATATTCAGCGACGTCGCGTAGAAGATCTCCTTGTATTTGAAGACGTCGACCACAAGCGCGATGTCTGAAAAGACCAAGGGTTCCCGGATGAACTCGAACTTTGCCCGCGAAATCCCGGTGAAGATGACAAAGAAGCTGATGACCGCCTGGGTGCTGTAGATCGGACGCCAGGAAATCGCAAAGAAGGCGGCATAAATCAGCACGATAACGGGAATTCTGGCCGCCCAATCGTAAATCAGGCGTTGCCAGCTTCTCTCGGTGCGATTCTGCGCATTGATGGCCGCCGGCATTGCGAGGCTATCGGTAAGAAACACCACGACGCAGGAAAACGCGAAGCCGGCAAGAGTCAAAAGAATTGGAAAATCATGAAGTTTCAAGACTATGTCATCCAAATGCCCGCTGTCTGCAGCAGCGTTTTTCAACCCGTGAAGCGCGGGCGCCGATTCCCTCGCTCACTTTTTTCCGGCCATGTGTGCCGATAGCACAACGCTGACGATTATTTCGTATTACTTACCATGATCAAAACCTCTGTCCGTCACGTCGGCAAGGCTTTCCGTTGCTTCTTGCCCAATTATTTTTCTCGTTTTCCGCGAAATAAGCCACATCAGCGGCGGCTTAATCAGCGGCCCGAAATAAGCAAGCGCCGCCAGCGAAAAACCGAAATGGATTTTCGCCTTGCCCTGTTCCAGTCCGCGAACGATTCTCGCGGCCACCGCCTCGGCGCTCCACGGCTTGACAGAGCCCATGAGGATTTTCGCTTCGGCGGGTCGCATGGAGATTTCCCGCCGATATTGCGGTGTCAGCGTATCGGGCGGGAAGCAGATGGATATGCGGACGCCAAAAGCCTCGGCCTCGGCGCTCAAGGCTTCGGCAAAGCCGACCAGCGCCGACTTCGAAGCGCAGTAGGCCGTGTAGCCGAAAATGCCGACCAAGGCAGCGCCGGAGGAAATCATCATGATCCTGCCGCTGCGGCGGGCCTTCATGCCCCTATAGACCGAGCGCACCGCATTTGCGGTTCCGAGGAAATTGATGGAAATCTGCTCTTCGAAGATGGAGGCCGACATCGCGTCGAAGGCGCGCGGTTCGACAATGCCGGCGGAGGCGATCAGAATATCGCAGGGGCCGAACGCCGCTTCGCAGATCTCTATTGCAGCCGTGGTCTGATCAGCGGAAGCCACATCGACGGAGGCTATTTGAATACGGGCACTGTCGATGCCGGAAAGCGATATGATCTCCGCCCGCGCCTGCTCGAGCCGCCCAGGATGGCGTGCGAGAAGCGATACTCGATCGCCCCTGGTCGCATAGAGTTTCGCTATCGCCAGACCGATTCCGCTTGAGCCTCCGGTGACGATAACATGCATGGAATGATCGTCCTAAGTTAGGGCCTGCCTGCGGCTTGGCTCGTCGGAAGCAACTGCATCATTTTGTCCATGTCGAGCGAGGCCAGGCCGAAATTCCTGTCCTGCAAATCCTTGAGTTTTCTCGCGGTAAGCGCAACTGCACGGCGGATTTGCTCCTCGGTGTGGTTGCAAGTGATGAAGAAGCGCAGCCGCGCCATTCCCTCCGGCACGGCCGGGTGGATAATGGGCAGCACGTTGATGCCCTCCGCCAGCAGATCGTTCGAGAGCTGGGCAGCACGAAGCGAATCGCCGACAATGACCGGCACGACCGAGTAACCGAGGCTCAGGCCGGTATCGAGGCCCGCCGCTTTCGCGCATTCGAGAAAAAGGTGGCCATTGCGCCTGAGCCGCTCGGTTCGCTCAGGCTCCGCCTGCAGGATATCGAGGCTGGCGATGGCGGCGGCGGCGAGAACCGGCGAGAGACCGACGCTGTAGACGAAGCCCCCCGCCTCCGCCTTCAGGATATCGGCAAGCGCGCTGCTGCCTGCAATATAGCCGCCGCAGCTCGACGTCGTCTTCGACAGCGTGCCCATCCAGATGTCGACATCACGCGGATCGAGCCCGAAATGCTCGAAGGTGCCGCGACCCGTCTTGCCGAGGATGCCGAGCGCATGCGCCTCGTCCACCATCAGCCAGAAACCGTAGCGCGCCTTCAACTCCAGCAGAGCCGGCAGGTCGGCGACATCGCCATCCATCGAATACACGCCCTCGACGATGACGAGGATACGACGGAAGTCGGACGAGAGCGTCTTCAGAATGCCCTCGAGATTCTCGACGTCGTTATGCTTGAAAAGCCGGCGCACGGCACCCGAGAGCTTGATGCCAGCCAACGCGCTGTTGTGAATGAATTCATCGTGGATGACCAGATCCTGCGGTCCCATCAGACAACCGATCGTCGCGACATTGGTCAGGTAGCCGCTGACGAAACAAACCGCGGCATCGACGCCGTAGAGACGGGAAAGCCGCTGTTCCAGCTCCACATGCCCCGGCCGCTCACCGGCAACGAGGCGGCTGGCGGACGCGGAGATTCCAAAACGATCGATGGCCTGCTTGGCGCTCGTCGCGACCTGCGGGTCGGTATTGGTCGCCAGATAATCGTAGGAGGCGAAGTTGATGAACTCACGCCCGCCGATGCGGGTCGTCGCACCGGCTGCGCCGTCGTGGGAGCGATAAAAAGGATTGCCGACACCCAACATCGCGACCGCCATGCGCTGCGTCTCGACGCGCTTGTATTCCGGCAGATCCTCGAAGCGCGCCGCCTGACGATGCTGTGGCTGCGATTGCCTATTCAAGCGTTCGGCCCGATTGCGCCCCGAAGACTCACCGACGCGACGCATCTGTTCCAGCAGGTTGCTTTTCGTCTGTTCCACCGCTCTGTCGCCATCGGCATCTTGCGTCGTCACTGGGCGACTCTCTTTTCCTGCTCCCCGGCATGGCTGCGCGCCAAACGTTCGACCACCTGGTCTTCGTTCACCGCGGAGCCCTCCGTCTCGTCGCTGCCGCGATTCATGACACGGTCACGCAAACGGCTGACCACATCGCTGACGGTCGTGCCTTCGCCTACGCCACTCAGGGGAATGTCGAAGCCGGTCTTCTGCTGAAAGCTCATGCCGAGCTCCATGGCCATCAGGCTATCGAGGCCGATATCCTTCAGGACCTTGTCGGGAGTCACGGTATCCTCGGTCACACGCAGGATCGCGGCAATCTCAAAGGCAACGAGCGCATGAAGAGCGGCCTGCGCCTCCTCTTCCGACTTGCCCTTGATCAACTCCCTGAGATCAATGGCGTCGCCTTCGTTCAATGATTGATGGCTGCCGGTATGGCGCATCAGCGGCTCAAACAGCGACCGGCCGGCAATCGGCAGCAGGCGGGCGGCGTTCCAGTCGATTTCGGCGATCATGACGGCTGCGGCATTGACCGTGCCGGTATCGGCCAGTATGTAGCGCTCGACCTGCTCCAAGGCGTCGCGGGCCTTCAGAGCGGCCTTGCCGATGCGCTTCGATAGCAGTTCGTTGACCTCGCCGTTGCGGGCAAGGAACCCCTTGTCGGCGATAGCACCGAAACCAACGGCGAGCGCAGACCTGCCTGCCGCGCGGCGCGCTCGCGCCAGCCCCTCCAGATAGCCGTTCGCCATCACATAGTTCGCCTGCCCGGGATTGCCGAGCATGGTCGTCGCCGACGAGAACAGCAGGAAGAGTTCCAGCTTGTCCTTCTGCGTCAACCGGTCGAGGATTTCGGAGCCGCGTATCTTGACCTCTACGACCGGGCGATTGCGCTCCGGCGTCAGGTTGGCAAGAAGCGCATCGTCGAGGACCATGGCGGCATGAATGATGCCCTTCAACACACCTTCGGTACGAAGCGAGACCAGCAACGCTTCGACAGCGGCTTCATCGGTGATATCGCAGGCGTGCAGCGTCGTCGTTGCGCCATGCTTTGCCCACTCGCCTATTGCCTTCTTCGTCTCGGGATCGGCTTCGCCCCGGCGTGAGCACAAAGCGATGCGGCGCGCACCCTTGGAGACAAGCCAATCGGCGGCGGCAAGTCCAAAACCGCCGATGCCGCCGACAACCAGGAAGATGCCTTCGGAATCGAAACGCAAGACCTTTGCCGGCGCTGGCAGGACGCTATCGATACCGATGACGGGCGGCCGCACGACGATCTTGCCGATGTGGCCGGCATTCTGCATCAGCCGGAACGCGTTGCCGATTTCATCATAACCGAAGGCGCGGTAAGGCAGCGGCGTCAGTTTTTCTTCTGCAAAGAGCTGACCGATTTCAGCGAAGATCCGCCGCGTCAGGTCAGGCACATTGACCAGCAACTGATCGGCATCAATGCCGAAATAGCTGACATTGCGCCGGAACGGGCGCAGGCCGATCTTGCGGTCGGAATAGTAGTCGCGCTTGCCCAGCTCCAGGAAACGCCCGAAGGGTTTGACCAGTTCGATGCTGCGCTCCATCGCCTCAGCGAAAAGCGAATTGAGAACGAGATCGACGCCTTCGCCGCGCGTGAACTGACGGACGCCCGCGACGAAATCCAGAGAGCGCGAATCGAGCACATGATCGGCACCGAGCATTTCGAGGAAGCGACGCTTCTCGACCGTGCCGGCGGTTGCGATCACCTTGGCGCCCTTGAGCTTGGCTATCTGGAGCGCGGCAAGACCGACGCCGCCGGCGGCTCCATGGATCAGGATGGTTTCGCCCGATTGAATGCGTCCCAGTTCGACCATCGCGTAGTAGGCCGTCAGGAAGGCGACCGGTACCGTCGCGGCAGCAATGGTTTCCATCTTCTCCGGCAGCCTGGTCACGCCATCGCGGCGGACATGCACATGGGTCGAAAACGCCGCAGGGCCGATGCCCATGACCTTGTCGCCCGGCTGCAGATCGTCGATCGCATCTCCCACCGCCAGAATTCGCCCCGCGAACTCCATGCCGATCGTGGCACCGGCAAAGCCGTCCTCCAATGCCTCTTCCGGCAGAAGGCCCATCGCCCACATGACATCGCGGAAATTGAGGCCGGTGGCCTCAACGGCAACAACGACTTCCCCCGCCTCCGGCACAGGAAGGTTTGTTTCCTCCCAGGCCAGGCTATCCAGACGACCGCTTACATGCTGCCGGATCGTCGCGGCGGCAATGTTGTGGCGGTTCGTTTCGACGGCGGCGAAGGGACCAGCAGCGGCCCTGATTTCCCGGATTTCTCCCGTGGAGCCATCCAGAATCCACTCTCTGTTATCCGTCTCCGCGGCCAGAAGCATCTCGACGGAAGAAATCGTCCGCCTGTCATTCGCATCGGCGTCCAACAGATGCACGTCGAAGCCGTCATACTCGTTCTGGAGAACGCGTGCGAAGGCCCATAGGCCGGCATTGGCAACATCGATGGACGCGCTGGCGAGCGGCGAGCCGCCTGGTGCGACAATGACCAGCCGCGGCCTTCCGCCATCGCCATGTCGCGACAAAGCGTTTGCCAATTCGGTGAATATCGAAAGACGAGCCAGCGACAGCTCGGCTGGATCACGATCGCGCTTTCCATCCGCCAGATAGACGACCCGACGCGGTTCGCGGTCGAGTGTTTCCAGCGCTCCGACAATATCTACGGGTGACGTGCCGACATCGATGACGATCGTTCGCTTGTCGAGCCTACCCATGCCCTTCTTGCCCTGTTCGGACAAAATCAGCATCGGGCTCGCGGCATCTGCTTGTCCATTTGCTTCCAACTGACGCTCCGCGGCAGCGGTCACAGCAATCAACGCGCCGTCCGGAAAGGCCAGTTCGTGAACATGCGTCTTGGTAAAGCCCAGGGTGGCCAGAAGATTCTCGACCTGCTGCGGCGTGCCGAGCCGCCCGACAGGGAATTCCGGCGACTGGCTGTCCGCGAACCAGCCTTCCGACAGACCAAGGACGAAATCGTTGAAGGCGCTCGGTGCGCGATCGGCCAGCAGCAACTGCCCGCCATAGGCCGCGGTCCTCCGGGCGATCGCCCTGACGCCGTCGTCGTGCCGCAGAAGATGCTGGGCCTGATCACCAGACGCAACGACGATGTCGGCGACCGTTCGATCCGCCAATTTGGCCGGTTCGGTCACGATCACATGCGGATCGCGCTCGAACGCGATTTCCAGCGCGCGACGCATCTGCTCGCGCGGTTCGGCAATGATCAGGCAGGCACTTGCCGCCGCCGCGATCGCAGCCAATCTGCGGCTGAAAGCCGGTGATACCGAGCCTATTTCGAGAATATGCCCGATGGTTTCCGGATTGGCCTCGATGGACGACGTCAACGCTGCCGCTAGTATCGAGAGCCGTCTTTCGCTCAAGGGAGATTGAACGAGCACATGCTCCAGCGTCGCTGCACTCGGCGCATTTATCCCCGATGCCGAGGATTCGTGCCCCAAGACATGCGGGCGCATGGCCGCCAGACGGTCAAGCGTCTCGCGATAGGCATTGTTGACGAGAACGGTTTCGGCCACGCGGCCAGCGTCCTCGCGATAAATCTCCTGCAGAAGCTCGGCCACCGGCGGCAATGTCGGTTCCCGCGGAATATCCCAATCGCCACCCTTTGCCGAGGCTATGCCGGCATCCTCGAGAATATAGAGGCAGTTTACGAGGAAGGATCTGAACTCGGGCTCGCCGGGCAGACTGGAATACGAGACGACGCCACTCCTGTCGGCAACCGCCAGGGCGATCTCGTGGCAGGCACGATAGATCGCGGCGTCGAGAAGAAGGGTCGCATTGTTGAGCGAATGGTCCCGATCGGCGCCAGGCACAGGCAAACTATCAGGCAGTACCGTTCCCGAACTTTCGCGGCGGGCAAAGACGGTCGAAGGAATGCTCTCATAATGAAATGCGACGGAATCAAGCGTCGCGCGGCGGCGCAGATGTGTGCGGCGGAAACGGCAATCGTCAAGAATGACAATCTGCTCGCCGCCCGCATCGAACAGGCGGAAACGGGCCTTTATCGAATTCGCGCTGAACCGATCGATCTCGATCGTCGCTTTGACGATCGGCCGTCCCTTGCCGAAAACCCTGATCGCGCCGAAGCGAACCGGAATATAGGGCGCACCGGCTTCGTCTCCGGAGAGCTGATCGAACAGCGCCACAAGCCCGTGGAACGCGGCGTCGACCGACATGGGATTGAGATTATATGCCCCGAACGGATGCGAGGGTGCTGCCGCCGGCTTGAGTTCCACCTCGATAACATCGCGGCCGAACGCAACAGCCTTCGACAGAAGCTGGAAGTGCGGGCCGTAGTGCAGGCCGAAACGCTCGGCCGTTTGGTAGGTCATGTCGGCGGTCAGAACGAGTTTACGCTCCTTGGCCCGTCTTTCGACATGGCCGCCGAGGTCCTCACCCCCAAGCGGCTTGCGGCAGCGCGCGACGGCGTGAACGGTCCAGTCGTCATTGCTCAGACGCTCACGCGACCGGATCTCGATGTCCCCGGTCTCGGGCGACAGGATCGTCGACAGCTCCACCATGCGATCCGGGCGCAGTTCAATTGGCCGGACGATCTCGAGATTGCCGATCTCGACCTCGTCTGTCCCGAAATATCGCTGTGCGGCCGTAACGGCAATCTCGATGAAACCGCTCCCAGGCATGATCGCCTTGCCGTCGACGACGTGCTCCGCAAGGTCGGCGAAAAGATGTGCGTCGAGATGGTTCTTCCAGTTCGAGCCGTTGATATCAGTCCGCCAGCCGAGCAGAGTGTATGGGCTTTTGCGATCGCGGCCGAAAATATCGATCTCGTCGCTTGTCGGCTGGGTGCGCAGCTCCATCGGTTCGAACGGCAACGGCGGCAACTTGACGAAAGCATTGCGCGTGGCGCTGCCTCGCGCACGCAACGCCGGCGCGCCGTTGGCGACCGCGCGGGCGAATGATTGCGAAACCGGATCGTGACCGGCAAGATGCCCCTCGCGCAGCAGCGTCGGTATCGCGACAACTTGAACCGATGCCTGCTTTGCGATCTCCGCTACATAATTGGAAAGGATCGGGCGCGGCGAAATTTCAACGAAGAGATTACATCCCATCGCCATGGCGGCCTGACAGCCAGCCTTGAAGAGCACCGGATCGCGAACATTGCGCCACCAATATTGCGTATCCAGCAACCGTCCATCGCTGAGTTCGCCCGTCACGGTCGAAATGAAGGTCCCTGTGCCGCTATCCGGCGCCACATCGGGCAGATCCGCGAGGAAGGCATCCTTGGCGCGATCGATGATCGGATGATGAAAAGGATAGTTGATGTCGAGGATGTGCGCCACGATCTGAGATTTGCGCGCAGCATCCCTGAATGCCTCGATCTCGCTGACCGGGCCGGAAATCGTTACCGAATTCGGTGCATTGATCGCTGCGACACAGATATTGTCGAGGCCATGCGATCTTGCGAAAGCAAGCGCTGCCTCCTCGTTGAGGACCACGGCCGCCATCTTGCCTTCGCCGGCGAGAAGATCCTGATGCAGCGAACGCTTGGCGACAATGGCGACCGCTTCGGCGGCTGTCAGTGCCTTGGCGGCGTAGGCGGCGGCGATTTCGCCGACGGAGTGACCGAAGACGGCATCAGGCTTGACGCCCATGGCCCACAGGCAATCCGAAAGGGAAGCCTGGACCGCAAACAATAGAGGTTGCGCAATCTTGGTATCGGCCAGACGCGAGGCAAGATCCGGGGCGACCAGAAGATCCGTCAGCTTCTCGCCCAGATAATATTCAAAAAGTGCGCTGAATGACTGAAAACACTGCCGGAAATGACGATTTTCCTCATAGGCGCCGACGCCCATGCCTGCCCATTGGGAGCCGTTGCCGGAAAAGACAAAGGCGATCTTGGCGGGTTGTCCCGGGGCTTCACCGGCCTCGCCGACGGAGCTCTTGCCGGTGAGGTGTGCCTCGATCGCCGCCAGCACCGCAGCGCTGTCCTTGGCACGCGCCGCGAAGCGATGGCGCATCGGTTCGCGATTGGCTGCAGCCGAAGCGACGATCTGGCGAGCCTCCTTGGGCTCGGCATGTTCGAGGCGCGTCCTGTAGTCCTCGAGCAATTTCGAAAGCGCCGAGGCCGTGTGGGCGCTTGCCGCGAAAACCATTCCGTCACCGCGGATTTGCGGTTCGGGCGGCGCAACCGGATCGGGGTCGCTGATGACGACATGTGCGTTGGTGCCGCCGAACCCGAAAGAGTTGACGCCGGCAAAGCGCGCCTGCTTCGCCGGAAGAAGCTCGATAGCTGAGGTGTTGACCCGAACGTTCAGTCCGTCGAAATCGATGTTTTCGTTGGGTTGGTCGAAATGCAGCGACGCCGGCAGGAAGTTGTTCTCCAGCGCGATCATCGCTTTCAGAAGGCCGAAAAGACCCGATGCGGGCTCGGTATGCCCGATATTGGACTTGATCGACCCGACCGGCACCGGAGCCCGGCGATTGCGACCGATAACTTCGCCGATCGCCCAGATCTCGGCGGGATCGCCGACCTTCGTTCCCGTTCCGTGACCCTCGACGAAGGCAATGCGATTGACGTCGATATTATGCCCTTCGTAGATCGAACGCAGCAAAGCGGCCTGCGCCTCGCGCGACGGCATCGAGATGCCGTTGGTGCGGCCCGAGGAATTGACCCCGACCGCGTGGATTCTGGCGTGGCTGCAATCCTTCTCGCGCAAGGCGACGTCGGTCCGGCGCAGCACGATCGCCGCGCCACCTTCGGCACGAACGTAGCCGCGGCCGTTGTCGTCATAGGCGCGGCAAAGGCCTTCCGGCGACAGCATGCGCGCCTGCGCAAAGCCCACGAAAGACATGGGGTGGAGCAGAACATTGATGCCGCCGACGATCGCGGTGTCGATTTCACCGCATTCCAACGCTCGTACCGCCTGATCCAGCGCAACCAGCGATGACGAACAGGCCGTATCGATCGTCATGCTCGGCCCGCGCAGACCGAATATATGCGAGATGCGATTGGAAACGATGGAAAGCGTGTTGCCCGTCATAAAATACGGGCCACCCGATGCAGGGTCCTCGAGGGTCAGATTGCCATGCTCGAGAGAGGATGCGCCGACGTAGACGCCAACCCGCTGGCCTTCAAAGCCGTCGATCGGCAAGTTCGCATCTTCCAAGGCGCGCCAGACGACATTGAGCAGGATGCGCTGCTGCGGATCCATCTGCATCGCTTCGCGTTGCGAAAGGCCGAAAACCGCAGGATCGAAGGCGAATATATTCTCGATGACGCCGGCGGCGTAGCTATAGGTCTTTCCCGGAACGCCTATGGCCGGATGCCAAAAGCGCGCAAGGTCCCAGCGCTCTTCAGGTATGCGGCCTACAGTGCAACGCCCTTCCTTGAGGACGAGCTGAAGCTCTTCGATCGAACCCGCCCCAGGGGCAACGCTTGCGCGTCCGATAATTTCAACCGTCATGATCTCTCAGCAATATTTTACAAAGCGCGTCGTACCGAACTATTCAATTTCATTATCAACTGTTCACACCACAATTATCTGTGGTTGTCACCGACAAAAATCCGGGTGTACAGCGCAATATGCGGCAGTGCAACAATCGAAGCAACATGCTATCCCCGATACCATCAATGCTTGTGTCTGAAATGTGCTCCGCGCTCGAGTCGGCTGCGGACATTTCTTCACATCACTTCGGGGATCAATTCCACCCCGGCGACAAGGCGTGATCCGTCACGATCATACATATGTCGGCGTCTATGCGCCGATAGAGGTAAAAGCAGACCTTGGCGAAGCCGCGAAATCTCCATTTCTTGACGTTACTGGCCCAGATTGACCGCTGTCGCAGCACCCTGAGAAGCGATGCCCAATGGCGTGCCGACAAGGGTCAGGAACTTTCGAATGTCGACGGAGGGATGGCGCGACACATAGATGACGTCGCGGCTCTTGACCGGGAAGGTCTGCCCTACGATCAAGCTGTCCGGATGCGACATGTCGAAACGATAGACGATCGGATAACGCCCCTTGGGGTCCGCGACCATTCCCTTGCGCAACAATTCCTGGAATCGCGCCGGGCCAAGCAGGCTCCTGACGATATCCGGCTCTTCATAACGGAACAGGAAGAAGCCCTTGGCGTTGCTCGAGTCATCGTCGGCGCCATGACCTAAGGCAACAGCCTCGAGGAGATTGAGGTCGTTGGCGCCGAACTCGAGACGGCCGTCTCCGCGAACGGAGCCCATCAATGTGAAGGTTCTGGGATCACGCACCAGGAAGATCTGGTCGCCAGGTTGAACATAGATATCTTCGGACGGATGCTCGATGATCGATTTCAACAGAACCGTCCCGGTTCTGCTGCCGCGAACCAGCGTAACATAGGTTTCATAAGGCTGCGTCACTGATCCGCCGGCCTTGGCGATGACTTGCGTGATCTTTTCCTCGGTCAGATCCAAGGGAACCATCGAGGGACGCCCGACCGCGCCCGAAACCGTAACAGTTCGCGATGCCGTACCCGTGCTCGTCACGATGACATCCGGCTCTACAGCCTTGGTGGCCAGAGCCGCCAGGATCGCCTTGCGAGCCTGCTCGAGTGTCTTGCCCGCGAACCGAACAGAGCCGGCATAGGGGATGGCCGCCGTCCCGTCCGGCTGCACGACGATATCGAGCGACACCTGTTTCGATTGTGCCGTCGAAAACAGGCCATCAGCGCCCGCTTCGAAAATCGTCACCTTCAATGCGTCGCCGACGCCGATAACTACCCGTCCGACACCACCGCCGATACCAAACCGGCGGTTGAGTGTGGAAGAAACATAATCCGAAACCAGACGCGCGGTACGGCTGTCGATGTCGACAATATCAAAAACGGCGGCATTCTTGCGTCCAAGCTCGGCGCTGGATTGTCCCGCATCGCTCGTGATCGCACCGGCCAGCGGCCCTTCGCTCGAGACGGAATTGCATCCAGCTAGAATTACGCAGCAAAATACGGCGCCAACCCGAATCAATTGAACAACCCCAAATTATTAGCTGCCGCCGTTACCTGATGGTTCAGACCGACATAGTATGCATCAAATATGTAGACGCCTTGAAAGCATAACGAGCGGCCGTCAACAAGCCCATTCAACCTAAAGCGCCATCAAAAAAATTCGGTGCGATCATCCGAACACACCTGATATGTGATGAGCAATCGACCCCGCTGCGTATAAGCGCCAAGTGCGAATAAGGCAATTTATGTCAATATTATTTGGAGATTTTAAATTAATATTTTCTGAATGATGAAATGATCTATTAA
Source organism: Rhizobium sp. SG570 (assembly GCF_012275345.1). Taxonomy (NCBI): domain Bacteria; kingdom Pseudomonadati; phylum Pseudomonadota; class Alphaproteobacteria; order Hyphomicrobiales; family Rhizobiaceae; genus Rhizobium; species Rhizobium sp. SG570. The sequence goes on along the minus strand of NZ_JAAZQI010000002.1, from coordinate 289,820 downwards.
ACAATAGGATCAGGAGAAATCGAGCTGGGTCACGAAACCATGTTTTGCGAATCGGCATTTTCTCCGCTTTTCATAGGCTTGCTGGTGCCTGTAGAAGGCATCAATTCCAAACCGCTGTTTCCAAAGGAATAGCGGATTACAAGAATTCAGAAACTATCGGAGCCCGGGAGTCCCGCCAGATAAGCATTGAGCGGTAAAGATAGAAGTAGAATCTACTTGGCGTCCGGCGGTGTGGTTTTCTGCCCGGAGAGGCGTGCTTTTGGTCGTTCGGAAATGGGCAGCGGCGCTCATAAACTACGCCGCTTTCTGCGGATCGTACCGCTAGGGTTGTGAATTGACGGGACGAATAGTACGTCATTCGCAACTGGCGTGGTAATTTCTCCAAATCGGCAAATACCGATGGAAATAAAGGTTATGTCAATGCTTGGTTTTTCAAAGCGATCGCCGAAAAAGTCGTCAAAGGACCCTTTGGAAATATTCGACCAGTACGAGCAAGGCATCCCAAGCCATCAGAATGCGATCGATGCCCTTTCCGGCTGGAATTGTGCTTTTCCCCCTGCCCTCAACTTGAATGCCGGAGCGCTGCCCCTCTACGCAGACGACCGGATAGCGTGGGCCCTGCAATCGTTCGGATCTATCGAAGGCAAGAAGGTCCTGGAAGTGGGACCATTGGAGGGAATGCACACCTATATGCTGCACAGCCATCTCCCGGCGCGAATCGACGCGATCGAAGCAAATCGTCTCTGTTTCCTGAGGTGCCTCGTCACCAAGCAGATTCTGAATATCGATACCGCTTCCTTCATGCTGGGCGACATCCAGTCGTGGCTGACGGAACGCGACGAGACCTATGACTTCGCGCTGGCATCCGGCGTTCTCTATCACATGGCCGATCCCGGGGAATTCCTGCGGCTGCTGGCAAGCCGGACCAAAGCGGTTTTCATCTGGACGCATTTCGTTCTGGAGGACGCAATGCCCGAGGGCGACGTGCGGCGCCTGCCTTTCAGCGGCAAAGTCGAAACCAGAATGGTCGACGGGGTTCCCGTACGTTACTACGAACGAAGCTATCATCACGCCAATGCCAACGCGTCTTTCTGCGGCGGTATGAAGGACCGGCATTTCTGGATGCACCGGGATGACATATTGATGCTGTTGCGTAAGCTCGGTTACAGCGACATCGTCATCAGGGACGAAAACCTGAACCACCCTGGCGGCCCGAGCTTTTCGCTGCTGGCGCGCAAAGCGCCTGATGCTTCCTGACGAGGTTTGAATGCCGGGATTCAAGATCAGCCATATCGCGGGTCGTCTTGACGTGCTTCGGGGCGCGACCGGTAACCTGGTGTTTTTCGATCGCAGTGCGACAAGCAGCGCCGACCGAGTACAAATGCCGGAGAATATCCGTGCTTTTTAATCTCGAATATGATCACGGCACCATTCTTGAGGGTTATCTTATTCCCGACGGCTTTTCCGACCTGCCGCACATCAGGGTATCCGATGCGAACGGTGATTTGATGATCCTGCCGTGCGATCAGCTCAAACAGGCTGTCATTGATTCGGGACGGCATGAAAACGGCCGCGTCGGCTTCAAGTTGGATACGACGATCATCCCGGATCTGGCTGAGCGAACATCGCTGATGATCCATGACGCGAAGTCAGGATTGTTGATCTACCGGCGGCCGCAAGTCCCGCAAACAATTCCTTTGAAGATTTTACGGCTTGAAACGCAGCTCCTGCCGATGGTCAAATTCGACTATCACTGCGGCCGCCACTTTCAATATGAGCTGCCGTCCGTAGAGCGTTTCGGTCACGAGACGGCGCTTCAGGCCTTTCATCTGAACGCCATCCAGTCGATCTATATCAGTGGACGTCTGCTGCTGCGGAACTACGAAGAGTTTCTCGACAAGGGATTCAAGGCAATCGTTCTGCTGACTGACCCCTATTACGAATTGGCCCTGCGGATATTTCTTCTGAAACGAATGGCAAGAACTCAAATTTCCTTTTTCGGCGACCGCGACAAGATCATATTGGCGCCCGCTGCGGAGCATTTTGCCGACGTCGATCTTGAGAGCGAGGCCTCTCTCAAAATGGCGCTCAAGAAAGCGCCTCAAAATGTCAGAAGCGTTCTCGTGTCACCGGTCACCCGCCAGCTGGCCACGACGATACCGGAACAGCTCGTCACGCGCAGCGATGTGGCCGCCGCGATCGATCTTCTGTCGCGTTTTGCCATCGTGGGCCATGATAGCGACAGTCTTTACTTTCAACATGCGGTGGGCGAGTTGCTCGGGATTCCGATTGACGATTTCCCGTTGCCCTCGAGGCATAGCACCCTTGAAAACATTGCAGCACAACTGCGTTCATTGCATATTGCCGAACTTATGCTCGAGGAAGATTTGATTTTCGATCACTATGTGCGTGAGGCGATGAAACCATCCGCGCCGGAGCTGCGCGAAACGATTGTAAGCCGACATGCCAAAACCAGTCATTGAAGACGCGATAGTTGAAGAATACCCGCGCGTAAGGCCGGCCCGACAGATACTGCCGGCCTTGTTCCGGCGGCGCTCCCCACAACGCCGCGAGCGCGAGGAAATCGAGTACATACCGGTCCATGACGGACAAGAGCCGGAAACCCAATCCGGTGGGAAGCCGCCACTACGGCTACTTGGCTTCCTCTTGCTCGTCATCCTGCCCTTTCTGGCCTGCTCGGTCTATTATGCTTTCATTGCTTCGGACCAATATGTCGCGGAGGCCCGCTTTGCCGTTCGCGCAGTCTCCGGTGCGGACGGCAACAGTGACGGGAGCGACCCCTCCGGCGGCGCGGGTGCATCCGGTGTTCTCAACATGCGCTCCGCTTCGCAGGATGCCTATGTCGTCACCAGCTTCATCCATTCGACGGAAATACTGAAACGGATCGGCGCAAACCTCGATTACAAGTCGATGTTTGCAAGGGGAGATGCGGATTTTCTGTCGCGATTTCGCGCTTCGGAATCCGACGAAGAATTTCTGAAATACTGGAACGATCACGTCAGCGCCTATATCGACGTCTCTTCGGGCATCATCACGCTGAAGGTTAGGACGTTCACACCCGATGATTCCGTAAAGCTTGCCGATGCGATCATTCAGGAGAGCGAAAAGCTGATCAACGAGCTTTCCACACGTGCACGCAACGACATCGTCCAAAGCATGAAGGCAGACGTCGAAAAAAGCGGCAAAGCCTATGGCGACACTTTGATTGCACTGAATCAATTCCAGCATGCATCCGGCCTTCTCAGCCCGCAGACGCAGGCCAAGGACAGTGGCACGCTTTTGACCGGACTACTGGCACAGAAGCTCGAATTTGAAACGCGCCTCTTCGTGATGCGACAGTCCAACGCCGAGAACTCCCCGACCTTTCAACAACTGAACCTGGCCAAGGAAAGTTTGGATGCGCAGATAGACAAGATGAAAACCGAGCTGACAGGCCCGGAAAATGAAAGTCTTGCAAAATCGCTGCTGGAATATTCCAGACTCGATACCGATCGCTTGATCGCGGAAAAGCTCTACGAGAGTTCGCAGAAAAATTACGATGCCGTCCTTGCGGAAGCGTTGCGCAAGACGCTTTATCTTGCGGTATTCGTCAATCCAACTCTGCCGGACGAGGCAATTTTCCCGCGTCGCGTCAGCACGCCGCTGATCATACTGCTTGCTCTGACCGTTGCCTGGGCAACGCTTTCACTCATCTGGGCGTCCGTACAGGATCATCGCATATGAGTAGGGATGCCCGATGATCCGCTTCAAGAACGTTTCGAAGTTCTTCAAGACGCAGAGCGGCAAAAAGATCATTCTCGACCATGTGAATTGCGAGTTCCAGTCGGGTTATTCCTATGGCTTGCTCGGCGTCAACGGTGCGGGAAAGTCAACGACGATACGAATGATCGCCGGCACGATGCTGGCCAATTCGGGCACGATCACCAAGGACGTGCGCGTGTCCTGGCCGCTGGGCTTGAGCAGCGGCTTCAATCCGTTCATGACGGGGCGGGCCAACGTCCATTTCGTTGCCCGCGCCTATGGCGAGGATGTCAGACGCGTATCCCGTTTTGTTGAAGAGTTCGCAGAGCTGGGCGATTATCTGGATGCGCCCGTGCGGACATATTCTTCGGGCATGGGTGCACGACTGGCTTTCGGGCTCTCCATGGCCATAGAATTTGAATGTTACTTGGTGGACGAGGTTCTCGCCGTCGGCGATGCACGCTTTCAGGAGCGTTGCAGGGTCGCATTCGAGAGCAGACGCAAGAATTCCGATATCATCATGGTCTCTCATAGTATGGGCATGATCAAAACGCATTGCGACAAAGGTATGGTACTTGTCGACGGCCGGCTTATCGTCTTCGATGAGGTAGAGCAGGCAATCGAAGCCTATTATAGACTGAACCGATAAGACACGAGGGATTGGCAGCAAGGCCCAATATGGCGCACGACACCGGAAAAGTGACCGAAACAGTCCAGCTCAGCGCGACTGAGCACAGTCGCAACGTGGCCGCGAATCTCTCCGTGACCGCGCGGAAATTGCGTTTTTCGACGTCAAGGCGGAGCCAATTGTTCAAAGCGGTCGGCCTGCGGCCGCGCCCAATGCAGCAAATCATCAGCAAGGCGATCCTGGCCTCGACTTTTCTGCTGCTCGTCGTCCCCAATCTCGCTTCGATATATTATTTCGTCTTCCTGGCATCCGATCAATATCAATCGGAAACGCGCTTTACGGTACGGTCTTCGACGCCGGCGCTTGGGAAAAACCAGCTGGCCAAGGCTACCGGCCTGCCATCGACGCAAATCGTCCAGGATACGCTGATCGTCACCAATTTCATCAAAAGCAAGGACATGGTGGCGGCCCTGACCAGCAAGGTCGACTTGCAGAATATCTACGGGCGCGAAACGATCGATCCCATTGCGAGACTGAAGAAGGATGCCAGTTCTGAGAAGCTGCTTCGTTACTGGGAGGATATGATTTCCGTGAGCATCGATGCCAATAGCGGCATCGTGACGGTCAAGGCCCGCGCTTTTTCGGCGGCCGACGCCCAGAAGATACTGAAGGAGGTCGTCACCGCCTCCGAAGCCGTGGTCAACGACGTCAACAACCGCATCTGGCGCGATGTCATCGTGACGGCCCAAACGAACCTGGATAACGCAAAGAACCAGTTGCAGAACACCAGAGAAGAGCTTCTGAGCGCCCGCAACCAAACGGGCATCCTCAGTGTCGAGGGGGCATCGACCATTATAACGAATCTGATCTCGTCCGTGCAGAAGGAGAGGATAGGCCTTCAGCAAAAATACGACGCGCTGCTCGGAGCCGTTTCGGCCGATGCGCCGCAGATGAAAGTGCTTAAACGCGAAATCGACAGCAAGCAGAAGCAATTGGATCAATTGAACAGCCAAATTGCCGGGCAGAACAAATCGGAGCAAAACCTTGCCGACGTGTCGGTCGATATGTCTCAGCGTGAACTCGAGCAGAGCCTCGCCGAGCAGCAGTTCGCAACGAGCATGAAAACCCTTGAGCAGGTTCAGTTCGTCAGCAAGCAGCAGCTGCTCTATCTTGATACATTTCTCGCACCGGATTTGCCCGATGATGCCGAGTATCCCAAACGAGCGCTCTGGATCGGCGGCGTTTTCGCCGCGACGCTGTTGATTTGGGGGGCGGTTGTCGGGGCGCTGACGAACGTCCGAAGCCGTTTGGTATAAGGTCGCGCGGACAGCCCCATGCAAATTCTGCGCGATATCATCTACGGACTGCTTCCAAGACCGCGACCATCGGGGGCATATGCGAAAGACACTTATCGCACCGCAAAACGGCTCCTCATCCTCTCACGATATCCCAATCCCAGCGTCAGCTACTATCTTGACGAACGAGCCAAGACGCTCGACGAAATCCCGGTCATCATGAAGGGCCTTGATGATCCCCTGGATACGGTCGATAGCGAGGGGCTCTTCGTCATCATCTGCCGCTACATCAAGCGACCACAATTACGCTGGCTGGAAGAGAGGCGTGGCAGCCTTGCAGGCGTGGCCTATTTCGTCGATGACGACATCCGGGCCGTTGTCACCGGCAAGGAGGCGAGCTGGCCTTACAAGCTCAGACTGATCAAACTGGCCGTCCGTCCGTTGCCAAGGGTCAATCGATTGCTGACACATATCTGGACGTCCACGGAAGCCCTGGCGGGGACGCTGGCCACGGCAGGCCACCAGATCGATATCCTTGCACCGATGCCGGCAAATCCGGCCGATGCCGCGCTCGATATCGGGGATGAGACCATTGCGCCGCTGAAAATGGTCTACCATGCGACCGGCATTCACCGCCGTGAGCATGAATTCCTGATGCCGATCGTCAAGGCCGCGATGGAAAAGCATGGCAATCTGCATTTCGAGGTTTTCGCCAATGGCAATCTTGCACGCCGCTGGAGCCGCCAGGGAATCGACCCGTCGAGAATAACGATCATTCCGCCACTCCCCTGGTCGGCTTATCTTGCCAGGACAGAGCGCCACAGCGCCGATATTGCGCTCGCTCCCCTCCTCTCGGGGAAGACCAATGCGAGCCGCGCCGATACGAAGCGGATCGATATCAGCCGTCTGCAGGCCGCAGCCATATTCTCGAATTGCCCGACATTTGCACGCTGCGCAATGGCCGCAGAGCTTCACATCGGCAACACCCAGAAAGAATGGCTGACGGCAATCGACCAGCTCGTCAGCGATCGGGCGCGTCGCTTGGTTGCTCGCGACGCGACAAGAAGCTCGATCGAAAAAATGCGGCAGCACGCGACGCCTGCATTTCCCGGTATACGTTTTGAACCGTTCGGCGACGTGGCTTAGCGCCCGAATCATGAAGACAATGCGCGCTGCCGGCGTCTGGATATAATGACATCGATGACACTCAAGATCTTACCGAACGCCGACCTCGAGCGTAAACTCCCCGCCGATGCGAATTCCAATCTTTGGAAGTCCGTGGGCGATGATCCCGCATTCGAAATCAGGTTTCCGCCCGTCCGAAAGAGACTGGTCGTCATTCATATTGCCGCGACCGATGAAGCCATCGATCCGAAATTCTATGTCAATCGCGGCCGCGGCTTCCGGGAGAAGGATGCGACATCCCTGCCGGAAGGGCGGCGGTTCGTCGTTACGGCAGACATAGGGTCCGTGGGCACCATCTGCGCCCTGCGCGCCGATCCGGTCAGCTTCCCGACGACATTCAGCTTTGACGTTACGGCTTTCGCTTCCGCGAAATCCGCTGAACGGCATATTTCAAATCTCCTCGGCATGGAGGGGAAGGCAGAGCGCGTCGATCTCGGCAAGCTTCCGCAACATTGGACAAAGATACCGAAGCTGAATTTCGGAAAGCGGTCTGCGAACCTGACGACGCAATATGCTGACGCGAGCTATCGACTAGCCTCTGATCTCGTTGCCTCGCCGGTCTCAGCAACAGCCGGAACTTGGCTGAGCATCGTCGTTCCCGTATACAATGCGCCGCGCCGCTATCTCGACGATCTCGTCAAGTCCTTCGAAGCCCAAGCGGAGAATGGCACGGAGCTCATTCTGAGCGATGACGGTTCGACGTCCCCGGAAACACGGCAATGGTATGAGGCGCAGCAATCGAAAGAGAATATCCACCTCGTGCTGAACGATCGCAACGGCGGGATCGCGGCGGCCACCAACGCCGCGCTATCCCACGCCAGCGGCCAGTGGATCGCCTTTCTCGACCATGACGATGTCATCGCTCCCCACGCCTTCAAGATGATCAGGCACACGCTGGAGCAAAATCCGGGCGCGAATTTCCTCTATACGGACGAGCTGGTTGTCGACGACACACTCAAGCCGACGGGCGTTATGCTGAAGCCGGCCTACGACCCCGTCCTGCTGACGGGCGTCAACTACATCAACCACTTCTCCATCTATCGCCACAGCCGGCTTCGCGAGATCGGCTATCTTCGCACCGGTTACGATGGCTCTCAGGATTACGACCTGCTGCTGCGCTATCTGGAGGGGGTTCCGGAGGAAAGCATCCTCCACCTGCCCTACCCGGCCTATTGGTGGCGCCGCAATGGCAGGACCTATTCGCGCAAGTTCCTGGATGCCGCCACCGCGAATGCCAGAAAGGCGCTGACGGAGCGATTTGAACGGCAACAGCAGGCGATTGAGGTCGAGGGAGCCCTCACGGAGACGCTGCATCGCGTCATCTTCGAACCTCCTCATGAATGGCCGAAGATTTCGATCATCATTCCCAGCAAGGACAATCTCGACCTAATCTCTCGTATCCTCCGTGATCTCTTCGAAAAGACTGACTATTCCAACTTCGAAGTCATGGTCATCGACAACGGTTCCACGGATCAGTCGGTCCTTAATCTTTACGATCATTATCGCCGGACGCAGCCGCACTTTTCAGCCGTCATCTCGCCGGAAGCCTTCAACTTCTCGCGCTCCGTCAACCGCGGCCTGAAGACGGCAACCGGCGAACACTACCTGATCCTCAACAATGACGTCGAAGTCATCGAGCCGGGCTGGTTGAAGGAGATGGTATCCTGCCTCGCTTATGACAGAACCGGCGTCGTCGGCGCCAAGCTTCTCTTTGCGAATGACAAGCTGCAACACGCAGGTGTCGTTGTTGGTTTCGGCGGACTGGCGGGCCATTGGTACATGAGCAAGCCTAGGGAATTCGGCGGCCCGATGAACCGGCTGCATGTCCGCAATTCCATGACCTGCGTGACCGGCGCGGTGATGCTGATTTCGGGCGATTGTCTCCGGAAGATCGGCCTGTTCGACGAGGAAAATTTCGCGGTCGCCTATAATGACGTGGACTATTGCCTGCGTGCCTACAAGGCCGGCTTTCGCATCGTCTGGACACCCTTTGCCTGCCTTTACCACCACGAATCGCTATCGCGGGGATCGGACAAGTCGGGCGAGCGAAAGAAGCGGTTCGACCAGGAAAAAGAGAACCTTCGGCGGCTGCATGCGACGCAGACGTTCGCCGATCGCGCACTCAATCCGGCCTACAGTCGGGACAAATCGGACCCCAGGATCCTGATCCCCACACGATTGCATATCCCCTCGATGTCATAGACGCGCCGATCGCTGCGCTCAGAGCTGGATCAGGTCCAAATCCCGACCGATCTCGCGTCTGGCGATCTCGACCAGGCTCATCTCATGGGTGAATAGGACAGTCTGGAAGCGTTCTGCGGTGCCGGCGAGTACCTTCAATCCGGCGCTTGCGCGTTCGTCGTCGAACGTCTGGAAGATGTCGTCGACGATCAGCGGCGCCGGCTCGTTGCGGGCGGAATAATCCTCCAGGAAAGCCAAGCGCAGGGCGAGATAGAGCTGGTCGCGGGTCCCTTCGCTCAGGCCTTCCAGCGACACATGCTCGCCAGCCACGCGTTCCGCCAGCAGCTGCCGCGCGTCGGTTTCGTCATGTGCCTCGACAAGGCGGACGAAGCGGTCGCCGGTCAGTTGCGAAAACAAGTCGCCCGCCCGCTTGATGACGGGATCCGCCTGCTTTTCGCGATAGGATTCCATCGAGCCCGCCAGCATTCGCGCGGCAAGCTTCAGGACCACCCATTGCCGCGCCAGGTCCTTCGCTTCCTGCTCGGCCGAAAGCTTTTCGAAAACCGCGTATTCGGCACTGACGCCGGTCTCGAGCGCCTGCCGCTGGCGCCGGTTTTCCGCCAGCCGCGCCGAAAGCTCGCCATGTATGGTGAACTGCCGCTGGTCTTCCTCGGTCAACCGCTCGATTTCCAGATCGGCTGCAACCCGTTCGAAATCGGCGAGCTGGACACGAAGCTCGGCCTCGGCCTTGCCATCCGCCTGTTGGCGGAAACGATCGCGGCTCTCGACCAACCGTGCATTCAAGCGAGTGCGCTCGCGCAGCCGCGACAGTAGAGCGGGAAGATCTGTAGCCCCTGGCAGATCCGCGGTCAGATGATCCAGATCGGCCAATATGATCGTGAGAGCTTCCTCGTGGCGCGCGACCAATCCTTCCGCGTGCTGCCGATCCTCTTCAATGCCGTCGCGCCTCTTCAACTCGCCGCGCATGGCGTTGGCGCGCATATGCAGCGCTTCGGCTGCGGCATCCGGCGGCAGATGATCAAGCTCATAGCCTGCGCTGGCAGCGAGGGTTGCGAGCCGGCGCTCGAAATCCGCCATGTCGCGACGCATGCCATTGACGCGGCGCAGCCGGTTGTCGCGCTCCGCCAAAGCATCGGGCAGCTCTTCCCATGCCTTCAGGGCCACAGACGCCATTTCCAGCGTCGCATCCGTCGGCAGGCCAAGGGGCAGAACGGCCTTGCCGAACGCCTCGCGCCAATCGACATGCCGTCGTTCCAGCGCCTGCCGCTGCTCGTCAAACCGTGCCAGCCGGTCGCGCGCCGAGCTTATCTCGCCCTCCCGCGTGCGACTTTCGCTCCAGCGCTCAGCAGCCAGGCGCAGGTGCTTCCGCAATCCTTCGGCCATCGCCACGGGCGGCAGGCGGCTGCTCTTGTAGCCGGTCGCCTCCGCAATATCCTGCAGGGCTGGAGACACGCGCGCTTCGGCCAAGACATTCTCGTTCCGCCCATCGAGCAAGTCGCGCAGCGCCTTGCGCTCGCGCAACAACCCTTCGACCCCTCGCCGCCATTCCAACATAATCGACGGATCGAGCGCGGTGACGCCGCAGGCTTCGAAAAGGCGGGCAAAGGATGCCTGGGCATCCGCCAGTGCCTTCTCGTATCCTTGCAGCCGATCGGATACGTCCTCGCGCTCCCGTCTCAGCCGCACTTGACGCAGACGATAATCGGCATGGCGCGCGACGCGATCGGCATCCTTCAACGCGGCATCGGCGAGACGATCAGCCTCGGCAACGCTGACCGTCAGCGCTGCAATCGTCTTGGCGTCGGGAGAGTGACCGGCCGCCAGCATTTCCTGGATGGAAGCCCAGTGCCGATCGCGGCCTTCTCGCGCCGCAGCGATCTGTTCGCGCGTGACGATCGGCCCTGTGCCTTCGGCATCCGCCAGCACCCGTTCGATCTCGTTCAGTTGCTCATCATAACCGCGCAGCTTATCGCCAGCCTCGCGCGTCTTCGTGCGGGCCGCATCGATCGTTTCACGATGGGTGGCAATCTCGGCACTTTCCGGCAAGGGTGCCGCGAAAAGCGCGGCTATGTCACCGACCGGTGGCCGCAACCGCGCGGCCGCCTCGTTGAGATCGGCTTCCGTGCGGCGTATCTGCGTCTCCAGGGCGTCGAGACGGGCCAAGACGGAGAGGTCGCCGGCCAGTGCCTCCAATTGATCGATGTAAGGCCTCGGATCGATCAGGCGCCCGGCAAGGCTATCCTTTTCCAGTGCCGCCAGCTGCTTGCGCTCGCTGTCGGATTGTTCGGCCAGCACCTGCAGCTGACGCGAGAGCTGCCTGCCCTCCTCCACCAGTTCGGACAGGCGCGCACGATCCACATCGCTCGGCTGGAGCTTTTCCAATCGTTCGACATCGGGAACGCCCAGGCGGCGTGCAAGCTGCGCAAGTGCTGCTTCATAACCGGCGAGCTCCTGATCGACGCGCGGCAGATCCTGGCGCTGGCTGCGATAGTTGCCGGTATCGGCAAAGAGCTGTGTGATATCGCCCGATATCTGCAGCAGCGCGTCATCGACATGGATGCGGGCCAGGTCTTCCTCGGCACGAACGACCGTCTGCCGGGCCCGTCGCAACTCCTCTTCGGCAACCTGCTTGTCGCGCAGCTTGTGTTCGAGCCTGTCGGCAAAGCCATCCGGGATGGCGGAGAGATCGGCAAGGCCATCAAGCGCCATGCCTTCCGCGTCGATCTCGGCGAGCAGAGGCTGCAAGGTTTTCAGCTTCGTGAGCCGGTCCAGGGTCTGTCGCGTGTCATGACGCTCGGCCTGCAAACGCTGCAGCTCAGCCTCGAGGTCGGCTGCCTCCGCCAGCAGCTTCTTCCAGTCGCCGGATTTGAGTTCATGGTCGCGCTCGGCCTTGCGGGCATCTTCATAGCGGTCGAGGGCCTGGTAGAAGCTACGATCCTTCGAGCGCCTGGCCGCATAGACGCCATCGGCTTCCGCTTCCAGCGACTGGCGCAGCCGCGAAAGGCCCGTCAGGCCGGAAGCCGCCGAAAACAGCAGGCTGCCGATCTCGCCGCCGCTGCGCAGCATGGCGGTCGCCCCCTGTCGCAGACGTTGCGAATCAAGGCCGAAGGCGCGTTCGAAGACATCGCGGCTCAAATTGCCGAGGAACGGCGCAAGAACATCCTCGGCAAGCGGCGTCTCCTTTTCGTCGGGTGCAAGAAGTGTGCTCTTGCGCCCACGCCGGCGGCGGAAGGTGAGCCCAGTTCCGTCGCGCGCGCTGATCGCCGCGCCGATCCGCAAGGTGCCGGGCTCATGCAAAAAGCTTTGTTCGGCTGCGGCGGGAAAACCAAACAGCAGATCGGAAATCGCGCTCAGTGCGGACGACTTGCCTGCTTCGTTCGGGCCATAGATGACATGCAGCCTGGCGCCGGCACGGAAATCGAGCGTGCGGTCGGTCAGTGCGCCGTAGCGGAGAATATCGAGCCGGTCGAAACGCATATCAGCCTGCCCCCTGCCCGCGAGCCAGGAGCAATTGTCGCGCCTCTTCGATAAGAGCCCCCACGTCGTCATCCAATGGCTGTGCTGCCGCGCCAAGCCCGCCCGGCAGGCGCACCGCAATCTCATCGATAAGCCGACCCGCTTCTACAGCGATATCCGCGTCACCGGCATGCTCGGCCAGCAATTGGCGGAGATCGAGGGCGCCGTCTACGTCTACGATTTGCGCCACCGGCGGCTCCAGCCGCAGCTCCAGCTTTTCAAGCCAGATATCCTCATGTACGCGATGGCATGCAGCCTCGACCTCGTCGCGCCATTGCTGGCGGTTGGCCACTATCGCGCCGTGCAGCGGCGTGACACCGGAAAGCCGAATGCGTAGCGCCGTCATCCGCCCGGCCATGTCATCGGCGACCGGCTGCACTGCCTGCTCGACGCCGCGCAGGATCGCCGTCTGGTCGTCATCCGGGCCGATGACGATATCGACCTGTGCGAAACGCGCCTCGTCGACGATCAGGCGCTCATGTTCGATTCGGCCGTCTTCGACCCTCACCAGCACCGCGCCTTTGGCGCCGCGTTCGCGGATATTGCGGCCCTGCAGGTTGCCGGGAAAGATCACCAGCGGATCAAGCGCCACCACTTCGTAATCGTGCACATGGCCGAGCGCCCAGTAGTCATAGCCGCGCGAGCGCAGATCATCGACCGAGCAAGGCGCATAGGGCGCATGCGGCTCGCGGCCGGTGAGCGAGGTGTGGAGAATGCCTATGTTGAACCAGCCTGGCACGGGTGCGGGATAGGCGAGCGCCAGATTGTCGTTGGCCGAGCGCTCGGCAAAGCCCTGGCCATGCAGGGCCACCTGCAGCGCATCCAGTTTGACGCTGCCGGGCTTGCCGGTGGGGAATTCATGGACATTGGCCGGCAAGGTGATGGTCTTGGTGATGACGCTTGCCGCATCGTGATTGCCGCGCAGCAGATAGACCGGAATTCCGGCCCGCTCCAGCCGCGCCATCTCGCGGTTGAAGAACAGCCCGATCTTGTTGTCCTTCCAGTCGCCGTCATAGACGTCGCCTGCGATGACGAAGAAATCGACGCGCTTTTCGATTGCCAGCCCCACCAGCGTCGAGAATGCCTTGCGGCTGGCTTCCACGAAGACCGCGGCGACAGCGGCATCCTTCAACGCCAACCCCTGAAAGGGACTGCCAAGATGCAGATCGGCGGCGTGGATGAAGCTGAAAGAGGGCATGGGTTCCGATCGTCGTCAGATATCCGGTCTCCCCTTTTAAGGAAACGAAGGCGTAATGAACACCGCACTGCGCGCTTCATCCAACGGTTTCGTAAGCGGGTGGAAACTGTCATATTCCTCGCTCACGCGATTGCGATCCTGCATTGCCGGTGCACCCTTGTCGCGGGTTCGAGCGGCTGCTACTCCGCTGGCATTTCATGACCAATGAAGAGGAGACATCTCATGAGACATCATGCTTTCGGGCGGACATCCTTCAGCGTGACAGACGTCGGCTTCGGCGCCTGGCAGATCGGCGGCGCATGGGGCGATGTCAGCGAGGCCGACGGCCGTGCGGCGCTGAATGCCGCTCTCGACGCCGGCATGACCTTCATCGACACCGCCGACGTCTATGGCGACGGCCGCTCGGAAAAGATCATTGCCGATGTGCTGAAGGCCCGCGGCGGCCAGCGCCCGATGGTGGCAACCAAGGCCGGCCGCCGGCTGAACCCGCATGTCGCCGACGGCTATACCAAGGCCAATCTCGAAGGTTTCATCGATCGCAGCCTGAGAAACCTCGGCATCGAGAGCCTGGATCTCGTCCAGCTTCATTGCCCGCCGACCGAAGTGCTCTATCGGCCCGAGGTTTTCGCCGGTCTCGACGAGCTGCAGAAGGCCGGAAAGATCAGGGGATACGGCGTCAGCGTCGAAAAGGTCGAGGAGGCGCTGAAGGCGATCGAATATCCGGGCGTGCTCAGCATCCAGATCATCTACAATATCTTCCGCCAGCGCCCCGATCACCTGTTCTTCAAGGAAGCCAAGCGGAAGAACGTCGCGGTCATCGCCCGCGTGCCGCTGGCGTCGTGCCTGCTCTCCGGCAAGATCACCCGCGACACGCAATTTGCCAGCGATGATCACCGCAACTTCAATCGCCATGGCGAGGCCTTCGATGTCGGCGAGACCTTTGCCGGCGTTCCTTTCGAGGTGGGTCTGCAGGCGGTGGAAGAGGTGCGCAAGCTGGTTCCATCAGGCGCCAGCATGGCGGCTTTTGCGCTGCGCTGGATCCTGATGAGCGATGCCGTGACCGTCGTCATCCCCGGCGCACGCAATGCCGAGCAGGCCAAAGCCAACGCAGCCGCGGCCGACCTTGCGCCGCTGTCGGCCGACGTCATGGCGGCTACGCGCGAGATCTATGAGCGCCTCATCGCTCCGCACGTTCACCATCGCTGGTAAGCACAGCGGCTTCGCATAAGGGAGTGGCTGGCCTCATCCCCGGCCACTCCTGATATAAGGTATTTTTCGTCACCGGAGAAACAGAGCGACAGGAGCACCGAATACCAACAGGGTTCAAACCTGTCGGACAATGGTTCCGATCACGTTGGTAAGAATGCGCGCGGCGATGATGGCTGATAAACCGTCAATATCGGCAGGCGGATAGAATTCGACCAGGTCGAAGCCGGCAATCCTGGCGCGCTTGCCCAGACCCGCAATCAGATCGATTACCTGCGTATAGGTCAGGCCACCGGGCGTCCGCGCCGCTACCCCGGGCATAATCGAGGGATCGATGCTGTCGCAATCGAGGGTAACGACAACCTGCGCACCTTCTGGAATATGTTGCAGAGCGGCTTCAACGCCCTCAGCATGCACTTCGCGAGCCGTCACGAAACGACTGCCATAGCGCTGCGCGTCTTCGACTTCGGTAAGACGTGCGCTGCCGACGCTACGAAGAGCGACCTGAACCATGCCGCCAACATGCTGCATCTCGCTCGCCCGACGCATCGGGCTCGAATAGCCGTAGCGCTCGCCATGCAGCTCGTCTCGCCAATCGATGTGAGCATCGATCTGCAGTATCCAGACCGGTCCGCGATCCGCAAATCCGGCGAGGAAGGGGATCGTCACGGAACAATCGCCACCGATCATGATCGGTACGGCCGCTGACGCCAGTATCTCACGCGTCTTCGCCTCGATCAGGGCACGGTTTCCGGCATTGTCGTACATAGTGGTCGGGACGTTGCCGGCGTCGACACAGCACGGAGGCTTGCCGTTGAAAAGCGGTCCGCCGACATCGAAATCCCAGTGCTCGATCAGAGGCGCATCGACCTCGCTCGCAGAACGAATGGCACCAGCAGCCAAGACATAGCCACTGCTGTCCTTACCGGGATAGGTGCTGCCGTGGCCAGCTGCGAAAATGACCGCGCGGGGCATGCCGCCATCGGTTAGTTGATCGGGAAGGCCGAGAAAGGAAGGCGATGCGGTCATTTCTTGATGATCCCAATGGTCATTCGGCTGAAACGTCAACGTCAGGCATTCGAAAATACCCGGTGACGTTTTCTTCGCAAGAGAACGCACGGACCGTCCATCTTATTGGTCAGGGCTAGCGAACGAAATCCGGCCCTTCCCTACCTCAAAACGAAAAAAGGGGCCCGCCAAGCGGACCCCTCATGTTCAACACCCGCAAGGCAAACACCTCGCAGCGGGTGGAAACGAGATTAGCTGTTAACAGCGTCCTTCAGGCCCTTGCCAGGCGTGAACTTCGGCACGTTGCGAGCCGCGATATCAACCTCGGCGCCGGTGGACGGGTTGCGGCCCTTCGTGGCTGCACGGTGAGAAACGGTGAAGCTGCCGAAGCCAGCAAGGCGAATGTCGCCGCCCTTCTTCAGTTCAGCCTGCACGGCATCGAAAACAGCGTCAACAGCGGAAGCAGCGTCAGCCTTCGTGATACCGGCCTTCTCGGCCACTGCGGACACGAGCTCATTCTTGTTCATGTTTCCACCCCTTTCTCTGGTATGAAACGACTTATCTATAGCGGGGCGAAGAATACGAATGCTCTTACCCGCCGCAACCCCAAAAGCCCTGCAAATCAAGGAAAAGCAAGCGTTGCCATACGCTTTTCACAAAAAAAGACCGGCAAATTTGCCGGTCTTTTCGCCTTTTATGTCAATTCGACATAATTGAGGCAACAACGCTCAATGAGCGATCGTCGCGCCCACTTCATCCACGCCGTCAACGGTTGCGATCACTGGCGTTTCGACAGTGCCGTCCCATTCGATCGGCTCGGGCCGGCGAACCAGCGCGTGCTTGATCACCTCGCCCATGCGGGAGACCGGAACGATCTCCATGTTGTTCTTCACGTTGTCCGGAATCTCCGCCAGATCCTTGGCGTTTTCTTCCGGGATCAGAACCTTCTTGATGCCGCCGCGCAGTGCCGCCAGCAACTTTTCCTTCAGGCCGCCGATCGGCAGCACACGGCCGCGCAGCGTGATTTCACCGGTCATGGCGACATCCTTGGAAACCGGGATGCCGGTCATGATCGAGACGATCGCGGTTGCCATCGCGACACCGGCCGACGGGCCATCCTTGGGCGTCGCGCCTTCCGGCACGTGCACGTGGATGTCGCTCTTGTCGAAGAGCGGCGGCTTGACGCCGAAATCGACAGCGCGCGAGCGGACGTAGGATGCCGCCGCCGAGATCGATTCCTTCATGACTTCCTTCAGGTTGCCGGTGACCGTCATGCGGCCCTTGCCCGGCATCATCACGCCTTCGATCGTCAGCAGCTCGCCACCGACTTCCGTCCATGCGAGACCGGTGACGACACCGACCTGATCCTCGCCCTCGGCTTCGCCGTGGCGGAAGCGCGGAACGCCGAGATACTGGTCAATGTTCGCAGCGGTGACCGCAACGGACTTGGTCTTGCCCTTGATGATCTCGGTGACCGCCTTGCGGGCGAGCTTCATCAATTCGCGTTCGAAGTTACGAACACCGGCTTCGCGGGTGTATTGCTGGCTGATTGCCATCAGGGCGTCGTCGCTGACCGAGAATTCCTGCGGCTGCAACGCGTGTTCCTTAATGGCCTTCGGCAGCAGGTGCCGCTTGGCGATCTCGCGCTTTTCATCTTCGGTGTAGCCGGCGATCCGGATGACTTCCATGCGGTCCATAAGCGGCGCAGGGATGTTCAGCGTATTCGCCGTCGTGATGAACATCACGTCTGAGAGGTCATATTCGACTTCCAGGTAGTGATCCATGAAGGTCGAGTTCTGCGCCGGGTCCAGCACTTCCAGCAGGGCCGATGACGGATCGCCACGATAGTCCATGCCGAGCTTGTCGATTTCGTCGAGCAAGAAGAGCGGGTTGGACTTCTTGGCCTTCTTCATCGACTGGATGACCTTGCCGGGCATCGAGCCGATATAGGTGCGGCGGTGGCCGCGGATCTCGGCTTCGTCACGAACGCCGCCGAGTGCCATGCGGACATACTCACGGCCGGTCGCCTTGGCGATCGACTGGGCGAGCGAGGTCTTGCCGACGCCCGGAGGACCTACGAGGCACAGGATCGGGCCCTTGATCTTCGTCGCGCGGGCCTGGACGGCCAGATATTCGACGATGCGCTCCTTGACCTTGTCGAGGCCGAAATGATCCTGTTCGAGGATCTTCTCGGCATTGTTGAGGTCGGCCTTGACCTTCGACTTCTTGTGCCACGGGATACCCAGCAGCCAGTCGAGATAGTTGCGCACCACGGTGGCTTCCGCCGACATCGGGCTCATCTGCCGCAGCTTCTTCAGCTCGGCATCGGCCTTTTCCTTGGCTTCCTTCGACAGCTTGGTCTTGGAGATGCGCTCTTCCAACTCGGCCATCTCGTCGCGGCCTTCTTCGCCGTCGCCGAGCTCCTTCTGGATCGCCTTCATCTGTTCATTCAGATAGTATTCGCGCTGGGTCTTCTCCATCTGGCGCTTGACGCGCGAGCGGATGCGCTTTTCGACCTGCAGAACCGAAATCTCGCCTTCCATGAAGCCGAGCGCCTTTTCGAGGCGGCCCTTGACGCTGGTGGTTTCCAGCATCTCCTGCTTCTCGGTGATCTTGATCGACAGATGCGAGGCAACCGTGTCGGCGAGCTTAGAATAGTCATCGATCTGGCTGGCGGCGCCAACCACTTCCGGCGAAATCTTCTTGTTGAGCTTTACATAGCTCTCGAATTCAGAAACGACCGAGCGGCTCAGCGCTTCGAGCTCGACCTGATCTTCCTCCGGCTCATGCAAGACATGGCCAAGGGCCTCATAGAAGTCCTCGCGGCCGGTATACTCGTCGATCTCCGCACGCGCACGGCCTTCGACCAGCACCTTCACGGTGCCGTCGGGCAGTTTCAGCAGCTGCAGCACATTGGCAACGGTACCAACCCTATGGATCGCGTCCGGCGCAGGATCGTCGTCGCTGGCATTGATCTGCGTGACCAGCATGATCTGCTTGTCAGAGCCCATGACCTCTTCCAGCGCACGAATGGATTTTTCCCGTCCGACGAACAGCGGCACGATCATGTGGGGGAAAACCACGATGTCGCGCAACGGCAATACCGGATAGGCAATGCTCTCATTTGCCGCAGACGTTTTCTTAGTCATGTTATTTCCTTTCCGTCGTCCCGTTCCCGGGCTCTCTGCCGGCCTTAGGGGATTAGCCGGCTCTCTCACTTGGTTAACAAGTGGAGCTTCACATTGCCTATTTCAAGTCGCGCGCGACGCACTGTCGCCAGACAGCGATCCGCATATTTACGAGGAGGAACGCAACAACAAAGCACCGACGCCCGGCCACTCAAACACCGCCGACAAATCAGGATCCGAGGAAAAACGCCGGGCCCAAGCCCTATCCGTCGGATGCTCCAGAATCATGCCATCATGGCTGCAGCAGGCGCTCTTCACAACCGGGTTTGGCGGCGGTCCCACACGCTTATCCCAGACTTTATCAGCAAACTGCACGATTTTTCAAATAGAAAGGGGCCCGTCGACAACGAGCCCCTGATTCACGAACACAAATCGGATCGTTAGGCCGTCGCGTTGGCCTTTTCCTCCTGCCGATCTGCATAGATGTAGAGCGGGCGGGCCGATCCGCGGACCACTTCCTCGGAAATGACCACCTCGCGGACGCCTTCCAGAGCCGGCAGATCGAACATGGTATCGAGCAAGATCTTCTCCATGATCGAGCGCAGACCACGCGCGCCGGTCTTGCGCACGATCGCCCTCTTGGCAATCTCGCGCAATGCGTCCTCGTGGAAGGTCAGTTCAACGTCTTCCATCTCGAACAGGCGCTGGTACTGCTTGACGAGCGCGTTCTTGGGCTCGGACAGGATCTGGATGAGCGCGTCCTCATCCAGGTCTTCCAGCGTCGCCAGCACGGGCAGACGGCCGATGAATTCCGGGATCAGGCCGAACTTGACCAGATCTTCCGGTTCCAGCTCGCGCAGCACTTCGCCGACGCGGCGATCGTCCGGCGCCTTGACAGCAGCGCCAAAGCCGATCGAGGTCTTCTCGCCACGGGCGGAGATGATCTTGTCGAGACCGGCAAAGGCACCGCCGCAGATGAACAGGATGTTGGTCGTGTCGACCTGCAGGAATTCCTGCTGCGGATGCTTGCGTCCACCCTGGGGAGGAACCGAAGCGACCGTGCCTTCCATGATCTTCAGCAATGCCTGCTGCACACCCTCGCCCGATACATCGCGGGTGATCGACGGATTGTCCGACTTGCGGGAAATCTTGTCGACTTCGTCGATGTAGACGATGCCGCGCTGGGCGCGCTCGACGTTGTAGTCGGCAGCCTGCAGCAGCTTGAGAATGATGTTCTCCACGTCCTCGCCGACATAGCCTGCTTCCGTCAGCGTGGTCGCGTCGGCCATAGTGAAGGGCACGTCGATGATGCGGGCGAGCGTCTGAGCCAGATAGGTCTTGCCGCAACCGGTCGGACCGACAAGCATGATGTTCGACTTCGCCAGCTCGACATCGCCGTTCTTGGACGCATGTGCGAGGCGCTTGTAATGGTTGTGAACGGCCACGGACAGGATCTTCTTCGCCTGCCTCTGGCCGATAACGTATTCATCAAGAACCTTGATGATGTCCTGCGGTGTCGGAACGCCGTCACGCGACTTAACCATCGAGGATTTGTTTTCCTCGCGGATAATGTCCATGCATAGTTCAACGCATTCATCGCAGATGAAGACGGTCGGTCCGGCAATCAGCTTCCGGACTTCATGCTGGCTCTTACCGCAGAACGAACAATAAAGCGTGTTCTTCGAGTCGCCGCCGTTGCTGCCGCTGACTTTGCTCATATCACTTTCCTTCCAGCACGCCGTCAATTTCCAAGTTGAAATCGCGGTCCACTCTATGCATCCGCCGGACCTGCACCTCGTTATTAGCAGATCGCGGCGCCCTTCAGGGTACTGAACGCAGGCCCGACAAACGGAACTGCGTGGCAACGATCCCCCTCGAATGCCCGAATGCTATGTCATAAAAACGCTACATAGCACGAATGCCTACTATTACCGCGTTCCGTTCCACATTAAACCCCTATTCGATCACAAATGGGATAGAACTGTGGCGAGGAAGCCACCACCTCAAGGATAATCAAGAGGCGGCTTCACCTTCCATTTCGGTACGCGACGTCAGCACCTTGTCGATCAGACCCCATTCCTTTGCCTCATCGGAGGACATGAAATGGTCACGATCGAGCGTCTGCTCGACTTCTTCATATGTCCGGCCGCAATGCTTCACGTAAACTTCGTTCAGGCGACGCTTCATCTTGATGATGTCGCGCGCATGACGTTCGATGTCCGAAGCCTGCCCCTGGAAACCGCCGGACGGCTGGTGAACCATGATGCGGGAATTCGGCGTGGCGAAGCGCATATCCTTGTCGCCGGCGGCAAGCAGCAGCGAACCCATCGAGGCTGCCTGGCCGATGCACAGCGTCGAAACGGCCGGCTTGATGAACTGCATCGTGTCATATATCGCCATGCCGGCAGTCACGACGCCGCCCGGCGAATTGATGTAGAGCGCAATTTCCTTCTTCGGGTTTTCCGCCTCGAGGAAGAGAAGCTGGGCGCAAACCAACGTGGCCATATGGTCTTCGACAGGCCCGGTCAGGAAGATGATACGTTCCTTCAGCAGGCGGGAATAGATGTCGTAAGACCGTTCCCCACGGTTGGTCTGTTCAACAACCATCGGCACCAGAGCCATAGCTGTATCGACTGGATTTCTCATGTGCGTCCTTTACCAAGCTTGCCCCGGCGGCAAAAGCGCCGGGAATCGAATAAAATCCGTTACCCCTACATAGAGTGTCACTGCCCTGCACTTCAAGACGCACGAAAGCATAACCTCAAAAAGCACTAATGCCCTAGGAAGCGTTGACAAAGCATTTCTAATCGCCGCTTTCGCAATGCCAACCGGCCGGGTGTCGTGCCATGCGCAATTCACCGCTTTTCCCGACCGCAGGGTGAAGGAAGCATAAAGGACGGTGCCGGTACGGTGCAGGCGGCGGAAACGGCCAAAATTTACCAAGACACTTAAGGAACTTACCATCTTATTCGGCAAGGATAGACCAGTCGCAGGAACCGTCCGCTCTTTCGCGCCGACGGGTTGGCCCTGGCAAGGAGAAATGCTGATCGTGCTTAACATGACCACAGGGTTGATCATCTGGTGCTCGGAAGCCATCACCCTGGCGGCCGTATTTCTTCTTGCCTGGTGGCACGATCGCCGATCGCCCGCCTATCTGATGTGGGCGCTGGGCTTTATCGTGAATGCGATTGGATTTGCGCTGGTGGCGGCCCGCGGTTTCATTCCCGACATATTGTCGGTCGAGATCGGCAATGCGATCGCGCTGCTTGGCGAAAGCGCCTGGATTGCCGGCTTTCGATGGCTCGACAAGCGCAAGCTCGAATGGTCGGCCCTGCTGCCACCCGTCATCTGGCTGGTCGGCGTCAGCCTGCCATGGGTCAATGACAGCTTCGTCAATCGCATCATCGTCCATGACCTGGCCGGCGCGGTCGGCGCGACATTGCTCGCCTGTGCGGTCCGCCCCGCCGAAGGTCGGCGGGAACAGGCGCGCGGCCAGTTAGGCTTTGTGTTCATGGCTCTAGCCTGCCTTTGCTTCGTGTCCTCCGTCGGGATGGCACTGTTCGCTCCCACGCAGGAAGAGGCCTTAATCTATCGTGGCTATGTGGCGCTCGGCGATGCGCTGTTCATCACGGTCGCTGTCGCATTGATGGGCAAGTTGCTGATGGAGCGCGCGGAGCGTCGTTGGCGGGCAATTTCCATCACCGATACGCTGACCGGCGTTTTGAACCGCCGCGGCCTTCAAGACAGCTACGAGATTCTTGCTGGAGAGGGACAACGGCAGCCGCAAAAGCTCGCCGCGCTGTTGTTCGATCTCGACCACTTCAAGACGATCAACGATCGTTACGGACACCAGACGGGCGATCTCGTTCTCATCGAATTTGCACGCATCGCCCACCAGTTCGTGCCGCGCGGCGGCGCGTTCGGCCGCATGGGCGGCGAGGAATTCGTCGCCTTCGTCCCCATAGACGATCAGGCACAGGCCGAGGCGCTGGCGGAAACGATCCGCGCCGATTTCTGCCGCGTCCCGCTGCTCGCGGGTCGTTCCCTGGTGCCGGCGACGGTCAGCATCGGCGTGGCAATCATGCCGCGTGACACCGTCAGCTGGGATCGGCTCGTCTCCTCCGCCGACCGCGCGCTCTACGCCGCCAAGCGCGCAGGCCGCAATTGCATCATCGTCTTCGACGAAATGGAAATCGCAAAGACGGTCGACGCGCCGCCAGACACAGATGGCGGCGAACTGGTTCCGACACTCGATGACCAGATTCACGCCCTGCGACGCATGGGCAAGCTCGCCGGCATGTGACGGGCTTTTCCGGCGCGATTTATTCCGATAATCCTTGTCATCATGACCACATCTTCTCTCCTCTCCATCGATTCGGTGGCCCGCCGCGTCTCTCTCGACGCCCGCGATCCCGCCTTCTATACGAATCCCAATGCGGTCTACGCCGCCTTGCATGCTCAATGTCCCACCTTTTACTGGGAGGAGCAGAAACAATGGTATTTCATAGGCTATGACCATGTGAACGGGCTGCTGCGCGACCGCCGCTTCGGCCGCCAGATCCTGCACATCGCCACGCGTGAAGAGCTCGGCATGCCGGCACCTCTGCCGCATCTGAAGAATTTCGATCTTGCCGAACAGTACTCGCTCCTCGAAATCGAACCACCCGAGCACACGCGTCTGCGCACCCTCGTCAACCGCGCCTTCGTGTCCCGCCATGTCGAGAAGATGAAACCGGAACTGGCCGAGTTGGCCACCCGCCTGATCGACGGCTTCGAGAAGGACGGTGAAGTCGAGCTTCTGTCGGCCTTTGCCGACGTCATTCCCGTCACCATGATCGCGCGGATGATCGGCATACCGGAAGAAATGGGGCCACAGCTGCTGAAGTGGTCCCACGCCTACGTCCGCATGTACATGTTCGGCCGTACGGCTGCCGACGAAGACGCGGCGGATCAGGCCGCCAAGGAATTCGCCGACTATGTGAAAACCGTCATCCGCGAGCGCCGCGCCAATCCGCGCGACGATCTTTTGACGCACATGATCACCACCGAGCACAAGGGTCAGTATCTGACCGAAGACGAACTGGTGTCGACGACGATCGTGCTGCTCAATGCCGGCCATGAAGCGACGGTGCATCAGATCGGCAATTCCGTGCGCGTCATTCTGGAAAGCGATTATTCGCCGGCCGAGCTCTTCAAGGACGAGGCGACGACGGAACGAACGGTGGAAGAGACGCTGCGCATCTGCGCGCCCGTGCACATCTTCGACCGCTGGTGCCTGGAGCCGACGGAAATCGACGGGATCTCCTTTCAGCGCGGCGACAAGGTGGCGATGATCCTTGCAGCCGCCAATCTGGATCCGACGAAATTTTCCGATCCCCTCACCTTCAAGCCCGACCGCAACGAAGCACCCATCCTGTCGTTCGGCGCGGGTATCCATTTCTGCATCGGCGCGCCGCTGGCCCGGTTGGAATTGAACGTCGTGCTGCCGATCCTCTTCGAGCGCTTGCCTGGGTTGAAGCTCAAGAGGACGCCCGAGGTCAAGGACGTCTACCAATTCCACGGCCTGGACAAGCTCGAACTGACCTGGTGAGTTCGAGCCGCCCGCCAAAGGCGGGTTTTCGCAGCCCGCGGCGCGGCAACCGGCAAAATTCACGTCATGGCTAAAATGCAAAATGGCGCGTCCGACCGGCGCGCCATCTTAAATCTTGGGTTCAGGCGATGCCCGGACCGTATCAGCCGTAACGACCGGTGATGTAGTCTTCCGTGCGCTTCACCTTCGGCGCCTGGAAGATCTGCTCGGTCGGGCCGTATTCGATCAGGTCGCCGAGATACATGAAGGCGGTACTATCGGAGATGCGGCTCGCCTGCTGCATATTGTGCGTGACGATGACGATCGTGAAATCGCCCTTCAGCTGCGACACCAGTTCTTCGACCTTGGCCGTGGAGATCGGATCGAGAGCCGAAGTCGGCTCGTCCAGAAGCAAGACTTCCGGGCGTAGCGCGATGGCGCGGGCGATGCAGAGACGCTGCTGCTGGCCGCCGGAAAGGCCAAGTCCGCTCTGGTGCAGCTTTTCCTTCACTTCGCTCCACAACGCCGTTTCCGTCAGCGCCGCTTCGACGCGCACGTCCATCTCCGCCTTGGAAATCTTCTCATAGAGCCGGATGCCGAAAGCGACGTTTTCATAGATCGACATCGGGAACGGCGTTGGCTTCTGGAACACCATGCCGACCTTGGCGCGCAAATCGTTCAGATCGACGTCCTTGGTGAGAATATTGCGGCCGTCCAGCAGGATCTCGCCCGAAACCGTCTGGCCCGGATAGAGGTCATACATCCGGTTGAAGGTGCGCAGCAGCGTGGATTTGCCGCAACCCGAAGGGCCGATGAAGGCAGTGACCGCATTTTTGCGGATGTCCATATTCACACCCTTCAGAACGCGATGGCCGTTCTGATAGGTGAAATCGAGGTTCTTCACCTGAAGTTTCGCGAGCATGCCGAGATCCGACTGAGAAACGGCGTCCTTCCCCGGCTGTGCGTTGACGCTCTGGAAATTGTTGTCGCTCATGTTCATGGTTTCATTCCTATCGTTCGGCGGCTGCGTCATTGGCGACGACCACTCAAGACACGGGCAAGGATGTTGAGGGCAAGGATGGCAACAGTGATGATCAATGCACCGGCCCAGGCCAGTTGTTTGAGATCCTCGCCTGCATCGGCGGCGAGCGTGTTGATGGCAACCGGCAGCGTGGCGATTGGACCGGTCAGGTCTGCATTCATGAATTTGCTGTAACCGGCCGTAAAGAGAAGCGGTGCGGTTTCGCCGCTGATGCGGGCGACGGCCAGCAGGATGCCGGTGAGGATGCCCGTCCAGGCG
The DNA here is from genome assembly GCF_012275345.1 of Rhizobium sp. SG570. Classification (NCBI taxonomy): domain Bacteria; kingdom Pseudomonadati; phylum Pseudomonadota; class Alphaproteobacteria; order Hyphomicrobiales; family Rhizobiaceae; genus Rhizobium; species Rhizobium sp. SG570. The sequence continues at coordinate 263,823 of NZ_JAAZQI010000002.1, read as the reverse complement.
GAACGGTAGACCACCATCATCATGGACTTCCAGCGCGGCGCGCCGAGCGCGGCGGTCGCCTCGCGAAGCGCGTTTGGCACCAGCAACAGCATGTCCTGTGTCGTGCGGTTGACGACCGGAAGGGCGATCAGCGCCAGCGCAAGGATGCCGGCGATGGCAGAGTTGCCGTGCATGGGCACGACCACCGCGCCGTAGACGAACACGCCGATGATGATCGAGGGTGCTGACAGCAAGATGTCGTTGAGGAACTTGGCAGCCTCGGCAAGTTTGCTGCCGTTGGCATATTCCACCAGATAGGTGGCGGCGAGAATGCCGATCGGCGCAGCAATCACGATGGCGAGGCCCGTGACCAGCACGGTGCCGTAGATTGCGTTGATCAGACCACCACGCGAGCCCTGGGCCGGGATCGACATGGTGAACACGTCGAGGCTGAGCGCCGATACACCGCGATAAAGGAGGGTCGCAAGGATTACGCTCAGAAAGAATATGCCGAGGACGGCCGCGATGAAGCACAAGACCATCATCACCCGGTTCTTCCCATAACGCCTCGACACGAGGTTCTGACGAATTGCATTGTCCATGGGTTTTTTCCTCAGAGCGAGTCGCCGCGGCCGATCATCCACCGCGCCGCCGCAAGCACGCAGAAGGAAAGGACGAACAGGAGCAGGCCGAGCGCAATCAGGCTCGACAATTGCAGACCGTCGGCATCGCCGAAGTTGTTCGCGATCTGGGCGGAAATGGTGGTGGACGGCGAAATGATCGACGATTGCAGACGGCTCACCGAGCCTATCACGAAAGTGACGGCCATGGTTTCGCCAAGCGCACGACCGAGGCCGAGCATGATGCCGCCTACGAGGCCGCGACGTGTATAGGGGATCAGGATGTGGCGAGCCACTTCCCATGTGGTCATGCCCATGCCGTAAGCGGATTCACGCAGCATCGGCGGCACGGTGGTGAACACATCGCGGGAGATCGCGGTGATGAACGGCAGGATCATGACGGCCAGCACGAGGCTTGCCGTCAACAGGCCGACGCCCGGCGCCGGCGGCTGGAACAGCAGGCCGATCAACGGCACCTGGCCGACCGTCATCATAAGGAAGGGCAGGATATAGGTCTGCATCAGCGGCACGAGAATGAACAGACCGACGATGCCGTAGATAATGGATGGAACACCGGCCAGAAGCTCGATGGCCGTACTGATCGGACGCCGCAGGCTGCCGGGGCAAAGTTCCGTGAGGAAGATGGCGATGCCGATGCCCAGGGGAATGGCAATCAGCATGGCGATGAACGAACTCACCAGCGTACCGACCACCGCAGGCACAGCACCATAGATATCGGCGGGAGCGCTCCACTTCGTGCCCCAGAGGAACGAAAACCCGAAGGCCTGGAAGGTTGGCAAGGCATCGATGACAAGAACCACAATGATTGCCAGCAGCAGAAGCACGACAAGAGCAGCCGAGCAAAGCGTCATAAAATAGAAAATCCGGTCCTGTCTCCGGAATTTTCTCGTGATGGCGGTGGTATCCAATGCCTGGAAGCCAGCCGTCTGAGTCGCGTCAGCCATCGATTTCCCCTTGTCCTGTCACGAAAGGCGGACAGGGCCAAACCCTGTCCGCCGCACTCTCATCCAGCACAAATTACTTCGTGCCAAAGTCCTTCTTCCAGGACTCTTCGACAACCTTGGCAACAGTTTCCGGAACCGGAAGATAGGACAGGTCGGTCGCGTCCTTCTGGCCCTTTTCATAGGACCACTTGAAGAACTTCAGCGCTGCTTCGTTCTGAGCAGGATCGGCCGGCTTCTTGTAGAGCAGAACCCAGGTCGAAGCTGCAATCGGCCAGCTCTTGTCGCCCGGCTGATTGGTGATGATCAGGTTGAAGTTCTTGGCATGGGCCCAATCGGCGTTGGAAGCTGCAGCCTTGAATGTGTCGAGGCTCGGCTCGATAACCTTGCCGGCCGCATTCTTCATCTTCGCGAAACCGATGTGGTTGGCGACGACGTAGGAATATTCAACGTAAGAGATCGAACCAGCTGTCTGGTTGACAGTGGTGGAAACGCCTTCGGAACCCTTGGCGCCGAAGCCGACCGGCCATTCGACCGCCGTGTTCGAACCAACCTTTTCCTTCCACTCCGGCGAAACCTTCGCCAGGTAGTCGGTGAAGTTGAAGGTCGTGCCCGAGCTGTCGGCGCGATAAACGACGGAGATCGGCCCGGAAGGCAGCTTAATGTCGGGGTTGAGGGCCTTGATGGCCGCATCGTCCCACTTGGCGATCTTGCCGAGGAAGATATCGGCCAGCGTCTTGCCGTCGAGAACGAGTTCGCCCGGCTTTACGCCAGCAACGTTATAGGAAACGACGATGCCGCCGGAGATCATCGGGAACTGGGCAATGCCGTTCTTCTCGAGATCAGCGTCGCTCATCGGCTTGTCCGAAGCGCCGAATACGATGGTCTTGTCGAGGAGCTGCTTGATGCCGGCGCCCGAACCGACGGACTGGTAGTTGACGACATTGTTCGTCGCAGCCTTATAGCCCTCGGCCCACTTGGACAGAACCGGCGCGATGAAGCTCGAGCCGGCGCCCGTGATGTCGGCAGCCATAGCCGAAGCGGCCATGGTGACAACCAGGCCAGCGGTCAGGCAAAGGGAACGGAGTTTCAGATTAAGCATAGTAGACTCACTTCCTCAAGTGAACAAAAGGATGGCGAGCAGAAGACCGGCACGGGGTACTCATTATAGATGACCTCCCCACCTCAATCTCCTGGCGACAAGGATGGCTCTAAAGACGCATTGTTTCAGTTTGATGACAGTTTAATGAAGCGCCAGTGACACAACCTGCAGCAATGATAGTGGCTATCCCGAAAGCACATGGAAAAGCTTGCCGTTCGGCGGAAAACATCGGCCTCCTTGTTTTGATTCAGGGGGCTTTCAGAGACGGATCACATAGTCCTTGCGAGTCGTTTCAATGACTTCCCACGTCCCCTTGAAGCCGGGCCTCAAGATCATGCGGTCGCCGGCGCGCAAATGAAAAGCCTCGCCGTTCTCTGCAGTTACCACCGAATAGCCGGAGAGGATATGAAAGTACTCCCACTCGTCATAGACGATTTTCCATTTGCCCGGCGACGCCTCCCAGATACCCGCGTAAAGGCCGCCATCGGCCTCATCGAGGTTCCAGGTGCGAAAGCTCGGAGTTCCCGAGACGAGCCGATCTGCGGCGGGCGCGCCGGTCTCCGGCTCGACGCCATCGATATTCAATCGCAGATATGCCGTCACAAATGCCTCCTGTCGATGCGCTTCGGCGGCAAAGCCGCAGCAGTCCACTGTCGCTGCCTTGCGATCGCGGGACCGAGACAAGCACGAAACGACGACCCATCAAAGATAGCCGGCAGGCTTTTTCAGCCCTTTATAGACGCGGCCCTCAGACTTTCGCCAGTGCCTGCTCTAGGTCGGCGATGATGTCCTTGACGTCTTCGATGCCCACCGACAGACGCACCACATCGGGGCCGGCGCCGGCGGCGACCTTCTGTTCGTCGGTCAACTGCTTGTGCGTCGTCGAGGCGGGATGGATAACCAGAGAGCGCGTGTCGCCGATGTTGGCGAGATGCGAGAAGAGTTCCAGTCCCTCCACCAGTCCCTTGCCCGCTTCATAGCCGCCTTTCAGTCCGAAGGTGAAGACCGATCCCGCCCCCTTCGGCGAGTAGCGCTGCTGCAGAGCATGGTTCGGATCATCCTCGAGCCCGGCATAGTTCACCCAGGCCACCTTCTCCTGCTCCTTCAGCCACCGCGCGACGGCAAGCGCATTGTCGGAATGGCGCTGCATGCGCAGCGGCAGCGTCTCGATGCCAGTCAGAATGAGGAAGGCGTTGAACGGCGAGATTGCCGGGCCGAGATCGCGCAGACCGAGGACGCGGCACGCAATGGCGAAGGCAAAATTGCCGAACGTCGCGTGCAGCACGACACCATTATATTCCGGCCTCGGCGCCGACAGCATCGGATAGTTGCCGGAAGCCGACCAATCGAAGGTGCCGCCATCGATGATGACACCACCCATGGAATTGCCGTGTCCGCCGAGGAATTTCGTCAGCGAGTGCACGACGATGTCGGCGCCATGTTCCAATGGCCGGATGAGATAGGGACTTGCCATGGTGTTGTCGACGATCAGCGGCAGACCATGCCTGTGGGCAACGGCGGCGATCGCGTCGATATCGACGAAGGTGCCGCCGGGATTGGCGAGGCTCTCGATGAAGATGGCGCGCGTGTGGTCATCGATCTGGGCTTCGAAGGTGGAGGGATCGGCTGAATCGGCCCAACGCACCCGCCAATCGAAATTCTTGAAGGAATTGCCGAACTGATTGATGGAGCCGCCGTAAAGCCTCTTGGCGGCGACGAAATTGTCGCCCGGCCGCATGATGGTGTGGAAGACGAGCATCTGGGCGGCATGACCCGAAGCGACCGCAAGTCCCGCCGTTCCGCCTTCCAGAGCGGCCACCCGCTCCTCGAGCACGGCCTGTGTCGGGTTCATGATGCGCGTATAGATATTGCCGAACTGCTGCAGCCCGAAGAGTGCCGCAGCATGATCGGCATCCTGGAAGACGAAAGATGTCGTCTGATAGATCGGCGTGGCGCGAGCGCCCGTCGTCGGATCCGGCTGCGCGCCTGCGTGGACGGCCAGCGTGTCGAAACCCGGATTGTTCGTCGGCATGATTTTTCCTCCCGCCAGTTTTATCTGTGACGGGGAAATCATAGCGCCTGGCGTATGAAAGTTAACCGCGAACTTTGCTGCACTTTCCGGCCCGCGGGAAAAACGTGCCCGCTTTCAGCCGGATCGCGCGATAAACGGCCACATGCCCGCAACTGCGCTTCCCGTCCGGTCAGGCAACCAGACGCGGATATTCGATGGCCGGGCAGCGGTCCATGACGACCCTGACGCCCGCGGCCTCGGCTCTAGCCGCCGCCGCGTCATCGCGCACGCCGAGCTGGCCCCAGATGACAGGCGGCCTTGGCTCAATCATGATGGTCTCCTCGACCACCGCGCGCAGATATTCGGGCGCCCGGAAAACATCGACCATGTCCACCGGCTCGGGAATATCGGACAGATGCGCATAGACCCACTGCCCGAGGATTTCCTTGCCGGCTTGCCCGGGGTTGACCGGAATGACACGATAACCCCTGTTCAGCAGATAGGCCATGACGCCATTGCTCGGCCGCGCCGGATTGGGCGAAGCGCCGACGAGCGCGATGGTCCTTACGGATAGAAGGATGTCAGCAATATAGGAATCATCATAATTATTATGGTTCATCACCAAGCCTCCCAACTCGATCACACTTGCGTTTTCGCCACAGATATAGAAACCGCGGCGGCAGTTTCCACGTATATATTACATTATAACAACTTCAGGGAGGATTAACCCGATGAAAAAGATCGTACTCCTGGGCCTGCTGATCACATCGGCAGCCTCGCCGGCGATGGCGATTTCGCGATATAACTCCATGTCCATGACCTGCGCCGAAGCCAGGGCGACCATCAGTCGCGAGCGCGCGGTGATCATGCGCTATCCGGCCAAAAGAACACCCAACATGACGCTTTACGATCGCTACGTCGTCAACAGCGATGCGTGCGACCTCGGCTACTATGCCTATCAGGATTATCTGCCGACGAAGGATCGCGCCTCCTGCCCTGTCTATACGTGTCGGCCGACCACTGATCTCGATGACGATGAATTGATTTTCCGGCGCTGATCATCATCAGCCAGGGCTGGTGATTGAATACAACCGTTTTCGATCACACAGACGGGCACGACCCTTGATTGCCTTAAGTATAGCGCGCTGCCGCCATGGCAGTCTGCGATAGCGCATTGATGCGCCTCAATTGGGAGTGTGTTCCAAAGCGCTTTCACCCGCTTTACCCCGGTCAACTCCAGCACGTTCTCATGAAATACAACTTCTGTTCACTATTCATTCATATTCAATTAGTAAAGTCTTATAAAAGAAGACCGAAAATGAGAACCGATTGCGAACACGCAATATATGCAAATTCATTAATTTTCCACAGAATATTTTTTGGTTCTTCGCCGACCTATACCGCAGGAAACATTGCATCAGGAGTTTTATACCTGAAACCATAACCCGCTTTTTCAAAGATTTATACCGTTGCCAACGCCAATCTCTGTAATATTCTTCGATATCTGCAATTTTATCCACAATATTTTGCGTTGCAGCAGGATCGGTCAGCGTTAACGGCCGCTCCATCGGGTCATGGCTGCACTAACAGATTGTGTAGTCATTTTTTTCAACGATGCAATGTGATGTCTCTTCGAGTAAGGCTGGCCTAATTCTACCCTTGCGTTCATATGGCATGTGATACTTGTTCGCGCCTCACACTCCAATAAATTGGTAATATCTAATTTTATAGGCATGCGTCGGAACATACGGCGAACCCATTTACTGACCTCGACAACCCGCCATCTGAACGTGCGGCGGCATGTTTGCGACTAGAACATCCCGTTGCTTTTTGTCGTATTACGGGTCAAATGGCAGTCACCTTCCCACAAAACATCAAGCTTTTGTCGGCCAGCGTTCATTTCAGAGGTTCCTGTGTCTTTCGACGTCATCGCTCTTGTCCTATTCGGTGCCTTACTGCACGCGACATGGAATGCGATTATCAAGGCGGGAACCGATAAGTCGCTGGATGCCGCACTGGTTTCGGCTGGTGGCGCGGTTGCGGCCCTGCCCTTGCTGCCGTTCCTGCCGCTACCGGCCTCCGCGGCCTGGCCGTTCATCGGCGCTTCGGCGATCCTCCAGTTCGCTTATTTCCAGCTTGTTGCGGCGGCCTACCGCGCCGGCGACATCGGCCTCGTCTATCCGCTGATGCGGGGTGTCGCCCCGTTGATCATCGTTTCCACAAGCAGCTTCATTCTCAAGGAGACGCTTTCGGGTGGCGCCCTGATCGGCACGATGACCATCTGCGCCGGGATATTGACGCTTGCCTTCGAGGCACGAAAAGGCAGCAGCCGCGCGATCGTGCTGGCGCTTGCCAACGCCGCTGTCATCGCGACCTATACCTATGTCGACGGCATCGGCGCGCGGATATCCGGCAATTCCATATCCTATACGCTGTGGATGTCGCTCCTGCCGCCGGTCCTTCTGTTTGCATGGGCAATCTCGCAGCGCGGCGTCAATGCCGTCGCCGCCCACATCCGCTACAATTGGTGGCGCGGGCTTATCGGCGGCGGCGGTTCGATCATCTCGTACGGGCTTGCCTTATGGGCGATGACCAAGGCTCCGGTCGCCATGGTTGCCGCCCTGCGCGAGACGTCGATCCTCTTCGCGCTGGTCATCTCAGTCGTCGTTTTGAAGGAGCGCTCGAGCATCTGGCGTTACGTCGCTGGCGCGATTATCGCCGCCGGCGTCCTGGTTTTGCGGCTGGGCTGACGCTCTCTGTATGAGGTATAATTATACCGCATATGTAACTAGTTGATTTCACTTATTTATTTTTGCAGCCGCCAAATTTCGATATGTTGACGTTGGCATCAGTTCGCTTTATAAGCCGCCACAGATCGCAGCCTTTCCGGGCTGCTTTCTTTTTGGCGTGCGTTTACACGCCAAATCAAGCAACAAGAAACGCCCTGACGCCTTCGGGTCCGGGGTCCTAAAAGAGAGTATTCGACATGGCAACCTTCTCCCAGAAGCCTGCAGAGGTGGAGAAGAAGTGGATTCTCATCGACGCCGAAGGGCTCGTCGTTGGTCGTCTCGCTTCTATCATCGCAATGCGTCTGCGTGGCAAGCATAAGGCTACCTTCACGCCGCACGTCGACGACGGCGACAACGTCATCGTCATCAATGCCGACAAGATCGTTTTCACCGGCAAGAAGTACGAAGACAAGGTTTACTACTGGCACACCGGTTATGCCGGCGGCATCAAGGAGCGTACGGCTCGTCAGATCATCGAAGGCCGCTTCCCGGAGCGCGTCGTCGAAAAGGCTGTCGAGCGCATGGTTCCCCGCGGCCCGCTCGGCCGTCGCCAGATGAAGAACCTGCGCGTCTACGCCGGCTCGAACCATCCCCATGAAGCCCAGCAGCCAGTCGTTCTCGACGTGGCCAAGCTCAACAAGAAGAACGTAAGGAGCGCCTGATAATGGCTGATCTCTCTTCCCTGAAGGATCTCGGCACGGTATCGGAAGCAGCTGCTCCCGTTCACGTCCGCAAGGTTGACTCGCTCGGTCGCTCCTACGCGACCGGCAAGCGCAAGGACGCTGTCGCTCGTGTATGGCTCAAGGCCGGCTCGGGCAAGATCATCGTCAACGGCAAGGACTACACGGCCTATTTCGCCCGTCCGGTTCTGCAGATGATCCTGCGCCAGCCGATCTTCGCCGCTGCTCGTGACGGCCAGTTCGACATCATCGCAACCGTTGCCGGCGGTGGTCTCTCCGGCCAGGCCGGCGCCGTTCGTCACGGCCTGTCCAAGGCGCTCACCTACTTCGAACCCGGCCTGCGCCCGGTCCTGAAGAAGGGCGGCTTCCTGACCCGCGACAGCCGCGTCGTCGAACGCAAGAAGTACGGCCGTGCGAAGGCACGTCGTTCGTTCCAGTTCTCCAAGCGTTAATCGCTTACCTGAGATCGGAATTTGGAAAGGCTGGGTGCGAACCCGGCCTTTTTTTTGTTTTTACACGTGCACGGCAAAAGTGCATATCTGTCGAGGCAAGTCATGCCTCCGATGGCATACTCGGGCCTTCTTCATGAGGAGTGCACACATGCTCAGATTCGCTTTGCCCATCTTGTTCGTGTTTGCCGGCATATCGCCAGCCCTTTGCGACGATGCCGGACAGGCATCGCCGCCAGACAAAGCGGCGGAAATGCAGAGCATGAAGGACTTTCTTCAGGCAAACTCCGATTGCCGCGAGTTCACCGATAGCTGTTCCTACTGCGTTGTGACCGATGGTCGCGCCGATTGCTCCACGCCGCAAATCGCCTGCGTGAAAAAGGAATATCAATGCACGGCCAGATCGGGCAAATAGGCGTTCGAGGCCCGCTCCCTCGCGATTCACACCGAAGCTCGCGAATCCCGTTCGCCCCAAGAGGCACGCCATGAGCATAGACAGACCATCGCATTTCGCGGATACGCCGCAGCCGCCCTATTACATCGTTTCCTTTTCCTCCATCCGCACGCCGGGAGACAACGGCTATGGAGCCATGGGCGAACGCATGGAGACGCTCGCACTGGCGCAGGACGGCTGTCTCGGGCTCGAGAGCGCGCGGGGCGCCGACGGCTTCGGCATCACCATCTCCTTCTGGCGGGACGAGGAAAGCATTCTTGCCTGGAAGAATGCCGTGTCGCATCTGGCAGCGCAGAAGCTCGGGCGCGAGCGTTGGTACGAGCAATATAAGGTTCGCATAGCGCGGGTAGAACGGGCCTATGATTTCCATGCGAGCAAAGGAGACGCCCTTGCCGAGCACGTCGATTGACCATGCCTTTACCGCGACAAACCTGACCTCGGCCGCCAGCGACCCGACCTTTGCCGGCGCGCTATCCTTCATGCGCCGCCGCTTTACAAAATCGCTCGAAGAGGTCGATGCCGTGGTCTGGGGCATACCCTTCGATGCCGCGACCTCCAACCGGCCGGGAACGCGCTTCGGGCCGCAGGCGATCCGCCGCGCCTCGGCCATCTTCGACAATGACCCGCAATATCCCTTCAATCGCGATCTCTTTGCCGAGATGTCCGTCATCGACTACGGCGACTGCCTGCTCGATTACGGCAATCATCAGGAAACGCCCGCCGCAATCGAGCGGCAGGCCGCGGCGATCCTCGACAGCGGCGCTTTCATGCTGACGCTGGGCGGCGACCATTTCATCACGTGGCCACTGCTGAAAGCGCATGCGGCCAAGCATGGTCCCCTGGCCCTTGTGCAGTTCGATGCGCATCAGGACACATGGTTTGATGACGGCCGACGGCTCGACCATGGTTCCTTCGTCGCCCGCGCTGTCCGCGATGGCCTCATCGATCCTGATCGCTCCATCCAGATCGGCATACGCACGCATGCGCCTGATGATTTCGGCATCCAGATTCTCTACGGCCATCAGGTGGAAGACATGAACGCCGCCGATATCGCCTCGACGATCATCTCCCACACCATGGGCGCACCCGCCTATCTGACCTTCGATATCGATTGCCTCGACCCCGCCTATGCGCCGGGTACGGGAACGCCGGTAGCCGGTGGCCCCTCCAGCGCGAAGATCCTCTCGACGCTTCAACGCCTGGATCAGCTCGACATCAGAGGCGCGGATGTCGTCGAGGTGTCGCCTGCCTACGACCATGCCGATATCACCGCCATTGCAGGGGCAACAGTAGCGATGTATATGCTCGGTCTCCACGCTGAAAGGCGTGCGGCTGGACGTTAGGGCATGATCCCGAAAAGTGTGAAACGGTTTTCGGATAAGATCATGACCAGACAATTGCAGCCGTTATCATTTTGAATCAACTCCATGGCAAACTGAGTCCGGAAATACTCTGAACCTATTGAAAGAGCAGGAATAAGATGGCACCGAAGATCTTCATCGATGGCGAACACGGAACCACGGGCTTGCAGATCCGCACGCGCATGGCCGACCGCCGTGATGTCGAACTCCTGTCCATTCCTGAAGCCGAACGGCGCAATCCCGCCATGCGCGAGGACATGCTGAACAGCGCCGATATCGCCATTCTCTGCCTGCCCGACGATGCGTCGAAGGAAGCGGTGAAAATGGTCGCGGCCAACAACAATGTCCGCGTCATCGACACGTCCACCGCCTTCCGTATCCATCCGGATTGGGCCTATGGCTTTGCCGAGATGGACAGCAATCAGGGCAACAAGATCAGGGCTGCGCGTTTCGTCGCCAATCCGGGCTGCTATCCCACAGGCGCGATCGGTCTCATCCGGCCGCTGCGCGCCGCCGGCATCATTCCGGCGGGCTATCCTGTGACGGTCAATGCCGTTTCAGGCTATACCGGTGGCGGCAAGCAGATGATCGCCCAGATGGAAAACCCCGATCATCCGGATGCGATCAACGCTCCGCACTTCCTTTACGGCCTGTCGCTGACCCACAAGCACGTGCCTGAGATGACGACCCATGGCCTGCTCGACCGTGCACCGATCTTCTCGCCATCCGTCGGCCGCTTCCCGCAGGGCATGATCGTGCAGGTGCCGCTGTATCTCGGCGATCTGGCTGAGGGTGCTACACTGGAAAGCATTCACGCCGCACTCTCAGCCCATTATGCCGGCCAGGACATCGTTCAGGTCGTCCCGCTCGACGAGAGCCGTGCCCTGCCGCGCGTCAACGCTGTCGAACTGGCGGGCAAGGACACAATGAAGCTCTTCGTGTTCGGTACGCCGGGCGCCGGCCAGGTCAATCTGGTGGCGCTGCTCGACAATCTCGGCAAGGGTGCGTCGGGTGCTGCGGTACAGAATATGGATCTGATGCTGAGCGCCTGAGGCGCCGAACGCCGGCCTACAAGCGGACACTCCAATGCACCCGGCCCGATCATCCCGTCGAGGATAGATCAGGCCGGGCTCCTTCGTGTCATGCAGAGATCCCCGTCAATTCGACAGTCTCCAAGCGCCTGCGGCCACAATTCCGCCTTGTCGCTAAATTAGCAGCCTCTACACAAAAAAGTGATCGGCTGTGATGCGGCGCGACCAATTGTCGGCCGGATTCATTCCTTAACCGCTTCGCTGGCCCGGATGATTGGGCCATCGAAGACACCGCTATTTTCAATCAATATTCAAGAATGAACCAGCGTAAAGGAATTGGTTACCATAATTCGGCATGCTTCCAGACAGTCGGCAGTGTGGTGGTCGTGATGCGGGTTCCGCGTCGAGACGCGTGTGCATCTGTGAGCCGGCATGGTGTCTGTGTAGTTTGGATAACGAGTATCATGGCGTTTGTGACCGATGGCTTCGGTAGCTTCAATTCGCGTTTCGGCTACGCCTCGCGACGGAAAAAATCCTTCAGCATCCGTCCCGGCACATTGGCCACCGGCGTCGCCGTGGTGGCCTTCGCCTGGGTCGCCGCCACGCTGATCACCACGCAATCGATGGTGCTGTCCCTCCCCGGCGCGACCAGCACAGCCAATGATTTTCTGACGCCGCGGGCATCCGCCTTCATCGTGCCGCAAGGCCACATGGCGCACCCTGCCCGCCTCTCCAGCCAGGTCGCATCGCTGAACGAGCGGAGCCGCTTCGGCAGCGCGCCGGCGAACGCACCGGTGGGCGGGGCAACCCATGCGCTGACGAAGGATGACGCAGTTCAGGCGAAGACCGCCAATCGGGACGCCGTGCGCTTGCAGCTGGCGAACGCTCTGGCGCAACAGACATCCGAGATCAAGCTGGCTCAAAGCGAGGCAGCGAGCATCAAGAGCGGCCGTGTCGAAGTGGCAGCCTCGCCGGAGGCAATCGACCATCTGCGCAAGGTGATCGCGGTCAACTTTGCCGCCGCGGTCCAATCACTGGCCCAAGTAAAATACGCCGCCGCCTCCATACCGGCGGTGGGTCCGGCAAACTCCGTTCCGGAGCCGGTCGCCGTTGCGTCGGCAGCCCCCGTTGCAAACCTGCCTGCAATTGCCGAAGCGACACCGCTGCCGGCCAAGGACGCCGATATCGCAATGGCGGAAGCTGTGCTGAGCGTGGTGCCGATGGCCCGTCCCGACCGCGAGCCGGAGGTACAGCGCACCAATATCCCAGCGTCAGCCGCCATCGCCAGGGCAACCATCAAGGATACCCCCGCGCAGCCACCGGCGCGTCTCATGGCCTATGCGAATCCGGACGACAGCTCCGTGCGCAAGACGAAGCCATTCCTCAATCCCTTTGCCGCCATCAGCCCGGGCGAAGGTACGGCCATCTACGACATCGAGGCGAAGACCGTCTATCTGCCGAGCGGCGAGCGTCTGGAAGCTCATTCCGGCCTCGGCTACATGCGTGACAATCCGCGTTATGTCGACCGCAAAAATACCGGCCCGACGCCGCCTGAGACTTATAAGCTGACGTACAGGGAAAGCCCGTTCCATGGCGTACAGGCGCTGCGCCTAACACCCACAGGCGGCTCCCGCGTCTATGGCCGCGACGGCTTGCTGGCTCATACGTACATGCTCAGAGGAGGCCGAGCAGAATCGAATGGCTGCGTGGTCTTTAAGGATTACAATCGCTTCCTCGCCGCCTTCAAGCGCGGTGAAATCAAGCACTTGAAAGTCGTGTCGCGGATGTCGTCGGCGGCAAGTGTCGCCTCAGCACGCTAAGAAGGATTGAATTGAGGCGCGAGGCGCCTCAATCTCCCACGACGATCGACGTCTGGCGCGGCAATTCGCCATAAAAGCCCCGCCAATTGGCGATCGCGAAACCAAAGACGATCAAAGCACCCGCCTGATGCGCCAATGCCAGGTGTAGGGGCACCTGCAGCAGCAGCGTGGTGATGCCGAGTATCGCCTGAATCAGCACAAGCAGGAACAGGACGACCGAGCGGCGTGCATGTGTCGTCTGCGGCGCTGCGCCCAGCGAAATGATCATGTTGATGGCGACGATGATGAACAGCGCATAGGCGCCGAGGCGATGGACGAACTGCACCGTCTTCGGATTTTCGAAGAAATTGATCCAGCCCGGCGACTGTACGAGCAATCCATCCGGGATTATAGCGCCATCCATGAGCGGCCAGGTGTTGTAACTCAGGCCGGCATCCAACCCGGCGACGAGAGCGCCGAGATAGATCTGAAATAGCGCCATAATGGCAATGAGGCCCGCCAGCTTCGCCGAATAGCGGGTCGGCGCCGGTTCGTTCGAATGCGGCGACAGCGCGCGCATGAACCACATGCAGGCGGCAAAGATCAGACAGGCGGTGACGAGATGGATGGCGAGGCGATACTGGCTGACGTCCGTGCGCGCCTCCAGGCCCGATGACACCATCCACCAGCCGATCGCGCCCTGCAGGCCTCCGAGCAGAAAGATACCGGCAAGCGGCAGCCAAAGCTTGCGTTCGACACGGCCGGTCAGGACGAAGAACAGCAGGGGTAGGCCGAAGATGATGCCGATGGCGCGCGCGAGCAGGCGGTGTGCCCATTCCCACCAGAAAATACCCTTGAACTCGCCGACTGTCATGTCCTTGTTCAGGAGCTGGAATTGCGGAATGCGCTTGTAGAGGTCGAATTCCTCCTGCCATTCCTGGGCATTGAGAGGCGGGATGACGCCGTGGATCGGCTGCCACTGGGTGATCGACAGGCCGGAATTGGTCAGGCGCGTCGCACCGCCCACCAGCACCAGGCCGAAGAGAACCAGCAGCACACAGGCAAGCCAGAGGCGGATGGCGCGGCGATTGCGGTCCTGGCGGACCACTTCCTTCAGTATAGCCTGTTCCGACGTGAAATTAGTGGCAGCCATGACGTCTCCCTTCGATCAGGCTGTTGATTTGCCCGATAGGGGCGTGCAAAACAAGTCCCGGGAGTTTGCGGCATGCCGTCGCGGCATGTCGTCGTAAGAGGAGAGACCACCCCGTGCCCCTTCGCCTGCGCAAATTCATAGGCATGATCCTGCTTGTGCTGTTGGTTGCAATCTATGCGATCGTTGCCATGATCGTTGCAGTGCGCACGCTCGGAGATCAACCCGGCTGGGTCCATTTCCTCTACTTCCTGTTCAGCGGCATCATCTGGGTGCTGCCGGCCATGGGGATCATCAAATGGATGGCCGGGCCGCGTCCGCAATAGCCGCTGCATTGGGCAATTTACGCAAGGCTAACCCTGATCCACGGGATATGCGCGCGGATCGTCCCATCTTAAGCCAAAAATAAGCCGCGACCCGCAAGACTGAGTTCGAACGCCGCCAGAGCGGAGAGGATCGGATGCAGACGCAAGAACGGGATATCGCCGTCACGGCCGTTGCCTTGGCAACGGGCGAGCGGAGCATGCCCGTTACAGCGCAGCCGGCTATGGGCGGCGGCTTCCGCATCGACGTCTTCGAAAGCATGGCCGCGCTCGAGGCCGAATGGCGCGCGCTGGAACGAGACGACCTGGCTTCGCTGCACCAGAGCTATGATTGGTGCTCGGCCTGGGTGGAGACCTTTCGGCATCCGCTGGCTATCGTTCGCGGCTCGCTTGGAGATCATACCGCCTTCATCCTGCCGCTGGAGATCATCCACGAACGCGGCGTGCGCCGCGCCGAATTCATCGGCACGCGCCATAGCAACATCAACACCGGCCTGTTCTCCGCCGAATTTCTGCAGGGCGCCGCCGAGGGCCTGACGTCCGCGCAGACGACGGCAGTCGCAGAAGCCCTGCGCGGCAAGGCGGATATCGTCATCCTGCGCAACGTGCCGCTCGACTGGCGCGGCCGCAGAAGCCCGCTTGCCTCGCTACCCGCCGTGGAAAACCAGAACCACGCCTTCCAACTGCCTTTCCTCGGCAGTTTCGAGGCGAGCCTGAAACAGGTGAACGCCAAGCGCCGCCGCAAGAAGTTCAAGCACCAGAGCCGTCTCCTCGATGCCAAGGGCGGCTATGACTATGTGAACGCCGCGCCCGATCAGCAGGATGCGCTGCTCGACCTGTTCTTCGAGCAGAAGGCGACCCGCTTCCGGGAAGCCGGCTTGCCCGACGTCTTTGCCCATGCGCCGACGCAAGCCGCTTTGCGCCGGCTGCTGCGTCATGGGAATGATGGCGTCGATGCCACGCTGCAGATGCATGCCCTCCGGCTCAAGGGCGAACATGAGGGGCACATTGCGGCGGTCGCGGCCCTGTCTCGCAAGGGCGATCACGTCATCTGCCAGTTTGCCTCGATCGACGAGGCGCTGGTTGCCGAGGCGAGCCCCGGCGAGTTGCTGTTCTGGTTGATGATCGAGCGTCTGCATCGCGAGGGCGTCGCCCTCTTCGATTTCGGCATCGGCGACCAGAACTACAAGCGCTCCTGGTGTCCGATGGAGACCACGCAGCATGATCTGTTCCTGCCGATATCCGGCATCGGCCATGTAGCGGCTCTGGCAGAACGAAGCATCACGCGCGCCAAGGCCGCCATCAAGTCCAACCGGCAGCTCTATGGCTTCATCCAGCGGCTGCGGGCCCGGCGGGGCGCGGGTCCGGCTGTGGCCGACGAGAACGACAGGGATTGATCACGCCGCGTCGCGCCGCGTATCCGGATCGAGCTCCTCGCGCCATCCGGACATCAGGATGATGTGCTCATAGCCAGCCTTCTGGAATTCCGCCATCGCTGCAATGAATTGGCCTTCGTCGGGCACCGGCATGGAGAGAATGATCTCCGTATCCTTGCTGCGCGTCAGTCGCGCGACGCCGGAAACATCGGCTGCGCCGCATTCGACAAGAACGATGTCGTAGGCGGACCCCAGCGCATCAAGGATCAGCGACAGCCGGTCGGCGCCGCGCATCGCACGACCAAGGTCGCTCATGCCCTGCGGCACGAGATGGGCGTCGGAGAGCCGATCGGGGTGGATCGTATCCGCAAAGGCGGCCTCGCCGCACAGCAGGTCGGTCACGCCTGAAAGTTCGTCGTGCTCGGCCATGAGCCGGGACGGGCAACCCGTTCCTGTCATGTCGACCAGCACGATACGGCTTCCGGCATCCGCAATCGTCCGTGCCAGCATCACCGTCGCTGTGGATCCGCTGTCACCGTTCGGGGATATGGCAATCGCCAGCCTGGAGCCGTTGGCGATCAGATAGTCGGCGACGGACTGGATGGAGAAATCCTCCTCGTCTTCCACTTCCTGAACCGCCGGCTTCGGCTTGAGCTCCGGATCGACTGACGCCGCCATCTCCTGCGCCAGGGTTTCGTCTGCCGGGACCGAAAGCATGCTTGCCGGCACATCGGCGCGCTTCACCATGGCCAGCGCCGGCGCCGTCTGGATATCAGGCTGAGGACGAGCGGGCATTTCCGGCGAAGCCTTCTCGTCGCGACCGACGGGCCGCAATGCGCGACCGCTGAACAGTTCCGCCAGCATGATGACGATGGCGGTCAGGATGAAGGTCGCCAATGCTGATACCACGACGATCGGGCCGACCTTCGGGAAATATGGATCGACCGGCTCGACCGCCTTCGAAACCACGCGGGCATCGGCCGGGCTCGAATTCTTGTCCACGCGGGAAGCAGCCTCGCGATAGCGGGCGAGATAGGTTTCCAGCAATTGCCGCTCCGCCGCGGCCTCGCGCTCCAGTGCATTGAGGCCGACCTCGTCTTCCCCTGCCCTGGCGCTATCGGCCTTCAGCGTGTTCGATTGCGCCAGCAGTTGCTGCTCGCGCAGCTGCGCCACCTTGGCTTCGTTTTCGATGCTGGCCAGAATCCTCTGGGTCTCGCGATTGATCTGCTGGCGGATGTCGACGAGCTGCGCCCGCAGGCTCCTCAGCCTGGGATGGCCATCCATCAGCGTCGTGGACAGATCCGAGATCTGCGATTCCAGGTTGGACTCCGTCGCTTTCAGCCGCTGGATTGCCTGCGAACCGGCGACATCGGCAAGCGTGTCGGTGGAGCGGCCGCTGGCGAGCGCGTTGCGCACCGCCTGGGCCCGCGCTTCGGCATTGGCCTTATCGCCGCGCACCTGCGCCAGCTGGCCTGAGATATCGCCAAGCTGCTGCGTTGCGAAATTGCCGTTCTGGCTCGTTTGAAGAAGCCCGTTGGCCGAGCGGTAGTCGGCGACCTTCTTTTCGGCCTCGCTGACCTTCTCGCGCAGACTGTTGATCTCCGGTTCCAGCCAGCGCGTCGCCTCGCTATTGGAATCGAGCTTGGCGCCGCTCTGCATCGAGAGATAGACCTGCGCCATCGCGTTCGGCACGCTGGCAGCAAGATCCGGATCGCGGGAGGTGAAGCTTATGCCGATCACGCGCGAACTGTTGATCTGGTAGACCTGCAGCCGGCTGGTGAAGGCATCCAGCATCCGCTCTTCCGGCGCCTTGTCGAGAGCACCGCGCTTCAGATGCAGCATGACGAAAATATCGGAAAGTGCGGAGCTCTTGTTGGCTGCGGCGAATTCCGGGTGCTCGGGGAGCTTGAGATTGGTAATGACCTGCTTGATCAGATCCGCCGACTGCAGGATCTGGACCTGGCTGGCGATGTTAAGCTCGTCGAGCAGAGGTGCCGATCCAGCGTCGTTGCCGGTCGTCGTCGTTGCAAAGGCCGGTGCACGCTGCTCGATCAGAATACGGGTCTCGCTGCGATACTCCGGCGAAACCACCTTGGCGAGGACAAATGCCAGACAGGCGCCTGCCAGCGTAATGACAATGACCCGCAATCGCCGCCGCCATACGGCGCGAAAGAGCTGCGCGAGATCGATGTCCACATCCTGCTGGGTGTTGTTGACACCGGACATATACAAGAACTCCATAATATAAAGCCGAAATTAATCGTAAACGACTATGGTAACCCAAGCGTTAATAGTATTTCGCATGCATCGCTTTCGATATGCCTAATATTTGCGAGAGAATTTTCTTGGCTATTTACCGACCGTTAACCCTAACGGATCGATAACGGCGACAGTGATTTTCCTCTCCTGTGAGCGCGAAATGCCCTTCGCAAAGCCAAAGATTGTTCTGGCACTCGGCATGGCTGCCGTGAGCGCCGCGCTCACCGGCTGCAACACCTATCAGCCTGCGCCGAAGGCCTTCAGCGAAGCCACGATTCAGCCATATACGCTGGATAGCGGCGACCGCCTGCGTGTGACCGTCTTCGATCAGCCAGGCCTGACGAACACCTTTACGGTCGACCAGGCCGGCTATATTGCCTTCCCGCTCATCGGCCAGGTCCCTGCCCGCGGCCGGACGTTGCAGCAGCTCTCCGGCCAGATCGCGCAGAAGCTTCGCCAGGGATATATCCGCGATCCCGACGTGACAATCGATGTCGATCGCTACCGCTCTGTCTATATCATGGGCGAGGTCGGCCAGCCGGGCCAATATTCCTATGTGCCTGGTATGACCGTGCAGAACGCCATAGCGGTCGCCGGCGGCTTCTCCAGCCGCGCCAACCAGGCCAATGCAGACGTCACGCGCAAGATCAACGGCCACGTGATGACCGGGCGCGTCGGCATCTCCGATCCGGTGCTGGCGGGCGATACGATCTATGTCAGAGAACGATTGTTCTGACAGCGCCCGATCATGGCAAAACCGCTCCGTATCCTCCATTGCTTCAGGTCTCCAGTCGGCGGGATCTTCCGCCACGTCCGCGATCTGGCGGAGGAACAGAGCAAAGCGGGACATGAAGTCGGCATCCTTTGCGACAGCCTCACCGGCGGGGAGCATGAGGACCGGCTGTTCGACGACATCGCCCCCTTTCTGGCACTCGGCGTGACCCGTCTGCCGATCCGACGTCAAATCAGCCTCTCCGACGCGACGACGCTTTGGCGCGGTTACAAGAAAATCAAGAGTTTGCGGCCGGATGTGCTGCACGGGCATGGCGCCAAGGGCGGCCTGCTTGCGCGCGTTCTCGGCTCGATCCTGCGGGTGAACAGGTATCGCGTAGCCCGCCTTTATACTGCGCATGGCGGCAGCCTGCATTTCTCGCGCAGCTCGCCACAGGGAATGCTGGTGCACAGCCTGGAGCGGATACTGGAATTTCTGACCGACGGTCTGATCTTCATCTGCGATTTCGAGCGCCGCACCTACGAAAGGAAAGTCGGCAAGCCGCGCACGCGCTCGGTCATGATCTACAACGGCATCAGCGAGAGGGATTTTCGCAATATACCCACACGATCGGACTCCGTGCATTTCGTCTATATCGGCATGATGCGGGACCTGAAGGGTCCCGATCTGTTTATGGACGCTTTCGCAAAGACAGAGCGGCGGATCGGCCGGCCACTATCCGCGCTGATGATCGGCGATGGTCCGGACAGGGACAGATACCGCGCCATGATGATCGAGCAGGGTCTCGGTCACCGTATCGGCATGCTGCCGGCCATGCGTGTACACGAAGCCTTTTCGATGTCTCAAAACGTCGTCGTTCCCTCGCGCGCCGAGGCCATGCCCTACATCGTTCTGGAAGCGCTTGCGGCAGGAAAGACGGTGATCGCTTCGCGCGTCGGCGGCATTCCCGAGGCGCTCGGAGAAAATAGTGCGGCGCTCGCCGAACCCGACGACGCCGACGATCTGGCGCGCGTCATGGCCGAAGCGATCACGGAACCGGGCTGGGGCAGCCGCAACATGCCGAATATCCCGGCGATCCGCTCGGCCTTTTCAGCCTCCGTCATGGCAAGAGATACTTTGCACCTGTATCATAATATACTTGGATTAGACGGAGAACATTAGAATACAAGCAAGTGGTGTAAGCGTTTTTTAGCTGATATCTGCTAGGCCAATTCCGGTAACGACCGGATGAATTGCCATGAACAACATCGACAAGTCCGAGCAGTTTAACTTGGACAATATTCGCAAGCAGGTTTCCGAAATCCGCACACGTGGCGCCGAAGAAGCCCGCAGCGAGCGTCCGGCCGGCGAAATCAATGCCTATGCGCTGCAGATCGCCGAACAATTTCGCGAAGGCAATCAGACGCCGGCCATCATCATAGGGCAATATCGGCTCTTCGAATTCCTGTCGCTGCTTGCCGTCGGCCTGGCGATCCTCTTCTTTGGAATGACGACGGATGGTCATCCCTTCCTCTCGAAAGCCGTGGTGACCGTCGCGCTCAGTGGCCTCGCGATCGTCTTTCTGCAGGTCGCCGACGCATACCAGATCCCGATTTTGCGTGCGCCGCAGCGTTTCCTGCAACGAATTCTCGGGCCATGGGCAGCGGCCTTCATCGTCATGACCCTTGCCCTCCTCCCGTTCGACGTCAACAATATCTATTCGTTCCGCCTTCTCGGCATCTGGTTCGCGACAGGCGCGGTGTTTCTTTTGGTTGCTCGCCTGGTCTTCGCATACGGCATCCGTCATTGGGCCCGCAACGGCGTCATGGAAAGACGCGCCGTCATCGTCGGCGGCGGCGAGCCGGCCAAGGAGCTGATCCGCGCGCTCGAGCATCAGATTGACAATGATATACGCATCTGCGGCATCTTCGATGATCGCGGCGAAAAGCGCTCGCCCGTCATGGTCGCCGGTTATCCGAAGCTGGGCACGGTTTCCGAGTTGGTCGAGTTCGCTCGGCTCACGCGCATAGACATGCTGATCATCGCGCTGCCGATCAGCGCCGAAGAACGCATTCTGCAATTGCTCAAGATGCTCTGGGTGCTGCCCGTCGACATTCGGCTTGCTGCGCATGCCAACAAGCTGCGCTTCCGCCCGCGCGCTTATTCGCATGTGGGCGCCGTGCCGATGCTCGATATCTTCAACAAGCCGATCCGCGATTGGGATGGCGTCGCCAAGCGCATCTTCGATGTCCTCTTCAGCGTGCTGGCGCTTACGCTTCTTTGGCCGATCATGCTCGGCGCGGCGATTGCCGTGAAGACGACGTCGAAAGGGCCCGTATTCTTCATGCAGAAGCGCCACGGCTTCAACAACGAGATCATCAAGGTCTTGAAGTTCCGCTCCATGTATACGCACATGAGCGACCCGACCGCCCGCAACGCCGTCACCAAGAACGATCCTCGCGTCACGCCTGTCGGACGCTTCATCCGCAAGACCTCGATCGATGAGCTGCCGCAGCTCTTCAACGTGTTGCTTGGCAATCTCTCGCTCGTCGGCCCGCGACCGCATGCCGTGCTCGCCGCCAGCCACAATCGCACCTATTCCGATGTCGTCGAAGGTTATTTCGCTCGCCATCGCGTCAAGCCCGGCGTGACCGGCTGGGCACAGATCAACGGTTGGCGGGGCGAAATCGACAGCGACGACAAGATCAAGTTCCGTACCGCATACGACCTCTATTACATCGAGAACTGGTCGCTGGCGTTCGATCTGAAGATCCTCTTCCTGACACCGTTCCGTCTGCTCAATACGGAAAACGCCTATTGACCGCGATCGACCTCCCATCGTCTCGCGTCGCGCAGCCGCAGCTCGCCACAATACGGCTGATCGGAACGGCTGGCGTCGCCTTCGGAGTGTTCCTGTCGGGCTTCGTGATCGCGGAACCCGCCCCCTATGAGCTGTGGCTCGCCTTTCTCATCGGCACCTGGTTCATTCTCGGGCTGAAGATATCCCGCAGCGTCGCGCCGCTTCTGGCCCTGTTTCTGGCCTTCAATGTCGGCGGCATGCTGTCGATCACGCAGATGCGCAATCTCGACGCCAGCGACCATCTCGACGGTCCTGTCTATATCGCCGTCTCCACCTTCCTGGCACTCAGCTCCGTCTTCTATGCTGCCATCATCGAGGACGGTGAAAAGCGGCTGAAGCTGATCTTCAATACCTGGGTCGTGGCAGCGCTGATCACGGCGAGCCTCGGTATTCTCGGCTATTTCCACGCCGTTCCCGGCTTCGATATCTTCACCCGCTACGACCGCGCGATGGGTGCGTTCCAGGATCCGAACGTCTTCGGTCCCTATCTGGTGACACCGAGCATATACCTCATGCACGGTATCTTGATCGGCGATCTGAAGAAGGCGCCGATCAAGGGCATCTGCCTGTTCATTCTGGCCTTCGGCATCTTCCTCTCCTTCTCCCGCGCCGCCTGGGCCCTGTTTGCCTTCGCCTCGGCGATGCTGATCTTCTGTATGCTGCTGAAGCACCGCAGCAACGCATTCCGGCTGCGCATCCTTGTCATGTCGCTGACCGCGATCATTCTCATGGTCGTCCTGCTCGTCGTCGCGCTGCAATTCCATCAGGTCAGCGACCTGTTCTCCACGCGTACCCAACTCGTGCAGGACTATGACGGCGGCCACCTCGGCCGTTTCGAACGTCATCGCATCGGCTTCATGATGTCCATGGAGCGGCCGCTCGGCATAGGGCCACTGGTCTTCGGCAAACTCTTTCGCGAGGACGAGCACAATACCTGGCTGAAGACGCTGACCACCTACGGCTGGCTCGGCTTCTTCTGCTGGGTCAGCATGATCTGCTGGACCATCTATATCGGCTTTCGCAATCTCCTGAAGGAACGGCCCTGGCAGCCCTACGTGATGATCGCCTGGATCGTCATTCTCGGCCATGTCGGCATCGGCAATGTCATCGATACCGACCACTGGCGCCATCTCTACATGTTGATCGGCATCGTCTGGGGCTGCGGCGCCCTCGAGCGGAAGTATCAGCGTAGCTCGAGCCGAAGGGAAGCAGCACCGTGAACATTCATAGTGGCACCAAGCGTCTGTCGCTGCTGCAGGTTCTCGAGCCGAGCGGCGGCGGCTCCGGACGGCATTTCCTCGATCTGTGCCGGGCGATGCAGCGGCGCGGTCATTCGGTGACCGCCGTCTATTCGCCGCTGCGCGCCGAGGCCGCCTTCGTCGCAGAGCTCGAAGGCATGGGCCTCGACAACGTCATTCCGCTTGCCATGCGGCGCGCTCCGGGTCCCTGGGATGTCACCGCATGGTGGCATCTGCGCAAGATCGCAGCCCTTAATGGACCGTTCGATCTGATCCACGGCCATAGCTCGAAGGCCGGGGCATTGACACGATTGCGGCTGCCGGGACGACATGTGCCGGTCCTTTACACGCCGCACGCGTTTCGCACCATGGACCCGACGCTCGGCTCGAGGGGCCGATTGATCTATGGCGGCATCGAGCGCTTTCTCGGCAGCCGGCTGACCGACCGCCTGATCTGCGTCTCCCGCGACGAATATAACCATGCGCTGTCGTTGGGCATTCCCGAAGCGCGTCTGCGCATCGTCGTCAATGGCGTCAGTGCACCGCCAACCAGCCAACGCGCTGCCATCCGCACCCGCTACGGTATCCCTCAGGACGCCCTCCTCTTCGGTTTCGTCGGCCGATTGACCCCGCAGAAAGCGCCGGAGCGGCTTGTCAAAGCTTTTTCCCGCATCGCCCATGGCTTGCCGCAGGCGCATTTGTTGATGATCGGGATCGGGGAACTTGCGGAAGCCGTCAACGACATGATCAGGGCCGCCGGGCTGGCGCACCGCGCCCGCCTTGACGGCAGCATACCGGGCGTTACCGCCATCGATGCGTTCGATGTCGTTGTTATGCCGAGCCGATATGAAGCAATGTCCTATGTAATGCTGGAAGCGGCGTCGGCAGGAAAGCCGCTGGTACTGGCCGATGTCGGCGGCGCGCGCACGGTGCTGGAGCCCGATAGGAACGGTTACATCGTACCGAACAGCGACGATCCCGCGGAACTTGCCGCCGCGATGTCGCACTTTGCCGACCCCAATCTGCTGGCACGCATTGCCGCCGAAGCACGCCGCCGCAAGGACGGCTATACGCTCGACGGTATGGCCGATGCGACCGAGGAGATCTATTGCGACCTGCTCGGCTATCCCGCCCCCGTTCGCCTGGAACGGCAGGAAAAAGTCCCGTTGCCTGAGATCGCCAAAGAGCGGACGAAGAGCGCTGCCGCATTCTAAACTCGAACGCGGTTTCCATCCGAAATGAGTTCCGATTTTCCGGCTTATGCGATACAGTTAAACCATGATTACATCAGCACAATTACGCGGCGCGCGCGCCATGCTCGGACTGACGGCGGAGACGCTCGCCAGCGAGAGCAAGCTTCCGGTGTCGACGATCGAAGCCCTGGAAACGGATGCCAATTCCGCAGATGCCAAGGCGCTTGCCACGGTTCGCTCCGTCCTTGAAACCCGGGGCGTGCTATTCCTTGCCAGCGGCGGCGATGACGCCGGCGGCGCCGGCGTCCGCTTCAAGCATTGGGCCGAGGATGGCAGCATCCGGCCGGAAAACCTGAACGCCACCAATGATGATTGACGGCCGGAGCGGTTATGCGTTTCGCCGAACCGCTCTACGGCATTGTTTTTCAGCAATTCCAGACGGCAAACCGCCGCAATTTTCTTACGGTGGCTCTAGGCCGCTAGCCCCCAGCTCTTGACCAGTTGCTCCGGCGCGGAAACGGCCGCGGCCAGGATGAAGCGCTCGGTATCGTTTGCCGGTTCCCGGCCCTCGATGACCGAACCGACCGGCAAGCCATGGCCGAAATCGTTCAGCGTGACGAGTTCCAGGATCATGTTGCCATAATCGTCGCGCCATTCGCGCCGCTCGCCGCCTTCGAAAAGGCGCAGGCGGCCCTTGGTCTGCGGACGATCGCGCACGGCAAGCCACTGAGCGACCGACGCTTCCGCGTTGGCAAAGGACACGACATCGTCGGCATCGCCATGCCAGATGGAAACAACGGGATAGCTGCGGGCATTCGGAGAGACCTCGCGAACGAGATCGGCCCATTTTTCGGCCGTACGCGTGGAGCCGCGATGCATGACATCCATAGCCGACATGGCATCGCGGGCGGCTCCAAAAGGCAAGCCGCCGATGACGGCACCCGCGGCAAACAGCTCCGGATAGGTCACAAGCAGCGCCGCGGCCATGGCGCCACCGGCAGACAGACCCATGACGAAAATCCTGTTATCGTCGATCTCGTGCAGCCGTCGGCTGGAATCGATCATCTCGCGGATGGAACCGAGCTCGCCACGGTCGCGCGTCACCATGCTCGGGCGAAACCAGTTGAAACACAGATTGGGATTGTTCGACGTCTTCTGCTCGGCGTAAAGCACGGCAAACCCGTGCTGACGAGCTAGAGCCGACCAGCCGCTGGCGCGATCGAAATCCTCGGCATTCTGATGACACCCGTGCAGGACGACGACGAGCGGCATCGGCCCTTTGATGCCCGGCGGCACATATTCGAGCATGCGAAGATCGCCTGGATTGCGACCGAACCACAAGACTTCCGTCAGTTGCTGCGGCACCGGGCGCGTGGAGACGCGACGACGCGGTGGCGGAGATTGCGGCCGTGTCGCCGGAAACATGAGCTGCGGCAGCTCGACGGAATCGACAAGCAGGCGGCGAAGCCGGCTCGGAACTTTGAAATTCATCATGGACCTTTCAGATTCTCCGCGCCCGCCGCTAGTGGTTTTCCTCCGTCGCGGCAGCCGCGCACTGTCCCCAGGGGGCTCAGTGACATCGAGAGACAGACTCTCTTTGTGCAATGCAGCAAATATAGGATGGCGGTGCAGCTTCGAACAGGCACAAAGCATCATTGCTGCTATGTGAAATCAGCTTAAATCGATTAGATTCAGGGCCATAAAAAAACGCGGTTGTGTCAGAAATAAGCCCTTGCAAGCGCAAGAAGCTTGGCGTCGTCCTTCACGCCCTGACGGTAAAGCTGGATGATCAATGCACCCAGACGCTCGGCTTCCGGACTGCGCGGGTTCATGCCACGATCCTGACAGACAGCGTCAAGCACCTTCTCCAGACGGTCGAGATCGTCCGAAAACAAAGGTAAATCCCGTGGATGTATGGGGGTTTCCAACATTTGCGCTGCCTCGTCCTTCGGGCAGAAGCACGCAACAACTTCGCCGGTGCCCGCTAATACCCGACGATACCACTAGACTATGCTCCTTGGCCGCGGGCTTGGCAAGAAAGCTTTTGCGCGATCGCCGCCACTAATGCATTTCTGATTCGCAAACCGGGCGGCAATCCCGCCAACGCTACAATTTTAAGTTACGCCATCACCAAGCCTTCATCCGCATTTGCGACAACGGCGCAAACGGAGAGATGATATGACCAGATTTTTTATCCCGGCCATTGTCGGCCTGTTACTCGCCAGCACGGCCCTGCCGGCCCTTGCACAGAACTTTCAGAACCTTCCCTTGCGCAATCCTCGTCAGCCGCCGGAAGGATATATTTCCGTGCAGTCGGGAATATCGCTTTCCTATTCGGTACCGGACGGCGACAACGAGGAGCAGCAGGAGAAGGCTTTGAAATTCTTCTACAAGATCGCCGCGAGCAGCTGCGCGACCTTGCTCGATACCATTGCCGATGCCTGCGAGATCAGCACGATGTCGAGCAATACCTCGGTCAACAGTCTCGACGGCCGCGGGCCGAGGCTCTCGGTAAACGGACAGGTGACGATGTCGGTCAAACTGAAGCCAGCCACCGCACCAGCGAAATAGGAATCCCTGCTCCCGATAGTCAATGATGCGAAAGCCAACGGATCGGTAAGAAATCGCGGCGATAATCCCCTCGCAATTGAGGGATGGTACCATGGCGAAAGCGAAACGACGCGCTCGGCGCAAGCCGCAATCCAGGGCGGGCAATTCGATGTGGCTGTGGGGTGTCGTCGGCCTGGCGGCCGTGGCCGGCATCTACGCCTATCAGCATCGCAAGGAGATGCCGTCGATGCTCGCCCATGCAGGCGCGGTCGCTGCCATGCCGCATGTGGCACAGGAAGCGCCGGTGCCGGCAACCAGGCCGAAGGTAAAGACCGTCGCGGTCGCTCCGGAACCGCGTGCGACATCCGCCCTGCCCGTGCCGCCAGCCGCCATTCCCGTCGCGATGCCGATCAGCAGGATGTCGATCGAACGGCCAGTGCCCGGCTTACGGGCCCAGACCGGCGGCCGGTTTGTGCTTTGTGGCGCCGGCTCGGGCACGAACTGCGTGGTTGATGGCAACACGTTCTGGCAGGATGGCGTCAGGATCCAGCTGGCCGACATTGACGTGCCATACACCGATGCCGCGCGCTGCCCAAGCGAGAGGCAGAAGGCCGCGGCCGCGAAACTGCGGCTGCAGACCCTCCTCAATGACGGAACCTTCGTACTTTCCGGCAGCAATCGCAGCGATGACCAGAATGGCGGCAAACTGCGCATCGCCATGCGCGCGGGCCGCTCGATCGGCGATCAACTCGTCTCAGAAGGACTCGCGCGGCGCTGGACGGGCCAGCCATCCTCGTGGTGCAGCTAAATCACTGGAAATTCGATTGGGAGCTCAAGGAGATAAATGGTCGGGGCGACAGGATTTGAACCTGCGACCCCTTGACCCCCAGTCAAGTGCGCTACCGGGCTGCGCTACGCCCCGACCTGCCGAAACGGCTTGTTTCGTTTAGAGTTTAGAGTTTCGCGACGCAAGCGAAAAGTGGCGGGCCGCTCAGAAAAAGTTCCGGCTCAACGGCACTCGCGTCTCGGCCCCCGGCTCGGTTGATAGCTATTGTCCGAGGCGCGGTAGGAGCTGTAGCGGCTTGCGCAGGCGCGGGCATGGCCGTCGTAATAGCCTCGGGCGCGTTGCCCGCTGAACAGCGTGCCTGTCACGAAGGATTTGAAGAGCACGCCGCTGTCCGAATTGTCATCATAATAGCTATCGGAACCATGACGCCGATGGCCACCGCTCCAGTGATTATGATTGTGCCAATGGCCATGGCCGTGAACCTGAATGACGTCGGACTTTTCAGGCACCGACAGTGCCGGCATGGTGATGGCACCGGCCGGCATGGCGGCACCAGCCGCCAGCAGCAAACCAAAGCCCATGGCAGTCATCGACCTGGCAATCGTAAACATATGCGCCTCCTTCGAAATCCGGCAGCGGCGCCAAGCACATATGCGTGAGACAGCCTTGTCGCCGAACGCTTCAATATTACCTCTATATAGTGATTTGGACCCAAGCTCACAGATGCCCTTTCGTCTTTATTGCGAGACGGAATTAAGAGAATAAGAAGCGATCGGAAAGTTGAGGCAATGAAACCCCTGATAGCCCTGATGCTATGCGCACCGCTGCTTGCCGCATGCACCACAGCCCAGCCATTGGAGCCGATTCCCGGCAGTATTACCTATCACGGCCAGCCGCACATGAAGCTGACGCAATCGCCGCCCGGCACGCGGCTGCAGCATCACTTCACCAATCAATGGGGTCAGGATGTCTTTGAAACCTACATCATCCAGCCTGACCGCAGCCTGAAGCTGGTCAGCCGGGAGGAGATGACTCAGCCGTTCTAAGAGCGACCGGAAACATGAAAACTCCACCAGCGGGAGAAGCCGGCGGAGTTTTTGTTTCGACATGTGAGCGATCGGGCTATCGCGATGCCTACCAGCAGCGATAGCAGCGACGGTAATACGGGCGGTCATAATAGCCGCGGTGATGGTGATCACTGGCTGCGGCGCCGACAAGAACACCACCGATGATACCGGCGGCGGCAAGAGCGGCTGCCTGATTTTCAGCTTGCTGCGCCTGGACGCGATTTGCCTGGTAAGTGGCGCCGACGCAGCGATTGTAGCGCTGCGAACCGGGGCGGAAACCCTGTGACTGGCACGTCATTTCAGCATTCATCGCAGATTCCTGCGGTGTCTGACAACTCGATAGAATAGTGGTTACGGCGACGAGGCTCGCCGCTACGGTGGCACGTATACGCATATTCCCTCCGACAATTTATAGTACAACCCGGGACAGGGAAATACAGCCAACGGTAAGTCTTAGCAAGCCAATGCCGTCAGGCAACGCGCAAAAAACCGGCAGAATCCCTCAAAATCACGCGCAAAGATGGTATCGTGCTTAACGGGTTCAGCCCGTCAACGGGAGCGGCAAAACAAAAGGCCCCGCCTGGCGGCAGGGCCTTGAGATCCGCTTGCGTCTGCGGCCTTACTCGAAAGGCCGAGACATCCGGTTCATTTCCGATCAGAAATTCCGCTCGAAACGGAGGATACCGGCGACGGTATCGTCGTTGATGAAGTCGTAGTGAACGTAGGTCAATTCCGGCTCGATCAGGAAATCCTTGACCGGGTTGAACTTGAGGTTCGTGGTCGCCTCGAAGATCTTCGATTCGGTATAGGCAAGCTGCAGATTCCACTTCAGCTTGTCGTTGACTGGAACGCCGACGCCACCCCAAACTGCCCAGTCACCCCAGCCGCACTTGGCCGCATTGACCGCACCGCTCGACGTCGTGCAAGCGGAGACGTCCTGGTTGGTGCCGGCATACTTGTTCAGCTTGTCGCCGTCCGTGTTCCAGCCACCCATCAGGAAGGCTTCCACAGCGCCGAATTTGGCATCGATGCGCGCCTTGATGGCGCCTTCTTCGACGATGGAATCATAACCGCCGACGACCTTGAAGCCCCAGTTACCCACCTTGTAGCCGAAGCCGGCGACGGCATCGGGAGCGTAGTGGTTGGACTTGTCGTCCGTCCACCAGCCAGCGCCATAAGATGCACTGCCGTCGGAGGTGGAGTAGCTGTCTTCGAGCGAGACCACAGCCGTGAAGCCGTTGCCCGCATCGTAGTTGTAGGTCAACTGGTTCAGTTCGTACGGGCCGTCATAGATCACGTCGTCGTTGATGACGTCGCCAGCGTAACCAACGTATAGGTTGTACTGCGAATCGAGCTTACCAACCGTGAAGCCGCCGAGGCTGATATTGGCGAACAGCAGCTTGGCGCTGGTCGCATTTCCATCGTTCCACTCCCAACGGAAGATGGTGTTGGTCTTCAGCGGACCGTATTCGGTGTCGGTCGCAGTATCGACATTGAGTTCCACACGCTCATGCCACATCGTGCCGACCCGGCTGTTCGGATTGTAGGCGTCGTACCACTCGCCTTCGGTACGGACCTTGCCGCCGACTTTCAGGCAGGTTTCGGTACCGGGGATATAAAAATAACCGGTGCCGTAGGCATCGCAGATGCGGACATATTCAAGCGGCTCGGGCTCGGCCGCAACGATTGCGTCAGCAGCGTGGGCAGCGCTCGCTGCGGCGATGGCAGCGGCGGAGCCAAGAAGAAGGCTCTTGATGTTCATGATGTCTCCATTCGACTATCCATCAGGGATGGACCTCAAGGCAGATAACATCACACCCCTCCATGGCCTAACTGGCTGTTCCCCTATTAAAGGGCGAAGCACGAGGCTTCGGTTTCAAACTGAACCCGCCGCCAAAGTCGGACAAGTTAATAAGGCTGCCGAACTATTTTTTACAACGCAAAAGGGTAGCAAATGTGACAAAAATATCACGCACTGTAGCTGACTATATGGGCGAGCATCCCGATGCTTTCCCAAAGGTGCGCAACACAAGCATACACATGTTTCGGCTGCACTTCCGTTGAAAAACGCAAGGCATGCCCTTGGACACTCTACCGAGCAACGCTGGCGATGCCGCCGACCGGACTTCGCTCTATCGCACCTGATCGAGCAGACGTTTACACTCCAGCAGGTCATAGAGCGTTTCCTGAAGCAACGCCCGATCCTCCTTGCCGACACTGGACTTGCCGAGCGAGACATCCGGCACGCCGTCCTCCCCGCTGACGAAATTAAAGAAACGACGGCTTATCGGCGCCTTGGCGCGCCCGACAATCTGGTCGTCTTCCGGATTGGTAGAACCGACACGCGGTTCGACCGGAGCAGGCTCCTGCGCCGCCCCGGCAAGTGCCTCGACGCTGGCGAGATCCCCGTGCCCGACGGCGATAACGAACTTGTTGCCGTTGGTTTTCAGAAGCTTCTGAACGCCTTTGATCGTATAGCCGTGATCGTACAGCAGATGGCGGATGCCATTCAGGAGGTCGACATCCTCCGGCCGGTAGTAGCGCCTGCCGCCGCCACGCTTCATCGGCTTGATTTGCAGAAAGCGTGTTTCCCAGAACCGTAGGACATGTTGCGGCAGGTCAAGGTCTTCGGCAACTTCGCTGATCGTGCGAAATGCATCCGGGCTCTTGTCCATCATCATACTCCCACAGCGCAACTACGGCGCCATTCGCGCCAAATCACGCAAGACCTGATATTGGCGCCGCATCCTATCATGATGCGACTCACCATATTTCAACGGTTTGCCAGGAGAAATTCAAGTCATCTCTTCGGCCGCTACACAAGCAAACTGCAAAAAGCCAGAGAAATACATCCAAAAAGCGTCGCATCGCAGGCACCCTGCCGATGGGAAACAAATGGCGTGAACGGATCAGGAGGCCGGATTTACCGGTCTGGCTTTCGCCTTGCGGCTCGCATGAGCCTTGAGGATGCGGGTCTTCAGGACGTTGGATGCCTTGAAAGTCATGACGCGCCGTGGAGAGATCGGAACTTCCTCGCCGGTCTTCGGATTTCGCCCGACGCGTTCATTCTTATCACGCACCTGAAAAGTCGCGAATGAGGAGAGCTTTACGGTTTCTCCACGCACGATGGCGTTGCAAATTTCATCGATAACTGTCTCGACGAGTTCCGCCGACTCCGTCCGGGAGAGACCGACTTTCCGGAATACCGACTCCGCCAGATCTGCGCGCGTCACTGTCTTGCCCGTCATAGCTCCCCGCCCATATTGATAGGTAATCTTATTCAAGCCGTACGAGACTATTGCCCTTGCGCCAAACGGTCAAGCTCTTGTTCGGAATCGGCTTTTAGAGATGAGGCCTACCAGCGCAGCAGCACTGCGCCCCAGGTGAAACCGCCGCCCATGGCTTCCAGCATGACCAGATCGCCCTTCTTGATTCGTCCGTCGCCAGCAGCAACCGCGAGGGCCAGCGGGATCGAAGCGGCCGACGTATTGCCATGGAGATCGACGGTGATCACAACCTTCTCGGGAGCAATTCCGAGCTTTTTGGCGGACCCATCGATGATGCGCCTGTTCGCCTGATGCGGCACCAGCCAGTCAAGGTCGTCAGCCGTCGCGCCGGCGGCCTTAAAGGCAGCCTCGATAACGTCGGTGATCATGCCGACTGCGTGTTTGAACACCTCGCGTCCCGCCATATGCAGCACGCCGACCGTTCCCGTCGAGGAGGGACCGCCGTCGACATAGAGCTTGTCCTTGTGGGCACCATCCGAACGCAGGCTTGCCGTCAGCACGCCGCGGTCACGGTTTGTGCCGCTCCCTTCGCCTGCCTCGAGGATCAGCGCACCGGCGCCGTCACCGAAGAGAACGCAGGTCGTGCGGTCGGTCCAGTCGAGGATGCGGGAGAACGTTTCGGCGCCGATGACAAGCACGCGCTTGGCAAGGCCGCCGCGAATGTAGGCGTCGGCGGTCGTCACGGCATAGACGAACCCGGTACAGACGGCCTGGACGTCGAAGGCGAAGCCATGATGCATGCCGAGCCGGTTCTGGATATTCACCGCTGTGGCGGGAAACGTGTTGTCTGGCGTCGAGGTGGCGACGATGATCAGATCGAGATCGTCGGGCGTCAGCCCGGCGTTGGCGAGGGCGGCGCGTGCCGCCTGCTCACCCAACGAAGCCGTGGTTTCGCCTTCGCCTGCAATGTGGCGCTGGCGAATGCCAGTGCGCTGGACAATCCAGTCGTCGTTGGTGTCGACAACCTGTTCCATCTCTGCATTGGTCATGACACGCTTGGGGAGCGCCGCCCCAAATCCGCGGACAACTGAACGGATCATTCTGCTTATACCCCGTCGCTCATGCCGCTTCCGGCCCGATGGGGGGCAGCCGTTTAGCATGATACTTCTTCAAATCGTTTTCGATTTTCTGCGTAAGCCCGTTCTTGGCCATGTCGTAGCCGACATCGATGGCGGCTGCAAAGGCTTCCGCATTCGCGCCACCGTGGCTCTTGATGACAATGCCGTTGAGGCCGAGGAAAACGCCGCCATTGACCTTGCTGGGGTCCAGCTTCTCGCGCAGCAGGTCGAAAGCTCCCTTGGCGAAGATATAGCCGATGCGGGCCAGCAGCGTGCGCGTCATCGCCGAGCGCAAATAGGAACCGATCTGCTTTGCCGTACCTTCCGCAGCCTTCAGGGCGATGTTGCCGGAGAAGCCTTCCGTGACCACGACATCGACCGTACCCTTGCCGATATCGTCGCCCTCGACGAAGCCGGAATATTCCAGCGATTCGAGATTGGCCTCGCGGATCAGGCGGCCGGCATCCTTGACCTCCTCCTGCCCCTTGATTTCTTCGACGCCTACATTGAGCAGGCCGACGGTCGGGCGCTCGATCTCGAAAAGCGCGCGTGCCATTGCACCGCCCATCAGGGCAAAATCAAGCAGCTGCTGCGCATCCGCGCCAATGGTGGCGCCGACATCGAGCACGATGCTTTCGCCGCGCAGCGTCGGCCAGATTGCGGCGATCGCCGGACGTTCGATATTGGCCATGGTGCGCAAGCAGAATTTCGCCATTGCCATCAGCGCCCCGGTATTGCCGGCAGACACCACGACGTCGGCGGCCCCCACTTTCACCGCTTCGATGGAACGCCACATGCTGGACACGTAGCGGCCGCGGCGCAGCGCCTGGCTCGGCTTCTCGTCCATGCTGATGGCAACATCGCATTCGTGAAAGGCAGATCTTTCCCGAAGCTTCGGATATTTGGCAAGGATCGCCTCGCAGCGATCCTTTTGTCCATACATGAGGAAAGTGATGTCGGGATGCCTATCCAGCGCCTTGGCCGCGCCGGGAACAACAACCTCAGGGCCGAAGTCGCCACCCATTAGGTCAAGAGAAATTCTGATCACGCGTCCCTAGTCCTTTTTGTCCGCCGGGCCTGGCGAATTTGGCGTCAAAATACCGTTTTCTCCCTCGGTTACAACTGAATTGTGCTCAGTTGCCATCGGAGTCTATTCCTTTTTCCAGTCTTTCAGAACGGCGAATGGGGAAGGTTTCCTGTCATTTTCGCCGGCGTCTTCGATGTGTCCTTCGAACTCGACATCGGGCTTGCGCGGATAAGGGTCGATGGCAAGCGCCGCGAACTCCGCAACGACCGCACCGGCATCGATCGTGTCGCCTGTGAACGTGTCGGGAAGGTCCGGTCCATCGGGATCGAGCACCATTTCACCCGCAGCCACCGAGGGCGCGCGCGCCAGCTTGGAATCCTCAGGTACGAAAATATGCTCGAAATTCTCGTCGATGTCAGATTCGACCGGATCAAGCGTGACGACGCACGCCTGGACGAGCTTTGCCCTTACATTGCCCTTGATCCGCACGCCGTCACGCTTCCAGCGCGAGATCTTCAGATCCGCTTCGAGCTTTTCCACGGAAAGGACATCCCAAAGCGCCGCCAAGCCCGCAAGTTCGCGATCATCCGCCTCGACATGCACATCCACCGGATTGGCGGAGATATGGCCAACCTTCACCGGATAGGAAAACGGCGTTTTATCGGAGTTGTGTGTTTTCATTTTTTGCCCCTTAACCTACCTTTTGGCCGAGCTTGCCTGGCTGCGGCAGCGTCGCCGAGCCCGTGGCGATATCGGCCTCCGTCACGGCGGCCAAATGCGCCTCGGCGTCCATCATCCAGTCGGCCAGCGCCGCCATCGAGGCTCCCTCGTCCGTCTTCGGATAGATGTTGCGACGAAGTGCTGCGGCAAGTGCAGCACGATCATTGCCGTCCATGGCCGTCGCATAACTTTCGAGCCGCCCGTAAAACATGCCGGCGAGTTTCTTCATGCGCTTCGGCACGCTGTTGTCACCAATTCCAAGCTCGCGGATCGAATAGTCGATATCCTCGAAAAACGCATCGACGATTTCCTGTGCAAGCTCCTGGCCGCTGGTCGCGGACGATCGCGCCCGCCGGAAAAAAAGGATCATGACAACCGAAAGCAATTCGAAGCGCCCCATCACCGTATCCGGCACGTTGTAGCCGGTATAGAAAACCGGCTCGCGCGCCATCGATGTCAGGGCCTCATATTGCCTGACGACGATGATCTGATTGTGATTTCTTTTGCGGAATAGCCCAAAAATCATGAAAATTCCCGGAATTGGCTCCTTCAGAGCGCCCCGTTTTTGCTTGGCCTTGTTGCATCCACGCCAAAGCTGGTTTACCGAAGCAGGCGCGAATTGCAATGCCGTTTGTGCCCGCTTCAAGGCTCCCGCCCTTACCTTCATCACCCTGTGGATGTCGGTGAAGAAGAGTGACGAACAACACCATTGTAGCTTTTTCCATCGCGGAAAGGCCACAATGATGTGCGCAGCAAGATCATACCGGCCGCTCGGCCATCGGATTGATTCATTAGGGGAGATGAGATGTCGTTGACCAGACGGTATTTCAAGTCTGACATTACTTTCAGCAGCAGTGCCGCCATCGCCCTGGTGATTGCGACCGTAGGACTTACGGCTTGCCAGACCGGCGAGGTCATGAACAACGGCTACATCTTCGATCAGCAGTCGCTCGCCCTTGCGCCTGTCGGCTCGAGCCGCGAGCAGGTGCTGCTGTCGCTCGGTACGCCCTCAACCACAGCGACCTTCGACGGCGAGGTTTTCTACTACATCTCCCAGAAGCGCACGCGCGCCGCCGCCTTCATGAAACCGAAGCTGGTCGACCAGAACATCCTGGCGATCTATTTCGACAAGGACGGTATCGTGAAGCAGGAAGCCAACTATACGCTGAAGGACGGCAGGGTCTTCGACATGATCAGCCGTACGACGCCGACCGGCGGCCGCGATATCACCTTCCTGCAGCAGATCCTGCAGGGCGGCGGCCAGGGCGTGAACGGCGCGAGGAACTTCCTCAACAACCTCAACCCGGGCCAATAGGCCGGGAAGATGCTCCAACGAAAAACCCGCGAGGCATAGCGCCTCGCGGGTTTTCTTTATGCGTTCGGTTTTCTTCGGCTAGAGCGGATGATTTTAGGTCGAACCGACCTAAAATCCGAATCCGCTCCACACTTTTCGGCATCACGCTCTATCCGGCAAGGACGGCCAGCAGCAGCAATGCAACGATATTGGTGATCTTGATCGCCGGATTGACAGCCGGGCCGGCCGTATCCTTATAGGGATCGCCGACGGTATCGCCCGTCACCGACGCCTTATGCGCCTCCGAGCCCTTCAGATGGCGCGTGCCGTCCTTATCGACGAAGCCATCCTCGAAGCTCTTCTTGGCGTTGTCCCAGGCACCGCCGCCTGACGTCATGGAAATGGCGACGAACAGGCCATTGATGATGACGCCGAGCAGCGACGCGCCGAGTGCGGCGAAGGCCGAAGCCTTGGAGCCGGAGATCAGAAGCACGCCGAAATAGACGACGATCGGTGCCAGCACCGGCAGCAGCGACGGAATGATCATCTCGCGGATGGCCGCCTTGGTCAGAAGGTCGACGGCGCGGCCGTAATCGGGGCGTTCGGTGCCCTGCATGATGCCTGGTTTCTCGCGAAACTGCCTGCGCACTTCTTCCACGATCGAACCGGCAGCCCGGCCGACGGCCGTCATGGCGATGCCGCCGAAGAGATAGGGAATCATGCCGCCGAACAGCAACCCGGCAACGACGTAAGGGTTGGAGAGATCGAAGGAGATCGCGCCCACATTGGCGAAATAGGGGAATTGATCGCCATGGGAGGCAAAATATTTCAAGTCGTTCGAATAGGCGGCAAACAGCACCAGCGCGCCGAGACCGGCCGAACCGATGGCATAGCCTTTCGTCACCGCCTTGGTGGTATTGCCGACGGCGTCCAGCGCATCGGTCGACTTGCGCACTTCCGGCGGAAGATGCGACATTTCAGCAATGCCGCCGGCATTGTCGGTCACCGGGCCGAAGGCATCGAGCGCTACGATCATGCCGGCAAGCCCAAGCATGGCCGTCACGGCGATACCCGTGCCGAACAGGCCGCCGAGCTGATAGGTGGCGAGAATGCCGCCGACGATGACGAGCGCCGGCAGTGCCGTCGATTCGAGCGAGACGGCCAAGCCCTGGATGACGTTGGTGCCGTGGCCAGTGACAGACGCCTGAGCGATGGAATTGACCGGCCGCTTGTTGGTGCCGGTGTAGTATTCGGTGATGACGACGATCAGCGCCGTGACGATCAGCCCGACGATGCCGCAGAGGAACAGCTTCGTTCCGGTGATATCGAAACCTGCGACAGTGCCGATCGAACCCCAGCCGATGGTCAGCGACGTGGCGACTGCGAGGCCGACGATCGACAGGAGACCCGTGGCGATCAGCCCCTTGTAGAGCGCGCCCATGATCGAACCGTTGACGCCGAGCTTGACGAAGAAGGTGCCGATGATCGAGGTAATGATGCAGGTGCCGCAGATCGCCAACGGATAGATCATGGCGGAGTCAAGCATCGGCGTGCCGGCGAAGAAGATCGCGGCGAGAACCATAGTAGCGACCACAGAGACCGCATAAGTTTCGAACAGGTCGGCCGCCATGCCGGCGCAATCGCCAACATTGTCGCCGACGTTGTCAGCAATGGTCGCGGGGTTGCGCGGATCGTCCTCTGGGATACCCGCTTCTACCTTGCCGACGAGATCGCCGCCGACATCTGCGCCCTTGGTGAAGATGCCGCCGCCAAGACGGGCGAAGATCGAAATCAGCGACGCGCCGAACCCGAGCGATACCAGAGCGTCGATGACATCGCGCGAGCCCGGCTCATGACCGAGAATATCGGTCAGCACATAGAAGTAGATGGAGACGCCGAGCAATGCGAGGCCGGCAACCAGCATGCCGGTGATGGCGCCCGACTTGAAGGCGATATCGAGACCGGCCGCCAGGCTATGCGACGAGGCTTGAGCCGTGCGGACGTTGGCGCGCACGGAGACGTGCATGCCGATGAAGCCGGCAGCGCCCGAGAGAATCGCGCCGATCAGGAAACCGAAAGCGGCTTCGGCAGACAATAGAAGCCAGGCTGCAATGAAAACAATGACACCGACAATTGCGATGGTTCTATATTGACGCGCCAGATAGGCTTGGGCGCCTTCCCGAATATAACCCGCAATCTCCTGCATGCGCGCATTGCCCTGATCGGCAGCAAGCACCGACCGGGTCGTCCAGATGGCGTAAACCACCGAGAGCAGCCCGCACGCTATAACACCTAAAAGAATTGACATTTCGCTTTTTCCCTCCAAAAAAGCCGGCGGTTCACTCCTCGCCCGGCCGCCTGCGACAACCGTGACCGCCCTCCTCCAAGACGACCGACAGATGTGCAATGCGAGATTGCTGTTGGGAAAACGTCGCGTCAAGACCGCCCGCGGGTAAAACACCCGCTGGAGGTTCAAAAGAATATCCGTAACTGAAATCAGGCGCGAACGAAGGAAACGAAAGTGCAAACCGCAGCGGTCAGCGCCTCCAAGGAAGCCTATTTCTTGGCTTCGCCGCGAACCTGCTTGGCGATTCGGTCGAGCACGGCGTTGACGAGTTTCGGCTCGTCCTCTTCGAAGAAGGCGTGGGCGATCTCGACATATTCGGTGACGATGACCGGAACCGGCACGTCCTTGCGGTCGAGAAGCTCGAATGTGCCGGCGCGCAGGATAGCGCGCACGGTGCTGTCGAGACGCGACAGCGCCCAGTCGTCCTGAAGGGCGGAGCCGATCAGCGGATCGAGCCGGGTCTGCTCGCGCACGACGCCTGATACGATGGAGCGAAACCAGGATGCGTCGGCCTTCAGGTAGGTCTCGCCATCCAGTTCCTGTCCGAGACGGTGTGCCTCGTATTCGGCCACCACCTCCAGCACGCCGGTTCCGCCGATATCCATCTGATAGAGCGCCTGAACGGCGGCAAGGCGAGCTGCCCCTCGCTGGTTCGCGGGCTTTGCCGGTCGCTCGTTATCCTGATTGCTCATGAACTTATGCACCCAACTTTTGTCTCAGCGCGATCATCGTCAGCGCCGCGCGGGCGGCAAAGCCGCCCTTGTCCTTTTCCGAGCGACGCGCACGCACCCAGGCCTGATCGTCATTCTCGACGGTCAGGATGCCATTGCCGATCGCAAGCGATTCACTGACGGCCAGATCCATCAGCGCGCGCGAGGATTCGTTGGCAACGATGTCGAAATGATAGGTTTCGCCGCGAATGACCATGCCGAGAGCGACATAGCCATCATATTGCGTGCCATCATTGTCCGCACCGTCGAGAGCCATGGCGATCGCAGCCGGAATTTCCAGCGCGCCCGGCACGGTGACGACATCATAGGTCGCGCCAGCCTCTTCGAGGGCGGTCTTGGCGCCGTCGAGCAGGGCATCGGCCATATCGTCGTAGAAGCGGGCTTCGACGATGAGGATATGGGCATTGGGAGAGCTGGACATATATCACCTGCGAATTGAGAGGGGGCGGCACCTTGCTAGGCCGGGTCAAACCACGGCGGGCCTCGCTTGGCAAGTGTTTTTCAATGGCCGCCGCCGATTCTAGCCCTATTTGGGGGCCATCGGAACAGCCATGGAAATTGTGGCTTCCGCGCACCCAACTGCTTCGATAATAATTCCGGACCTGGGAAGGGTGAGGCTCATGACGAAAAAATCCAGACCCGCCGTCAATGTCGGCGAACTTCAGTTGGATCATTGGCAACAGGGGAGCTTCTTCGCCGGCAGCGACACCTCCTTCGGTGCGTTGCTCGGCCTGAAAGACATCGGCATCAGCTACAACGAAGTGCCCCCCGGCAAATCGGGCTGTCCATTTCACAATCATCATGTCGAAGAGGAACTCTTCGTCATTCTCGACGGCGAAGGCGACTATCGCTTCGGCGATCAGCGCATCCCCGTCAGCAAAGGCGATGTGCTGGGCGCTCCGACCGGCGGCCCGGAGACTGCGCATCAATTGATCAATACCGGCCCCGCGGTGCTGATCTATCTCGCGATTTCGACCAAGGCGCAGACGGAAATCGTCGAATATCCGGACTCGGGCAAGTTCCTGGCGAAAACCTATCGGGGCGGCGAAGCGGCATTCCGGGTCATCGGCCGCGCCGCCAACGTCGACGTGGACTACTGGGATGGCGAGCCCGGCGCATCGAACGACTGATCACACCCACGGAAATACATACCTGATAGCAAAGACATCATAACTACATGACCATGATTCCGACATTGACGACTGAACGACTTCTGCTCCGCGGCCACAGGCTGGACGATTTCGACGAATTCACAGCCATCTGGAAACAAAAGGACCTTGTCCGCTTTATCGGCGGTGAGTCGCCCACGCGCGAGCAGGTCTGGGCGCGCCTGCTGCGCTATGCCGGCATGTGGCATCATCTCGGCTTCGGTTTCTTTGCCGTAGAGGAGCGCGAAAGCGGCAGGCTCATCGGCGAGGTCGGCTTTCTCGATCTGCATCGAGATATGAGCCCGACGACGGAAGGCACGCTGGAAGCGGGCTGGAGCATCACGCCGCCGATGCAGGGCAAGGGCTATGCCACGGAAGCCGTGAGCGCGGCGATTGCCTGGGCGGACAAACAGTTCGCAGGCCGACGCATGACTTGCATCGTCGACCTGGAAAATACGCCGTCCCTGCGCATCGCGGAAAAGGTCGGCTTCCGCCGGATCGGCGAAGTGAACTACAAGGACAAGCTCAACGCCATGTTCGAGCGATAGATGCGAAACCGATCGCCACTCCAGAAAGTGTAACGAAGATGGCTTCGCAGGAGCTCTTCTCGATCAAGGCCTACGAGCCGGCCGATGCGCAAGCCACGATCGAGATTTTCCTCCGAGCCGTTCGCGAGGTTGCGTCGAAGGACTACAATCCGGCGCAAATCGCTGCATGGGCGAAAGTCGATGACATCGACGTCTGGGCGCAATGGCGCGCGAGCCGACCGACCTGGCTTGTAATGAACGGCTCGGTGGCAATCGGCTTTGCCGATCTGAAGGCGGACGGTTGCCTCGACATGATGTTCGTCCACCCCGATCATCAGGGCAAGGGTGTTGCCAGCTTGCTGCTTACAACGGTGGAAGCAGCTGCCCGCAATCAGGAGCTTCCGCGAATTTTCACGGAAGCCAGCCTGACTGCTCGCCCCTTCTTCGAGCGACGCGGCTTTGTCATGATGGCTGCGCAGCAGGTGGAAAAGCGTGGGCAGACGCTGACGAACTTTCGCATGGAAAAGACGCTTGCACGAAACGGCTGATCGCCTTGCAGGCCGATCGACTGAATCTGCTTGCGCTCGCAACGCCGAGAAGGGGCATTCATGGGCACCCCTACTCCGCTACCGCGTGACGTTCACCCTTCACGAGCGACCGGAAATTCAGCCAGCCGAGCGGCATAGCGCGCCATGGTATCGACTTCGAAATTGACGAAATCCCCCGCCTTGCGCTCGCCCCAGGTGGTGACTTCCAAGGTGTGGCGGATCAGCAGCACGTCGAAGTCGGTGCCGTCGACGGCGTTGACCGTGAGCGACGTGCCGTCGAGCGCAATAGACCCCTTGGGCGCGACGAACTTGGCAAGATGCGCCGGCGCGCGCAGGCGATAGCGGGTCGCATCGCCTTCCGCCGTCACGGAGAGAATTTCCGCCTTGCCGTCGACATGGCCGGAAACGATGTGGCCGCCGAGCTCGTCGCCGATCTTCAGCGAGCGCTCGAGATTGATCTTGGCTCCGGCTTCCCAGGTGCCGATGGTGGTCAGCCGCAGGGCTTCCTCCCAGGCTTCTACCTCGAACCAGCGTCCATTGCTGCCCTCCTGCGGCAATCCGGTGACCGTCAGGCAGACGCCGGCATGGGAAATCGAGGCGCCCATGTCGATCGTGGTCGGATCGTATTTGGTAGCAACGCGCAGCTTGATGCCTTCCTTGAGCGGAGAAACGGATTCGACCGTGCCGACATCGGTGACAATTCCGGTAAACATCAAAAACCTCTTTCGTATTCGTCGCAGCGATCGTCGCCGAACTGGCTCTCGCTGATATGCATGAAACTGGGTGGGATATTGGATTTGACGATAGGCGATTCAATACCGCCTTCGCCGATATCGGCCGGCCCCTGGAACAGCAGGATGCGGTCGACCAGATCAGCATCGAGGAAACGTCGCGCAGTCTTCGCGCCACCCTCGACCAGCAGGGAGGAAATCCCCCGCGTGCCCAAGGCTTCCAGCAACTCTCCCGGCTCGCCCGAATTAGACTGCAACACCTCGACGCCGGCGGCATCGAGAGCGGCACGGCGGCCTAAAAAGGCGCTGTCGGTATTCTCGTCGAAGGGTGGCGGATGGCCGGCAACGGCGATGACCGGATATTGCCGCGCCGTCCTCACCAACTTGCTGCCGAGCGGAAGCTGAAGATCTTCATCGATGACGACGCGCAACGGCGAGCGGTCCTCAAGGCCGGGAAGCCGACAGGTCAATTCCGGATCGTCCGCTATCGCCGTGCCGATGCCGACGAGAATGGCGTCGCTTTCGGCACGCAGCATCTGCACCTGGGCGCGAGCGATATCGCCGGTGATGCGCACCTGCCCCTCGCCTGTCCTGCCGATCATTCCATCGGCGGAAATAGCAAGCTTCAGAGTTACATAGGGCCTGTTTCTCGTCTGGCGCATGAGGTATCCTGCCAGAGACCGCCTGCCCTCTTCCTCCAGAATGCCTGTATCGACTTCAATGCCGGCGTCGCGCAGCATCTTGATGCCGCGCCCGGAAACGCGCTGATCAGGATCCGTGACGCTGATCACGACGCGCGCGACGCCATAGGCGATCAGCGCCTCGGCGCAGGGCGGCGTCTTGCCATAATGCGAGCAGGGTTCGAGCGTCACATAGGCCGTGGCGCCCCTCGCCGCCTCGCCCGCCTCGGCCAGAGCCTGGGGCTCCGCATGGGGGCGGCCACCGACTGCCGTGACGCCACGGCCAATGACCACGCCGTCTTTGACGACAAGGCAGCCGACGGATGGGTTGGTGGAGGTCAGCCCGAGATGCGTGCGCGACAGGCGGATTGCCGCAGCCATGAAACGCTCGTCCTCGGACCGCTGCGTCATGTCAAGGATCCAGCGGATCGCGGGCGATCTTGGCGTTGATCTCGTTGATCACATGCTCGAAATCCTCGGCATGCGAAAAATCGCGATAGACCGAGGCATAGCGCACGAAGGCGACATCATCGAGGGTCTTCAGCGCCTCCAGCACCTGGAGGCCGATCTGTTCCGAGCTGATTTCCGTCTCACCGGAGCTTTCGAGGCGGCGAACGATGCCGGAAACGGCGCGTTCGATACGGTCACGGTCGACCGGACGCTTGCGCAGGGCGATCTCGAAGGACCGCACCAGCTTGTCGCGATCGAAGAGCACCTTGCGGCCGGTCTTCTTGATGACCATCAGCTCGCGGAGCTGCACGCGCTCGAACGTGGTGAAACGGCCGCCGCAATCGGGACAGATCCGCCGCCGGCGGATGGAGGTATTATCCTCCGCCGGGCGCGAATCCTTGACCTGGGTATCTTCCGTACCGCAATAGGGGCAGCGCATCCGCCCTCCTCAGCCCATATAGCCGTACATCGGGAAGCGGTCCGTGAGCTTGACCACCTTCTCGCGCACAGCGGCCTCGACGGCAGCATTGCCTTCATCCGAATTGGCAACCTTCAGTCCGTCGAGCACTTCGATGATCAGATTGCCGATTTCGCGGAATTCGGCTTCCTTGAAACCGCGCGTCGTGCCGGCCGGGGTGCCGAGACGGACGCCGGAGGTGACGAAAGGCTTTTCCGGATCGAATGGAATGCCGTTCTTGTTGCAGGTGACGTAAGCACGGCCAAGAGCGGCCTCGGCGCGCTTGCCGGTGG
This sequence comes from Rhizobium sp. SG570, assembly GCF_012275345.1. NCBI lineage: Bacteria > Pseudomonadati > Pseudomonadota > Alphaproteobacteria > Hyphomicrobiales > Rhizobiaceae > Rhizobium > Rhizobium sp. SG570. The sequence continues at coordinate 219,773 of NZ_JAAZQI010000002.1, read as the reverse complement.
CATTCTTCTTGCGCAGGTCGACCAGCATCAAGTGGTTGTCGGTGCCGCCGGAGACGACGTCGACGCCGCCGGAGATCAGCGTTTCGGCCAGCGCCTTGGCGTTCTTGACGATCTGCGCGGCATAATCCTGGAATTCCGGCTGCAGCGCTTCGCCGAGCGCCACGGCCTTGGCGGCGATGACATGCATCAGCGGGCCACCCTGCAGGCCGGGGAAGACGGCCGAATTGAACTTCTTGGCCAGATCCTCGTCATTGGTGAGGATCATGCCGCCGCGCGGGCCGCGAAGCGACTTGTGGGTCGTGGTCGTCGCAACGTGGCAATGCGGGAATGGCGACGGATGCTGGCCACCGGCGACGAGGCCGGCGATATGGGCCATGTCGACCATCAGGTAGGCGCCGACGCTGTCGGCGATCTCGCGGAAGCGCTTCCAGTCCCAGATGCGGGAATAGGCGGTGCCGCCGGCGATGATCAGCTTCGGCCTGGTTTCCTCGGCCTTGCGTTGAACCGCCTCCATGTCAAGCAGGTTGTCACCTTCGCGTACGCCGTAGGAAACGACGTTGAACCACTTGCCGGACATGTTGACCGGCGAACCATGCGTCAGATGACCGCCCGAATTGAGATCGAGACCCATGAAGGTGTCGCCGGGCTGCAGCAGCGCCAGAAATACGGCCTGGTTCATCTGCGAGCCGGAATTCGGCTGGACGTTGGCGAAGTTGACGCCGAACAGCTTCTTGGCGCGCTCGATGGCAAGCTCTTCGGCGATATCGACGAACTGGCAGCCGCCATAATAGCGCTTGCCCGGATAGCCTTCGGCATATTTGTTCGTCATGATCGAGCCCTGCGCTTCCAGCACGGCGCGGGAAACGATGTTTTCCGAGGCGATCAGTTCGATCTCATGCCGCTGGCGACCCAATTCCTTGCCGATCGCGCCGAAGATTTCCGGATCGGTATCGGCAAGCGAGCGATTGAAGAAAGGTTCGGTGAACGGATTGGTCATCGTGAAAGCTCCTGAACGGGCCGGAACGGCAATGCAATTGGTATTAGCGTCAGGGTCGCGCGAGGGCAATACGATCAGCGACATTTGCTGGGCATTCTACGCTGAGGGGTGCCAGCCAATGAAAAAGCCGCATCCAGGGACGCGGCTTCGATCTCAATTGCGGTTGGAAGCCGATTATTGAACCGGCTGCTCCATGCCCTGCGTCGTTTCGAGCGCGAGCTCGGAATTGCCGTCGAGATTATAGATATCGTCGCGGAACTGGACGATACCGTCGGCAGCGCTCCACGCGGAGATATAGACGAAATAAACCGGCACTTCCGTCGCAAGCGTAATCGGCGTGTTGACGCGGGTGGAGATGACCTGCTCGATGTGCTGGCGTGGCCAGCCGGGCGTTTCGGTCAGCAGCCAGGTCGCCAGGTCGCGCACGTTCTGAACGCGCACACAGCCCGAGCTATCGAAACGCATCAGCTTGTTGAACAGGCCCTGCTCCGGCGTGTCGTGCATATATTCGTTGTTGGGGTTATGGAAGTTGATCTTCGTGGACGCCATGGCGTTGGTCTTGCCCGGGTCCTGACGGAACATCAGGTCCGGAGCCTTGTCCGAATTCCAGTCGATCGTCTCAGGCGCAACTTCCTGGCCCTTGCCGTCGAGAAGGCGGATATTGCTCCTCGTCAGGTAGGTCGGATCCTTCCGCATCAGCGGCATGATGTCCTTGATGATGATGGAGCGCGGCGCCGTCCAGTAGGGGTTGAGGATGACCTCGTAGATCTTTGAATTGATGATGTGCGTCGGGCGCGATTCCCGGCCGACGATCGCTTCGTGACGCAGCGCCACCTGGCCATCCTGCACGGCTTCGACACGGGTTGCCGGGATGTTGACCATGACATGACGGCGACCGAGATCGGACGGGAACGTCTGGAGGCGAACGAGGTTGGTATTCAGCTGCTGCAGGCGGACATTGGCCGAGATGTTCATCGCCTTCAGCGTGAAATCGCCGAGGACGCCATCCGGCGGAAGACCGTGGCGGGCCTGGAAACGCTTGACGGCACCGTCAACGTAGGAATCGAAGGATGAGGAAATACCCGCCTCGCGCGGCAAGTCTCCCGTGACCATCAGATGCTGGCGCAGCGACTGCACGGCGGGATCGGTGACGCCGAGCTGCATGGACTGCTGGCTCGTCGGATTGATCTGCGGCCAGCCGCCATTGGCAACGATGCTCTGATACCGGGCAATCGCCTGCTGGATGTTCGGTACGGAATCAGGGCCGAGGATTGGCGTGTTCGACTGGACGGCGGCTGCCGTGCGTGCCGCGGCCTTGGCGTCGAACTGGTCGTCCCAATTGCCGCGAGAACGGTCGTTGATCAGCGCCTCCAGCGGAGTCGCGTTTTGCGCAAGGGCCGGCGCAGCCAATGCGGCAGCGCCAAAAGTTACGGCCGACCGCAGGAAAGAGCGGCGCGAAAAGGGTTCAATTCCGTTTTTCTTCGACATATCCCAACCGTTCAGCGCTGCGATCCAATTATGCGCAGCCTAGAGAGGAAGCAGTAAATAGCGCGGCTTGCGCCAAGTAACGCAGCTCAGTATCGATCCGTTCCCGTAAAGCACCATCAAAAACTTCGCCACGAACTATCACAATGTTGCGAAGCGAAGGCACAGGAAGATCGAGATTTGAGAACGCCGCTTGCCGTCGGTTTCCGCTGTCATAGCAATATGGCCAATTCGTGTCGCCCGGCATGAAACTTGCCTTGCCGTGCTGCCGCGACAGAAGAGTCATATTGCAATTGCTAAAATACCACAGTTATCCGCGGTTCATAACCTGTCCTGACCTGCCGTCAATGGTACAACCGCTTTGCACGGCACATGTAACAGAAGCTGAAGAGCGGTCGTGGCAAAAAGCGCACAATTAGGGGGCCTACGACGCGTTCAAGCCGGACACGCAGGGAACGTGTCCAGCTTGTTTTACTGGAAGGTCTTACGGTTGATCCGTCGCCGTTACTTACAGGCGGTACATGATCGAGTCGTTCCAGAAGCGGTCGAGGCGCTGCAGGAGCTTGTTCATCTGGGTGAATTCGTCGGTGCCGATGCCGCCGACCTTGTCGATCGAGCCGATATGGCGCTCATAGAGCTTCGCAACGGTTTCGGCGATGTCCTGGCCCGTTTCCGTCAGGCTGATGCGGACCGAGCGACGGTCGATGCGCGAGCGCTGATGGTTGATGAAGCCGAGATCGACCAGCTTCTTGACGTTGTAGGAAACGTTGGAGCCGAGGTAGAAACCGCGGGAGCGCAGTTCGCCGGCCGTCAGTTCGGAATTGCCGATGTTGAAGAGGAGCAGCGCCTGGACGGCATTGACGTCGTCGCGACCCTGGCGGTCGAACTCGTCCTTGATCACATCGAGGAGACGACGGTGAAGGCGCTCCACCAGGTGAAGGGATTCCATGTACAGGCCCCGGATGTCATCAACCTGCTGATCCCGAGCATTCGAAACTGCCTGCGGCTTGATTTTCGTGTTCATCATGACTTGGCCTCACTCTGTTTTGTTTGGCGGTGTCGTTTTCTTCCCGCCTTGAGTGAGACCCTATCGAATACACATAAAATTCTACTTAAACTGCAGGCTTAACAGCATCTTACCGCGAAGTCTTGGTGTCTCAAGGTAAATCAACCATTACCTGCTGCTGCCGGCGACGCCGCTTCTCCTGCCACAAAAGGATGCGGAACAGGCAATAAAGCACGGCCACGCAGGCATGCAAGATCATGATCAGCGGATTGGATCCGAATATCTCCGGCCAGACGCCGTACATCAATCCCTGCCCGCCCGCGGCCAGCACCCAGATGACCGGACCCCAGGATACCGTCAGCCACAATCCGAGTGCCGCAACGGGGAAGACGACGGCAAGCCCGGCGCTGGCGACCTTCCACGGCAGATCGAGCAGATCGAAGCGCGCATGGCCACCAAGCGAATAGCCGACCAGCATCGCCCAATATTGCAGGCCGAGCCAGAAGCACGCGATCGCAATCAGCCGCAGGAACAGCACGAACAGAATGTCCGTCAGCGAATTCTTGGGTACGGTCGAAGAATCAGGTTCCATGCGCGAACAATACGTAGGAGGCACTCGCCTCGCCAGAGCGATCTTGGCTGCGGCCTTTCGCCGGGTTTTGAATCCTGGGGACAGCGTGATAGGTACGCTGCCTATACAATAAGGCCATAGATAGACGAAGAAGGACGGCGGCACCATGGAGAACAAGACGCACCTCGTTGATGAGATTACCGGGCATCGGCGCATGCGGCGCAACCGCAAGGCCGACTGGACCCGCCGCCTGGTGCAGGAAAACAGGCTCGCCGTCGACGATCTGATCTGGCCGATCTTTCTCATCCCCGGCACCGGCATCGTGGAGCCGATCCCCGCCATGCCAGGCGTCAATCGCATGACTGTGGACAAGGCGGTGGAAGCGGCGAAGGAGGCGGCCGACCTCGGCATTCCAGCGCTCGCCACCTTCCCGAACATCGAGATGGAACTGCGCGACGAAACAGGCTCGAACAGCCTCGAGAAGAACAATCTCATCAATCTTGCCAGCGCGGCGATCAAGAAGGCGGTGCCGAACATCGGCGTCATCACCGATGTCGCTCTCGACCCCTTCACCAGCCATGGCCATGACGGCATCCTGCGCGGCAACGAGATCGTCAACGACGAGACGGTCGAGCAGGTCGCGCGCGCGGCCGTCTATCAGGCGGATGCCGGCGCCGACATCATCGCGCCTTCGGAGATGATGGACGGGCGCATCGGCGCGATCCGCCACGCTCTTGACGCCGCCGGCCATCAGAGCGTCGGCATCATGAGCTATGCGACAAAGTTCACCTCGGCCTTCTACGGCCCCTACCGCGAGGCGATCTCGACTGGCGGCCTGCTGAAGGGCGACAAGAAGACCTATTATATCGACCCGGCAAACGGCACCGAAGCCGTGCGGGACGCGGCACTCGACGTCGAGGAAGGCGCCGACATGCTGATGGTCAAGCCGGGCCTGCCCTATCTCGACATCTGTTGGCGGCTGAAGGAGGCATTCGGCCTTCCGACCTTCGCCTATCAGGTCTCCGGCGAATACGCGATGATCAAGGCGGCCGCCGCCAACGGCTGGATCGACGGTGACAAGGTGATGCTGGAAACCCTCCTCGCCTTCAAGCGCGCGGGCTGCGACGGCATCCTCACCTATTTCGCGATGGATGTGGCGAGGCATCTGGCAAAGAAATAGTTTCCAGCCATACGCCTGCCGCATGCTTATTGTATTTGCCGGACCTCATACCATATGTTCGGCAAATGTTTCTCTACTGCGCCGCGCGTCCTGGCGGACGCGCAGAGGTCGCGGTAGATTCTTTAATCTGCGCATAAGCCTTTCCTTAAATCTGGACGATCGAAGGAGTTATGCGCGAAGGAGGAAAAGTGATGAGCCTGAACCCTAGCCCGCTTTATGCAGCACCGGACGACTGGCGCGCCTATAGTGGCGTGCTGAGCCGGCGCATCTTCGCCTTCATCGTCGACTATGTCATCGTCGCTCTGCTCTGCATCCCGGCGGCCGTGGTGCTGTTCTTCGTGTCGATCCTGACGTTTGGGCTCGGTTTCTTCCTTTATCCGGCGCTCTTCATCATCGTTGCCGGCCTCTATTTCGGCTGGACGCTTGGTGGGCCTTATCAGGCTTCGCTCGGCATGCGCGCGATGGGCCTGACGATGGTGCGCGTCGATGGCCGGCGGATGGATTTCCTGACCGCGATCGTCCATCTGGCGCTGTTCTGGATACTCAATTCCGTCCTGACGCCGCTTATTCTGCTGGCGGGCCTCTTCACCGATCGCAGCCGCCTGGTGCACGACCTGTTGCTCGGCACGGTCATCGCCCGTACGGCATAAAACGGGGCGCCAGCCGCAACATAGGATTCGATCCCTGCGGAGACTGTTGGCCCGCAGAAACACGCTTTTACGCATGGTCAATTAGGAAACTGTGTTCTTTACCAAAGGACGTAGTTGACGTTTTCTAAACTTGGGCCATGCTTGTAAAAAACCGGTGCCGGTAAAAGGGGCAATCAACGGCAGATGAATACGCAGTCGACGCCATCTCCGCAGTTTTACCTGACGGCACCCGCTGCCTGTCCGTATTTGCCGCACGAGATGGAACGCAAGGTCTTCACACACCTTGTCGGCCCGCGCGCTGCCGAGATGAACGATATTCTGACCCAAGGCGGCTTCCGCCGTTCCCAGAACATCGCCTATCGCCCCGCCTGCGAAGCCTGCCGGGCCTGCATATCGGTGCGCATTCTCGCCCAGGAATTTGAAGCCAGCCGCTCGATGAAGCGGGTGCTGTCCACGAATAGCGACGTCATCGCCACCGAATTTCCGGCACAGCCCTCGAGCGAGCAATATTCCCTCTTCCGCCGTTATCTCGACTATCGCCATCAGCAGGGCGGCATGTCCGACATGACCGTGCTGGACTATGCCATCATGGTCGAGGACACGCACGTCAACACCCGCATCATCGAATATCGCCGGCGCGAAGAAGGCTCGGGCCTGGAGCAACGCCCGAAAGGCGAGCTATTGGCGGCGGCGTTGACCGACGTGATGAGCGACGGGCTGTCGATGGTCTATTCCTACTTCAATCCCGATCACGACCAGCGGTCGCTCGGGACCTTCATGATCCTCGATCATATCAAGCGGGCGAAGGCGCTCGGGCTGCCGCATGTCTATCTCGGCTATTGGGTCAAGGGCTCCCGCAAGATGGACTACAAGACACGTTTCCAACCTCAGGAACATCTGACGCCGCGCGGCTGGGAGCGTTTCGATCCTGCCACGAACGCCGACGACGGCAGCATCCGCTGAATGTTCTCCAATCTCTCCGATCACAGGAAGGGCCTGTTGCTGACCACGTTCGGCGGTTTGGCCTTGTCGATGGACATACCGTTGATCCGCCTTTCCAGTGGTGACGTGTGGTCGGTGCTGTCAGCACGCAGCCTGGCAACGATCGTCGTGGCACTGACCGTCCTTGTGATCATCCGACGCGTTACCGGCTCGTTGCGAAGTGTGCTGCCGGGCTGGCTCGGGCTTCCCGTCGGCCTCTTCTACGGCCTGACGACCATCACCTTTCTTCTCGCCGTCTATTACACGACGGCGGCGAATGTCGTGTTCATCATCGCGCTCAATCCGATGTTCACGGCGCTTCTTTCGTGGATCTTCCTCAAGGAGCGCCCGGCCCTTTCGACTTTCGTCACCATGGCCGTCATGCTCCTGGGCGTCGGCCTGATCGTCGGAGACGGCATGGAGGGCGGTCATCTGCTGGGCGATGCGCTTTCCGTACTGGCGTCTTTCTCCATCGCCTGTGCGATTACCATCGGCCGCGCCTCGCGGCGCGATATGGGCTTCGCATCGCTGCTATCGGCTGTCATTCCGGCCGCAGCCGGGCTTTATCATCTCGTTCCTTCAGGCTTTTCCATCGACCAACCCGGCTGGATTCTTCTCGACGGCGCAGTGCTGATGCCCCTCTCCTTCTGGTGCCTTGCGACAGGCACGCGCTTTCTTTCAGCGCCGGAAGTAGCGATGTTCTATCTGCTGGAAACGATCCTGGCGCCGATCTGGGTCTGGCTGATCTTTGCCGAAGCGCCGACCAACATGGCTCTGGCCGGCGGGGCCATACTGATCCTCGCGCTCGGCGCCCATTCGCTTTGGCAGGCGCGGGTCAGGACCCGAGCGGCGATCGCCGGATGATGCCCTCAGGTTGATATCCCCGCTCCCCACCTCTACAGTTTCGTCGTTGCGGTGGCCGCCGGAGAGATTGATGAAGAAGGCGCGACGCGTTTCCTACGTGACGTCTGCATCCCCTATACCGATTGATCCCTGACGCACCACCCGGCCCTTCGCTAGGGCTCAAGGCGTTCGTCGCTGCAATCGACCCACCGGGTCGATTGCTCGGGCTTCGCCCGATCGCTACTCACCCTGAAAACTTACCGCTTCTGGGGAAGCCCTTCGGTACGGCCCTGCCGGCGCCGGCGCGATCGCCCAGCCATTCCGCCAGCTCGTCCCTGGTCTTGGTGAAGGTCCGGCCGGCACTGTCTTCCCACGTCAGCCCGTCCGCAATGGCAAAGCACCTGATGTCAGCGACGCCGCCATCCTTGTAGCGCTGCAGACGCACGCCCTTGCCGCGCGACATTTCCGGCACCTGCGACAGCGGGAAGATGACCATCTTGCGGTTCTCGCCGACCACCGCGGCGTGATCACCGGAGACCGAAACCAGAAGCTTCGTCTCGTCCGGGTAGGACACGTTCATGATCTGCTTGCCCTTGCGGGTATTGGCGACCAGTTCCGCCTCGGGCACGATGAAGCCGTTGCCTGAGGTCGAGGCGATCAGTTGCTTGCGCTGCGGCTCGTGGACGAAGGCCGTCAGCACGTCCTGATCGTTCTCCATGTCGACCATGATGCGCAGCGGCTCGCCATGGCCGCGGCCGCCCGGCAGCTTGTCACCGCCGAGCGTATAGGCCTTGCCGCCCGTCGTGATGATCAGGATCTTATCCGTCGTCTGCGCCGGGAAGGCAACCTTCAGCCCATCGCCCTCCTTGAAAGTGAGCGACGACGTATCGGAAATGTGGCCCTTCAGGGCGCGGATCCAGCCCTTTTCCGAGACGACGACGGTGATCGGTTCTTTCTCGATCATCGCCTGCTGGATCGCGGCGTCGTCGGCCTCGGGCGCCTCAGCGAACTGCGTGCGGCGACGACCGATCTCGGTTGCCTTGGCGAATTTCTTCTTCACCTCGCCGATTTCCCAGGCGACCGTCTGCCACTGCTTCTCTTCCGAGGCGAGCAGCGATTCTATATCGGTCTTTTCCTTGGTCAGGCCGTCGAACTCCTTGCGGATCTCGAACTCTTCCAGCTTGCGCAGGGAGCGCAGCCGCATGTTGAGGATCGCCTCGACCTGATTGTCCGTGAGCCCGAACCGCTCCATCATCACAGGCTTCGGCTCATCCTCCTCGCGGATGATGGCGATGACCTCGTCGATGTTGAGGTAGGCGATCAGGAAGCCGCCGAGGATTTCGAGCCGCTTTTCGATGGCGGCGAGCCGGAAGCGCGACCGACGCAGCAATACCTCGCGGCGATGGTCGAGCCACTCCTTCAGCACCTCGTTCAGTGCCATGACCTTCGGGATGCGGCCCATGGACAGGACGTTCATGTTGAGCGGGAAGCGGCTCTCCAGCTCCGTCAGCTTGAACATCGATTCCATCAGGATCGTCGCATCGACGGTGCGGCTCTTCGGTATCAGGACGACGCGGATGTCCTCGGCGGATTCATCGCGAATGTCTTCCAGAAGCGGCAGCTTGCGTGCCAGCAGCAGCTCGGCGATCTTCTCGATCAGCCGTGACTTCTGCACCTGGAACGGAATTTCCGTAACGACAATCTGGTAGCCACCGCGGCCGAGATCCTCGATCTCCCATTTGGCGCGGACGCGAAATCCCCCGCGGCCCGTCCTGTAGCTTTCGATGATGCTCCGGCGATCGTCGATAATGATGCCGCCCGTCGGAAAGTCCGGGCCGGGAATATACAGCTCCACCAGTTTCTCGACGGTGGCTTCGCGGTCCTTGATCAGATGTAATGCCGCGTCGCAAAGCTCATGGGCGTTGTGCGACGGAATGGAGGTCGCCATGCCGACGGCGATGCCGGAAGAGCCGTTGGCGAGCAGATTGGGGAAAGCACCCGGCAGAACGACGGGTTCGGAATTCGACTCGTCGTAGGTATCGCGGAAATCGACCGCATCCTGGTCGATGCCTTCGAGCAACAGCTCGGACACCGCCGTCATCTTGGATTCGGTGTAGCGCATCGCGGCCGGGCTATCGCCGTCGATATTGCCGAAATTGCCCTGGCCGTTGACCAGCGTATAGCGCTGCGAGAAATCCTGCGCCAGACGGGCCAACGCGTCATAGATCGATTGGTCGCCATGCGGGTGATAGTTACCCATCACCTCGCCGACGATCTTGGCGCATTTGCGGAAGGCCGAATTGGGACGCAATCCCATTTCGCTCATCGCATAGACGATGCGGCGGTGCACCGGCTTCAGGCCGTCGCGCACGTCCGGAAGTGCACGGTGCATGATCGTCGACAAGGCATAGGCCAGGTAGCGCTCTTCGAGCGCGGCCTTCAGGTCGACCGGAAGGATGCTGTCGTCGTCGCCGCCACCAGGCGGTAAAAGATTTTGTCCCATGATCCTTGACTATCGAAAATACCGATTCCCGGCAAGAAATCCGCTGAAAGCACCTGTGGATGAAGCCCGTTCAACGCGGGTTGCGATACCGAAACAGACATATTTTTGCTGCACTCGCTCGCAACCTCATTGTCATTGGAATTTTGGAAAAAGACCAATATAAAACACCGCGGTACACGCTCAATCTGTACGCCCCGCCTACAACACCACCGGCTCAAAGAGGAAACGCCATCATGACTTTCTATCGGACAACGCGGCTGATGCTGTGCAGCGCCGCAATCTTGTCTATCGCCAGCTCGGCCTTTGCGCTTGATGGCAACGACCTCCTGAAGAAGATCAACGATGTCTACGGACAGCAAGGCGGCTCGATTGCCGCTAATGGCGTCGACATCGACGGCACCACCGTGACGCTGAAAGGTGCCAGCTTCAAGGCAGCGGGGATGCAGGACAGCATTCCGCTGGGCGACATCACCATGAGCGACGTTGAGGAAGAAGACGGCGGCTACACGATCGGCGAAGTCGCCTTTCCGGATGTTGATATCGATAAGGACGGTGTCGCCATCGCCGCCGCCGATCTCACACTGAGCGGTGTCGAAGTACCGGCCGACGCAACCAAGGGCGATCTCGGCTCGCTGCTGTTCTACAAGAGTGCGCATGCCGGCACCTTGTCCGTCACCAAGGACGGCGCCGAGGTGTTCTCGATCGAGAACGCCGACGCGACGATGACCAAGCGCGACGACAAGTCGGGCCTCGACTTCGATGCGAAGATCAACGGCGTCAAGGCCGACCTCAGCAAGGTCGACGACCCGAAGGCCAAGGATGCGATCGCCGCGCTCAACCTGCAGGAGATCAATGGCGCGATCGCCATGAAGGGCAGCTGGGCGATCGGGCCAGGCACGATCGACATCACCGAATATTCCTTCGATTTCAAGGATATCGGCAAGCTCAACCTGGCCTTCAGCATTTCCGGCTACACGCCAGCCTTCGCCAAGTCGATGCAGGATGCGCTAAAGACGGTACGTGCCAATCCGAACCAGCAGGAAGCACAGCAGTCGGCGGGTCTCGCGATGCTGGGCCTTCTCCAGCAGCTGACCTTCAACAGCGCCCAGATCCGCTTCGACGACGCGTCGATCACCGCTCGCGCACTTGATTTCGCCGGCAAGCAGCAGGGCGTCACCGGCAAGCAGCTGGCCGATACGCTGAAGGCGATGACGCCGATCATGATGGCGCAGCTCAACGTTCCGGAACTGCAGAACGCCGTGTCTACGGCTGTCAGCGCCTATCTCGACAATCCGAAGAGCCTGACGGTTACCGCCGCTCCGGGCAAGCCGGTTCCGGTGCCGATGATCATCGGTGCCGCCATGGGCGCCCCGCAGTCGATCCCGCAGGTCATCGGCCTCAAGGTTTCGTCGAACGATTGATCGGCCTTTCATCTGGCAATTCAGGAACCCGGCGATCTCTGTCGCCGGTTTTTTTCGTCTTCAACGATCGGCCGGTTGCTGAAGCTGATATTTTCGAAGCTCACTGGTCGCATGCCCGATCAGGGCGAGCAGTTCGTCCGTAGTGGCGCCATCCCGCGCCTGAACGGACATGCCCTGCACGATCGCTCCCAGAAAACGCGCAAGCGAGCGCGCATTGGTATTCGCCCGCATATCGCCCTCCGCCATGCCGCGTTCGATCCTCGTCGTGAACACATCCAGCGTCTGCCGGCGCATCGACGAGACATGATGGGCGATCGGCTCGTTCTCCTCGGCACAGTTCAGCACCGCCGTCGAGATCATGCAGCCTTTCGGATGTTCCGGCGCCGTGAAGATCTTTGCAGAATTCGTGAGGAAGCGCTCGAAAGCGCTCACCGTATCCACGTTCGCCTCAAATGGATTGCCGGGTTCAGGCCGGGGCATGCGCCGATACTGCTCGAGCGTCTCGCGATAAAGCTCTGCCTTCGAGCCGAAGGCCGCGTAGAGGCTTTGCGGCGTAATCCGCATCGCGGCTGTCAGATCCGCGATGGAGGAGCCATCGTAGCCGTGCTGCCAAAATGTATCGCGCGCAGCGGCAAGAACCGTTTCGCGATCGAAGGCGGGCGGGCGACCGCGCTTGCGCGATGAAGAATTTTCCGTCTCTTTTCTATTTTTCACAATGGTCACTCTAGAATTATTTCCCGATCTGGTTTATTCAGGAATGGTCATTGTGATTATAGAAGGTTTTGCCCCATGAGTCTTCCCCTGGAAAATTCCGCGCGCCCGAGCGACGGCGGCCTTGCTGAAGGCGTTGATGCCGCAATTCAAGCCGCCCTGGCGGATAAGAGGCTGGTCGGAGCGGTTGTCCTGATCGCAAAGGACGGAGAGCTGGCCTATCACCGCGCCGCCGGTCTGGCGGACCGAGAAAACGATGTGGCAATGCAGGAAGATGCGATCTTCCGCCTTGCCTCCATCACCAAGCCCATCGTCACCATTACCGCCATGCGGCTTGTCGAACAGGGCCGCATCGGGCTCGATGATCCGATCACCAAATGGCTGCCGGATTTCCGGCCCCGCCTGCCCGACGGGAGCGAGCCGGTCATTCGCATCCGGCACCTCCTCACGCACACGTCCGGGCTGGGTTACACCTTCGCCGAGGAGCAGGACGGTCCTTATCATCGTGCCGGCGTATCCGACGGTCTCGACACACCGGGCCGTTCGATTGCGGACAATCTCCAGCGCCTCGCAACCGCACCCCTTCTCTTTGCACCTGGCGAAGGCTGGCAGTATTCCCTAGCGATGGATGTGCTTGGCGGCACCATCGAAAAGGAAACCGGCGGCAATCTCGACACGGCAGTCGCGGAACTGGTCATGAGACCGCTTGGGCTTTCCGACACTGCCTTTTCGGTGCGCGACCGCAACCGCCTCGCTGCGGCCTATATGAATGCGGAGCCCGAACCGCAGCGGATGGGGGATGAGGCGATTATGCCCATACTCGATGGCACGATCCGCTTTGCGCCGGACAGAATTTTCGATCCCGGTTCCTATCAGTCCGGCGGCGCGGGCATGGTCGGTACGGCGAGCGACGTGCTCGCCATCCTCGAAACCGTGCGCAAGGGCGGTGCTCCGCTGCTGTCAACCGATACCGTGAAGGCCATGATGGCCGATCAGGCGGGTGGCCATATGCAGCCGCAGCAACCCGGCTTCGGTTTCGGCTATGGCTGGTCCGTCGTTGTCGACCCTGTCGAGGCGCAGGTCCCCTTCTCCGCAGGCACAATCAAATGGGGCGGCGTCTATGGCCATAGCTGGTTCATCGATCCTAAGAAAAAGCTGACGGCCGTGGCGCTGACCAACACGGCGCTCGAGGGTATGTGGGGCCAGTTCACCATCGATCTTCGCGACGCGATCTACGCCGCACTCTAGGCTCCAACAAAACACGAAAAGGTCGCCGGGTTTTGCATTTCATGAAAATGGACGCTGCGAAAGCATGAGCCATTACGCTTTTGCAAACAGCCCAGATGAAGCTCAAAATACCGAATTCCGAATACAACTATTATTGGAATTTCGATGACATATTGCTAGAGATTGCAATACAATGCGCAATCCAGCCGTGTAGATCAACATCTTTTAGTCGAGACGCTCAGCCATGATTCTCTATCGCGCAACCCAGCTGATCGCAGTCAGCGCGGGACTTGCGTTCTTTGCCAACTCCGCCTTCGCGTTGGATGGTGCCGACGTCCTAAAGAAGCTTAACAATGCGATAGCCGCGCAAATAGGCGACTCGATCGAGGCCGGAAACGTCGATGTTAACGGTTCAACCGTCGTCCTAAAAAACGCGATATATACGCGAGGAAGAACCGGGTTTGCCCTCGGCGATGTCACGATGACTGGCGTGGCCGAACGGGCGGGCGGTTATACAATCGAGAAGGTGCTCATTCCCGATGTTACAACAGAGCAAAAAGACTTTAGTGCCAGGGCAGCGGGACTCAGGGTGGACGATCTCGAGATTCCCGCGAATGCGATGCTGAGTGATATCGACTCGGTATTCACTTATCACGCACATGCTGGCCCGGTGTCCTCTCTAAAAGTCGGTGAAAAGTTTTTCTCCATATCCACTGCCAATTCTGTCTCAACGAAACGTCCGGACAGAAAAGGCGTCGATTCCAGCTTCACAATCGACGGAATTGTCGCCGATCTCTCCCTTGCTCAAATGCCAGTAAGCTCTGAAGCAATTAGATATTTTGGGCTGCAAAACCTGCACGCAACATTTTCCATGAAAAGCAGCTGGGAGCTTTCGACCGGCAAGTATGATCTGACGGACTACACGATCGATCTGGAGAATATGGGGAAGCTGAATGTACAGCTCAGCTTCTCGGGCATCACCCCGGGACTCTACAACACTACGGTTGCACTTTACTCCTCCATGACCGGCGCCAAGGACGATGAGAATACCAAAAATGCTAAATACTTGCTGGCTCTCGCATTCGTTCAACAATTGACGTTGAATAGCGCGCAGATCCGTTTTGACGATGCGTCAGTCACCAACCGCGCGCTCGACTACGTGAGTCAATGGGACCATGTGACGCGTGCACAATCTGCGAACCGCTTCGCTAAAGAAATGCTGGCGTTAACAGCAGAGCTTGATATTCCCGATCTCCAAAGGATGCTTTCAGGAGCGATTATTGAATATTCCAATAATCCCGGAAGCCTGACGTTTAGCGCAACCCCCGCCCAACCCATCCCGATGTCGACGGTCATCGAAGCAGCGAGAAACGCAAAAGAGTCGATCCCAAAGATGATCGGCCTGAAGATCACATCAAACGACTAGGCTGGTCGTCGAATTAAGCACAAAAAACCCGGCGATTTCGGTCGCCGGGTTTTGCATTTCATATGGCCTGAAAGGCTCAGTCCTTCTTGACCGGCGGCACAGGACGGATGGCCAGTTCGCGCAGCTGCGTCGGCGTTGCAGCCGATGGGGCGCCCATCAAGAGATCCTGTGCCTGCTGGTTCATCGGGAACAGCGAGATCTCGCGCAGGTTCTTCGCGCCGACCAGCAGCATGACGATACGGTCGATCCCGAAGGCAGCGCCACCATGCGGAGGCGCGCCGTACTGGAAGGCGCGGTAGAGGCCGCCGAAGCGCTCCTCGACATCAGCCTGGCTGAGGCCGACCTTTTCGAAGGCGGCGACCATGGTTTCCGGTGACTGGTTACGGATCGAGCCCGAAGCGATTTCGAAGCCGTTGCAGACGGCGTCGTACTGATACGCCTTAATCGTGAGCGGATCCTGGTTCTGGAGCGCCTCAAGGCCGCCCTGTGGCATCGAGAACGGGTTGTGAGCGAAATCGATCTTCTTGTCTTCCTCGCTCCATTCGAAGAACGGGAAGTCGACGATCCAGCAAAGCTCGAAACGGTCGCGGTCGATCAGGTTCAGCTCGTCAGCGGCGCGGTTGCGGGCCTCTCCGGCGAACTTGTAGAACTTGGCGGGGTCACCGGCGACGAAGAAGCAGGCATCGCCGTCGTCAAGGCCAAGCTGGGTGCGAATCGCATCGGTGCGTTCCTCGCCGATGTTCTTGGCGAGCGGGCCGGCGCCCTCGAGCTTTTCGCCTTCCTTGCGCCAGAAGATATAACCGAGGCCCGGCTGGCCCTGGCTCTGCGCCCAGGCGTTCATACGATCGCAGAACGCACGCGAACCACCGGTCTTGGCCGGGATGGCCCAGACTTCGACCTTCGGGTTCGATGCGATCATGTTGGCGAAGACCTTGAAGCCCGAGCCGGCGAAATGCTCGGTCACCGCTTCCATGACGATCGGGTTGCGCAGGTCCGGCTTGTCCGAGCCATACTTGCGGATGGCGACGTCATAGGGGATGCGCGGCCACTCCTTGGTGACCGGCTTGCCCTCGGCAAATTCCTCGAACACCTGGGTCATCAGCGGGCCCATCGTGTTCCAGACGTCTTCCTGCGTCACGAAGCTCATTTCGAGGTCGAGCTGATAGAACTCGCCCGGCAGACGGTCGGCGCGCGGGTCTTCGTCGCGGAAGCATGGGGCAATCTGGAAGTAACGGTCGAAACCGGCGACCATCAGCAGCTGCTTGTACTGCTGCGGCGCCTGCGGCAGCGCATAGAAGGTGCCGGGATGGATACGGCTCGGCACGAGGAAGTCGCGCGCGCCCTCCGGCGACGAGGCTGTGAGGATCGGGGTCGTGTATTCGGTAAAGCCGACGTCACCCATGTGGCGGCGCATGGAGGAGATGACCTGCGTGCGCTTGACGATGTTCTTGTGGAGCGTGTCGCGGCGCAGATCGAGGAAGCGATACTTCAGGCGAACGTCTTCCGGATAGTCCGGCTCGCCGAAAACAGGCAGCGGCAATTCCTTGGCGGCGGAGAGCACTTCGATCTCCTGAGCATAGAGCTCGATCTCGCCGGTCGGCATGGTCTTGTTGACGGTGTCTTCCGTGCGCGCCTTCACCAGGCCGTCGATGCGGATGACCCATTCGCCGCGCACGGTTTCGGCGAGCTTGAAGGCCGGAGAATCGGGGTCGGCGACGACCTGGGTGATGCCGTAGTGATCGCGCAGGTCGATGAACAGCACGCCGCCATGATCTCGGACGCGATGAACCCAGCCGGAAATGCGGACAGTCGAACCGACGTCGGACTTGCGCAGGGCGGCGCATGTGTGGCTGCGATAGCGATGCATAATTATATATCCTGGACTTGGCGGGCCGCGGCGAAAGGACATGCAAGCCCCTCGCCTGCCGACGAGAAAATCGGGCGGAAAAGCGCATGGCGCGCCCGATTTGTCAAGGCTCGAACGCCGGAAGTCGACTTAAAGCTGTTTCATCCGCCGCCTATCCCGACATCCGCAAGTAGCTGCTGCGGCAGTTTGGCTAGCGCAGTGCTATTGCTGAATACCAAGGTCAACTTTAAACAGGCATCCATATCTCATCGTTCCGGAGCCCGGCATGCCGATCCTTACCCGTCGCAATCTCTTGAAAGCTTCCGCCGTGGCCAGCGCCTATGGTATCGGCATCGGTATCGCGAGCAGGTTTGCCGACAAAGCGGTGGCGGCTGAGCCGCGGGTGCTGAAGACGGCCAGGATCCAGGCCAATCTGACGGATGGCGGGGCGACCAGGGACGTCCTGACTTATGGCGACGGCGGCATGCCGCCTGTCGTGCGCATGAAAAAGGGCGAATCCTTCGCCGCCCGCCTGATCAACGGCATAGACGATCCGACCACGATCCATTGGCACGGCATCCGTCTGCCGAACAACATGGACGGCGTGCCCTTCCTCACGCAGCCCTATGTCTATACCGGCGATCATTTCGACTATGCCTTCACGCCACCCGATGCCGGCACATTCTGGTATCACCCGCACTGCAACACGCTGGAGCAGATGGGTCATGGAATGACCGGCGTGATCGTCGTGGAAAATCCAAAGGATCCGGCATTCGATTCGGAAGTGGTGCTCAATCTGCGCGATTGGCGGCTGGGCGGCGACGGCCAGTTCATCGCGCAGTTTCGCCCGCGCGATGCGGCCAAATCCGGCACTTACGGAACGGTGCGAACAGCGAACTGGCAGCAGCAGCCGCAATATGACGCTCCCTCCGGCGGCCTGGTGCGCCTGCGTGTTGCCATCACCGATGTCACGCGCATCTATTCCTTCCGCCTGGATGGTGGCGAGGCGACCGTGATCGCCATCGACGGCAATCCGGTGCCGCAGCGCTTTCCGCTGGATCTCCTGCAGCTGGGACCGGGCCAGCGGCTGGAGCTGGCCGTGCGCATGCCTGATAGCGAGGGAGCGATCGTCAAGCTGGAGGATATCAAAGGCACCGACCCGAAGGTGCTCGCGACGCTACGCTCGGTGGGCAGCTCGTTGAAACGCGACGTCCGCGATCTGGCGCCGCTGGAAGACAATCCGGTTAAGAAGGCCGACCTCGGTTCGGCAACACACCTTCCGCTGATCCTGAGCTCCACGGCCGAGAATACGGCTGACAACAGCATCTGCGGTTCGCTCGGCTACAGTTTCTGGGCGATCAACAAGGTGCCGTGGCCGGGCGACACTCCCGACCCGACCGCCCCGCTTGCCGAGCTGAAGCTGGGCAAGAGCTATGTTATCGACATGGAGAACGTCACGCCGCATAGCCATCCCATTCATTTGCACGGGATGAGCTTCACGGTCATCTCCTCCTCGACGCGGCAGGTGCAGCCGTTCGTGTCCGACACCTATCTGATCCAGCCGGACGAGAAAGTGCAGCTCGCATTCGTCGCCGACAATCCTGGCGATTGGCTGCTGCATTGCCATATCATCGAGCATCAGAAGACCGGGATGACCAGCTACGTGCGCGTGGCCTAAGGCAAGGCCGCAAACCGCTTTCGATCCGGATTGTGCGGTCGAAATGGCATCGCTCCGGATAATTTCAACCAAAAGCGAAATGCGGCAAGAGCTTTGTCCGCGAAAGTATTGACATATCCGGCTGAAAGGAGAAGGAAGTTAAGCAACTGTTTTATCGATGAATGTGTTGAGATGATCGAAACTACCGCCCAATTGGAGGCGGCCTGCCAAGAGCTGGCCAAGTCGGAATTCATTACCATCGATACGGAATTCCTGCGAGAAACGACCTTCTGGCCGGAGCTGTGTTTGATACAGATGGCGAGCCCGACGACCGAGGTACTGGTCGACCCACTGGCCAAAGGGCTGGACCTTCAGCCGTTTTTCGAGCTGATGGCAAATCCGGCTGTGCTGAAGGTTTTTCACGCCGCGCGCCAGGACATCGAAATCATCTTCCATCGCGGCAATCTCATTCCGCATCCGATCTTCGACACGCAGGTCGCCGCAATGGTTTGCGGCTTCGGCGATTCCGTCTCATACGACCAGCTCGTCAGCCGCATCAAGAATGTACATATCGACAAGTCCTCGCGCTTCACGGATTGGAGCCGGCGGCCGCTCTCGGAAAAGCAGCTCGACTACGCGCTCGCCGATGTTACCCATCTGCGCGACGTCTATCTTTCGCTCGACGAACAGCTGAAGCGAGAAGGCCGTGCCTCGTGGCTGCAGGAGGAGATGGCAATTCTCGAGGCGCGCGAGACTTACGACCTGCACCCCGACGATGCCTGGCAGCGCCTGAAGATGCGGTTGCGCAAGCCGCAGGAACTGGCAATCCTCAAATATGTGGCGGCATGGCGCGAACGCGAGGCGCGCGCGCGCAATGTTCCTCGCGCCCGCGTGCTGAAGGATGACGCGATCTACGAAATCGCCCAGCAGCAGCCGAAGGACAGCGAAGCACTTGCCCGACTGCGCACCATCCCGAAAGGCTGGGAGCGTTCGACTGCCGGCGCGGCCGTGATCGAGGCGATCAATGAAGCCCTGGCGCTGCCGAAGTCCGACATGCCGCATCCGCCGCGCCATCAGCAGGCTCCGGAAGGCACGGCTGCCGCCGCCGAACTGCTGAAGGTTCTGTTGAAACTGATCGCCGAAAAGCACGGCGTCGCGCCGAAAGTGATCGCCAACAGCGAAGACCTCGACAAGATCGCGGCCGAAGGCGAGAACGCCGAGGTGGCTGCCCTCACCGGCTGGCGACGCGATCTCTTCGGCGAAACGGCCTTGCAGCTGATTCAAGGCCAGGTGGCCCTGCGTTTCGTCGGAAAGCGGGTTGAAACGGTCATCCTCTAGCCGCGACATTATCCTTTCCCAGCGCGCTGCGATTGCGTATGATTCGCGAACGGAGATGCTGGTTGCCACCACGATTGCGCCGCAAATCTCGTGGAATGAACGTCTGATGCAGTCGTTATATTCGATGGCGCAGAAGTGTTGTCGGCGCAGTCCCGCGTCGATGACGGGCGTCTTTTTTCGGCGGAAAAGTGAATGGGTATTCTCCATTCGGTGCGCAACTGGATCCTTACATCACTGCTTGTCGCTTCGACCGGCGTTGTCTACGGCATAGTGTTTTTTCCGCAGGCGCCGATGTATATCGGTGCGATCTTTGCACTGTTCTGCGGCATGCCGCTGCTGGCCTTCGAACGCCGCATGATCCTGGCGCGGCTGAACGTATGGATGCATCGCCTGCCGACCCCCGCCTTTATCCTTTCAGCCCTCATCGTCGATTTCGCCTTGATGAGCGTCGGCTATGCCATGGCAGGCAGTATTCTGAAATTGCTCGGTCTTGTCGAAGGCTCGTGGGAAGACCTCACGCTGTTGAAAATAGACGTCTACATCTATGCCGTCATGGTAACGGCCGTCATCATTTTCGTCGGTCGCGTGCGGGAGCTGCTCGGCCGCGACGTCTTTCTCAGCCTGCTGACTGGCCGATATCGCAATCCGGTGCAGGAAGAGCGTATATTCCTTTTCATAGATCTCGTCGGATCCACCGCTTTTGCCGAGGAGCACGGCGACCTGAAAACACAAGAGTTTCTGGGCGCGGTGTTCGGCGCGCTTGCCGAACCGGTATGGCGGCATAAGGGCGCGATCGACGACTATATCGGCGACGCCGCCATCATCACCTGGCCGCTTCGCCGCGGCATCAAGAATGCCAATTGCGTGCGCTGCGTCTTCAATATCCTCAACGATATCGAAGCGAACTCGGAGACGTGGTTGAAATCCTATGGCAGGGTGCCGCGCCTGAGAGCGGCCCTGCATGGCGGCAGCATCGTCACGGCGGAAATCGGCGTCGACCATCACAAGATCGCCTATTTCGGCGACACCGTGAACATCGCCTCCCGGCTGGAGCAGCTCTGCAAGACGCTGGAGCGCCAGGTGCTGATTTCGAGCGACCTTGCCAGACGGCTGGAGCTTCCCGAGACGATCATCAAGGAAGACCTCGGGGAGCATGCCGTTCGCGGACGCGATCAGCACCTCGGCGTCATCGCGCTTCACACGCAAAGCCGGCAAGCCATCAAGACAGTCCGCGGCAGATTGTAAGCAATGCAAAGCATCGGCTGTATGTTCGGCATCGATGCACGCCTGAGCTTCACATCCTATGGGTTGTCCACAGTCACCAAATCTTCACCCAAGCGTTAATTCGTCGACATGGCTCGCCTGTTAAGCGGGATTGTTTTCGCCAATCCTGGCCAACAAGGTGACATGATGACTCGAATCCTTTCCGCCTCAACGGCATTGTTCATTCTGCTTGCCGCTTCGGCCCATGCCGACGAAAAGCAATTTCCGGCGAAGCTTGCCGGGCAAGCCATCCTGCCCGCCAACACAATTATCGCCGCTCCGGCCGATGCACCCGACTTCCTGAAAACGTCAGGCAAATTCACGACGCCGGATCGCAAGCGCACGGACGCTCTCGGCACCGTGCCCGGCAAGGACGGCGCCCGCGTGACCGATCTGAAGCTGCCCTTCGACGGCCAGCCTATCCAGGGTTTTTCCGGCATCAAGGCCATGCCTGACGGCACCTTCTGGACGCTGTCGGACAACGGCTTCGGCTCCAAGCAGAATTCCAGCGACGCCATGCTATTCCTGCATCAGCTCAAGTTCGACTGGGACAATGGCAAGGTCGATGTCGTCAAGAACCTGTTCCTGTCCGATCCGAACAAGAAAGCCCCCTTCCCGATCGTCCTCGAAGGCTCCGACAAGCGCTATCTTACAGGCTCCGATTTCGATATCGAATCGATCCAGCCGGTCGCCGACGGCTTCTGGCTCGGCGATGAATTCGGTCCCTATCTGCTGAAGTTCGATACAAATGGTCAGCTGACCGACGTCTTCGCCACGACAGTCGACGGCAAGCCGGTCATGTCTCCGGACAACGCCCTGCTGCAGCTGCCGGGCAACCCGACGCAGAAGATGCCGGCCTTCAACCTGAAGCGTTCGGGCGGCTTCGAAGGCCTTGCCCTGTCGAAGGACGGCTCGAAGCTTTACGGCCTGCTGGAAGGCGCGATCTACAAGGATGACGGCCAGATGGAAAGCGTCGACGGCCACACCGCCATCCGCGTCATCGAGTTCGACGTCGCCTCGAAGGGCTGGACCGGCCGCAGCTGGCTTTATCCGTTCGCGGACAAGGGTGTGTCGATTGGCGACTTCAACATGCTCGACGAGACGACGGCCCTGGTGATCGAACGCGACAACGGCGCCGGCACGAAGGACAAGGCCTGCGCCGATCCCAAGCAGCCGAAGCCGGATTGCTTCGAGGCTCCCGCCGAGCTGAAGCGCGTCTACAAGATCGAGTTCAGCGACGCCAATGTCGGCAAGTCCGTTCGCAAGATCGGCTATATCGATCTGCTGCGCATCGAGGACCCGGACCACAAGCGTCGCCAGGGCGGCGGCGAAGGCTTCTACGACATGCCCTTCGTCACCATCGAGAATGTCGACCGCGTCGATGCCACGCATATCATCATCGGCAACGACAACAACCTGCCCTTCTCGGCTGGCCGCGCCGTCGACAAGGCTGACGACAACGAGTTCAGCGTTCTTGAAGTCGGCGATTTCCTGAACGCGAAGTAAGCACAATGAAACCGCCTCTCCCTGCCGTGCGGGGAGAGGCTTCAATCCCATGCAACACAAAGCTTATTCGAAGCAGAAGGCCAGGCGGCGATTGGTGAGCTTGCCGAGCTGCTGCAGGCGGCCGTCCAGCCTCTCGCCGGCAAAGTCGTGATATTCGGCCGGAACGACGAATTCGAGATCGAGATCAGGCTTTGTCGAACGGCGGAACGACAGGTTGCGGACGATACCGGGCATCGAGGCCGAGAATAGGTAGACGACGCGCAACAGGCCGCCGAGCAGCTTGGCGCGTTCGATGTAGAGCGGCGTAGCGATCGTTGCCAGCGGCTCGGTCGCACCGTCGTCGTTCAATCCCTCGAAACGATAGTAATTGGCAAGCGCGATGAAGGCGCGGCCGGCATGGGTGATGCCGACGAAGGACGTATGGGCGATGATATTCAGCGCCTGCAAGCCACGATAATCCGGATGGGCGCGCCAGCTTATATCGGCAAGCAGGCAGGCTGCCTGGCGATAGCGGCTTTCCTCGTCGGTCTCGGTGATCCCGAAGAAGGGCATCATCCGCCCGGTCCAATCGGCAAGCTCGCGGGCATGTTCCGGCGAGCGCGCGCGCAGGATAGCAAGCTCGCCGGCGGCGGTGAGCAGCGGGTCGCTGTTGCGCTCCGCCTCCGTCAGCAGCGAATAAAGATAACCTTCGCGAACCCCCTGAGCGGAGAAGGAGATGACGGACGGCTTCATGGCCGTCAGCACTTCGCGCATGGCGACAGCACCGAAGGGCAGCAGCGAACGGCGATGCTTGGACACCGCCTGAAACGCCGGATCCTTCGAATCCTTCGCTTCGACGATCTGATCCAGGAAACGCAGCATCTCATCGAGCGGCACTTCATAGCCCTGCATCATGTGCAGCGGATATTTGCGGATTTCCATGTGCAGCTTGGCGACGCTTCGCCATGTACCGCCGACCGCGTAGAACGTGCGGCGCTCGCCCTTGCTCAGTAATTTCGCGGTCTTGACATGCTTGCGCGCGAAGCCGCGCGCCTTATCGATCGAGCCACCGGCATATTCGGACAGACGCAGGCCGCCGAGCGGCAGCGTGATGCCCTTGCCGATCTCGTGGTCCTTGATGTCGATCAGCTCCAGCGAGCCACCGCCAAGATCCCCGGCAATGCCATCGGGGTGGAAGAAACCGCTGATGACGCCGAGTGCGGAGAAACGTGCCTCTTCTTCGCCCGAAAGCACGCGCACCTTGCGCTGAAGAATGGCTTCGGCCTGGTGAATGAACTGCGGACCGTTGCTCGCTTCGCGCGCCGCGGCGGTCGCCAGAACATAGATGGTCGATGCACGCGCCTGATCGGAGAGCGCCTTGAAACGATGCAGGGCCGCAAGCGCCCGCGCCACGCTTTCCTCGTCCATCTTTCCGGTCAGTGCTATGCCTTTTCCCAGGCCGCAAAGCACTTTCTCGTTGAAAAGGATGGTCGGTGACCGTGAGTGGCCTTCATAGACGACAAGACGGACCGAATTCGACCCGATATCGACGACGGAGACCGGGGCAATACCGGGAAGGCGCCCCTGGGCTTCTGATTCAACCATGCAGGTCCAGTTTTATTTGTTGCGGCCCGACAACAGCCCAGCGATCAGTTTCGGCGCACTGGATTTCAAGGCTTCACCCCGGCCGGACAGGCTGGGATTGGTCATGAAATACTGCTGCGCATTGAAAGGCTCTTCTCCCTTGCGCACTTCCGTGCGCCGTGAAGTACCGTCCGGCAATATCTCGTAGCTTTGCTGATTGTCAATGATATTGCCCAGCATGATCTGCGAAAGCACCTGTTCATGCACGGTCTTGTTGGTGAGCGGCACAAGGGTTTCGACACGGCGATCGAGGTTTCTGGGCATCATGTCGGCTGAGCCGATATAGACCAGCGCCTTGTCCGACGGCAGGCCCTGACCATTGCCGAAACAGAAGATGCGGCTGTGCTCAAGGAAGCGCCCGATGATCGACTTGACGCGGATATTCTCGGAAAGACCAGGCACCTGCGGACGCAGGCAGCAGATGCCGCGCACGACAAGATCGATCTCGACGCCGGCATTGCTGGCGCGATAAAGCGCGTCGATGATGTCGGGATCGACAAGCGAATTCATCTTCATCCAGATCGCCGCCGGGTGGCCGTTCTTGGCAAATTCGATCTCTCCCTCGATATGCTGGAGGATGCGGGTGCGAAGCGTGTAAGGCGAAACCGCGATCTTCATGTCATGTTCCGGCTCGCCGTAGCCGGTGATGAAGTTGAAGATATTCGCCATGTCATGGGCGATCTTCGGATCGCAGGTGAAGTATGACAGGTCAGTGTAAATCTTTGCGGTGACCGGATGGTAGTTGCCGGTGCCGAGATGGCAATAGGTGCGCAGCTTGCCGTCCTCGCGGCGCACGACCATCGACATCTTCGAATGGGTCTTGAGTTCGATGAAGCCGAACACGACCTGCACACCGGCGCGCTCCAGATCGCGTGCCCAGCGGATGTTTGCCTCTTCATCGAAACGGGCCTTGAGCTCCACCAGGGCCGTTACCGATTTGCCGAGGTCGGCGGCGTCGATCAACGCACGCACGATCGGGCTGTCGTTCGAGGTACGGTAGAGCGTCTGCTTTATCGCCAGAACGTCAGGATCGCGCGCAGCCTGGAGAAGGAACTGGACGACCACGTCGAAAGATTCGTAAGGGTGGTGGACCACCATGTCCTTTTCGCGGATGGCGGCGAAGCAATCGCCGGCGTGTTCGCGGACGCGCTCAGGAAATCGCGCATTGTAGGGCTCGAACCGCAGATCGTCGCGCGGGGCCCTGCAGATCTCGGAGAGCGTGTTGAGCGCCAGCAGGCCCGGCAGAACCGCGATGCGGTTTCCCGGCACGTTCAACGATTCCACCACGAACTGGCGAAGCTCGAGCGGCATCTCGGAATCGGTCTCGATGCGGATCACCGAGCCGCGGCGGCGGCGCTTCAGCGCGGTTTCGAAGAAGCGCACCAGATCTTCGGCTTCTTCCTCGACTTCGATATCGCTGTCTCGGATCAGGCGGAACGTACCCGAACCCTGCACTTCGTAGCCTGGATAGAGCCGGTGGATGAAGATGTTCACCACATCTTCAAGCGTGATGTAGCGAATGACGTTGCTCGCGTCCGGCAGCCGGACGAAGCGGTCGAGCGCCGGCGGCAGGCGCAGCAGCGCCGTCATCGGCTCGCGGCCGTTCATGCTCTTCAGCTGCAGCGCGATCGAGAAGCCGAGGTTCGGAATGAACGGGAACGGATGGGCCGGATCGATGGACAAAGGCGTCAGAACCGGGAAGATCGCCTGTTCGAATTCGGTGTGGAGCCATTGCCGGTCGGCCTCGGAAAGGGCGGCGGGACGGACGATCAGAATATCTTCCTTGGCAAGATATTGCTGCAGGACGGCGAGCGAGGCCTGCTGCTCCATCTGCAGATTGTCGATCTCACGCAGGATATCATCGAGCTGCTCGGCCGGCGTTTTGCCATCCGGCGTGCGCACGAGGATTTTCTGGCGGACCTGACCCTCGAGGCCGGCGACGCGCACCATGAAGAATTCGTCGAGGTTGGCGGCGGAAATGGAGAGGAAGCGGACACGCTCGAGAAGCGGATGCGCCGTGTTCAACGTCTCCTCGAGGACGCGGCGGTTGAACTGCAGCCAGGAAAATTCGCGGTTGATGAAGCGTTCAGGGCTGCTCAGCAGCTCGTTGATCGGAGGAGTGGCCTCCGGGGTCTCTTGGCTGGCGTCCTGATGTTCCGTTAGTGCCGAGTCCATGTTCCACCTACCCTCATCTCTAACCCATGTGCCACGTATATCAGTTTGACGACGGAACTGTGACAGCTCGACGTCGGCTCAATCCGGCTGACCGGAATTGCCCAGTTCATTCAATACTTCAGCGACCAGTACTCGTGTAATCCTCGTGCCTCGCCCCAGCGCCAGCCGGTCCAGCCGGTCGACGATCAGCTGCGCGGCGCTCATGGAACGCTCCATTCGATTGACGATATAAAGGACGAGTTTATCATCGATATAAAGCTGGCGGTCGGCAAAGAGTTTTACGATGACTTGCGACAGCAATTCCTCGTCCGGCTCGCCGATCTCGACCACCGTCGCAGCCTTGAGGCGGGAGCGCAGATCGGGCAGCGTGACCGGCCATGACATCGGCCAGAGCCGCGTCGTCATCAGCAAGCTGGTGCCGTTCTCCCTAACGCTGTTGATGACATGGAAGAGCTCGGTATCGTCGAAGCCCAGGCGATCCACATCCTCGAAAATGACCGGGCCGTTTGCGGCAGCAACGGCGGCGTCCGAGCCCGCCACGGGATGGATTGATATCGCGCCGCATCTTTCACTCCAGATACTGGCAAGATGCGATTTGCCCGAGCCGATGGGACCCGCCAGGATCACCACCGGCGACGGCCAATGCGGCCAGGAATCGACGATCTTCACCGCCGCGCTCAAGGGATCGGCGACGAGCAGGTCGTCGCGACCGCTTGCGGGGTCGTGCGTAAAAGCCAAGGGTAGCTGTTCGGCGGGTTTGCGCCTCACATCAGCATTCTTTGCGTCTGTCATGTCTAGTTATTCTCGGGCTTTCCGGCCTTGGCTCTGCGCGCCTTGCCGGCTTCCGAGCGTCCGTAATAGAGATCGCTCTGAAGGTATCGCGAAAGGGCGAAACGAACAAGGACGCCGCAGGCGGCGGCGGCCGGAACTGCGACCAGCAGACCGACGAAGCCGAAGAGAGCGCCAAAGGCGAAAAGCGCAAACATCAGCCAGACGGGATGCAAGCCGACGCTTTCGCCCACGAGCTTCGGCTGCAGCACGTTGCCCTCGAGGAATTGGCCGGTGAAGAAGACGGCGAGCGTCAGGCCGACCCAGAGATAGTCGGGCCAGAACTGGACCAGCGCCACTCCAACAGCCAGAATGAGGCCGACCAGCGAACCGACGTAGGGTATGAAGCTTATCATGCCGGTGAACAGGCCGATCAAAAGGCCGAAGTTCAAGCCGACGAGCGAAAGACCGACGCCGTAATATATGCCGAGAATGATGCAGAGCGAGCCCTGCCCGCGAATGAAGCCCGCGATCGCCTGGTTGACCTCCGTTGCGATCTGACGGACGGTGGCGACGTGGTCGCGCGGTATCCAGTCATCCACCTTGGCGATCATCCGGTCCCAGTCGAGCAATATGTAGAATGCGACGACCGGCGTGACGACCAGCAGCGAGATGATGTTGACGAGGGCCTTGCCGGAGCTCCAGATCTGCGCAAACAGACCGCCGACAAAGCTCAGGCCATCGGACATTATGCTGGAGAAATTGTCCTTGATCGCGCCGAGCTGATTGCGGATCCAATCGGGCAGCACCATCGTCTGCGCCTTGGCGACGAGCTGCTGCATTTGCTGCACATAGGCCGGTATCTGCTGGATGAAATCGTTGAACTGATTGATGATGATCGGAATGACGATCGTCAGCGCCAGCGCGAAGACCAGCACGAATGAGACAAGAATGACCACCGTCGCCATCAGGCGGCTGAGGCCGATCCTTTCGAGCCGGTCGGCGACCGGATCGAGAAAATAGGCAACCGCCATGCCGGCTATGAACGGCAGCAGGATCGTGCTGAAGAGATAAAGAAAGCCGATGAAGACGACGAGCACGATCACCCAGAAAGTGAGTTGCCGCTTGAGGCTCGCCCCGCTGACTTTTTGCTCCATCGACTTCCCCGCTGTTTCCGACCCGTCTGCCGCTTGCTTAGGACATAGGATGATGCTGCAATTATGGTCAAGCCTGCGGCCGGAAATCGGCCTGTTGCGCTGTGAAGCGGGGAAAATCGAGGGGTTGGCCGCCCTTGCGCCTTGCATAAACGCCCCTATCATGCAATGGCGACCCGATCAGAGCCCTGTCGCGACGGAAGGGCGGCCATCGGAGGCGGAAGCATGAGCCAGTCTGGAAAAAACGGTCTGACCTATAGCGACGCGGGCGTCGATATCGATGCCGGCAATCTGCTGGTCGAAAAGATCAAACCCGCCGTGCGCTCGACGCGCCGTCCCGGCGCCGACGGCGAAATCGGCGGCTTTGGAGGTCTCTTCGATCTCAAGGCCGCAGGCTTCACCGATCCGGTGCTGGTCGCCGCCAACGACGGCGTGGGCACCAAGCTGAAGATCGCCATCGATGCGAACTATCATGACACCGTCGGCATCGACCTCGTCGCCATGTGCGTGAACGACCTCGTCGTCCAGGGTGCGGAGCCGCTGTTCTTCCTCGATTACTTCGCCACCGGCAAGCTCGATCCCGATCAGGGCGCGGCGATTGTCGGCGGCATCGCGGCCGGCTGCCGCGAGGCGGGCTGCGCACTGATCGGCGGCGAGACGGCTGAGATGCCGGGCATGTATTCCGACGGTGATTACGATCTGGCGGGCTTCGCCGTCGGCGCGGCCGAGCGCGGCCAGTTGCTGCCATCGGGCGACATCGCCGAAGGCGACATCATTCTCGGCCTCGCCTCCTCGGGCGTGCATTCCAACGGCTTCTCGCTGGTGCGCAAGATCGTCGAGATTTCCGGCCTCGACTGGGACGCGCCCGCGCCTTTCGCAGAAGGCAAGGCACTTGGCGAAGCGCTGCTGACGCCGACGCGCATCTATGTGAAGCCCCTGCTGAAAGCCATCCGCGAGACACATGCTCTCAAGGCGCTCGCCCATATCACCGGTGGCGGCTTTCCCGAAAATATCCCGCGCGTGCTGCCGAAGCATCTGGCTGCCGAAATCGATCTTGCCGCCGTCAAGGTGCCGCCGGTCTTCTCCTGGCTCGCCAAGACGGGCGGCGTCGAGGCCAAGGAAATGCTGCGCACCTTCAACTGCGGCATCGGCATGATCGTGGTCGTGGCGGCAGACAATGTTGCAGCCGTGAAGGCAGCGCTCGAAGCCGAAGGCGAGGCTGTGGTAACACTTGGCCGCATGATTGCTCGCACCGAAGACGCTGGAGGCACGGTCTACAAGGGTACGCTCGCTCTATGAACACGCCGCGCAAACGCGTCGTCGTCTTCATTTCCGGCGGCGGCTCCAACATGATGGCCCTTTTGAAGGCGACGGCGGCTCCCGACTATCCGGCTGAGATCGTCGCCGTCATCGCCGACAAGGCGGATGCCGGCGGACTGGCAAAAGCTGCTGCCGAGGGCATCGCCACCTTCGCCTTCGTCCGCAAGGATTTTACCAGCAAGGACGCCCACGAAGAGGCGATCCTTTCGCAGCTGGAAGCCTTGTCGCCCGACATCATCTGCCTTGCGGGCTACATGCGGCTGCTTTCCGGCCGCTTCATCCAGCGCTATGAAGGTCGGATCATCAATATCCACCCTTCCCTGCTGCCGCTCTTTCCCGGTCTGCACACGCATCAACGCGCCATCGACGCCGGCATGCGCGTTGCCGGCTGCACAGTCCATTTCGTCACCGAAGGCATGGACGAAGGCCCGGTGATCGGCCAGGCGGCCGTGCCGGTGTTGACCGGCGATACGGCGGACGCATTGGCTGCCCGTGTGCTGACGGTCGAACATCAGCTCTATCCGCAATCCCTGCGGCTGCTCGCGGAAGGCAAAGTCGGGATGGAAGACGGCAAGGCCATCAGCCTTGCCAGAACAGCTGCCGCCCATGGACGGCAGGTCGTGTCACTGCTTGGGGACATGGCTTAAATAGAGAGTTATGGAGCCGAACGGCGCCCTAATTCGCCCCTTCGATTTTCTCTTCAAGCCGCAATCGCCATCAGCGGATGCAT
This sequence comes from Rhizobium sp. SG570, assembly GCF_012275345.1. Lineage (NCBI taxonomy): Bacteria > Pseudomonadati > Pseudomonadota > Alphaproteobacteria > Hyphomicrobiales > Rhizobiaceae > Rhizobium > Rhizobium sp. SG570. Next base: position 189,392 of record NZ_JAAZQI010000002.1, on the reverse strand, counting down.
CGTGCCGTCGCTATAGACGATGCGGCCGCCGCGGAAGGTCGCGCGAATGCGATGAACCGAGCCGGGTTCGACGGCAACCAGATCGGCAAGCTGGCCGACGGCGATCTCGCCGCGATCATTGAGGCCGGCCGAACGGGCAGCATTGGCGCTTGCCATGGCAACCGCCGCCGGCAGGCCACCGCCAACAACCTCCGCAATCTTGAAGATCGCCGGCACGAAAGCGGCCGGATGATAATCGGCGGCGATGATGCCGAGCAAGCCGGCGCGGGCAGCGTCCAGGGCGCTGAGATTGCCGGACATGGACTGACCGCGCAGCGCGTTCGGCGCACCCATCAGCGTCCAGAGGCCGCGGCGGCAGGCCTCTTCGGCGGCCGGTCCCGTTACTGGAAACTCGCTGATGGTCACGCCGAGATCGTGCATCGCCGCCACTTTCTCGGCGCTGTCGTCATCATGCGAGGCGAGCGACAGCTTGTGCTTCAGCGAAAGCTCGACCACATCGTGCAGCTTGCGTTCGATTTCCGGATCCTGGCGCTGGGCGATGCGCTTCGCCACGACTTCCTCGGCAGCCTCGCGCGACATGGCGCGACGCTCGGACATGCTGCGGATGTAGCTCTCGATATCGTTGTACTGCCCCTGCCCAGGCGTGTGGTCGGTCAGGGAGACCATGTCGATGTCGCCGTCCTTCAAAAGCCGCTCCAGGGTCAGCGCCGCGCCCAGATTGGTAATTTCATAGCGGGCATGAACGCGGTGATCGATCAGGAGGTCATTGCGCAAGCTGTTGATGCCGCGGATCACAGCCGAGGTGGTTTCGAGCGAACGGACGTGACCGTAGACGCTTTCGGTCGCAAAGGAGAGCGCGGCAAAGGCCGTGGTGACGCCAGCGGCGGCCAGCTTCTTGTCCAGCTCGTGAATGCCGAAATCGATCGGCATCATGGCGTTCGGCCGCGGCGCGATCTCGCGCTCAATCATATCGCAATGCAGATCGACGAAACCGGGCATCAGCAGGCGTCCGCCGCCATCGAAGGTCACCTGCTCCACCGGCTCGGAGCGGATTTCGGCAATCACGCCATCCTCGATGCGCACGGCACCCCGGTCGACGACTTCATTGGGAAGAACGAGCGTGAAATTGCTGAGCCACATCGGCTTTCTCCTGAAACAGTGTCTATCATCTGAAAGGCACGGACACGTCCGGACGTCTTCGGCCAGCACGCCCCGGTAGTCTCGATTCGTGACACGGTGATGAAGGCGGCAGCATAGTTTTGGGCCCAGTTCCCTGACTTCGACGGACCTACTTCAGGCTCGCCCTGTTCAGGGCCGCCCATTGCAGCAGAATGACCGTCTTGGCATCGTGGATATCGCCCGCCTCGATCATTGCCATCGCATTGGACAATCGAATTTCCATCACCTCGATATCCTCATGCTCCTCGGCAAGCCCACCGCCATCGGCGACCCGATCGGACGTATCGATCACGGCAGCGAAAAAATGGATGATCTCGGTCACGGCACCCGGCGAGGTCATCGCCTTGAAGAGAAATCGGACATCGCGCACGCGAAAGCCGGTCTCCTCCATGGCCTCGCGCCGGATCGCTGCCTCCGGCTCGTCGCCATCGAGCAGGCCGGCGGGCACTTCGATCATCCATGCCGGCAGGCCGGCAAGCTGCGACGGCAGACGGTATTGCCGGACGAGCACGACCGTCTCACGGGCGGGATCGTAGAGCAGGATGCAGGCGGCCGGCGTGCGGTGATAGATCTCGCGCTTCAGGCGATGCTTCTCGCCGCGCGAATCCGTGTAGTCGACATCATAGCTGCTGAGCCGGGTCCATTGATCCGCCAACGTCTTCTCGTTGACGATTTCGGCTTTCGCCTTTCCGAATTCGCTCATGCCATATCCTTGCGCAGCCATACCTTGTTATCGTGAACGGCCGCACCGCCGTAGGGCGCGACCGGATCGGCGCCGGTGAGGACGTTGATGCCCTCGCCATCGACATGGGCCTTATTCGGCCAGAGACCCTCGGCGATCAGCACACCCGGCTTCACCTCTGTCGTCACGCGCGCATGGAGGCGGATGTCGCCTCTCGCATTGCCGATGCGGACCAGATCGCCATGGATGACATCGAGTGCTGCGGCATCGGCCGGATTGATCATCACCTCGGGGCGGCCTTCCTTCTGCCGCGACGTCCTGGTTTCCGCGAAGCTCGAATTCAGAAAGTTGCGCGACGGCGAGGTGGCGAGCCTGAACGGATGATCCGGATCGGCCACTTCGATGACATCGACCTGATCCGGGAATTCCGGCAACTCCACATGAGGACCGAGCAATCCGACTGACGCAGGCGGGCGGTTTGGGGCCGGCTGGTTGACCCAGTCCGGGCGGAACCGGAACTTGCCGTCGGGATGGCCAAAGCCGTTCAGAAAATGCGCGTCCTTGAAAGCCGGCTGACGATCGAACCATTTATGCTCGAGGAAATAATCGTAATCCGGCAGGTCGCTCATCGACAGAACCCGGTCGATCATTTCGCGGGCGGAAAAGCCGAAGCCGGGGCGATCTGCGACCCCAAGACGCTTGGCCAACTCCTCGATGACGAAGAGATTGCTGCGCACGGTCGGCGGCGGCTCGACCAGCTTCGGGCCAAGAAGAATATGGTTCTGGCCGCCGGCGCGGTAGATGTCGTCATGCTCGACGAACATGGTGGCGGGAATGACGATATCGGCCATCTCGGCCGTGTCGGTCATGAACTGCTCGTGCACGGCAACGAAGAGATCGGAACGGGCAAAGCCGCGCTTCACCAGCCTTTGCTCGGGCGCGATGTTCACCGGATTGGTATTCTGGATCAGCATGGCCGTCACCGGCCCGCGATGGCGAAGCGCCACGGCATCGCCTGTCAGCGCCCGGCCGATCTGCGACTGGTCGATCATGCGGATATCCAGATCCTTCATGGACCGGCCGGTCAGCTCGCTCGCGTCCATGCGGAAGATATCGCTGTTCGAATGAAAGGCGCCGCCGCCCTCATATTGCCAGGAACCGAGAACGGTGGCGATCGAGGCGGCCGCATGCATGGCGATGGCGCCGTTGCGCTGGCGCGTGAAACCGTAACCGAGACGGAAATAGGTTTTCTTCGTCGTCCCCACCAGCTTTGCGAAGGCCTCGATCTCATCCACCGAAAGGCCGGTAATGCCAGCTGCCCAGGCCGGGGTCTTCGACTTCAGATGTTCTTCGAGGCCTGCCGGATCATCGGCATATCTGGCCATGTAGGCGCGGTCGGCATAGCCATCGCGGAAGGCGATGTGCATGACGGCGCAGGCGAGCGCCGCATCCGTGCCGGGTTTGACGATCAGCGCCAGATCGGCCTGCTTCATCGTCGGATTGTCATAGATATCGACGACGACGATCTTGGCGCCGCGCTCCTTGCGGGATTTGACCGCGTGGGTCATCACATTGACCTGCGTCGCGACCGCATTCGTGCCCCAGATGACGACGCAGTCGGTGCGGCCCATCTCCCGCGGATCGGGGCCGCGCAGCACGCCCGTCGCCATGGTGAAACCGGTCCAGGCCGGATTGGTGCAGATCGAGGAAAAGAAGCCGGAATAACGTTTCGCATGGCGAAGGCGATCGATGGAATCGCGTTGGACCCAGCCCATGGTGCCGGCATAAAAATAAGGCCAGATCGCCTCGCTGCCGTCCTTGGCTTCGGCCTTGACGAAAGCCTCGGCGATCTCGTCCAGCGCATCGTCCCAGGAAATCTCCTGCCAACGCCCCTCGCCCTTGGCGCCGGCGCGGCGCAGCGGCTTCATCAGACGATCGGGATGATAGAGGCGCTCGGCATAGCGGGCGACCTTGGCGCAGATGACGCCGGCCGTGTAGGAATGATCATTGGCGCCACGGACGCGACCAATCCGGCCGTCGTCCGTCAGATCGATCTCCAGCGCGCAGGTTGACGGACAGTCATGCGGACAGGCCGTGTGACCAATGCGGGATTTGGCTTGAATAGGGGTCGCAATGTTCATGATGTTTCTATATTTCAAGCGATGACCGGCCACTAGGGATAATCCGGCCCATCGCAACAATTCATGCGGACTTCACCGACAATGAACTATCGGCATATCTATCACGCGGGCAACTTCGCCGATGTGCTCAAGCACTCGGTGCTCGCCCGCCTCGTCCGCTACATGCAGAACAAGGACAAAGCGTTCCGTGTTCTGGACACCCATGCCGGCATCGGGCTCTACGATCTCTCTTTGGAGGAAGCGCAGAAGACCGGGGAATGGCAAGATGGTATCGGCCGGCTGCTCGAAGCGGAACTCGTGCCCCAGGTCGCGGATTTGCTGGAGCCCTATCTGACCGCCGTTCGCGAGCTCAATCCCGAAGGCGGCCTGCAATTCTATCCCGGTTCGCCGAAGCTCGCCCGCATGCTGTTCCGTCCGCAGGACCGGCTATCAGCCATGGAGCTGCACCCCGAGGACTTCCAGCGGCTGCACCGGCTGTTCGAAGGCGACCACCATGCGCGCATCACCGAGCTTGACGGCTGGCTGGCGCTCGGCGCGCATCTGCCGCCGAAAGAAAAGCGCGGGATCGTGCTGGTCGACCCGCCCTTCGAGGAAGACGGCGAATATGAGCGGCTGGTCGGCGGCTTGGCGAAAGCCTGGCACCGCTTTCCCGGCGGCACCTATTGCCTCTGGTATCCGATCAAGAAGGACGCGCCGATCAAGCAGTTTCACGAAGCACTGCAGGCATTGGAGGTGCCGAAGATGCTCTGCGCGGAGTTGACGGTCAAAAGCGACCGCGGCTTCGCCGGGCTTACCGGCTCCGGCCTCATCATCGTCAATCCGCCCTTCACGTTGAAGGACGAGTTGCATGCGCTGTTGCCGGCGCTGAAGGATCTGCTGGCGCAGGACCGTTTCGCCTCGCAACGCGCCTTCTGGCTGCGCGGCGAACATTGAATTTCCTCCCGCCCATCCCACAGGTGATCCCATGAGACTTCTCTGCTCGTCCACCTCCCCCTTTTCCAGCAAGGTGCGCATGGCGGCCCGCCATCTCGGCATCAAACTCGAGGAGATCCGCGTCGATACCAATGCCGGGCCGGCGCTACTCGTCGACAACAATCCGCTGGGCAAGATCCCGACCTTGCTGACCGACGATGGCGACGCCATTTTCGACAGCCGCGCCATCATGCATTACTTCGACCGGCAGGAGGGTGGCCTTTATCCTTCCAAGAAGGGTAAGCGCACCGAGGCTGAAGTTCTGGAAGCGCTGTGCGACGGTACCATGGAGTGCCTTCTGTCGATTGTTTACGAGCGGCGCCTCCGCGAACCCGAAAAGCAGCACCAGCCTTGGATCGATCGGCAGTGGACGAAGGCAAGCCGCGCGCTCGCCCACCTAGATGCAGAGCCACCGAAGATCGGCAAGAAGCTGCATGCGGGACATTTCGCGCTTGCCTCCCTTATCGGCTATCTGCAGCTCCGCTTCGAAGGCCAATGGGAGGCGGACCATGCGGAGCTTATCAACTGGGCGAGCAAGTTCGAAAAGCATTTCCCCGACTATCCGGCGATGAAGCCGCAGGCCTGACGCCGTCTCGCTTAGCTCCAGTATACATCGCCGTTCCTCACGAAATCGACAAAGGCGCGCAAGGCCGTCGGTAATTGCCGACGGCTCGGATAATAGAGGAAGAAGCCGGAATAGTAGGGGCACCAGTCCTCCAGCATGCGGATCATCCGGCCATCCTACCTTTCTCTCCTGCAAGCGAATTCCACGCTGCCAACCGACAAAGGAGAAAGTCATGGGTGCTTGGTTCATCACAGGTGCACCGCGCGGCTTCGGCGCTCTCATCACCCAGGAAGCCCTCACCCGCATAAATATTCAGAAGCATGAAATAGAAAAAGCCGGGGCAAGAGCCCCGGCTTTTTCTTCATTCCATACTGTCAAGTGATTAGAACTTCACGCCGATACCGACCTTGACGCTCTGCTCGTCGAAGCCGCGCGAGAAGCTGCCGGAGTCGAGGTTGAAGGTCTTCTTGCCGTAGTCGGTGTAACGGTACTCAAGGCGAGCCGTGATGTTGCTGGTGATGAAGGTTTCAGCACCTGCACCGACCGTGTAACCAACAGCCGTCTTGCTTTCAGACGAGGTATCGTCCGAGAGCTTGTTCTGGCCGAGCGCCAGACCAGCCGTGCCATACAGCATGAACGGGTTGAAATCGTAACCGAGACGGCCGCGAACCGAGCCATTGACGCCGTTCTTGGCAGTCAGGCCATTGCGGGACGTCTCCGAGTCGGCGTAACCGAGGTCACCTTCGACACCGTATACGATCTGTCCCTGCTGCCAGTTGTAGCCGGTGAAGGCACCACCGCCGAAGGCGTAGGTGTTGCCGGTGCGGTTGAAGTGACCCTTGTTCCAGTCGCCTTCGCCACCGATGTAGAAGCCGGACCAATTGTTGACGACCGGAGCTGCTTCCTGAGCGACGGGCGGCTGCGGAACCTGCTCAACAGCGTCGGCAGCCTGAGCTGCGGTGTAGCCGCCGAGAGCGAAAGCGGAGACCATGAGGGTCGTTACGAGAGTACGCATACTTTTCTCCTTTCAGTCCCGTGTGCTTCGTCTACAATCTTTGACTTCGAAGCGTCACGAGCAATTAAAATAAATCCCTCCCGGATCGAGATTGAAATTGGAGTGCAAATGAGGAATTGGAAGAGCCAAAATATGATATCATTGTGGCACAGACATGGCTGAATTTCGATGTTGCTTCAGCGCAACAGAGGAATTGTTAACCATAACCAATGGTTAAAGCATGTATACTTATTTTAATCTAAATATATCTCAAGATCTACATAAGAGATGTCAAGAGCGTCATTCGCTCAAGCACCTTTTCATATGGTGTATCGACGCCCTATATGAGCTTCGATTGGGTAACGACGAGAAGAAGGCGGTATCTTGAGCCAGGAAGAACTTCGCACGGCATTGATAACGGGCGCATCAAAAAGAATAGGCAGGGCAATAGCCGAGGATCTGTCGGCCAATGGCTTCGCGGTGGCGCTGCATGCCAACCAATCCTTCGCCGAGGCGGCGGAAATCGTGGCGAAATTGCAGCAAATGGGCAGGAAGGCGATTGCGATCAAGGCCGACCTGCAAGATTTGGGCGAAACGTCAACCCTCGTCGAGAAAGCCGCGGCCGCCCTAGGTCCGCTTGATTTGCTGGTCAACAATGCCTCGGCTTTCCTCGGCGATTCCGCCCAGCGTTTCGATGCTGAAGCCTTCGAGGCGCATTTTGCCGTGCATGTCCGCGCGCCCTCAATGTTATCAGCCGATTTCGTCCGGCAGCTTCCCGAGCCCAATCCGGGATTGATCGTCAACATGATCGACCAGAGGGTCTGGGCGCTCAACCCGCGCTTCTATTCCTACACGCTGTCGAAGGCGGCCCTTTGGACGGCGACCCAGACGATGGCGCAGAGCTTTGCCCCTCGCGTCCGCGTCAACGCGATTGGCCCGGGGCCGACGGTGCGCAGCGCGCGACAGTCGGAAGAGGACTTTCAGGCCCAGATCGACGGCCTCATATTGAAGGCCGCGCCGGGGCTCGGAGAATTCGGCCGCACCATCCGCTTTCTTTTTGACACGCCCTCGATCACGGGCCAAATGATAGCGCTCGACGGCGGCCAGCATCTTGCCTGGGAAACGCCTGATGTGGCGGAGAGTGCGGAATGAATGGAAGAAAGCTGCCCGATGGCGGCATTCTCTACGACGAATCAGAGGATATAGAAGACGACATCGAGGTAGAGGGCGATGCCGCCGCCTCGCCTGTCGTGCCCGTCGACTGGAACGAAGGCGGCAAGAACGAGACCGGCTTGCGCGGCGCGGAACTGATCGCTGAATTCGTCAAGCGCCTACCGAACAATCCCGGCGTCTACCGCATGTTCAACGAAGCCGGCGACGTGCTCTATGTCGGCAAGGCACGCAGCCTGAAGAAGCGTGTCGCCAACTATGCCATGGGCCGGGTGCATTCCAACCGCATCGCCCGCATGGTGCGCGAAACCGCCAACATGGAGTTCGTCACCACCCGCACAGAAACCGAAGCGCTGCTGCTGGAAGCGAATCTGATCAAGCGCTTGCGGCCGCGCTTCAACGTCTTGCTGCGCGACGACAAGTCCTTTCCCTATATTCTGATCACCGGCGACCATCGCGCACCAGCCATTTTCAAGCATCGCGGCGCCCGCGCCCGCAAGGGCGACTATTTCGGCCCGTTCGCCTCGGCCGGCGCCGTCGGCCGCACCATCAATTCGCTACAGCGCGCATTCCTCATCCGCACCTGTGCCGACAGCGTTTTCGAGACGCGCACCCGGCCCTGTCTGCTCTACCAGATCAAGCGCTGTTCCGGGCCCTGCACGCATGAGATCAGCGATTCGGGCTATGCAGAATTGGTGCAGGAGGCGAAGGATTTCCTTTCCGGCAAGAGCCAGAACGTCAAGGCCCATATGGCCGAGGAGATGAACGCCGCCGCCGAGGATCTCGATTTCGAGCGCGCCGCCGTCTTTCGCGACCGGCTGGCGGCGCTGTCGCACGTACAGAGCCATCAGGGCATCAATCCGGCCGGCGTCGAGGAAGCCGATATCTTCGCCATCCATCACGAGGGCGGCATCTCCTGTATTCAGGTCTTCTTCTTCCGCACCGGCCAGAACTGGGGCAATCGAGCCTATTTTCCCAAGGCCGACCCATCACTGTCAGGCGCCGAAGTGCTGAACGCCTTCCTGGCGCAGTTCTACGACGACAAACCGGTGCCCAGGCAGATTCTTCTTTCGGAGACGGTCGAGGAAATCGAGCTGCTGGCGGCAGCGCTCAGCGAGAAGACCGGCCACAAGGTCTCGATCCTCGTGCCGCAGCGTGGCGAAAAACGCGATCTGGTCGATCATGTCGTTGCCAATGCCCGCGAAGCGCATGGTCGCAAGCTTGCGGAGACGGCTTCGCAATCGCGGCTGCTAGAGGGGTTCAAGGAGACCTTCAAGCTTCCTTACGTGCCGCAGCGCATCGAGATCTACGACAACTCCCACATCATGGGCACGAATGCGGTCGGTGGCATGGTTGTGGCCGGGCCGGAAGGTTTCGTCAAAGGCCAGTACCGAAAGTTCAACATCAAATCGACCGACATCACGCCCGGCGACGACTTCGGCATGATGCGCGAAGTGATGACAAGGCGCTTCTCCCGCCTGCTGAAGGAAGAGGGCAAGCCCGACCGCAGCGCTGCGACGGAGGCTCCCGCCGCCGATGCAGCCGACCAGCCCTTCCCCGCCTGGCCTGATATCATCCTCATCGATGGCGGCCAGGGGCAGATGACAGCGGTGCGGGCCATTCTCGAGGAGTTGGGAATCACCGACAGCGTCATCGCCATCGGCGTCGCCAAGGGTGTCGACCGCGACGCCGGACGCGAGCGCTTTTTCGCCCCTTCCCGCGAGAGCTTCACCCTGCCGCCGCGCGATCCCGTGCTCTACTTCATCCAACGCCTGCGCGACGAAGCCCACCGTTTCGCCATCGGCTCGCATCGCGCCCGGCGCAAGAAGGAGATGATCAAGAATCCGCTGGATGAAATCGGCGGTATCGGCCCGTCGCGCAAGCGGGCATTGCTGCAGCATTTCGGCACCGCCAAGGCCGTATCGCGCGCCGCCCTGTCCGACCTGATGGCTGTGGAAGGCATATCGGAAGCCGTAGCACGGCAGGTCTACAACCATTTTCATGAAGACACCGCGAAATAAAAAGCCGGTCGCAAATTCCACGCAATGACGGTGAAAGAACAGAAAGAATGTTGACGATAGGGTAATCAAACCATCATCTAGGCGTGATCCCAAAAAGTGCGGAGCGGTTTTTGGATAAGATCATGCTCAATCAAATGGCTGGAGCGAGATGAGGCTTTGACAAAGGCTCACCGAGATCTGCCGACACAACCGAAACGAAACGATTTCCATGGCTTCGCGCGCTTACAGCATTCCCAATCTGCTTACCTACGGCCGCATCCTCTGCGTACCCCTGATCGTCCTGTGCTTCTTCGTCGAGGGCAAGCTGGAAGGTTCCGATTTCGCGCGGTGGGTCGCGCTCTGGATCTTCGTGATCGCCTCGCTCACCGACTTTCTCGACGGCTATCTCGCGCGCATCTGGAATCAGACCTCGAATATCGGCCGCATGCTGGATCCGATCGCCGACAAACTGCTGGTCGCCTCGATCCTGCTGCTGGTGGCGGCCGACGGCACGATCGCCGGCTGGTCGCTCTGGGCGGCGATCATCATCCTCTGCCGTGAAATACTGGTATCCGGCCTGCGTGAATATCTTGCCGCCTTGAAGGTGAGCGTTCCCGTGACTCGGATCGCGAAATGGAAGACGACGGCACAGCTCGTGGCCATCGCCTTCCTGCTGGCTGGGCCGGCCGGCGACAAGGTGCTACCCTATACGACGGAGATCGGCATCGTCCTGCTCTGGGTCGCGGCGCTGCTGACCATCTATACCGGCTACGATTATTTCCGCGCCGGCCTGAAGCATATCGTGGACGATGAATGATGACGAAGCTCGTCTATTTCGCCTGGGTGCGCGAGCGGATCGGCAAGGCCGAAGAGGAGATCTCTCTTCCCGCCGAGGTGATCACCGTCGGTGATCTCCTCAACCACTTGAAGACCTTGGGGGAAGAATACGAGACAGCGCTTCAGTTTCCGGAAGCGATCCGGGTCGCCATCAACATGGAACATGCCGATCACGACGAGCCGATCGCCGGTGCGCGCGAGATCGGGCTGTTCCCACCGATGACTGGAGGGTGAGCTGATGGCCGTGCAGCCGCTCGTCCGCGTTCAGCAAGAAGATTTCGATCTCCAGGCCGAGATCGACAGCCTCACGCAGGGACGGCTGGATATCGGCGCAGTCGTCACCTTTTCCGGGCTCTGCCGCGACGAAGGGGGCACGCTCGGCGCGCTTGAGCTGGAGCATTATCCCGGCATGGCGGAGGCGGAAATCAGCCGCATCGCCGACCTCGCCATCGAGCGCTTCGGCCTTTTCGGCCTGACCGCCATCCATCGCTACGGCAAGATCGCACCAGGCGAAAACATCGTCCTCGTCATTGCCGCCGCACCGCACCGGCAGGCAGCGTTCGACGGCGCCAATTTCGTCATGGACTTCCTGAAGACTTCGGCTCCCTTCTGGAAGAAGGAACATGCCAAGGACGGCAAGGAGGGCGATTGGGTTTCGGCCAGGGATGCCGACGATGCCGCCCGCGCCAAATGGGCCGCGAAGAAATAGGCCTCAGGGAACGACCCGCTCGCGCCGGCTCAATACCAGCAGCAGCACGAGCAGCGAGAAGATGACGAAGTCGCGCCACAGGAACGGGCCGTAGGCGCCCCACATCGTTTCCCCCAGACCGAGCAGCGCCGCACCGCCCGCCGACTTCAGCGGGTCGGAATAGCCCCCGACGGCCGCGATCATCAGAACCTTGAGCCCGAACATCAGCCCGGCGCCGAAATCCATCGTTCCGTAATAGGAGGTGGCCAGTAGCCCACAGATGGTTGCAACCAGTGCCGAGGCGACATAGGCCATCAGGAAGACGCGGTTGGCACTTGTGCCGCAAAGCTCAGCGGCCAGCGCGTCGTCGGTCACCGCGCGCCAGATGCGGCCCCAGCCGGTGCATCTAAGGACATAGGCGCCGGCGAGGATCACCAGGATCATCAGCGCCGTGTTGAGCAGTTGGATCTCGGTGAGCGTCACCCGGAAATCGCCGCTATCCCAGAAGACGATAGCGCCATTCAGAAAAGGTGGCAGCCAGATGCCGCGCGTGTTGGAGGCAAGCCGCGCCGTCTCCATCAGGATGATCATCATGCCGAGTGCTGCGACGATGATCGTATTCGGCGACTTGCGCGACAGCGGTAGCATGATCGCGCGGCCGACGAGAAAACTGGTGCCCAGCGTATAGACGGCCGCGGCGATGGCGCCGAAGACGAAGGCAGCCGGCAGGATCAGATACATCCTAGTGTAGCCGACGTCGGTGAACAGCACCAGCATCTGGCCGGCGAAGGCGAAGAGCGCTCCATAGGTGATATCGGCCCGCTTCATGACCCCGAAGGCGATGGCATAGCCGAAGGCAAGCGCGGCATAGAGCGCGGCGAGCGGAACGGCATTTGCCAATTGCTGCAGAAGATAGGCCATGACCCCTCCGAGGACAGGCAAATAGTAACTGGCAAAATCAATTTTACCAGTTATAATTTTCAGCATGAGCTTTTCCTGGACCCCACATCGCTTTTCCGGTGGCGCCTTGGCGCTCGATGTCGCCAACAGCGTGATCCTGCGTCATGACGACGAACGGCGGATCGACCGCTTCGAGGGATCGGGGCAGATGGAAAGCTTTCCGAAAGCAGCCGCGAATTTCTGTGCCGAGCGGGCGCTGTTCGGCGATATCCTGCCGGTGCGGCAGGAAAACAAGGCCGCTTTCATCGGATTGCGCGAGGCGATCGACCGCTACTTTCGTGCCCGCGTGCTCGGCGGCGGAGCCGATGCGCTGCTCGCCGACCTGCTGGCGGCGCTGGCGCAGGTCCTGCGGCGAGCCTCCTCCGATGGACTGGAGGCAGCGACGGTGCATTCCACGCTGCGCCTGATCGCCATGCCCGACCCGGAGCGGATGAAGATCTGCCGCAACTGCGGCTGGCTGTTCATCGATCGCAGCAAGAACAAAAGCCGCGCCTGGTGCGACATGGCGGTCTGCGGCAACCGCGCCAAGGCAAGCCGGCACTACCGGCGCAAGAAAGAGGAGACTGCGCCATGATTATCCGAACGATCCTGCTGACAGCCATGATCGCGGGGCTGGCGCTTGGAGGCTGCCAGAGAAAAGACGATGAGGGCCCGACCCAGCTCAGCGGCCGCCTCTTCATATTCAACTATCGCGTGGCGACCGCCAGCTACATGATCACGCTGAAGAAGATCGCCCCGATCCCCGAGGGAACGACGGCCGTCGCGGAATTCGAAAATCCCGCCGGGGGCGACCCCCTTGTGGTTCGGCAGAAGATCTATACCTTCTGGGACAAGATCACGCTCGAAAGCCCGGATCTGCGCTGCGTGCGCAAGGATCGCGCCTATTCCGTCTCGATCAAGCTGGTGGATGCAAGCGACAAGACGATCCAGACGATCAAGACCGAGGTGAAATCCGACCTTGACCAGACCGTGCTGCCGACAAAACCGCTCGTCGTCGGCCCGGTCTACACCGCCAATCCGGATGTCTTCAAAAGTGACGGCAGCATCGACTATGGGCACGATGCCGCCTGCCCGGCATGAAAAAAGCCGGGATGCAAAATCCCGGCTTTCTTGAGTCAATTCAAATCGTTCAGCGCAAGCGCTGAAAGTCCGATTCAGCCGACGATTTCAGTTTCGGAGAACCAGTAAGCGATTTCGACAGCAGCCGTTTCCGGAGCGTCGGAGCCGTGAACGGAATTTTCGCCGATCGACAAAGCGTGGATCTTGCGGATCGTGCCTTCAGCGGCGTTGGCCGGGTTGGTTGCGCCCATGATTTCGCGGTTCTTCAGGATGGCGCCTTCGCCTTCCAGAACCTGAACGACGGTCGGGCCGGAGGTCATGCCTTCGACGAGTTCGCCGAAGAAGGGGCGTTCCTTGTGGACAGCGTAGAAGCCTTCGGCTTCGCGCTTGCTCATCCAGACGCGCTTGGAGGCGATGACGCGCAGGCCATTGTCTTCAAAAATCTTGGTGATGGCGCCGGTCAGATTGCGCTTCGTTGCATCCGGCTTGATCATCGAGAAAGTACGTTCAATCGCCATGGGTCCGTTCCTTGTAATCAGAGAAAAGTGGGCGGTCTTTACCCGCCCCACAGCCCGAAAACAAGGGGGACAGCCCAATTTCACGCCGCTGTCACAGTACGGACGGTCGATTCGCAAGCGACTAAGCGGCGAAGCAACCGTTCATTAGCGGACTTCGCGGATGGTCCGGTTCATTTGCTCAATTCTGGTTCGGACTGATCTCATAGCCATGGAGGAGAAGCCATATGCTCAGACATTTCAAAATGCTTGCCGACTACAATCGTTGGGCCAATGTTCAAGTCTACGATGCCGCCGCCCGGCTCAGCGATGCGGAATTTCACGAGGATCGCGGTGCCTTCTTCGGCTCGCTGCATGGAACGCTGAACCATCTGCTGGTGACGGACCGGCTGTGGATGCACCGTTTCAGTGGAACCGGCGAGCCACCGGCGGCGCTGGGTGTCGTTCTGCATAACGATCTTACAGCGCTCCGAGAGATGCGCGAGGCCGAAGATCGGCGCATCATCGATTGGGTGGAGACGCTGAATGCCGCCATCCTTGCGGCCGACATCACCTATACATCCGTCCTTCGGCCGGGCGCGATCATACATCCGCTCCATCTGGCGATTGCACATATGTTCAATCATCAGACCCATCACCGCGGCCAATGCCACATGATCCTGACAACGCTGGGCAAGCCATCGCTGGTGCTGGACCTCTTGCATTTCCTGCGCAGTGAAGGGCGGCAGTGGATGTAAGCCATAGGCGAACCGCGATCCCTTCGATGCGATCAGGCGTTGCTCAAGCCGCTAATTTTATTGTCCGATCACGCGGATAGGCGGTTTCGTTCATGTTGCCTTAACCTGCGCGCCTGCAAGTTGGAGAGATATATGAGCCAAGTGGCAGTCAGAGAGCAGGCATGAAGAGTTCGCAGACTGGCGTTTCCGCGTCTTCCATCGGCAATGATGACAGTGAATCAGAAACCGAGCTCGAGACCATCGGCCGCTTCATGACGCGGCTGAAGGTCAGGAACCTGCCGCGCAACTATCAGCTCTTTCACGAGGCGCTCTATGGCCAGGATCGCTGTCTTGCCAGCGAGATCGAGGCGCTCGGCCCACACCCCTCGCAAAGCAAGCTCGATGAGATCGGCCTGAAGCATCGCCTTGTCAGCCATTGCGGGCTGGTCGCGCGGAAATCCGAAAGCGATGCGGCCGACATGCTGCGCGAGGTGGCGGATCAGCTTGCCAAAGGGCTGAAGAAGAAGCGGCATTTTGCCCGCGGGGTCGGGACGGCGCCGAATGCCAGCGCCGCCCTGGACAGCCTCCACGCGTCGCTGAGCAATCTCATGCTCTATGAGACCGAGCTGATCGAGAGGTTGAAGAACTGCGCGCACCTGTCGGAGCCCAAGCGGCGCGCAGACGCCTGAACGCTCTCGCACTCTTGCCTTCGGCGCCGAGTTCGGCCAAAACCGCGCCATGATTTCGATTTCAGACCTTTCCGCCCGCATTGCCGGCCGCCTTCTCATCGACCATGCCAACGTGACGCTTCCGGCGGGCACGAAGGCCGGCCTCGTCGGCAAGAATGGAGCGGGCAAATCCACGCTGTTCAGGATCATTACAGGCGATTTCGCCGCCGAAAGCGGCTCGGTTTCGATCCCGCGCAACGCGCGCATCGGCCAGGTCGCGCAGGAAGCACCCGGCACGGAAGAGCCGCTGATCGATATCGTGCTCGCGGCCGACAAGGAGCGAGCAGCACTGCTTGCTGAAGCCGAGACGGCAACCGATCCGCATCGCATCGCCGACATCCAGACGCGGCTTGCCGATATCGGCGCGCATTCGGCCGAAGCGCGTGCTGCCAGCATCCTTGCCGGCCTCGGCTTCGATCACGAGGCGCAAAAGCGCCCCGCCTCCTCGTTTTCCGGCGGATGGCGCATGCGTGTTGCGCTCGCTGCGGTGCTGTTTTCCGAGCCGGACCTTTTGCTGCTCGACGAGCCGACGAACTATCTCGACCTCGAAGGTACGCTCTGGCTGGAAGATTACATCCGCCGCTATCCGCACACGGTCATCATCATCTCGCACGACCGCGACCTCCTGAATACGGCGGTCAACGCCATCGTCCATCTCGATCAGAAGAAGCTCACCTTCTATCGCGGCTCCTACGACCAGTTCGAGCGGCAGAAGGCGGAGGCCGACGAACTGCAGACGAAAGCCAAAGCGAAGAACGACGCGGCACGCAAGCATCTGCAGAGCTTCATCGATCGTTTCAAGGCCAAGGCTACGAAGGCGCGGCAGGCGCAATCACGCGTCAAGGCACTGGAGCGGATGGGGACTGTCGCCGCCGTCATCGAAGATCATGTGATGGGCTTCAGCTTTCCGGAACCCGAAAAGCAGCCCGCATCGCCCATTATCGCCGTCAGCGGCGGCGCGGTCGGCTATGAGCCCGGTAAGCCGATCCTGAAACGCCTCAACCTGCGCATCGACGCTGAAGACCGCATCGCCCTCCTCGGCTCCAACGGCAACGGTAAATCCACCTTCGCCAAATTCGTCTCTGGCCGGCTCGATGCCGATAGCGGTGATGTGAAGCTGGCACCGAGCCTGAAGATCGGCTTCTTCGCCCAGCACCAGCTCGATGATCTCATGCCGAACCAGACGGCTGTCGAGCATGTCCGCCGCCGGATGCCCGAAGCACCGGAAGCGAAGGTGCGCTCTCGCGTCGCGCAGATGGGCCTGGCGACGGAGAAGATGGACACGCAGGTCAAGGATCTCTCTGGCGGCGAGAAGGCGCGGCTGCTGATGGGCCTTGCCGCCTTCGACGCGCCGAACCTGCTGATCCTCGACGAGCCGACGAACCATCTGGATATCGACAGCCGCAATGCGCTGATCCAGGCGCTGAACGATTATTCCGGCGCAGTCATCCTCATCTCGCACGACCGCCACCTGATCGAGGCGACGGTCGACCAGCTGTGGCTGGTGCGCGACGGCACCGTTTCCACCTTCGATGGCGACCTCGAAGATTACCGCAGCCTCGTCGTCGCGAGTCCGAAGCCGAGGGATGACAAGGCCAAGGCGAACGGCAACGACGATTCCGTCTCCAAGGCGGATCAGCGCAAGCTCAATGCGGAACGCCGCGCTTCGCAGGCACCGCTCAAGAAAAAGATCAACGAAATCGAATCCTTGACCGCCAAGCTTGAGAAATTGATTCAGACGCTTGATGCAGAACTTGCAGATCCCGCTCTTTACGAGAAGGCGCCCGCCAAGGCTGCTGAGAAGGCAAAACAGCGCGCGGATGCCGCTGAAAAGCTCGCCGCAGCCGAGGAACAATGGCTGGAACTTTCATCGGAATATGAAAGCGCCATCGCCGGCTAGTGCGCGTGAATTCTTAATGGTTTCGGAGCCGATCCTAACCGATCATTAACCATAACTACGGAAAGTACGCCCAACCTTCATTGACATAAGTGTTGAGCGATTCCGATGAACTACCGTGTTTTACTGGCTGGCCTTGCCGTGTCCCTGGCTCTGGGAGGATGCGCCACGAAACCGGGCAATGAAGCATCGCTCAAAACCGGCTATGCGGCCGAAGAGCCGCGCCACAAGCCGCTGAAAGCCAATGATCCGGTCGAGATGGAGCCGAACAAATGGCTCGTCGCCGATCTTGAGACCAGAGACGTGGCGAGCATAAATGGCCCGCACAATCTCGCTGGCCGGACGCTGGAAGTCTCTTCGCTCAAGGACGTCAGGCTGGCCGACAAGGAAGTCATCCTGACGTTCGATGACGGCCCTGCCCCCGGCAAGACCGAACGCATTCTCGCCACGCTCGACAAGTTCGGCGTCAAGGCGACGTTCATGATGGTCGGCGAAATGGCGCAAGCCCACCCGGCGATCGCCCGGGAAGTCTTCGCTCGTGGCGACACCATCGGCAGCCATACCTTCCGCCATCCCGACCTCGACAAGATGAGCTTCGACATGGCGATGGCCGAGATCGCCAAGGGCAAGAATGCCGTCTCCAAGGTCATTGGCACCGAAATACCCTTCTTCCGCTTCCCCTACCTCGCCGACTCCAAACGCCTGCGGGCCGCCGTCGCCGCTCGCGACATGATCGTCATGGACGTCGATGTCGACAGCAAGGACTATTTCACTTCCACGCCAGCTTCTGTCACGGCGCGAACGATAAAGCAGCTACAGGCGCGCGGCCGCGGCATCATCCTGATGCATGACATCCACCAGCGTACCGTGACCATGCTGCCGGCCCTTCTGATCCGCCTCGAGAAGGAGGGATACAAGGTCGTGACGCTCAAGTACAAGCACGCTCCGGCACCGGCGACCAATCTCGTCGCCCAGGCCGATATCAAGTTCACGCGCTGAGGGCCCGAAGCCGGAGAACGGTTTCCTGAGATAAACATCAGTCAGTGGTTGCAAGATCTTCGGATGCGCTTGAAAGGCGCCGAGCGGCATGATTAGTTGCGGCGTGATCACGAAGAGCGGGCCAGCCCGCCCGCTCGTATCCGGGGGGAGTAACAGATGGATCGTCGTTCATTTCTGAGGAAAGCCGGCGTGGCCGGCGCCGGCTCGGTTGCAGCCGCAGCCCTTGCTGCTCCGGCCGTTGCCCAGAGCAATCCGAAAATCAATTGGCGCCTGACTTCGTCGTTCCCGAAATCGCTCGATACGATCTACGGCGGCGGCGAAGTGCTGTCGAAATACGTCTCGGAAGCAACGGACGGCAATTTCAACATCCAGGTCTTCGCGGCCGGTGAAATCGTGCCCGGCCTGCAGGCCGCCGACGCGACCTCGGCAGGCACCGTCGAGGCCTGCCACACAGTTGCCTATTACTATTGGGGCAAGGACCCTGTCTGGGCACTGGGCGCAGCCGTTCCCTTCGCCCTCAATGCCCGCGGCATGAATGCCTGGCAATATCACGGCGGCGGCATCGACCTGTTCAACGAATTCCTGGCAACGCAGGGGCTGATCGGCTTTCCCGGCGGCAATACCGGCGTGCAGATGGGTGGCTGGTTCCGCAAGGAGATCAATTCGGTTGCCGACCTCAAGGGCCTGAAGATGCGCATCGGCGGCTTTGCCGGCAAGGTGGTGGAGCGCCTCGGCGTCGTGCCGCAGCAGATCGCCGGCGGCGACATCTATCCGGCATTGGAAAAGGGCACGATCGACGCAGCCGAATGGGTCGGCCCCTATGACGACGAGAAGCTCGGCTTCTACAAGGTCGCACCCTACTACTACTATCCCGGCTGGTGGGAGGGCGGCCCGACCGTGCATTTCATGTTCAACAAAGCGGCTTATGAGGGCCTGCCGAAGGCCTATCAGTCGCTGCTGCGCACCGCCTCCCAGGCGACCGACGCCAACATGCTGCAGAAGTACGATTATCTGAATCCTGCCGCCATCAAGCGCGTCGTCGCCGAAGGCGCCAAGCTGCGTCCGTTCAGCACGGAAATCATGAACGCCTGCTTCGAGAAGTCGAACGAGGTCTATGCCGAAATGGAAGCCTCGAACCCGACCTTCAAGAAGATCTGGGAATCGATCAAGGGCTTCCGCGGCCAGCATTATCTCTATGCGCAGGTCGCTGAGTATAGTTATGACGTCTACATGATGACGTTGCAGCGCGCCGGTAAGATCTGATCAGCGAACTGGAAACAAGAGACCCCGGAGCGGCGCTCCGGGGTTTTTCTTTGCCCTGGCCGAAGGCAATCCAACATGCCTATAACGACCGCCTTCAATTGAATGATGGCGGTTGGCTGAGATCATTGGCCGGCGGATTTGGCTGCCCGCCGCCCTGCCCGGCCGGCTTGTCGCTCGGCGGACCGCCCCCCGGAAGCTGCAGGCCCGGCAGGCCGAGGCCGCCGCCATTGTCCTGGCCGGGTGTGCCGAAGCCCGGTACTTCGATCTTGATCGTATTGGGGTCAAGCCCGGTGCCCGCGCCCTTGTAGTGCATGACCATCTGCGGGAACGTGATCGTCAGTGCCACCATCAGCACCTGGATGCCGACGAACGGCACCGCCCCCCAATAGATCTGACCGGTCGTTACCGGAGCCGTATTTTTGCCCGTGACCTTGTCGAGATAGGGCACCTTTGCCGCGACCGAGCGCAGGTAGAACAGCGCGAAGCCGAAAGGCGGATGCATGAAGCTCGTCTGCATGTTGACGCCAAGGAGAACGCCGAACCAGATGAGGTCGATGCCCAGCTTATCGGCGGCGGGTGCCAGCAGCGGCACGATGATGAAGGCCAGCTCGAAGAAATCGAGGAAGAAGGCCAGCACGAAGACCAGGAGATTGACGGCAATCAGGAAGCCGACTTCGCCGCCCGGCAGCGACACCAGCAGATGCTCGACCCAGACATGGCCGTTGACCCCGTAGAAGGTCAGCGAGAACACGCGCGAGCCGATCAGGATGAACAGCACGAAGGAAGAAAGGCGCGTGGTCGACGCCAGCGCCGAGCGGACGACGTCCATGGACAGCCGGCCCTTGGCCGCCGCCATGACCAGCGCGCCCACTGCCCCCATCGCTCCGCCCTCGGTCGGCGTCGCGATGCCGAGGAAGATAGTGCCGAGCACGAGGAAGATCAGCGCCAATGGCGGGATCAGCACGATGATCACCTGCTGCGCCAGCCGCGACATCAGATTGAACTTCATCGTCTTGTCGATGACGGCGATGGCGTAGATGAAGGCGACGCCCACAGTTGCACCGAGAATATCGGCGTTTCCCCCGTAGATCGGCGTCAGATAGACATGGGCGGCATAGGCGACGCCGGCGCAGACCAGCAACGCGACGAAAAGCGAGGTCACGCCGGAGCCGAGCGAGCGCGCCTCTTTCGGGAGTGCCGGCATCGAGTTCGGCCTGATGATCGACATGACCAGCACATAGAGCATGTAAAGGCCGGTCAATATGAGGCCTGGGATCAGTGCCCCTGCATACATATCGCCGACCGAGCGGCCGAGCTGGTCAGCAAGCACGATCAAGACCAGCGACGGCGGAATGATCTGCGCCAGGGTGCCGGAGGCGGCGATGACGCCGGAGGCCACCCGCCGGTCATAGCCGTAACGCAGCATGATCGGCAGCGAGATAAGGCCCATGGCGATAACCGAAGCCGCAACGACGCCGGTGGTGGCGGCAAGCAGTGCGCCCACGAAAATCACCGCATAGGCAAGCCCACCGCGGATCGGGCCGAAAAGCTGGCCGACTGTGTCGAGCAAGTCTTCGGCCATACCGGAACGCTCCAGCACGATGCCCATGAAGGTGAAAAACGGGATTGCCAGCAGCGTATCGTTGGACATCACGCCCCAGAACCTATCCGGCAGCGCATTGAGGAGCGGCCATGACAGATTGATGGAACCGCCCGAATAGGGTGCGAGTTCGACGCCGATCCAGAAGAACAGGAGACCGTTGGCGGCGAGAGCGAAGGCGACGGGATAACCGATCAGCAGGAAGATGATCAGCGAGGCGAACATGATCGGCGCCATGTTCACAGCAATGAATTCCATCATCGGCGCGCCTCCCCTATCGGCGTTTCCACCTCGAGGGGCGCATGCGTCGGCACATAGGGATTTGGATCCTCCATATCACCGCGCATGACGGCAATCTTCTTGATAATCTCGGAGATACCCTGCAGCGCCAACAGGAAGAAGCCGGCCAGCAGTAGTGCCTTGCCCGGCCAGATGATTAGGCCGCCCGCGCTGGAGGAAACCTCACCGGACATGACAGACATGCGCACGTAGGGCACGAGGTCATAGACCATCAGCAGTGCGAACGGCATGAGGAACAGGCAGTGGCCGATGAGATCGATCCAGTGCTGCGCCCGGCGCGGGAGCGAGCCATAGACGATATCGATGCGGATGTGCTCGTTCTGCCGGAGCGTGTAGGCGGCGGCGAGCATGAAAGCGGCGCCGAACAGATACCATTGCGCCTCCAGCCAAGCATTGGACGAGATGTTGAACATTTTACGGACAATGGCATTTCCGGCACTGACCAATACGGCGACCAGAATGAGCCATGAGACTGATTTTCCAATGATCTCAGTCGCATAGTCCACGATTCGGCTGAAGCCGAGCAATGTTTTCATGATTTCCCCCCGCGGCGGTCTTTCCCAGGATCTCTTGCCGCGCACAGGCAGAGTGCCGATTTCAAGCGGTGAATCAAGAGCCCGAGCCGGTTTTCCAAGTGTGATGATGGCTCCGGTACAATGCCCGCGCGTAAAGCCGAGCGCACGCATTTACAATTTGCCGCCCTTGCCCGCATGCGGCATTCTGATAAAGATCGCATCAATAATCATACTAATCGAGAGACACCCATGTCCCCCATCAACCTTGCTATTGTCGGCGTCGGCAAGATTGTCCGCGACCAGCACCTTCCATCCATCGCGA
The DNA here is from genome assembly GCF_012275345.1 of Rhizobium sp. SG570. Lineage (NCBI taxonomy): Bacteria > Pseudomonadati > Pseudomonadota > Alphaproteobacteria > Hyphomicrobiales > Rhizobiaceae > Rhizobium > Rhizobium sp. SG570. The sequence continues at coordinate 167,290 of NZ_JAAZQI010000002.1, read as the reverse complement.
ACAATCCGGATTTCAAGCTGGTCGCCACAGCAAGCCGTCATGGCACCGTCGAGGGCATTCCGGCCTTCACGACCATCGAGGCCATGCTCGACGCAGTGCCGGCAATCGACGCCGTCTCGCTCTGCATGCCGCCGCAATATCGCTACGAGGCTGCCTACAAGGCGCTTTCGGCCGGCAAGCACGTCTTCCTGGAAAAACCGCCGGGCGCGACGCTGAGCGAAGTTGCCGATCTCGAGAATCTCGCAAAGACCAAAGGCGCCTCACTCTTTGCGAGCTGGCATTCGCGCTATGCGCCTGCCGTGGAGGCCGCCAAGGCTTTCCTCGCCGACACGACCATCCGCAGCGTCCATGTGATCTGGAAGGAAGACGTCCGCCACTGGCATCCGAACCAGGAATGGATTTGGCAGGCCGGCGGACTCGGCGTCTTCGATCCTGGCATCAATGCGCTGTCGATCGTCACCCATATTTTTCCGGCGCTCTTCCTGACCGGCGCGACACTGGAATTCCCGGAGAATCGCGATTCGCCGATCGCGGCCGATCTGCACTTCAAGAGCGGCCAGGGTCTGCCGGTTCATGCCGAATTCGACTGGCGCCAGACCGGCAAGCAGAGCTGGGATATCGTCGCCGAGACGGATGCGGGCCAGATGGTTCTTTCAGAAGGCGGCTCCAAGCTTTCCGTGAATGGCGAACTGACTTTCTCGGCGCCTGAAGCCGAGTATCCCTCGCTCTATCGTCGCTTTGCCGAGATCGTCAAAGCCGGTGTCTCCGATGTCGACGTTTCGCCGCTGCGTCACGTCGCCGACGCCTTCATGCTCGGTAAGCGCAAGTTTGTGGAAGCGTTTCACGATTGATCGCATTCCCCGATGTGAGATAGGCTACGCAGTATACTAGCTTAGCGCATTATCACATCGGGGAGTTGCCGATGGTATCGGAACGTGAACAATCCTTCGGCCTTGGCGTCCGCAATAAGACAGTCAAACTTGCGGAGCCGAACCAGAAATGGCACGAGGCCTATTTGCTGGAGGAGGCTGCCATTCGCGGCGCTCTCGGCGACCTTGCCATCGAGATCCAGCATTTTGGCAGCACCTCCATCCCGGAAATCAAGGCCAAGCCGATCATCGACATTGCCGTCGGCGTTCGGCGCTTCGAGGACGGCCTTGCCTGTATCGAGCCGATGGCATCCATTGGCTATGACTATGCCGGCAGCAATATTGTCCCCGACGATCACATTTTCGGCCGCGATGTCGCCGGGGATACCCGCACCCACCTGGTTCACGTCGTCGAACACGGCGGCACGAATTGGCGCCATTTCATCGTATTTCGCGACCACTTACGCAAGCGCCCGGATATTGCTCACGCCTATGAGGCTTTGAAGGTGGAGCTTGCGTCAAAATATGCCGACAACCGCGCGGCCTACACCGCGGCGAAGAAGGACTTCATCGACAAGATTCTGGCGGAGGCTGAATGAGCCTGGTTGCCGCTTCCCGGAACGGGAGCGGCAAAAGCGTCACGCCTTTTTCTCCCAGCGGCCGTCCTGGGTCTGCTGCCAATAGGTGAGGCTATGCCCCTCGCCTTTCAGACGCTTCCATTGGGCGCGCGCGCTTTCCAGCTGCTCCTGATCGTATCCGTCGAACATCAACACGACGCGCTGGTACGACTCGACGTCCGTGGCTTCTGCACCATCGATAAAGAATCGTACGCTGGCATTGTTGATGTTGTCGGGCGAGACCGTCAGCAGCACCGGCTGCCGGTCCGCCATTTCGCTTTCATCCGTGCCGTGCGGCAGGAAGCTGTCCTCGCGGTAGGTCCAGAGATGGGCATCGAGGAGATCGCGCCGCGCCCGCTCAAGCATCTGGACAGCAACCTGCCAGCCGCGCTCAACGCTTTTGTCGATCAGCGGCGGCAGGGCGTCCTCAAGTTTCGATTCCGTCAGGTGATAGAAGAGAACGTCGGTCATATCGCCTCTTCTATCTCACAAGGCCAGCCTGGTCACGATTCGTAGTTCGCACGGACCAGCTCGTCGAGCAGGCGCACGCCGAAACCGGAGCCCCAGGATTGATTGATCTCATCCTGAACCGAGCCCATCGCCGTTCCGGCGATATCGAGATGCGCCCATGGCGTTTCCCCGACGAAGCGCTTGAGGAACTGGGCGGCGGTGATCGAGCCGGCATGGCGGCCGCCGGTATTCTTCATATCGGCGAATTTGCTGTCGATCATCTTGTCGTAGTCCTTGCCGAGCGGCATGCGCCACAGGCGCTCATCGGTAACGAGACCAGCAGCTGTCAGCTCGTTCGCCAGCTTGTCGTCGTTGCTGAACAGGCCGGCTTGCAGATTGCCGAGGGCGACCAGGATCGCGCCGGTCAGGGTCGCCAGATTGATCATGAATTGCGGCTTGAAGCGATCGTTGGTGTACCAGAGCGCATCGCAGAGAACGAGCCGGCCTTCGGCGTCGGTGTTGATGATTTCGATCGTCTGGCCGGACATGGAGGTGACGATGTCGCCCGGCCGCTGGGCGTTGCCGTCAGGCATATTCTCGACGAGGCCGATGACGCCGATCGCGTTGACCTTGGCGCCACGGGCGGCGAGCGCGTGCATCAGGCCGGTGACGGCTGCGGCCCCGCCCATGTCACCCTTCATGTCCTCCATGCCGGCGGCCGGCTTGATGGAAATGCCGCCGGTGTCGAAGACGACGCCCTTGCCGATGAAGGCGACCGGCTTGTCTTTCGACTTGCCGCCCTTCCAGTGCATGATCACCAGGCGCGGCGGCCGGGCTGAGCCCTGCGCGACGCCGAGCAGCGCGCCCATGCCGAGCCGGCGCATCTCGCGCTCGGTCAGGATCTCGACCTCGACGCCGAGCTTTTCCAGCTCCTTCGCCTTGGCGGCAAACTCGACGGGACCGAGGACATTCGGCGGCTCGTTGACGAGATCACGCGCGAGAATCACGCCGCCGGCAATAGCCTCTGAAGCCGCGAAAAGCTTTTTGGCGGCAGCGGCCTCCTGGGTGACGATCGTGACCTTGACGGGCTTGCGGGCGCCAGCCTTCTCGTCGTCATCACCCTTCTTCGTTTTGTAGGTGTCGAAGCTATAAGCGCGCAGCAACATGCCCAACGCGAAATCCGCGGCCTCCCTGGCTCCGACCTTGATGGCCGGGGCATCGAGGAAGATGGCCACCTTCTCCACATTGCGGATTTTGGCCGCAGCACTGCCGCCGAGCTTCAGCCAGTCATGAACGCTCAGGTTCGTCGCCTTGCCGGTGCCGATGACGACGATCCTGTCGACCGGCGCGGCTTCGGGAGCGATAATATCAAGGCTGTTCAATGCCTTGGCCTTGAAGCCGGAAATGGGCGCGGCCTTGGCGAAAACATGAGCCGGATCGGCGCTCTCGGCACCCGCAGGCAGCTCACTATCGGTGTCTTTCAGGAGAATGGCCAGACCACCACTAAGGCGGACCGACTTGGCGAAGGAAATCTCGAATTTCACAGACATTTCGGCTCCGATTACCATGCGTATTACAAGAATAATTTCGGTGGTCATCATTCAAGGTTTGCCTAGGCAATACAAGCCTTTGGCAAAGCGTTCCCCGAAGAAACGGACTTCGCCGCTTCAAATCCCTGTCATTTAGCGCAGCTAGGCTCGGCGCATTGGTGTTTTCGCCGCCATCGGGCGGCGTCATTCTTTGCCGGAAAGCCACCTTGATCATAGACTTCAACAGCCTCGACCGCGAAGACCGCTTTCCTGAAAACCTGCGCCCGCGCACGGCGGGTGACACCTTCATCGCGCTCTTCTGTCTCTGGTGGATGCTGCTGGGTCTGTTCTCGCTCTTTCCGCAGATCGACCTCGCGGTCGCGAACGCGTTCTTCCTGCCCAAGCAATGCCTCGCCCTTGCCAGGCCCGATCAGATCTGCGGCATTTTCCCTTATGGTGACGATCAGCATCTGCGCCTGCTGCGGGAGGTGTTTTTCCAGCTCCCCTATATCTCGGCCGTCATCCTCTGTTGGATGCTGCTCCAGTGCTGGCAGCACCACGGTGCAACCTTCAACACGCTCAGAGCCCGCAACCTCAAGATCGCGCTCGGCTCGTTGCTGCTTGGTCCGGTCCTGATCGTCAATCTCTGGCTGAAAGCCTTTTCGGGCCGTCCCCGCCCCAGGCAAACCGATCTGTTCGGCGGCACGCTCGATTTCGTGCATGCGGGATCCTTCGCCGGCAAATGTGTCAGCAACTGCTCGTTCATCTCGGGTGAAGCAGCAGCCGCGGGTTGGCTGTTCTGCTTGATCTTCATCATCCCGCAACCGCTTCGTAGGGCCGTCGCCCTGCCGATCGCGACCGTCTCTGTCGTCATTCCGGCGCTCAGAGTGGCTTTCGGCGGCCACTACCTGTCCGATGCCGTCCTTGGCTGGCTCTCCTCGCTTGTCATATTCGCCGCGCTGCTGGCATTATCCCAAACGACACACAACAGAAGAATCTCGGAAAATTAACGATTTTTTTGCGAGTTGGTTGTCGCCAAAAAAACGCAAACAGCGTAGATGAGGATGAATCTCTGTCGGCTCGCTCGACGGGCGTTGCGTTTAAGGGCCGGCATGAAGTTATTCGAAACCTATATCGTACGGCGTGTCGGTATGATGTTCCTGGTGGCGTTGCTGCCAGTGCTCGCTATTATCTGGACGACCCAGGTGCTGCAGCGCATCAATCTCGTGACCGACAGCGGCCAGTCGATCGGGTCGTTCGCAAAGCTTGCGACCCTTATCCTGCCCACGATCATTCCGATCGTTCTGCCTTTCGCATTGGTCATCGGCATCACGCAGACGCTGACGGCGATGAACAGCGATTCGGAGCTTACGGTCATGGAAGCGGCCGGTGCGAGACGAAGCATCATCATCCGCCCGATCATGATTCTTGCCATAGCGATCAGTGTTTTCTCCTTCTTCGTTGATAATGTGGTTGAGCCCAAGGCTCGCGTCGCTGCCCGCCAGATGGTCGCGGAGGCCTATGCCGACCTTCTTTCCACCGTCATCGAAGAGAAGAACTTCCGGCGTATCGAGGATGGTCTTTACGTACAGATCAGCCAGCGCTTGTCGGGACGTATTCTAAAGGGGCTGTTCGTCGTTGACTCCCGCGATCCTGCCTTCGATCTCATCTATTATGCGAAGGAAGGCGCTGTCGATCCGAGCGGCACGTCGCTTTTGATGAAGGACGGCGAAGTCCATCGCAAAACAGCCGATGGCGATGTCTCGATCATAAACTTCGATTCCTATTCCTTCGATCTCTCCGACATGACGCAGAGCCGTGGCCAGGCGACCGTGCGCGCCAGCGACCGTGACCTCGGCTTCCTGTTGAATCCGGATCCGAACGACGCGGACTACAAGGCCAAACCTACCGGCTACCGGGCAGAATTGCACAGGCGCCTCAACGACTGGGCTCTTCCCGCCATATTCGCGCTGATATCGCTCGTCATCGCCGGCGACGCTCGGTCGCATCGCGAAGCACGTCTGCATCCCATGGTGTCGGCGCTGACCATAGCTTTTGCGCTGCGCTGGGCGGATTTCTATGCGGCCAACCAAATCGAGAATGCGCCTAAGTTCATTGGCGTTCTCTACGGCATCAACATCATCTCGGCTCTCATCGCGATCGTGCTGCTGTTCAGAAACCGGAAGATGACGATGCCGGTCTCGATCCGCAACCGGCTCAGCAACTGGAGACAGAAAGTCCAGGATCGCATGCCTGCAACACCCGGCAATTCCAACGGGAGCGGCGCATGATCTTCGGCACACTCGGGCGCTACTTCTTCACTCGCTACATCGTGACGACGTTCTGGTTTTTCCTGGGTGTCATCTCGATCGTCTATCTCGTCGATTTCAGTGAGACCGCCGGCCGACTCGCGGGACTGCCCGGGTATACCGTTCCCCTCGGTTTGGTGATGACGATGGTCAGGTTGCCGTTCATTCTGCAGCAGACCGTGCCGTTCATCGCCCTCTTCGTCGGCATGACGGTGCTGATCGCACTCAACCGGCGCCGCGAACTGGTGATAGCGCGCGCCGCCGGCATCTCGGTCTGGCAATTCATGATGCCGTTCATAATGGGCGCTTTCTGCGTCGGCCTGCTGACCATGTTCGCCCTCAATCCGGTGGCGGCATGGGGCCAGCGACAGGCTGAGACGATGGAAGCCGACCTGCGCGGCGACCCGTCCTATCACAATACACTTTCGGTACCGTGGCTGCGCCAGTCGAACGGCAAAGACGATGTGATCATTGGCGCCAAGGCCGTCCTGAACAATGGAACGACGTTGATGACCGTCGTCTTTATCCACTTCGATTCACAGGGAAATATCGTTCTCCGGCAGGATGCGCAGTCGGCAAAGTTGGAAGATGGTTACTGGCTTCTTAACAATGTCGTCGAACGGCGGCCGGGCGAAATCCCTGACCACAAGAGCTCGGTACAAGTCCGTACGAATCTGAAACAGGATTTCGTCTCACAGCGCCTTGCACAGCCGGAAACCATTGCTTTTTATGATCTTTCTAATCGAATAAAGGTCGCACGCTCCTTCGGCATATCGACCAATGCACTCCAAACCCAATTTCACTCGCTGCTATCGCAACCATTCCTTCTGGTGGCAATGACATTGATCGCAGCAACAGTCTCGTTAAAATTCAGTAGATTCAACCAATCGCGCTCCGTGATTCTGGGTGGAATCCTCTCAGGCTTCGTGCTTTATGTTGTCACCGTGCTTGTAAAGGCATTCGGGAGCAGCGGAGTGGTTCCTCCCTTCGTGGCGACATGGATACCCGTGATCGTCGCATTGGCATTCGGAGCAACGATCCTGCTTCATCAGGAGGACGGCTAAGTGGCGGCAGGCAACCGCAAGAGTATCAGGAAGTTTGTGGGTGCCCTCGTTACGGGCACGGCCGCAAGCGCGTATATCATGAGCCCTGTCGCAGTTTATGCCCAGGCCAACAACAACAATGGCGGTACTGGCGCCGTAACCGCTCCTATCCAGGTCAAGGTACCGGAGGGCTCTAAGCTTGTCCTCTCGTCCAATGAATTAGTCTATAACAAGGACGCGCAGATCGTCACCGCCAGCGGTGCCGTTCAGATCAACTATGGCGGCTATAGAATGGTCGCCCAGAGGGTTGAATATAATCAGAAATCCGGACGGATGACGGCCATCGGCAATGTCGAGCTGATCATGCCGGACGGCAATCGCATGTACGGTGACAAAATGGATGTCACCGACAGCTTCTCGGACGGCTTCGTCAACTCGCTGCGCATCGAAATGCCTGACAACACCCGCATGGTCGCCGAAAAGGGCGAGCGCGTCGGCGGCAATCAGTTGATTCTGACAAAGGGCGTCTATACGGCCTGTATGGCCTGCTCCCAGGAGGGCCGGGCGCCACTATGGCAGGTCAAGGCACGGCGCGTTGTCCAGAACGGCGTGACGCATACCGTGCGTCTCGAGCATGCCCGTTTCGAGCTGTTCGGCCTGCCGATCGCCTATGTCCCGTGGATCGAAGTTCCCGACAATACGGTGAAGCGCAAATCCGGCTTCCTGTTTCCGTCGGTAAGCGTCTCGCAGCACCTCGGTGTTGGCGTGAAGGTTCCATATTATTACGTCATATCGCCCAGCATGGATGCGACGGTCAGCGCCACAGGCTACACCGGCCAAGGCCTGCTGCTCGAGGGCGAGTTCCGTCAGCGCTTTGAAAACGGCACGCATGTCCTGCGTGTCGCCGGCATCAGTCAGATGGATCCCGGCTCATTCACCGCAGGGACCAGCGATGCCGAGCACAAGACGCGCGGCATGATCAGCTCCAAGGCGGACTTCAAGATCAATCCCCGCTGGACGTTCGGCTGGGATGTCACGGCGCAGAGCGACAACAATTTCTCGCGTACATATGGGCTCGAGGGTCTCAGCCAGAGCACCCATACCAACGACATCTACCTGACCGGTCTCGGAAAGCGCAATTATTTCGATATGCGCGCTTTCTATTACGACATCCAGGATGCCGACAACAACAGCACTGCGGAAAAGCAGCAAGCCGTCGTTTATCCGAGCATCGACTATCATTACGTCGATCCGAAGTCGGTCTATGGCGGCGAGTTGTCGGCGACGATGAATCTCACGCATCTGTCGCGTGACAAGGCCTCTGTGCTCGACAACGTCAACAACCTTGGCGACGCCAGCCTGAACGACCGCTTCCTTGGTCTTTCCGGAAGCGACACGCGCCTCAGCACCGAAGTGCAGTGGCAGCGCACCTTCACCACCGATGGAGGCCTTGTGCTGACACCGTTGGCAGCCGCGCGTGGGGACGTCTACGGCCTCGGCATGGATTCGCCTACCGGCCAATATTCCGGCAACTACGACACCAGCGATTACGCGACGCGTGGCATGGTGACGGCCGGCCTCGAAGCCAAGTACCCGTTCCTCATCACGACGAGCAACAGCACGCATGTGTTCGAGCCGATCGCGCAGATTTATGTGCGCCCGGACGAGCAACTTGCCGGCCAGCTGCCCAACGAGGATGCCCAGAGCTTCGTTTTCGACGCAACGAACCTGTTCGACCGTGACAAGTTCTCCGGCTTCGACCGTATAGAAGGCGGCACGCGCGCCAACGTCGGTTGGCGCTACACGGGCAGCTTCGACAACGGCTACAAGTTGCAGCACATCTTCGGCCAGTCGTACCAGCTTGCCGGTCGCAACTCCTTCGCAACCCCCGATCTGGCGGGTGTCGGCGCAGATTCGGGACTTGAAACAACCCGTTCCGACTATGTCACGATGTTCGGCCTGACGACGCCGCAGGGCATCTCACTGTCGACATCCTATCGCTTCGACGAGAAGAACTTCGCGTTCCGCCGCGGCGACACATCGGTCGGTTTTGCGAACGATATATTCCAGACGAATTTGATCTACACCCATATTACTGCTCAGCCGCAATATGGTTTCACGAGCGATCAGGATGAAATCCAGACGCGCGCGCAGATCAAGTTCAAGGAATACTGGTCGGTCTTCGGGACGGTAAGCTACGATATCAACAACAGCCAGGTCACCCGTCAGGGCATAGGCCTGTCTTACGAGGACGAATGCACGATCCTCAGCATTTCGTTCCTGAACAAGAAGGACACGACCGATCAGTCGGCAAGCAATTGGTCCGTCGGTGCCCGGCTGACCTTCCGCACGCTCGGGGACGTCAATCTCGGTAGCGTCCAAGACGCAACGTTCTGATATCTAGGAAAATTGCAAAGAGCCGGCTTCACAGCCGGCTCTTTCATTTTGAAACGGATCATCATTCCTCGCGTCATTGTTTCGCCGCAAGGATTTTGCAATTCATCGCGCTTGATGTAGACATGTGGCGCAAAGTTGCCTTATGGCGCCAATGGCGTTCCGATTTGGCACATGCCGACAAGAAAGACCTTTGGGAAGGGGTAGTTGATGTTTTCTGGAAAGACACCGATGCGCGCTCTGCTGTTCGGAGCCGCGGCCCTGGTTATGGCAAGCTTCGCCGTACCGAGCAGCGATGTTGCTTTCGCGGCAAGTGAGGTAAAGGTCGTTGTCAACAACCAGGTCATTACATCAGGCGACATTGCGAAGCGCGTCAACTTCCTCAAGTTGCAGCGCCAGAAGGGCGATCTTGCCAAAATGGCGAAAGAGCAGCTCATCGATGAGACGCTGAAGCGTGCGGAAATAGCGCGTCTGCGCATGTCGGTGTCTACGACGGAGGTCGACGCTGCCTTTGGTCGTTTCGCCGCCAGCAACAAGATGTCGCCACAGCAGCTCAGCCAGATCCTCGACAAGATGGGCGTGGGCGTCGACCACTTCAAATCCTACATTGCCATTTCCATGAGCTGGCCGCGCGTGGTGAATGCCCGCTTCGGTTCGAGCAACCGCATATCGAACGACGACCTCGTGACCCGCATGACGGAAAACAAGTCGAAGCCGGTCACGACCGAATACTTCCTGAAGCAGGTCATTTTCGTCGTTCCGACGGCGAAGCGGAACGCGATCCTGAATTCGCGCAAGGCCGAGGCTGAGGCGTCGCGCTCCAAATTCCCAGGTTGCGATCAGGCGAAGGTGTTTGCTGCGACCATGCGCGATGTTTCCGTTCAGGATCTCGGCCGCGTTCTGGCACCGGAAGTTCCGGAAATCTGGAAACCGTTGCTCGAAAAAGCCTCGGGCAATACGACAAGCTCCGTCGTGACGGACCGCGGTGTCGAATATATCGCGATCTGCTCGCAGCGTCAGGTGAATGATGACGTCGCAGCCGCGGCCGTCTTCCGTGCCGAGGATATCGGCAAGAACAATGCCAAGGGCGTCAACCCCAACGACAAGAAGTACATGGACGAACTGCGCTCCAAGGCGCAGATTGTCGATCGCTGACCGCTGCCTATGCCCTCGCGCTCTTCCATGCCCCTGGCGCTGACGCAAGGGGATCCGGCAGGCATAGGCCCCGATATCACGCTGGCCGCCTGGCTCCGCCGCGGCGAGCTTGGTTTGCCGCCCTTCCTGTTTCTCGGTGATGCGGGCGTTCTCGCGGCGCGAGCCTCCCAGCTAGGTCTCGACGTGCCTTTGCAAGAGGCCGACCCCGCTACCGCCTGCGATGTTTTCCATGATGCCCTGCCGATCCTGCCGATCGAGGCCGGTATGAATGTTATCGCCGGTCAGCCGCACGTCGGCACGGCAAAGGGAACGATCGCCGCTATTGAAATGGCCGTCTCCCTCAGCATGAGCGGCAAGACTTCCGCTGTTGTCACGAACCCGATCGCCAAGTCCGTACTCTATGACGCCGGCTTCGGCTTTCCGGGCCATACGGAGTTCCTGGCGGATCTCGCAACGCGCGCGACCGGCAAACGGGTCATGCCCGTCATGCTTCTGGCCGGTCCCAAGCTCCGTGCCATTCCGGTCACGATTCATATTCCACTGAAGGACGTGCCGCAGGCACTGACGTCCGATCTCATCATCGAGACCTGCAGAATTACCGATCACGATCTGCGCAGCCGCTTCGGCATCTCCAAGCCGCGGCTGGCGGTTGCGGGCCTCAACCCGCATGCCGGCGAAAACGGCGCCCTCGGCAAGGAGGATGACGACATCATCCGTCCGGCGATCGACGTTCTTCGCAGCGAGGGGATCGATGCCTTCGGCCCCCTTCCCGCGGATACGATGTTCCATGACGAGGCCCGCCGCCGATACGACGTCGCCATCTGCATGTATCACGATCAGGCCCTGATCCCGGCCAAGGCGCTCGGCTTCGACGATTCCGTCAATGTCACGCTCGGGCTGCCGTTCGTCCGCACCTCGCCGGACCACGGCACGGCCTTCGGCATTGCCGGCAAGGGGATCGCCAAGGAGGACAGCCTGGTGGCCGCTCTGAGGCTCGCCAACGAGATCAGCGGCAAGACTGGAAGCGATCACTGATGGCTGCACTTGACGGCTTGCCGCCTCTTCGCGACGTGATCCAGCGTCATGGCCTCGATGCGCGCAAGGCGCTTGGCCAGAATTTCCTTCTCGATCTGAACCTGACCCAGAAGGTCGCGCGCACCGCCGGCTCGCTTGAAGGCGTTACCGTATTCGAGGTTGGGCCAGGGCCTGGCGGGCTGACGCGCGCCATTCTGGCGCTTGGCGCCGCCAAGGTTATCGCCGTCGAGCGCGATTCACGCTGCCTGCCGGCGCTTGCTGAGATCGCCGATCACTATCCTGGCCGGCTTGACGTGATCGAGGGCGATGCCCTGAAGACGGATTTCGCTGCAATGGCACCGGAAGGTCCTGTCAAGATTATCGCCAACCTGCCCTACAATGTCGGCACCCAGCTGCTGGTCAACTGGCTTCTGCCGGCGCACTGGCCGCCCTTCTGGCAGTCGCTGACCCTGATGTTCCAGAAGGAGGTCGGCCAGCGGATCGTTGCGCAGGCAGATGATAATCATTATGGCCGGCTTGGCGTTCTCTGCGGCTGGCGCACGGAGGCGCACATGGCCTTCGACATATCTCCACAGGCCTTCACGCCGCCGCCAAAGGTGACGTCTTCGGTGGTGCATCTGACGCCGAGGGAAAATCCCATCCCCTGTGCCGTCGACAAACTGGAAAAGATAACGCAAGCCGCTTTCGGCCAACGCCGTAAAATGCTGCGTCAGAGCCTGAAGCCGCTCGGCGGCGAAGCGTTGCTGCTGAAGGCCGATATCGATCCGCAACGGCGTGCCGAGACGCTCTCCGTCGAAGAGTTTTGCCGATTGGCAAACTGCCTTTGATCGGATCAGAGCTTCCGATCAGCCTCAGCGCTTCGGCGTTTCTTCCAGCAAATCTCGAACGAAATCGAACATGCCGTGCCGGCGATCGCGGCGCAGGCGCTCGGCCTTGACGATCGACTGCACGGCGTCGAAGGCGACGTTAAGGTCATCGTTGACGATGACGTAGTCGTATTCGCGCCAATGCGCGATCTCGGCGCGGGAATTGGCGAGACGCATGGCGATGACCTCTTCCGAATCCTCGGCGCGGCGATGCAGGCGCGATTGCAGCTCCGTCATCGTTGGGGGCAGCACGAAGATGGAGACGACGTCCGCCGGCATCTTTTCCTGCAGTTGCTGGGCGCCCTGCCAGTCGATGTCGAAAAGCATGTCACGCCCTTCGGCCATCGCCGTCTCCACCGGTTCGCGCGGCGTGCCATAAAAATTGCCATGCACCTCGGCCCATTCGAGCAGCGAGTCGGAATCGCGAAGTCGCTCGAACTCGCGCTGCGAAACGAAATGATAATGCACACCTTCAATTTCGCTCGGCCGGCGCTGCCGCGTCGTGACGCTGACGGAGAGGCTTACCTGCTTATCCTTGTCCAGCAGGGTACGCGCGATCGTCGATTTGCCTGCACCGGATGGCGAGGAAATCGCGAGCATCAGCCCCCGGCGGGCAATCGGAATGGATGTGGATGTCGCCGGCTTCATAGCCTACTCCAAATTCTGGACCTGTTCGCGGAACTGATCGATGACCACCTTCAGTTCGATGCCGGCTGCGGTAACCGCGGCGGTATTCGACTTCGAACAGATGGTATTCGATTCCCGGTTAAATTCCTGTGCAAGAAAATCGAGCTTGCGGCCGACGGGGCCGCCTTTGGAAAGGAGATCGCGCGCCGCCGCCACATGAGCCTTCAGGCGGTCGATCTCCTCGCGAAGATCGGCCCTGGTGGCGAGAAGGGCAGCCTCGGCATGCAGCCTGTCGCGATCGAGGCCCGACGAGCCGTCCAGAAGCGTGGCAACCTGTGCCGCCAGCCTCACGGCGATCTCCCGCGGTGAGCGCGAGGGATCTTGCTCGACCACAGCTGTCAGCGCCTCGATGGTTGCGACCTGACCGAGCAGGATCTGGCCAAGCGCCCGGCCTTCCCGTCCGCGCATGTCGCTGAGATCGCCAAGGGCCTCCTCAAGACCGGAGATGATGTCGGCGTCGCGTGCCGCAAGCACTTCTTCGCCTTCTTCAGCCTCCTTGAACTCGACAAGCCCACGAACAGCCATGAGGCTATCCAGCCTCAGAGGCGCGGGATCGACGATGCCGGCAAGCTGATCGCGCAGCGCCAGCACGGCCGCCAGCGCCTCCTGGTTCACCACGACCTCCACCCGGCTTTCCTCGACGGATAGCGACAGGCCGACCTGCAGGTTGCCGCGCGAAAACCGGTCGGCAATCAGCTTGCGGACATCGGTTTCCAAACGCTCCAGTCCTGGCGGCAACCGCAGGCGGACATCCAGCCCCTTGCCGTTCACCGACCGCAATTCCCATGCCCAGCGACTGCGCCCGCTCGTACCTTCACGCCGGGCAAAACCCGTCATGGACTGCAATGCCATGCAAGCCTCCGATAATTCCTATCCATAATCCGCTGAAAATCATCGGATTATGGACCAATGTAAAGTGAATCCGCACCACCGCTTCAATGAAGCCATGGCGCAGCAAGGATCAGTTCGTCTTCTTTTTCTGCTGGGTGCCCGAACCGGTAGTGGTTGCGGCAGCGTCATCGGGCTGACCGTCAACCGCGATGGTGCTCGGATCTTCACCCTTTTCGGCGGCAAGCTTGCGCCAGCGCTTGACGTTGGCGTTGTGCTCTTCCAGCGTCGCGGCGAAGACATGGCCGCCCGTGCCATCCGCCACGAAGTAGAGATCCTGGCTCTTCCAGGGGTTGGCGACGGCTTCCAGTGCATCCTTGCCGGGATTTGCGATCGGCGTCGGCGGCAGGCCCTTGATGATGTAAGTGTTATAAGGCGTCTCTTTCTTCAGATCCGACTGGTAGATCGGGCGATCGGAAGGCTTCCCCTCCCCGCCGAAGAGACCATAGATGATCGTCGGATCCGACTGCAGGCGCATGCCCTTGCCGAGACGGTTCAGGAAGACGGAAGCGACATGGGCGCGCTCATCCGCCAGACCGGTTTCCTTCTCGACGATGGAGGCCAGCGTGACGAAATCCTGCTTGTTCGCCAGCTGCAGGTTCGGGTCGCGCTTATCCCAGATCTGCTCGACCAGCTTGTCCTGCGCGGCCGCCATCTGCTGGATAATTTCCGTGCGCTTGGTGCCGCGCGTGAACTTGTAGGTGTCGGGCCTCAGGCTGCCCTCCCCCGGCAGTGCCGATGGCAAGTCACCTTCGAGCACGGGATCGGCCTGCAGCTTGTTGAAGATCTGCCGCACGGTCAGACCCTCGGGCAAGGTGACCGAATAGAGGATGGATTTGCCCGATTTCAGCAGTTCCATGATGTCCTTCATGGAAGCGCTCGCCTTGATCTCGTATTCGCCGGCCCGCAAGGTTTCGCCGTCATGCAGATAAGTGGTCGTCAGCCAACGGAAGATGCGCTGGTCGCTGATGATGTTATTGGATTCGAGACGATTGGCTATTTCGTTCAAACCCGCGCCGTTACGGACGATGAAATTCGTATTGGTCGTCAGCGGGCCTGGGCTCTGGTAAACAGAGAAAGCATAATACGTGCCTGCTACGGCCGCGACGACGACGAAAATCGCCAACGTCATCAGGAAGTTCAGGAAGATCACCATCTGGCTGCGGGCTTTGCGTGAACGCTTCGGCGGATCCGGAACACGCTCCGGACGCAGGGCTTCGCTTGCCGATTTCGGTATGATCGGCCCCTTCTGTCCGTTCGGAGTTCCGTTGCTCTGGTTCGTATCGCTCACCGGCAATCCCTTCCTTTTCGTGATTGCCTGCTCTTTGGCCAAGCAATGCGGCAAAAAACAGGTTCAGAGGATAAGGCGGAGCCGTATGAAGCTTCGCCTTCGACCGATCAGACATTACCGCGGCGCATCCCCGGGATGCATGGGGCGCGATAAAATTCGAGGACAGCGCGCAGGCTTGCCGAAGAGCATTCCCGCTTTCGCAGTTACGCGCTGTTATTATGCCTCATAACGGCGCAGGACAAGCGATGCGTTCGTGCCGCCGAACCCGAAGGAGTTGGACAGTGCGACATTGACGTCCCGCTTGCGGGCCTTGTGCGGAACAAGATCGATGGCGGTCTCGCGTTCCGGATTGTCGAGATTGAGCGTTGGCGGAACGATATTGTCGCGAATGGCGAGTGTGGCGAAGATCGCCTCGATCGCACCGGCGGCCCCGAGCAGATGGCCTGTCGCCGACTTGGTGGACGACATGGAGATGCTGGACGCGGCATCGCCGACCAGCCGCTCGACGGCGCCGAGTTCGATCGTGTCGGCCATGGTCGAGGTGCCATGTGCATTGATATAGTCGACATCCGCCGGCGTCAGACCGGCGCGCTTCAAAGCCGATGTCATGCAGCGGAATGCACCCTCGCCGTCCGCAGACGGAGCGGTGATGTGATAGGCGTCGCCGGAAAGGCCGTATCCCACAACTTCGGCGTAGATCTTGGCGCCGCGGGCCTTGGCGTGTTCCAACTCTTCCAGAACAACGACGCCAGCGCCCTCGCCCATCACGAAGCCGTCACGGTCGCGGTCATAGGGGCGCGAAGCTCTCTGCGGGTCGTCATTATATTCCGTCGACAGCGCCTTGCAGGCGGCAAAGCCGGCAAGCGAGATACGGCAGACCGGAGCTTCGGCGCCGCCCGCGACCATGACATCGGCATCGCCCAGCATGATCAGGCGGGCCGCATCGCCGATGGCATGCGCACCGGTCGAGCAGGCCGTGACGACGGCGTGGTTCGGGCCGCGCAGCTTATGACGGATGGAGACCTGGCCGGAAACGAGATTGATGAGACGCCCGGGAATGAAGAAGGGCGAGATGCGGCGCGGGCCTTTGTCGCGCAGCGTATAGCCGGCCTCGACGATACCTTCGAGGCCGCCGATGCCGGAGCCGATCATGACGCCGGTCGCGATCTGGTCCTCGTCCGTGGCCGGGTGCCATTCGGCGTCTGCCAGCGCCATATCGGCAGCTGCCATGCCATAGATGATGAAGGGGTCGACCTTGCGCTGCTCCTTCGGCTCCATCCAGTCGTCAGCATTGAAAGTGCCGTCGGTGCCGTCGCCAAACGGAATGCGGCATGCGATCTTCGCGGCGAGATCCTCGACCTCGAATTCGGTCACGAGGCGCGCGCCGTTGTGCCCGGCGATCAAACGCGACCAGGACACCTCCGTGCCGCAGCCCAAAGGTGATACCATGCCGGTACCCGTGATAACGACACGTCTCATCGCCCTCAGACCCCCGTCTTCTTATGATGATATGCGTATAAATATGGTGCGCCCGACGTCGCGGGACGAAATAGGGCGGACTCTTGAGCCCGCCCATTCAAAAAGTACGAAAGATTAGGCCTGAGCCTTCTCAATGAACTTTACCGCGTCGCCGACCGTCAGGATCGAGTCAGCAGCGTCATCGGGGATTTCAACGCCGAATTCTTCTTCGAAGGCCATGACCAGTTCGACCGTGTCGAGCGAGTCCGCACCCAGATCGTCGATGAAGCTTGCGCTTTCAACGACCTTGTCGGCGTCAACGCCAAGATGATCAACAACAATTTTCTTTACGCGTTCTGCGATATCGCTCATGTCGGTTTCCTCGACCTTATGTCCTGATCAGAATGCCCTGTGACATCCCTACCCTAATTCAAGCCTGCAGCACCTGTTCTGGCGCCGCTGGCAAACCCGTACAACCCGGCGCTGAGATCCGGCCGAGCCGCCAAAAGCGCGGCGCCGTCCGTCTGCATTTTCGGGACGACTGTTCACAGTCATGGCCCGCTTAACACGGTTTAAGTCCGTCGCAAAGCCAGAAAATAGCCGGCTCCGGGTTGCTCAACATGCTATTGGAAGGAAAGTTCCCTCCAATAGCAATTCCCTTTAGATCATTGCCATGCCGCCGTTGACGTGGATCGTCTGGCCGGTGACGTAGCTGGCTTCGGAGGACGCAAGATAGGCGACCGCGGAAGCGACTTCCGCGCCGTTGCCCATGCGCTTCATGGGAATGGCACCCATGATGGCTTCCTTCTGCTTGTCGTTCAGCTTGCCGGTCATGGCGCTCTCGATGAAGCCGGGGGCGACACAGTTGACGGTGACGTTGCGGCTCGCGATTTCCTGCGCCAGCGACTTGGTGAAGCCGATCATGCCGGCCTTCGAGGCACAATAATTGGCCTGGCCGGGATTGCCTGTCACGCCGACGACGGAGGTGATGTTGATGATGCGGCCATAGCGGCGGCGCATCATCGGATGGGTCAGCTCGCGTGTCAGCCGGAAGACGGCGGTGAGATTGACTTCCAGTACGGCATCCCAGTCCTCGTCGCTCATGCGCACGAACAGGCCGTCCTTGGTGATGCCGGCATTGTTGACGAGAATATCGACGCCGCCGAGCTCTTCTTCGGCCTTGGCACCGAGCGCCTTGACCTCGTCGCGATCCGACAGATTGGCCGGGAAGATCTTGACGCGGTCGCCCAGCTCGGCGGCCAATGCCTCCAGTCTCTCGACGCGCGTGCCATGCAGGCCGACAATGGCGCCCTGCTTGTGCAGGAGCCGGGCGATCTCTTCGCCGATGCCGCCGGATGAGCCGGTTACCAGGGCCTTGCGGCCGGTCAAATCAAGCATGTTTGTCCCTCGTTCCTTAATCTCTGTCAGCCGAGCAATACGCCAAGCGCCGTGTCGATATCAGCAGCATTGTTGACGGCGATGCCGTTGACCGATTTGTCGATGCGACGCGCCAGGCCCGTCAGCACCTTGCCGGCGCCAATTTCATATAATGTTGTCACATTGTTGGCAGCAAACCATTCCACCGTCTCGCGCCAGCGCACCTGGCCGGTGACCTGCTCGACGAGCAGCCTGGCGATCTCTTCGGCATCGGTCACCGGAGCGGCCTTGACATTGGCGATGACGGGCACGACCGGATTGGCCTTGGCAACGCCGGCCAGCGCCTCGCGCATCGCCTCTGCGGCCGGCGCCATCAGCGCGGAATGGAAGGGGGCGGAAACCGGCAGGAGGATGGCGCGCTTGGCGCCCTTGGCGGTTGCCAGCTCGGCTGCCTTCTCGACGGGCGCCTTCTCGCCGGAAATAACGATCTGGCCGCCGCCATTGTCGTTGGCGATCTGACAGGCGCCCAGCGCGGAAGCTTCGGCACAGACGGCGGCGACATCGGCATGTTCGAGCCCGATGATCGCAGCCATGGCGCCGACGCCAACGGGGACTGCCGCCTGCATGGCGTTGCCGCGAATGCGCAGCAGCCGCGCTGTATCGGCGAGCGAGAAGGTGCCGGCGGCGCAGAGCGCCGAATATTCGCCGAGCGAGTGGCCGGCGACATAGGAGACCTTGCTCTTCAGATCTAGGCCGCGGGCCTGCAGAACACGAATGACGGCGAGCGACACGGCCATCAGCGCCGGCTGCGCATTGGCCGTCAGCGTCAGTCTGTCTTCCGGGCCATTGAAGATGACGTCGGAGAGCTTTTCACCGAGCGCTTCATCAACTTCCTCGAAGACGGCGCGCGCTTCGGCGAAATTGTCGGCAAGGTCCTTGCCCATGCCGACGGCCTGGCTGCCCTGGCCGGGAAATGTGAAAGCAACAGTCATTATCAAGCGTCCTTTTGGGGTCGTTTCGCTTCCCAATGACATTGTTTGCGGCGGAGTCAATAGCGTAAACCCCGCAGCCAACGGCTTTTGCGCTCGCGGGACGCAGCGATTTTCTTCTTGCGCTCGCTCAATTCACGCCTAAATTCTCGCAACTCTCTTCATCATGAATTTCCCCTATCTCCAAGGTTTTCCCATGAAATATAAGAATTTAGGCCGCACCGATATTTCCGTTTCGCAAATTTGCCTGGGCACGATGACCTGGGGCACGCAGAATAGCGAAGCCGAAGCGCATGATCAGATGGATTACGCTCTCCATAAAGGCGTCAATTTCTTCGACACCGCCGAAATGTATCCGACGACGCCCGTCGGCGCGGAGACCCAAGGCCGTACCGAGGAGTATATCGGCACCTGGTTCGAAAAGACCGGCAAGCGCAAGGACGTCGTGCTCGCCACCAAGGTCGCCGGCCCTGGGCGCGACTATCTGCGCGGCGGCCAGGGCGCGGATGCCCCCAATATCCGCGCGGCGATCGACAGCAGCCTGAAGCGGCTGAAAACCGATTATATCGACCTCTATCAAGTTCATTGGCCGAACCGCGGCCATTTCCACTTCCGTCAGAACTGGCGCTACAACCCCTTTACGCAGGACCGCGAGAAGGCCGTCGCCGATATCACCGAGATCCTGGAGACGATGGGCGAGATGGTGAAGGCCGGCAAGATCCGCGCCCTCGGCCTTTCCAACGAGACGACCTGGGGCATCCAGAAATATCTGACGATTTCCGAACAAAAGGGCCTGCCGCGCGTCGTCTCCACGCAGAACGAATACAATCTGCTCTACCGGCATTTCGATCTCGATCTGGCCGAGCTTTCGCATCATGAGGATGTCGGCCTGCTCGCCTATTCGCCGCTCGCCGGCGGCATCCTCAGTGGCAAATATGTCGGCGGTGCGCGGCCTGCCGGCTCGCGCGGCTCGATCAACCACGACATCGGCGGCCGCCTGCAGCCGCTGCAGGAACCCGCGGTCAAGGCTTACCTCGAGATCGCCGCCAAGCACGATCTCGACCCGTCCAAGCTGGCGCTCGCCTATTGCCTCACCAAGCCGTTCATGACGTCAGTGATCATCGGCGCCACGACGATGGCGCAGCTCGAGACCGATATCGCCGCAGCTTACGTGACCTTGCCCGCGGAGGTACTGGCCGAGATCGAGCAGGTCCACCGGAAGTATCCGATGCCGATGTGAGGCGTAGCAAATGGACAGACCGTGGCGGCCGGAAGAAGCGGCCGTTACGGGTGGTCTATTGCACGATCTTTTGGCGAGAGCATCAATTCGGAGCCATGCGCTTCACGCAACTCGTCATGCCCCTGCCCGCGATCCGAGGCCTTGTGGAGCAGGATCGATCTGTAGTCTGCGGAATGTCGCCCTTCGATCAGCGTGACGTCGGCATTCCCCGGATTGTCCGAGCGCTCGAACCAATCGACGGGACAATGCAGGAAATTCATTTCAAAGGCCCGGTTGGTGACGCCATGGCCGACGATGATGACATTGTTCTTTCCGTTTTCGGCGTCGTGCATTACGGTTTGTAGAAACAGGCGAACACGTTGGGCAACATCCGCCCGGCTCTCGCCGTCAGGCGGCCGCGCATAGAACTTGCCGCTATTGTTGCGCAGCCTCGCCCACTTCTCGAACTCGTCGGGAAATTTCCGTTTCTGTTCGGCATGATCGTAGATTTCGGTGAAAAGCCCGAAATCCTGCTCACGCAACAGATAGTCCTCCCGAATGTCCCCGATCAGCTCGGCGGGCAGAACCTCCAGCAAGGCATCCTTGCTCTGTCGTGTCCTCAAGAACGGCGAATGCCAGATGCTCAGCTTGCGCAATTCGGCGCTCGGCAATGCCTTCAGATAGGCGGCGATGGCCCGTCCCGCCTCCAGCACCTGCCGATAACCCCACTCGGTCAATGGCACATTGTGATCGCCGAACTGCCGGTAGGCCTGCTCATCGATGTTGCCGAGGGATTCGCCGTGGCGGACGAGAAAGATGCGCATGAACAGTCCGTGTTGGCCGAAATTGATGTATGCCATCATGACGGGAGAGCGGGCTGCATGCAATGCGACGGGACACCGGCATGCGAATTGACCTGATGGCTGCTGCCTTTGCACAAAACAACCCAATTTCGCCCCTCCTATTGCCTTTCCCGCAAAAATCCGTATAAGCCGCCCTGTTCGCAACCCGGTCTTCTGGCTGGTGGCTGAACGGAGGGCCGGTTTTCTTTTGGGAAAATCGTCGGAACGGAAGCGTTCCAGCCTCCCGTGTCTCCGCTCTCGACCGTCTCGGAAACGCTTTTCTTGCTTGGGGTTATCCCTCTCAGGAGCAGTCGTTGAGGCTTAGCCGCTAGAGCCCGGGTTCAGATCAACGCAAGAAAGGCAAAGCTATCCATGGCTCTTTATGAACATGTATTCCTTGCTCGACAGGATATCTCCACTCAGCAGGTCGACGCCCTCGTAGAACAGTACAAGGGTGTCATCGAAGCTAACGGCGGTAAAGTCGGGCGTATCGAAAACTGGGGCCTCAAGTCCCTCACCTATCGCATCAAGAAGAACCGCAAGGCTCATTACGCCCTGATGGACATCGATGCGCCGGCCGCTGCGGTCCAGGAAATGGAACGCCAGATGCGCATCAGCGAAGACGTCCTGCGTTACATGACGATCGCTGTTGAAAAGCATGAAGAAGGCCCGTCGGCCATGATGCAGAAGCGCGACCGTGACGACCGTCCGCGCCGCGATGGCGACCGTCCGGAGCGTAGCTTCGGCGACCGTGACCGTGGTCCGCGCCCGGATCGTGGTGACCGCGACGACCGTCCGCGCCGTCCGCGCGAAGACCGCGTATAAGGAGATTTTGAACAATGTCTGAAGTTTCCTCCGCACCGGTCCGCCGTCCGTTCCATCGCCGCCGCAAGACCTGCCCGTTCTCGGGCGCCAATGCGCCGCGCATCGACTACAAGGACGTCCGTCTCCTGCAGCGCTATATTTCCGAGCGCGGCAAGATCGTTCCTTCCCGCATCACGGCCGTTTCCCAGAAGAAGCAGCGCGAACTCGCCCAGGCGATCAAGCGCGCCCGTTTCCTCGGCCTGCTGCCCTACGTCCTCGCCTAATAAGCGCCGACGCTGATATGATTTGAGGGAAGGCAGTCATGCCTTCCCTTGCCCTTTTCGCGGTGGGCGCGGATCGGGACCTTGAAACCCCATGTTGGGGACGGCTTTCAGAACCGAGGTTCGGAAGCATCCTCTAACTGCTCGATACGAAGCAGGACAGCGACGTGAAACAGTTGAGTGCAAAAGAGCTTGGTATCGGCGCGCTTGCCGGTCTGACCGCCGCCCTACTCGTGTATGGCGCGACTACTCAGCCTTTGCTGTTTATTCTGTTCGGCGCGCTTTCCGCCCTCCCTATCCTGCTCGTCGGCCTCGGCTGGGGCAACGTGGCCGTTGTCGTCGCTGTCGTGGTGGCAAGTGTCATCGGCGCCGTCTGGCAGTCGATGTATTTCGGGGTATTTACACTTGTACTGACGCTGATACCTGCCTGGCTCAGCCATCTCGCCAATCTGGCGCGTCCCGCTTCCGAGCTCGGGGGCCCGGACCACCTGATGGCCTGGTATCCGCTCTCCGACATCATGCTGCATCTCTGCGGCCTCACGGCGGTAACTGTCATCATCGCCGGCGCGATCATGGGCTACAACGCCGATCTGGTCGGCCAGGTGGTGGACGCCTACGTCAGCGCGGTGAACCAGCAATCCCCCGACCTTCAACTCGATCCGATTGCGATCGCGAAGATGAAGTCGCTGATGCTCTACATGATCCCAGTCGTCTGGGGCATGATCTGGGTCATGATGTTGCTGGCCGCCTATTATGTGGCGATCCGCATCGTTGCAGCCTCGAGGCATAATCTGCGCCCGAGGGAGGATATCCCCTCATCACTGCGCATGAACCGCAACGCGATCTTCGTCTTTCTCGTGGCGATCGTCGCCATGTTCCTCGGCGGCGTGGTTGGCCTGATTGCCGCCGCCGTCCTCGGCGGCTTCGGCGCGGGCTTCATCACTTCCGGCTTTGCGTCGCTGCATTACCGGACGCGCGGCAAGGACTGGCGCATACCCGTGCTTGTCCTCTGCTATCTGGCATCTTTCCTGCTGACGCTGCCGCTCCTCATCATCCTTGTTCTCGGCCTCTACGATACCCGCAAGGCGATATCGCTCACTCCGAACAAGAATGCCGACACATCCAAACCAACAGACACGAAAATCTGACATCGAAAGGAACAAGAAAATGCAAGTCATTCTTCTCGAGCGCATCTCCAAGCTCGGCCAGATGGGCGAAACCGTCAAGGTTCGCGACGGCTTTGCCCGTAACTACCTGCTGCCGCTCGGCAAGGCGCTCCGCGCCAATGCCGCCAACAAGGCCCGCTTCGAAGCCGAGCGCGCCACGCTCGAAGCCCGTAACCTGGAGCGCAAGAGCGAAGCACAGAAGGTCGCAGACGTTCTCGGCGGCAAGTCCTTCATCGTCGTTCGTTCGGCTGGCGAAACCGGCCAGCTCTACGGTTCGGTCGCCGCCCGTGACGTCGTCGAAATCCTCGCCGCCGAAGGCTTCAACATCGGCCGTAGCCAGGTTCACATGAACACGCCGATCAAGGCCATCGGCCTGCACGATGTTGCGATCGGGCTTCACGCAGAAGTCGAAATCAAGATCGAGCTCAACGTTGCCCGTTCCGCTGAAGAAGCCGAGCGTCAGTCCAAGGGCGAGACCCTCACCTCCGCAGACGCCATCTACGGCGTTGACGAAGACGCCCTGCGTCCGGAAGACTTCTTCGATCCGGAAGCCGACGGCAATGCCGAAGAAGACGACGCATAATTTCCAGTCCATTGCTGGATGTGAGAAAGCCCGGATCGGACGATCCGGGCTTTCTTTTTGCGTTGGTGTGGGTTCATGCCCTGGCGCCGATATAGGCTCTCAGGGCCTTCGGCTCATCGGTTTGAATGGCGGAGACGCCGGCATCGATCAGGCGTCCCCATATCGCGTCCGGATCCTTGAGCGCGGCGGTATCGGTAAAACCGGCGCATGAGACCGAATCGAGCGTGTTGACCCAGAGAGCGATGCCGCGCTCCTGAAAAAGCGCCGCTTGCCCGACGACCTGCTCCAGCCGGTCAAAATAGATTTCGCACAGGAACGGGTTCAGCTTGAAGAGAAGGTCGAGCTGGGAAGCCGCATCCGCTGCGTTCAGCCGCGTTTTGGCCATGAAGGGAACGCCATGTGGTTCCACCTTTTCGCGGATCCATGAAAGATCCTGATGGTTCCTCAAGTCTCCCCAGAAGTCGACCTGCTGGTCAACGCCCATCGATCGGGCGCAGGCGATGACGTCGGGGATCATCTCCCGGTGCTTGACGTCAAGATGGATGAAAATGCGATCCCGCGTCAGGTCAAAGACTTCCTTCAGGCTCGGTAGTCTTTCGCCCGTGAACTCATTCGTCGCGCCGCCATCGCGATTGCGCAATTTCAGGCTCGACAATTGCTGCAGCGTCAGCGTCTCCGGCTCGCGGTTAAGACCCGCCATTCGCTCGAGCGTGTCGTCGTGCAACAGGAAGAGCTCGCCGTCGCTGCTGCGCCGGATGTCGATTTCAACCACCTCGTAGCCAGCCGATATGGCTCTTTCGATCGCCAGGAGGCTGTTCTCTGGCGCGGCGCGCCACACGCCGCGATGGACGACGATCGCGCAGGATCGATCTGGATCGGCGATGTGATCGACATAGGAAGGCATAGGCGAAACCACGAACTTGTTCTCCTTCAATTCTCGAAGGCATGAGGAACTGCCGAATCGGCAGATCCCGCCTACCAAGCCTCTTCAATCACACCATTGCTGATATGAGATGACGGGAGATTCGCGGAAATGCGGAAGCATTCTAGTCGTCGTTGATGCCCACCTCCGGCTGGGAGTTCTTATCGACCGAAACGACCACGGACATCCCAGGCGCCAGTTGGTCCGCTAAGGGTTGCCCCTGATCGATCTTGACTCTGACGCCGATGCGCTGGGCGACCTTGGTGAAATTGCCGGTGGCATTGTCCGGCTTGATGACGGCGAATTCAGACCCAGCCGCCGGCGAGAAGCGCTGGATATGGCCCTTGATCTCGCGGTGTCCGAGCGCGTCGACGGAAATCGTGACGGGCTGATCGAGCTTCATGCCGTCGAGCTGGGTCTCCTTGAAATTGGCGATCACCCAGATATCCTTCGGCACCAGACCCATGAGCTGCGTTCCGGCCGTCACATATTGGCCGAGGCGCACGCCGACCTCGCCGACGCGGCCGTCCTGCGGCGCAACAATGGTCGCATTCTGAAGATCGATATCGGCGAGCTGCACGGCGGCTTCCGCGCCGCTGACACCGGCCTCCAGCGAGGCGCGGTTGACGATGATCGTCGTCAGGTTCTGTTGCGATACGTCAAGGGCCGCCTTCGCCTGGTTGACGGCTGCTTGCGCCTGCTGCAGCGTCGCCTGCGCCTGCTCGGAATCGCTTGTCGTGGACACGCCCTTGGCCACCAGCGTCGTCACGCGCTCCCAGGCGAGCTGGGCGCGCTTCAGCGCGGCGTTGGCGCTGTCGATCTGCGCCTGGCTGGAGACGATGCCGGCCTTGGCGGCCTGCTCCTGCTGTTGCGAATTGGCGAGCGCCGCCTTCTGCCCGTCGAGCGTCGCATGCGCCTCCGCCACCTTCTGCCGATAGATACGGTCATCGATCTTGGTCAGAACGTCGCCCTGCTTGACGAGCTTGTAGTCCTTGATCGGCACGTCGGTGATATAGCCGCTGACCTGCGGGCTGATGGTCGTGACATAGCCCTTGACATAGGCGTCGTCGGTGGTTTCGACCGAGCTTCTGAACGGTGGCAGGTGCCAAGCATAAAGCACTAGCATAACGCCGCCGATGCCGGCAAGAACCGCAATGACTTCGATTGGAGAGCGAACGAGCCTCGACATGGAGCTATTTCATATCCTCAAGGGTTGGATGCCATGGCCTGCGGCCGATCTTCAGCGAGCCGAGTTTTGACGAAGCGGAAGAATACATGCAGCGAAAGCCCGGCAAGCGAGACAAAGGCGATCACTGCCGCAACAAGAAAAGCATCACCATAGGCGAGCATGTTGGCCTCACGGCTCACCTGCGCGCCGAGCAGCGCCAGCCCCTCTCCCTTGAGGATTGCACTGTCGCCGATCACCTTGCCGTAAGATGATGAAAGCTGGCTGACGCGTTCGGCCACATGCGGATCGGTCAGCAGCACCCGCTCGGTCAACACGGCGGAATGAAATTTCTCGCGAATGATGATCAGCGTGCCGTAGAACGCCGAACCGATCAGACCGCCGACGCTTTGCGTGAAGGTGAAAATGACGAAGAAGGTCACCAGATAGGCGGGCCCCTTCGACAGAGCCGCCTTGAAGCCCACCGACATGGATGGCGGCAGGAAAAGTGCTGCGCCGGCGGCCACCATCGCCTGACTGAGATACATTTGTTCTGGCCGCGTCAGGTTGGTCACCTGCGAATCGATGAGGGAACCGACCCCCATCAGAGCAAGCGCGACGAACTGGATCTGCCAGCTTAACCCGTAGGTCATCAAGACAGCGCAGATGAGCCCGCCGATGACCGAAAATACCAGGATGATCCAGTACAGCATGGAGAGCTGGTCGTAGAGCAGCCCGACAGCATTCTGATAGAATGTCACGACGACCGAAGTCTGCTCGGCGGCAATCAGGCGAAATACCAGCAGGATGCCGGTCAGGTGCAGCATCTCCGGCCGCAACAGCCAGCGAACATCGATGAGCGGTGTCGATCTTCTTAGATCGACGACGACAGCAGCGGTCAGCGAAGCAATGCCGATCGCCAGCACGATACCGAGCCAAGGCACCTCCAGCCACCAGTAGAGGCGACCGACCGACAGAACCACCGCCAGACAGCCGAAACCGATGGCAACCAGCAGGTAGCTGAAAATATCGCCGAGAACGATGACCTTGACGCGCGGCGGCGGCGTCAGCGGCAGCAGATAGATGATCGGCATGACAAGCAGCGCCAGAGCCATTTCGAGAGTATAGAGGCCGCGCCATTCGCCATAGTCGAGAAGCGAGGGCGACACGAGGCGAGTGATCGGCGCCGCCAGCAGCGTGTTCGTCATCGCCAGGCTGACGCCAACGGTCATCTTCTTGGCCGGCTCGAACGCTTCCAGCATGTAGAGGAAGCCGAGCGTCGACAGTGGCGCGCCGGCGATGCCGCTCAAGAAACGGACGACGATCGCCGAATGCAGATCGGAAACGAAGAGATTGAGCATCGAAGCAACGATGAAACCGAGAATGCTGACTTCGGCGAAATTACGGACCCCGTATTGCAGCCGAATCTTCACTAGCGCGATGGCGAGACTGACGTTCGGCGCCATGTAGGCGGCCGAAAGCCATGCCGATTCTGTGGTCGTGGCGGCGATGGTTCCCTGGATCTGGGTCAGATTGGCGAAGGCGAGGTTGAGGCCCAGGCCCTGCGTCAGGAAGAACATGACGGATGCGGCTATATAGAGCGGCACTTTCCAGCCCGGCATGGGCGGTGGAGCGGCAGGGACGGCGTTGGCTTCCACTTTGGGGACCGGGCCTGGCTCGCCGCTCATACATTACCTCATGACTTGCCCACATTCTGAAGATTGGCCGTCATGGCGCGGATAACTTTAAGCGCCATGCCGATATCCTCGTCCGAAATCCCTTCCAAAATATCCGCGCGCACACCGGTGGCAAGAGCCTCGACCTCGGCAGCGACGACTTTTCCGGATTCCGTCATGAATATCTGCTTGGCGCGACGATCTGATGGTACGGCGCGGCGCTCGATGAAACCTTGTCCCTCCATGGCATCGAGGATGCGCACGAGCGTTGGCGTCTCGAGCTCAAGTTCGTCGGCGAGCTCCCGCTGATTGATCCCGTCACGACGCGAGAGCCTATGGAAAACCCTTGCCCGAGCGAGCGTCATTCCATGTTCACGCACCAGCGCATCGAATGCCGCTCTCAACTTACGATTGAAAGAGGAAACTTCATCGAAAAGCTCACGTCTTGATGGCGCACCGGACATTTATTGCAACTTTATATTATTAGCAGCCTACCCTATTCAGGCAATAACCGGATTTTCTTATCTTTTCAAGCATCATAGCCGCACAAGTTGATGCGCCTGGCGAAATACCCGGTTAAAATCACCCATGGATAACTTGCATAAGTGATTCGTGTGTCGGGCCTTGCGTTGCAAAGTGGCGACAAGGGATTTTTTATACGGCCGAAACTTGTCCCTGTGGACGAGTGGAACAATGTTGATAGCGGGGCCTGATTTGCCCTCGTTCACCAAAGCGACGTATTTGCACGGTTGACCATGACAACGCTTCATCGCAAACCATTCGATACTCCAAAGTACGAAGAGATGGAAAATGAACGAAGCTGCGCGCAAGCTCGCCGCCATTGCTCCCGCCGAACAGCACTATCGCGAAGCCCCTAACAATATCGAGGCGGAGCAGGCTCTTCTCGGCGCCATCCTCGTCAACAATGATGCCTATTATCGCGTCTCGGATTTTCTGAAGCCCATCCACCTCTACGAGCCGCTGCACCGGAAGATCTTCGAAGTCGCCGGCGACATCATTCGCATGGGCAAGACCGCCAATCCGGTGACCATCAAGAGCTTCGTGCCGGCGGAGGAGAAGGTCGGCGACATGACGGTCGCGCAATATCTCGCGCGCCTCGCCGTCGAAGCCGTGTCGATCATCAATGCCGAGGATTACGGCCGTGCCATCTACGACCTGGCGCTGCGCCGGGCGTTGATCACCATCGGCGAGGACATGGTCAACATCGCCTACGACGCGCCGCTGGACATGCCGCCGCAGACGCAGATCGAGGATACTGAGCGCCGGTTGTTCGAACTCGCCGAAAACGGCCGCTACGACGGCGGCTTCCAGGCCTTCAACGACGCCGTGGCGCTGGCAATCGACATGGCGGCCGTGGCCAAGGAGCGCGACGGCGGCCTGTCCGGCATTTCCACGGGCATTCACTCGCTCGACAGCAAAATGGGCGGCCTGCAGCGGTCCGACTTGATCATCCTCGCCGGCCGTCCCGGTATGGGCAAGACGTCGCTCGCCACCAATATCGCCTACAATATCGCCGCCTCCTTCGAAGGCGAGGTGCAACCGGACGGCTCCACCAAGGCGAAGAATGGCGGTGTCGTCGGCTTCTATTCGCTGGAAATGTCGTCGGAACAGCTCGCCACCCGTATCATTTCCGAGCAGACGGAAGTCTCCTCGTCGAAGATCCGCCGCGGCGATATCAACGATGCGGATTTCGAGAAGCTCGTGGCATGCTCGATGATGATGCAGAAGGTGCCGCTCTTCATCGACCAGACCGGCGGTATCTCCATCGCCCAGCTTGCCGCTCGCGCCCGCCGGCTGAAGCGCCAGCGCGGCCTCGACGTACTGGTCGTCGACTACATCCAGCTCATGACCGGCTCCAAGAAGTCGGGGGAAAACCGCGTCCAGGAAATCACCGAAATCACCACGGGTCTGAAGGCGCTCGGCAAGGAACTCAACGTTCCGATCATCGCGCTATCCCAGCTCTCGCGTGCCGTCGAAAGCCGTGACGATAAGCGGCCGCAGCTTTCTGACCTTCGCGAATCCGGCTCGATCGAGCAGGACGCCGACGTGGTGCTCTTCGTCTTCCGCGAGGAATATTACGTGAAGAACCAGGAGCCCCGCGATCCGGCCGATCCGAAATATGCCGAATGGGAAGCCCTGTTCGACCGCGTGAAGGGGACGGCCGACGTCATCATCGCCAAGCAGCGTCACGGCCCCACAGGCACGGTGAAGCTCGCCTTCCAGTCGGAATTCACGCGCTTCGCCGATCTCGCCGATTCCTCCTTCCTTCAATATGAAGAGCACTGACAAAGGCGGCAGGCGGCACGCATATGTGCCGCAGCACTTTTTCTTTTCATCGATGATCACTATCCTGGCCGGAGCCAAATCATCTCCGGCCATTTTTTCGCTAAGGCGGCTCCATGACAGACAATTTCGATGACTATGACGCTTTCGCTTCCGCCGGCTTGCGGCTGACGGTGGATCTCGGCGCGCTTGTCGAAAACTGGCGCGAGATGGCCCGCCGCTCAGGCAGCGCCCGCACCGCTGCCGTCGTCAAGGCAGATGCCTATGGGCTCGGGATCGAGGATATCGGCGAAACCCTCTATTCGGCCGGCGCCCGTGATTTCTTCGTCGCGACCGCTGACGAAGGCGCAACGCTCCGACTCTACGCGCCCGAGGCGCGCATCTTCGTGCTTTGCGGCATCTGGCCGGGGATGGAGCGGATATTCTTCGAGAACGATCTCGTACCCATCATCGCGTCAGAGGAGCAACTGACCTTCTGGATGTCGGTGCTTTCGGACTATGGCGACTATCCTTGCGCGCTGCAGGTCGACACCGGCTTCAACCGGCTCGGCCTACCGATGGAGGACGCACTGGCACTCGCCGACGACGTCTCGCGGCCTGCGAGCTTCTCGCCGGTGCTTGTCATGAGCCATCTTGCCTGTGGCGACGATCCGTCGAATGCGATGAACCGGCAGCAGCTGGACGCCTTCCGCAAGGTCAGCGCGGCCTTCGAGGGGATAGAGGCGAGCCTTGCCAATTCGGCCGGCATATTTCTTGGGCCGGAGTATCATTTCGATCTTACCCGCCCCGGTATCGCCACTTATGGCGCCGAGGCCGTTCCCGGCATGGCCAATCCGATGCGGCCGGTGGCGACGGCAGAAGCCAGGATCATCCAGACACGCTCCGTCAGGGCCGGCGAAACGGTGAGCTACGGCCGCGCGCTTCAGCTGACGCGCGACAGCCGGCTGGCGATCGTCTCGGCCGGCTATGCCGATGGTTACATGCGCAGCCAGTCAAGCGCCGGTGTGCCGCTGCGCCAGGCGGGCATTGCCGGAGGCCAGGGCTTCATTGCCGGGCACAAGGTGCCCGTTGCCGGCCGCATCACCATGGACCTCACCATCTTCGACGTGACCGACCTGCCGGACCATCTGGTTCGCGCCGGCGACTATATCGAGCTATTCGGCAGCAATATCCCGGTTGATGATGCGGCCAGAGCCGCCGGCACGATCGGCTACGAGATGCTGACGAGCATGGGGCTGCGGCACGAGCGGCGCTATATCTCGGAAGAGACCGAGGAATAGCGCTATCTTCCTGTTTCTCGCATTCCGGACGGAAAACCGCTGCGCACTTTCCTGGAAATACTCTAACGCGCGCTAATCGCCAGGCGCACGCCAAGAGCGACGAACAGCGCGCCCAATCCGCGATCGAGCCACAGCCCGACGCTGCGATTGCGCCGCAGCGCCTCAGTGAGCCGACCGCCGAGAAGGATGAGCGGCGGCTCGATGAACGCAGCCACGACGATGATCAGGCTGCCATGCAGCAGGAGCTGCGCCCAGACTGGGCCGGCGCCCTCGACGACGAACTGCGGCAGGAAGGCGAGAAAGAAGATCGCGACCTTGGGGTTGAGCAGCGAAACCAGAATGCCCTGCCGGTAGATGCGGCCCGAGGACAGTGTCTTGCCGGCGTCCTTGATCCATGCGGCGTCACCCTTGGAGCGCAATGCCTGTATGCCAAGCCAGATCAGATAGGCAGCCCCGATCCACTTTATCGTCGAGAAGGCGAGCGCCGAGGCGGCCAGGATCGCCGACAGTCCCGCCGCCGCCATCAGCACATGCAGGCACGCGCCGCTCCATATGCCGAACAAGGCGGCGAAACCGGAGCGCATGCCGCTTCTGATCGTGTGACCGAGAATGAAGGCGATATCCGGCCCCGGCGAGAGGTTGAGCAGCGTCGCGGCGGTCAGAAAAGCGATCCAGTGCGCAAGCGAATAGTCAAACATCGGTCATCATCCCTAAAAACCCGGCATAAAGGCTGACACGATCGGCGTTGATACGGAAATCATTAGTTTTGATGGGCCGCGAAAGACATTATCTGTCAGCCGATCGCGATTCGCTTCGAAGAGCGGAGCATTTGAACTTTGAGACCAGCATCCGATGGCTAAGGGCCGTACACAATTCATCTGCCAGAACTGCGGCACGATCCACAATCGCTGGGCGGGCAAATGCGATAGCTGCGGCGCATGGAATACCATCGTCGAGGAAGATCCGATGGGCGGGATCGGCGGCGGTCCGACAAAGACGCCCAGGAAAGGGCGACCGGTGACGCTGACCTCGCTTTCCGGCGAGATCGAGGAAGCACCGCGCATCTTCACGGGCATTTCAGAGCTTGACCGTGCCACAGGGGGCGGTTTCGTGCGCGGCTCGGCCGTCCTCGTCGGCGGCGATCCCGGCATCGGTAAGTCGACGCTGCTGATGCAGGCCGCGGCGGCGCTCGCCCGCCAAGGGCACAAGGTCGTCTACGTCTCGGGCGAAGAGGCCGTGGCGCAGGTTCGCCTTCGCGCGCAGCGGCTGCAAGCGGCCGATACCGACGTGATGCTGGCGGCGGAGACCAATGTCGAAGATATCCTGGCGACGCTTGCCGAAGGCAAACGGCCGGACCTCGTCATTATCGATTCCATTCAGACGCTGTGGAGCGAACTTGCCGAATCCGCTCCCGGCACCGTCACGCAGGTGCGCACCGGCGTGCAGGCGATGATCCGCTTCGCCAAGCAGACGGGTGCTGCGATGGTGCTTGTCGGCCATGTCACGAAGGACGGCCAGATCGCCGGCCCGCGCGTCGTCGAGCACATGGTCGACGCCGTCCTCTATTTCGAGGGCGATCGCGGCCATCACTATCGCATCCTGCGCACAGTCAAGAATCGCTTCGGCCCGACCGACGAGATCGGCGTTTTCGAAATGTCCGACATGGGCCTGCGCGATGTGGCGAACCCGTCCGAGCTTTTCCTCGGTGAACGCAATTCGAAATCGCCGGGAGCCGCCGTCTTTGCGGGCATGGAGGGCACGCGACCGATCCTGGTCGAAGTACAGGCGCTGGTCGCCGCAACATCGCTCGGCACACCGCGGCGCGCCGTGGTCGGCTGGGATTCGGCGCGGCTGTCGATGATTCTCGCGGTGCTGGAGGCGCATTGCGGCGTTCGGCTCGGCCAGCACGATGTTTATCTCAATGTCGCCGGCGGTTACCGCATTTCTGAGCCGGCTGCCGACCTTGCCGTCGCCTCTGCACTGGTTTCCTCTCTGGCTGGTCTTGCCCTTCCTGCAGATTGCGTCTATTTCGGCGAAGTCAGCCTGTCGGGCGCCGTCCGGCCGGTTGCGCACACCGCCCAGCGTCTCAAGGAAGCCGAGAAGCTGGGATTTTCTACGGCCCTCCTGCCTGCCGCTTCCGCCGACCTGCCGAAGGTCAATGGCGGACGCTGGAGTGAGGTTGAAAGCCTGCCGGACCTGGTGGCGCGCATAGCCGGATCGAAAGGTGCGCTTAAGCGTGCGGAAGATGAAGACTGAGCCTTACTTCAGCCGTCCTTGACGTAGAAGAGGCTCATACTGAGGCCGATGCCCGCCAACATGGCGTGGCAAGTCTTGAAGTGGATTATACATGCCCATTACGATTTTCGACGGTATTGTTATCGGCGTTCTTCTGTTCTCCGCCGTTCTGGCCATGGTCCGCGGGTTTTCCCGCGAAATTCTTTCGATCGTCAGCTGGGGTGGCTCGGCCGTCGCCGCTTACTATCTCTATCCCCTGCTCGTTCCCTATGCGCTGCAATACAAGGCCGACACCAAGATCGCGACGATCGCTTCGGCCGGCGTCATCTTCCTGCTGGCGCTGATCATCATTTCCTTCATCACCATCCGGATCGCCGATTTCATCATCGACAGCCGCATCGGCGCACTCGACCGGACACTCGGCTTCCTGTTCGGGGCGGCTCGCGGCCTGCTGCTGATGGTTGTCGTGGTGGCCTTCTGGAACTGGCTCGTAGCACCCGCCGCCCGTCCGGACTGGGTCAACAACGCCAAGTCGAAGCCCTTCCTCGATTCGATGGTTGAGAAGCTGAAGTCGGCACTTCCTGACAACATCCAGGCGATGCTGCCGCCCGAGATCATCAACAAGATCGCACCCAATCAGCAACAGCAGACGCAGCCCCAGCAGGGTGGCGACAACGGTGCGACGAACGATACCGCGCCGCCCGACGATGCACCGGCGCCACAGACAAATAATTGACAATGCGTTTACAGGCTTGACCCGCCGCGTGATAATCGCCATGTGAGCGGCATGAAACTGGAAGATCCGGCCCGATGTATTTTCCGGCCGGATTTTCAGCTATTGTAGTATCCAGTCGTGACGCCGCCCGATCCGCCCACGTTGAGAGCAAAGGCCCGCAGCCATGAACCATTCCCTTTCCATCGAGAATGATATCGACGGCGACACGCTGCACGAGGAATGCGGCGTATTCGGCATTCTGGGACACCCCGACGCGGCAACGCTGACGGCGCTCGGCCTGCATGCCCTGCAACATCGCGGCCAGGAAGCCGCCGGCATCGTCTCCTTCGACGGCCAGCGCTTTCATTCGGAGCGGCGGATGGGTCTCGTCGGCGATCACTATACCGATCCTGCCACGCTTGCCCGCCTGCCCGGCGACCGCTCGATGGGCCATGTGCGTTACTCGACGACGGGCGAAACCATCCTTCGCAACGTGCAGCCGCTGTTCGCCGAGCTGGAAGTCGGCGGCATCGCGATCGCTCACAACGGCAATTTCACCAACGGCCTGACCATGCGCCGGCAGTTGATCGCCGACGGTGCGATCTTTCAGGCTACGTCAGACACCGAAGTCGTCCTCCATCTCATTGCCCGCTCCAAGCAGGCCTCCTCCTCCGACCGCTTCATCGATGCGATCCGCCAGATGGAAGGCGGCTATTCGATGCTCGCCATGACGCGCACCAAATTGATCGCGGCGCGCGACCCCATCGGCATCCGGCCGCTGGTCATGGGCGAACTCGACGGTAAACCGATCTTCTGTTCGGAAACCTGTGCCCTCGACATCATCGGCGCCAAATACGTCCGCGACATCGAAAACGGCGAAGTCGTCATCTGCGAGATCCAGCCGGACGGCTCGATCACCATCGATGCCCGCAAGCCGGAAGTCTCCAAGCCCGAGCGGCTCTGCCTGTTCGAATATGTCTATTTCGCCCGTCCCGATTCCGTGGTCGGCGGCCGCAACGTCTATGTCACCCGCCGGAACATGGGCATCAACCTTGCCAGGGAAGCCCCCGTCGAGGCCGATGTCGTCGTCCCCGTGCCGGATGGCGGCACGCCGGCGGCTATCGGGTACGCGCAGGAAAGCGGCATCCCCTTCGAACTCGGCATCATCCGCAACCACTATGTCGGCCGCACCTTCATCGAGCCAACACAGCAGATCCGCGCTTTCGGCGTCAAGCTCAAGCACTCCGCCAATCGCGCCATCATCGAGGGCAAGCGCGTCATTCTCGTGGATGATTCCATCGTGCGCGGCACGACCTCGGTCAAGATCGTGCAGATGATCCGCGAGGCTGGCGCCCGCGAAGTGCATATCCGCGTCGCCAGCCCGATGATCTTTTATCCGGACTTCTACGGCATCGATACGCCGGACGCTGAAAAGCTGCTTGCCAATCAGTATGGCAGCCTGAAGGCCATGTGCGATTTCATCGGCGCCGATTCCCTTGAATTCCTGTCGATTGATGGACTCTACAGATCCGTCGGCGGCGAGCCGCGCGACAGTGCGCAACCGCAGTTCACCGATCACTATTTCACCGGTGACTATCCGACGCGCCTGCTCGACCGGGAAAGCACAAGCAACGTGCGCAAGCTCTCCATGCTTGCCAGCAACGGCTGACCCCCGGTAACGGCTGACAAGGGGCGTTTCTTGCCCCTTTCCTCCCCATAGCATTCGGATCAAGACAGCATGAGCGTCAACCTCAAGGACAAGATCGCCCTCGTTACCGGCGCGTCGCGCGGTATCGGCTATTTCACGGCACTGGAACTCGCCAAGGCTGGCGCGCACGTGATTGCCTGCGCCCGCACGGTCGGCGGACTTGAGGAGCTGGACGACGCCATCAAGGCCGCCGGTGGGTCTGCGACGCTCGTGCCTTTCGACCTCGCCGACATGAACGCCATCGATGCGCTCGGCGGGTCGATCTTCGAACGCTGGGGCAAGCTCGATATCCTCGTCGCCAATGCCGGGGTGCTCGGCGTGATCTCGCCGATCGGCCATATCGAGGCGAAAGTCTTCGAGAAGGTGATGACCGTCAACGTCACAGCCACCTGGCGGCTGATCCGCTCCGTCGAACCGCTGCTGATGCGCTCCGATGCGGGACGCGCCGTTATCTTGTCGTCGGCCGCCGCCCATCGCTGCCGGCCGTTCTGGGGCGCCTATTCCGCATCCAAGGCTGCTGTCGAGGCACTGGCGCGGACCTGGGCCGGCG
Source organism: Rhizobium sp. SG570 (assembly GCF_012275345.1). Classification (NCBI taxonomy): domain Bacteria; kingdom Pseudomonadati; phylum Pseudomonadota; class Alphaproteobacteria; order Hyphomicrobiales; family Rhizobiaceae; genus Rhizobium; species Rhizobium sp. SG570. The sequence continues at coordinate 130,883 of NZ_JAAZQI010000002.1, read as the reverse complement.
AAACCCAGAGCACGCCGCTGCGCATCACCAGCGTCGATCCGGGCGCGACCCGCACCGCCATGCGCGCCCAGGCCATGCCCGGCGAAGATCCGGATACGCTGCCGCATCCCCGCGACGTCGCCAAGGCGATCCTGCCGCTCACAGGCGCCGACGTCACCGAAACCGGCAAGCTCTTCGTCGTGCGCGAGAACAAGCTCGTCGACTACCGGATGCCGGAGTAAAAAAGAACTTCTCCCCGTACGGGAGAGGCTCCCTCCCCACTTGACCAAATTCATCCGGCGCGCGATAAAGCCTGCCATGAAAACGGTTATCTGCATTATCTGCCGGAAAATTATTCACTAGCGTTTCGCTGGTCTGGCCGTTTTCGTCTCCCAAAATCCAAGATGACAAACGTTCCGGCCGGCCGGTGACGATTTTTTTCGGATCCATGCCTTTGGGAGAGTGAAATGGGCGCCGCGCCGCAACTGAAATTCTACAACACGCTGACACGCGAAAAAGTCGATTTCCAGCCGATCGACCGCGAGAACGTCCGCATGTATGTCTGCGGCCCCACGGTCTATGACTTCGCCCATATCGGCAATGCCCGCCCCGCCATCGTCTTCGATGTGCTGTTCCGGCTGCTGCGGCAGGTTTATGGCGAGAGCCACGTGACCTACGTGCGCAACATCACCGATGTTGACGACAAGATCAACGCACGGGCGCTACGCGACCATCCCGGCCTGCCGCTCAACGAGGCGATCCGCCTGGTGACGGAAAAGACCGAGACGCAGTATTTTCAGGATACGACCGCGCTCGGCTGCCTGGAGCCGAGCGTGCAGCCGCGGGCGACTGACAACATCGCCCAGATGATCGATATCATCGAGAAGCTGATCGCCAGAGGCCACGCCTATCAGGCGGCCGGCGAAGTGCTGTTCGACACCAAGTCGATGGCCGATTACGGTCAGCTTTCGAAGCGCAATCTAGATGAGCAGCAGGCGGGTGCCCGCATCGCTGTCGACGAACACAAGAAAAGCCCCGGCGATTTCGTGCTGTGGAAGCTCTCCGACGCGAACGAGCCCGGCTGGGAAAGCCCCTGGGGCCGTGGCCGTCCGGGCTGGCACATCGAGTGCTCGGCCATGAGCGGGCGCTATCTTGGCGATGTCTTCGACATTCATGGCGGCGGGCTGGATCTGATCTTCCCGCATCACGAGAACGAAATTGCCCAGTCGCGTTGCGCGCACGGCACGCATACGATGGCGAACGTCTGGATGCATAACGGCTTCCTGCAGGTCGAAGGCCGCAAGATGTCGAAATCGGAAGGCAACTTCGTCACCATCCATGAGCTGCTGCAGACGGAAAAACTCGGCGGCCGGACCTGGCCGGGCGAAGTGCTGAGGCTCGCCATGCTGATGACGCATTACCGAGAGCCGATCGACTTCTCCGTTAAGCGTCTGGAGGAAGCCGAGCGGCTGATCGCCAAATGGCCGGCAGCGGATGTCAGTGGTACGGCACCTGATGCGACGGTTCTCGCCGCCCTTGCCGACGACCTCAACACCGTCGCCGCCGTTCAGGCGCTGCATGCTTTGGCCCAAGCCGCCAATGCCGATGCGAGCCTCCTGCCTGTCTTTGCAGCGAGCGCCGCCCTTCTCGGCCTGCTACCGAAGAAGGCGGAAGTCGATGAAGCCGTCGCTTCCGAGATCGATGCCAAGGTGCGGCAGCGGTTGGAACTGCTGAAGGCGAAGAATTTCGCCGAAGCGGATAGGATCCGTGACGACCTTCTGGCAAGGGGCATCCAGCTGAAGGATGGCAAGGATCCGGCAACGGGCGAGCGCATCACGACTTGGGAGGTCAAGCGGTGAGTGCAACCTACACAGGTGGCTGCCAATGCGGTGCGGTTCGCTTCCGGGTGCGGGGCGAACTGAAGGATGCGTCGATCTGTCATTGCCGCATGTGTCAGAAAGCCTTCGGCGCCTATTACGCACCGCTGGTCTCGACGCGCGGCGCGGAGCTCACTTGGACACGCGGGGAACGGAAAACGTTCCAGTCTTCCAACTACGTCAAGCGCGGTTTCTGCGGGGACTGCGGCACACCGCTGACCTATGAGGCGCCGGATGGTGTGGCGGTGGCGGCGGGCGCCTTCGACGATCCCTCGCAGCTGCCGCCCGTCGTGCAATACGGAACGGAAGCCAAGATCGATTTCGTCGACCGGCTGCATCTGCTGCCGGGCCATCGGACGGAAGAAGACGCAGAGCAGGCGCCCTTCGTGCTGGAGCTTGTGTCGTACCAGCACCCGGACCACGATACGGCAGCATGGCCAGCGGAGACCGGTCAATGACGATGACTGCGGGATATAGCGGTGGATGCCAATGCGGCGCGGTTCGCTATCGCACCGCCGGCGCGCTCGGCTATCCGCATCTCTGCCATTGCCGCATGTGCCAGAAATCATCGGGCAACTACGCCCTCCCGCTTGGCAGCGCCCAACGCGCCGATTTCGAGCTGACGCGCGGCGAACCTTCATGGTTTCATTCGTCCGATCTCGTGCGCCGTGGCTTTTGCGGCACCTGCGGCACGCCTTTGTTCTATGATATTCCGGGTACGGCTTTCATCAATGTCACGCTTGGCTCGCTGGATGAGCCGATGGCGGTCCAGCCTGTCGCGCAATCGAACCTTGCGGCAAAGATGCCCTGGTTCCATGCGCTGGATGTGCTGCCGATGGAACCGGATGAAGATGGCTCCGATCGCGCGTCGTCGATCCGGCTATCCAACCACCAACATCCCGATCACGATACCTCAACCTGGCCCCAGGAGAAGCGCCATGACTGAAGTCACCAGAAGCGGAGGATGCCAATGCGGCGCGGTGCGGTTTCGCATTCGCGGCGAGCTCGGTCGCCCGTCGATCTGCCATTGCCGCATGTGCCAGAAACAGTTCGGCAGCTTCTTCTCCGCCCTTGTCACGGCACCGAACGATGGTCTTGAATGGACACGTGGCGAGCCGACCTATTTCCAATCTTCCGTCAACATCGATCGCGGCTTCTGCAGGAATTGCGGCACGCCGATGACCTATCGCCATCCTGGTGGCCTGGAGATTGCCATCGGCGCCTTCGACGAGCGCGATGATCTCGCGCCGCAGATCCAGGTGAACCATGCCTCGCGCCTGCCCTGGGTAGAGACCATCTTCGAAAAGCCCGTGCTCCAGGATCCTGATTTCTATGCCCAGCAGGAGCGGATCATTTCCTTCCAGCATCCCGATCACGATACGGACGTCTGGCCGGCCGGGGGACTGAAAATATGACGGAGATCCTGCGGACGTTCTATCCGGAAATCGAACCCTATGCCTCCGGCCATCTCGATGTCGGCGATGGGCATGTCATCTACTGGGAGCGTGTGGGAACGCCCGGCGCCAAGCCGGCGGTCTTTCTGCATGGCGGTCCGGGCGGCGGCATCTCGCCGAGCCATCGCCGCGTGTTCGATCCGGCGCTTTACGACGTGACCCTGTTCGACCAGCGAGGCTGCGGACGGTCGACGCCGCATGCCGGCCTCGAAGCCAACACGACCTGGCATCTGGTTGATGATATCGAGCGGCTTCGCGAAATGGCCGGCGTGGAGAAATGGCTTGTTTTCGGCGGTTCCTGGGGCTCGACGCTGGCGCTCGCCTATTCAGAAACGCATCCGGAACGCGTTTCGGAACTGGTCGTGCGCGGCATCTACACCCTGACGAGAGCCGAGCTCGACTGGTATTATCAGTTCGGGGTCTCGGAGATGTTTCCGGACAAGTGGGAGCGCTTCGTGGCGCCGATCCCGCCGGACGAGCGCCATGAGATGATGGCGGCCTACCACCGCCTGCTGACGCATCCCGATAAGGCAGCCCGCCTGGAGGCCGCCAAGGCATGGTCGATCTGGGAAGGCGAAACGATCACGCTGCTGCCGGAACCGTCCGTCAGCGTGCAGTTCGAGGACGCGGAATATGCGCATGCATTCGCGCGCATCGAGAACCACTTCTTCGTCAATGCCGGCTGGCTGGAAGAAGGTCAGCTCCTGCGCGATGCGCACAAACTGAAGGACATTCCCGGCGTCATCGTTCATGGCCGTTACGACATGCCCTGCCCGGCGAGATATGCCTGGGCGCTGCACAAGGCCTGGCCGAAGGCGGAGTTTCATCTGATCGAGGGCGCGGGCCACGCCTCTTCCGAGCCGGGTATCCTGGATCAGTTGATCCGTGCGACGGACAAGTTTGCCGGGAAAGTGTAATGCCGAGTAAGCCCCCTCTCCCCGCACGCGGGGAGAGAGAACGACCTCACAAGCCCCTTCGCCCCGTGTAAACGGGGAGAAGGTGGACTCGAACGGTTTGGCAAAGCGAAACCGAGAGAGGACGAATGAGGGGCACCCACCATCAAACCGGCTCGCCGGAGGAAACAGTATGACACGCGAAAAAATCTATCTCTTCGACACGACGCTCCGCGATGGCCAGCAGACGCCCGGCATCGATTTCTCCGTCGAGGATAAGATTGCCATTGCAACCATGCTGGACGAGTTCGGCCTGGACTACGTCGAGGGCGGCTATCCCGGCGCCAATCCGACCGATACGGCCTTCTTCGACGAGAAGCGCACGAAATCGGCCTCTTTCGTCGCCTTCGGCATGACCAAGCGCGCCGGCATTTCTGCCTCCAACGATCCCGGCCTTGCCAGCCTCTTGCAGGCGAAGGCGGACGCGATCTGTTTCGTGGCCAAGAGCTGGGACTATCACGTCAAGGTGGCGCTCGGCTGTACCAACGAGGAAAATCTCGAAAGCATCGCCGAAAGCGTCAACGCTGCCGTCAACGCCAGCAAGGAAGCCCTTGTTGACTGCGAGCACTTCTTCGATGGCTACAAGGCCAATCCGACCTATGCACTCGCTTGCGCCAAGACCGCCTATGAGGCGGGTGCGCGCTGGGTGGTGCTCTGCGACACCAATGGCGGCTCGCAGCCGCCGGAAATCCGCGCCATCGTCGAAGCCGTCATCGCCTGTGGCGTTCCGGGGCACTGTCTTGGTATCCATGCCCATAACGACACCGGTCAGGCGGTTGCCAATTCGCTTGCCGCCGTCGAGGCCGGCGTGCGGCAGATCCAGGGAACGCTGAACGGTATCGGCGAGCGCTGCGGCAACGCCAATCTGATCACATTGATCCCGACGCTGGCGCTGAAGCGGGCCTATAGCGAGCGATTCGAAACGACGATCGATGCCGAGCGGCTCGTCGGGCTCACCAGTCTTTCGCACGCCTTCGATGAGTTGCTGAATCGCTCGCCGGACCACCAGGCTCCCTATGTCGGTGCTTCCGCCTTTGCCACCAAGGCCGGCATCCATGCCTCGGCCCTGCTCAAGGATCCGCGAACCTACGAACATGTGCCGCCGGAAAGCGTCGGCAATTTCCGTAAGGTCATGGTTTCCGACCAGGGCGGCAAGTCGAACTTCATCAATGCCCTGAAGCGGCGCGGCATCGAAGTCGGCAAGGACGACCCCAAGCTCGACCAGCTGATCCAGATCGTCAAGGAACGGGAAGCCACAGGCTACGCTTACGAAGGCGCCGATGCCAGCTTCGAGCTGCTGGCGCGCCGCACGCTCGGCACCATTCCGGAGTTCTTCGCGATCGACGGCTTCCGCGTGATGGTCGAGCGTCGCTTCGATTCCCACGGCCGGGTGAAGATCGTCTCGGAAGCGGTGGTCAAGATCATCATCGACGGCCAGACCATCATGTCGGTCGCCGAAGGCGATGGCCCGGTGAACGCGCTCGACCTGGCGCTGCGCAAGAATTTCGGCAAATACCAGCACGAGATCGATGATCTGGAACTGGCCGACTTCAAGGTGCGTATCCTCAACGGCGGCACGGAGGCCGTGACCCGCGTCCTGATCGAATCCACCGACAGCGACGGCGTGCGCTGGTGGACAGTCGGCGTTTCGGAAAACATCATCGACGCCTCGTTCCAGGCACTGATGGATTCCGTCATCTACAAGCTGATGAAGAACCGTCATATGGCGGGCAGAATCGCGGCGGAGTAATCCGCCGCCTATCAAAAACCTTGACGATGCCGTCAAGGAAATGAATTAGCCACGTCACCCGCATTGGAGTAATCCCGTCTCAAAGAACAGAATATGGCGGGAAACATTCATGGCCACCGATACGGTCGCCCCTGAGATCAAGAATGAAGACAGTGCACGCGGGTTCGGCTTCGTGCTGACGGCCTACCTCATGTGGGGCGTTCTGCCGCTCTACATGAAGGCGCTCGGGCACATCCCGGCGATGGAGGTCATCGCTCACCGTATCCTCTGGTCCATTCCCGTCGCGGGCGCAGTGCTATTGGCGCTCGGCCGCATGGGCGACGTGAAGGCGGCGCTCAGCAATCCGCGCACGGTCGCGATGGCGTCGCTGACCGCGACGCTTGTGACCATCAACTGGGGGACCTATGTCTGGGCGATCGGCGCCGGTCATTCGCTCGATGCGGCGCTCGGCTACTTCATCAACCCGCTGTTCAGCATCGCGCTCGGCTCATTGCTTCTGAAGGAAAAGATGGCGCCGGCGCAGATCGTCGCGATCGGACTGGCTGCGGCAGCCGTCGTCATCCTCACCATCAAGGCGGGAACCCTGCCCTGGGTCGCGTTAACGCTGACCTTCTCCTGGGGCTTCTACGGCTTCTTCCGCAAAACGCTGCCGGTTGGCGCCAATCAGGGCTTCTTCCTCGAAGTGCTGCTTCTCTGCATTCCGGCGACGCTCTACATCGTCTATCTGGAGGCGCGCGGCGAAGGCCATCTCTATCGAACGGGCCTTACCGATACCGCGCTGCTGCTTGGATGCGGCCTGATCACCGCCCTGCCGTTGATGATCTTTGCGAACGGCGCGAAGCTCCTCAAGTTGTCCACCGTCGGAATCATGCAATACATCGTGCCGACGATGGTTTTCCTGATTGCCGTCTTCCTGTTCAAGGAACCCTTCGGGACGACACAGATGATCGCCTTCTCGCTGATCTGGGCCGGCCTGGCGCTTTACAGCTGGTCGATGTTGAGGCGGAGCCGCACACGCTGACGGAATTGGCGGCTGTTACTGGCGCCCTTCAGAGCTTGGAAATGACCGCCTCTTCACCGCCGCGGTCGCCTTGCGTTTCAGCAGCGTGCTTGCGGATGGCCGGAATGATGTCGGCGATCTTGTCGATGACCAGCGGCTGGACACGATGGGCGGTGTGAACGAAGCCCTCCTCCGTCATGTGGCGGATGAGCTCCATCATCGGATCCCAGAAACCATTGATATTGGCGAAAACCATCGGCTTTTCATGACGGCCGAGCTGGCCCCAGGTCATGATCTCGACGATCTCCTCCAAAGTGCCGATACCGCCAGGCAGCGCCACGAAGGCGTCGGCGCGCTCGAACATGCCATGTTTGCGCGCATGCATGTCTGGCGTTATGATGAGTTCGTCCAGTTGGCCGAGCGAATGGCGCGTCGCTTCCATGTCGACCAGAAATTCCGGAATGATGCCCGTGACCTGACCGCCGTGCGAGAGCACACCGCTTGCGACAGCGCCCATGATGCCCTTCGTTCCGCCGCCATAGATCAGGCGCAGGCCGTTCTCGGCTATGCTTTTGCCCAGCTCGCGGCCGGCAGCCATGTAGGAAGAATCGCGCCCCGGCCTTGAGCCGCAATAAACGCAAATGGATCGAATTGGCGCAGAATCGTCAGTCATGGATGCAAACAACTATGCTGCAAATGCTCAGTCAAGATTTTTCGAAGGAAAACTTGTGCCCGGACATGCGAAAATGGCTTAGAAAGCTTGTAAAAACAGGCGAAATCGCTAGCAATTTCAGGAGTTGCGACGACTTCGCCGCCTGGAGATAAATAATGATGAAGAACCGTGCCGGTTGGCTGGCTCTGTTGGTGCTGATAATTGCGACCATACTGATGGTCTTTTTCGTGATGCCGCGCATCAACGGGGACAAGAAGCCGATAGGCGATGCGGTCAATCAGGCCAGCAACACGGTGAAGAATACGATCGAGGATAGTGCGCAAAAGGCTGCCGAGACAGCTCAGTCGACACAGAATGCGGTGTCGAACGCCGCCAACACGGCCGATCTCGCCAAAAAGCTTACCGATCTGACGGGTGCCGCGACGGCGTCGCTTGCCGACCTCAAGACTCTGTTCAAGGATGGCACGACGCCGAGCCAGGATATTTTCGCAGCCGCGAAGACGAAGGCGATCACGGCGCTTCAGTCGATCGTCGCTTTTGCGCTTCCCGCCGGCACGGATCAGACGGCGACCGGCCTCGTCACAAAGGTACAGGATGGCGCGAACAAGGCGCTCGCCATTGTCCAGTCGCTTCCCGACAACGCGGCCGAGGCCAGCGCTGCAATCGACAAGGCATTGGCGGCGCTGACCGGCGGCGCTGCACCAACGACCGAGGCAGCGACGAAATCCCTGGTCCCGTCGTTCGACGTGCTGCGCGTAGAACCCGATGGATCCACCGTCATCGCCGGCTCGGCCGAGCCGAACGCCAAGCTGGAGATCGTCGATGGCGAAAAGGTCGTGACCACGACCAACGTCGGCCCCAGCGGCGACTTTGCCGCGGTACTCGACAATCCGTTGCCGCCCGGCGATCACGAGCTGGTGCTGCGCGCGACCGGCAAGGACGGCAAGCCGGTCAACTCCGAGGAAGTGGCCACCGTTTCCGTCCCGAAGGATGATTCGACACAGCTTCTCGCCATGGTGTCGAAGCCGGGCACTGCCAGCCGTATCATCACGGCTCCCTCGGCCAAGCAGGGCCGCGTGACTGCCGCCGAGCAGAATGCGCCGACAGCCAATGCTCAGGGCAATGCATCCGACGCCAAGCCGCAACAGGACGGTAGCGCCGTGGCATCCGCCAACCCCGCTGCGGGCACGCCTGCGACGACGGATGGGCAGCCGGATGTCCTGGTCAACGCCGTGGAAATCGAAAACGACCATATCTTCGTTGCCGGCACCACGAAGCCCCACGCCAAGGTGCGCGCCTATGCCGACGACAAGTTGATCGGAGAGATCGCGGCCGGTGGCGACGGGCATTTCGTCGTCGATGGCGTGATGCCGCTCGCTGTCGGCGACCACAAGATTCGCGTCGACGTGCTCGACAGCGCAGGCAAGGTCGTTGTGCGCACCAGCGTCAATTTCACCCGCCCCGAAGGCAATCAGGTGACCGTTGCCGCGCAGACGCCGGCTGCGACCGGCGCCCAGACGCAGTCGGTGGCCGCCGCGATGGTGCCGCTCGACGAGGGCGAGCTTGCCAAGCTCAGAGAAGGTGCCGGCAAGGCTTTCGCACTGTTGAAGGGCCTGTTTACTGACGGCAAGCAGCCGAATGTGGAACAGCTTGCCGCTGCACGCTCCGGCACGGAGATCGCGCTGAAGTCGCTTTCGGAATTCCGGCCGGCCATTGGCGCCAGCGCGGACCTGAAGAAGGCTGCTGCCGACGCTTCGGCCGCCGCCCTCAAGGCGCTTGCCGTATTGCAGGCTCTTCCGAAGGATCCGAAGTCGGTCGGCGATGGGCTACCCAATCTCGAACACATGATCGCGGCCATCACCGCGCCGGCACAGACGGCACCGACCCAGCCGAATACGGAGGTCTCGTCGAACGAGAGCGGTCCGAAGACACTGGAGCAGGCTCCGCTCTCGCAGGATGCCAACGCCGTCATCATCCGTCGCGGCGATACACTGTGGCAAATATCACGCCGTATCTATGGCGCCGGCGTGCGCTACACGACGATCTATCTGGCCAACGAGGACAAGATCAACAATCCGGACCGGATCCTTCCCGGACAGGTCTTCGGCCTTCCGAAGGACGCGCTTCCCAACGCCGAAGAGCTTCATCGCAAGCGGCTTTCGGGCGAGCATCTCTAGAGCAATTCCAGGAAACGTGCGCAGCGGTTTTCCGTCCGGAATTGCGTAAAAACAGTAGCCTGGAGCTCCCTCGACAAGGTCATGCATCGGCCAGGCGCGATCAACGCCTGGCCGATGCTTTTACGCGGCATAAAAATAGTATAAGCGTCGCGCAACCCTCATCGCCTTCGCGTGACGGCCGCGCTTTTGCATGCGAAGGCAATCCCAGCCGGGCCGCCCCAGTGGTCGTCAACGTCCGGCTGCCTCGATTATTCGCCGGAGACGGACATGGCAGACCGCAAGAAAACCATATCGGCGGATTCCAGCAATCCATTGAATACGATCATCAATCTCTGGCCCTATATGTGGCCGGCCGGACGCATGGACCTGAAGATGCGTGTCGTCTGGGCGACCGTCTTCCTGTTGGTCTCGAAATTCTTCCTGCTGCTGGTTCCCTATTTCTTCAAATGGTCCGTCGACGCCTTGAACGGCAAGCTCGACATGCAGGGCATCCTGCCGGCCTTCATGGTCGGCGCCATCGCACTCATCGTCGCCACGAACGCTACACGTCTCATACAGCTGGGCCTCAACCAGCTTCGCGATGCGCTGTTTGCAAGCGTCGGCCAGTATGCGGTTCGCCAGCTCGCCTACCGGACCTTCGTGCACATACACGAACTGTCGCTACGCTTCCATCTGGAGCGCAAGACAGGCGGCCTTTCGCGCGTCATCGAGCGCGGCACCAAGGGCATCGAAACCATCGTCCGCTTCACCATCCTCAATACGTTTCCGACATTCATCGAATTCCTGCTGACCGCCATCATCTTCTGGCGCGGCTACGGCTTTTCCTATCTCGCCGTGACGGCGGTCACGGTCTGGCTCTACATCTGGTTCACCGTCAAGGCGAGCGACTGGCGCATTTCCATCCGCCGCACGATGAACGACAGCGACACGGACGCCAATACGAAGGCGATCGATTCGCTTCTGAATTTCGAGACCGTCAAGTATTTCGGCAACGAGGAGATGGAGGCCAGGCGTTTCGATCAGTCGATGGCGAAGTATGAAAAGGCCGCGACGGGCGTCTGGACATCGCTTGGCTGGCTGAACTTCGGCCAGGGCGTGATCTTCGGCCTCGGCTCGACGGTCATGATGGTCATCTCCGGCTTGTCCGTTCTCAACGGGCACCAGACCGTCGGCGACTTCGTCTTCATCAATGCCATGCTGCTGCAGCTTTCCGTGCCGTTGAATTTCATCGGTTTCGTGTACCGCGAAATCCGCCAGGGCCTGACTGATATCGAGGAAATGTTCGACCTGCTGGAGGTCAAGCCCGAGGTGACAGACGCTGACGACGCAAAGGACCTTATTATCGGCAACGGCGCCATCTCGTTCAAGGATGTGCATTTCGCATACGATGCTGCCCGACCGATCCTGAAGGGTATTTCCTTCGAGGTGCCCGCCGGCAAGACAGTCGCCGTGGTCGGTCCGTCGGGCGCGGGAAAATCGACCCTGTCGCGCCTTCTCTACCGCTTCTACGACGTGCAAAGCGGCACGATCACCATCGACGGCCAGGACCTGCGCACGGTGACGCAGAAGAGCCTGCGCAAAGTGATCGGCATGGTGCCGCAGGACACGGTGCTTTTCAACGACACCATCGCCTACAACATCCGCTACGGTCGGCCGGGCGCGAGCGACGCCGAGGTGGCGGCGGCGACGGAGATCGCCCAAATCGGCGATTTCATCCGCCATCTGCCCGACGGCTTCGAGACGAAGGTCGGAGAGCGCGGCCTCAAACTGTCAGGGGGAGAGAAGCAGCGCGTCGCGATTGCCCGCACCGTTCTAAAAGCGCCGCCGGTACTGATCCTCGACGAGGCGACCTCGGCGCTGGACACGACGACCGAGCGCGAGATCCAGGCGGCCCTCGATGTCGTTTCGAAGAACCGCACCACGCTGGTCATCGCCCATCGCCTTTCGACCGTGATCGGCGCTGACGAGATCATCGTGCTGAAAAGCGGCGTGATCGCCGAGCGCGGCACGCATGCGGACCTGCTCTCCCAGAATGGGCTCTACGCCTCCATGTGGAACCGTCAACGCGAGGCCACGCAGGCAGAGGAGCTTCTGAAGCAGGTGCGCGAAAACGACGACCTGGGCGTGGTCAACCGGCTGGCGCCGGCAAGCTGAGCGGAGGCGCGGCATAAGGACCGCTCCGACAGGTCGTCCCAGGAAATATTGCTCGGAAAGATTACGCATGGACAGCTGTCATGGATTTGAGATGACAGCTTGCTAGGTACGGTTCTCATTTCAAGGGAGCCCCGAATGCGTAATTTCGCCAAAGCTTTAACATTGCTGCTCGTTGTCGGCGTTGCCTCGCCGGTTTTCGCCGAGGATGCCAAGCCGTTCACGGATGCCAAGGAGATCAATCTCCTCAATCTGCTGCCGCCGCCGCCCGCCAATGATTCGGCGCAGATGAAGGCCGAGCTGGGCGAAATCCTGACCATCCAGGTTACCCGCACACCGGAAATGGCGGCACGCGCCGTGGCCGATGCGGAAGAGAATGTCTGGCGCTTCTCCGATGTCATCGACAATCCGAAGTTCACCAAGGAGAATCTGCCGAAATTCTCCGCATTCTTCGATCGCATCGTCGAGACGGAAGGCGCCGTCGTCGATCCGGCCAAGGATGTCTGGAAGCGCCCGCGCCCGCATCTCTACAGCGATCTCGTAAAGCCGATCGTACCGCTCTCCAAGTCCGGCTCCTATCCGTCCGGCCACACCACGGTCGGCACGCTGATGGGCATCGTGCTCTCGAACATGGTGCCGGAGAAGCGTCCCGTCATCATGGCCCGCGCCTGGGAATACGGCCATAACCGCATCGTCGGCGGCATTCACTATGCATCCGACATCGAAGCCGGCCGCATCGCCGGCACCGTCATCGCTGAAACCATCATGGCTCATGACGACTACAAGAGCGAATACGAGGGCGCCAAGGCGGAACTGCGCGCCGCTCTCGGCCTCTGATCCCTACTTCACGACAGCATCGCATCCCCAAGCCGCCCGATCGTCTCCGGCGGCTTGCCTTTTGCGCATACCGAGCCTGGCGCATATTTGCCCCTTCCCGCCACCAGCACGTCCCGCCACGACTGCTAAAATTATGCGGTTTACGGTCGGATGATTTCGCGCGTATACGCGAGAAGCTTTGCGATATGGGAGGTTCGATGATGACTGATGGGGTAACTTACACGAAAGACGATCTCGCCCGGCGTATTGCCGAAGTGGCAAGCCTGCAGGGTGAATTCACACTCCGTTCGGGTCAGATCTCCAACCGGTATTTCGACAAGTATCGCTTCGAAGGCACACCTTCTCTTCTAAAGCCGCTGGCCCGCGCCATGGCTGAGCTCATCCCGGCCGAAACCGAGATTCTGGCGGGCCTGGAACTGGGCGGCATTCCGCTTGTAACAGCAATCTCGCTCGAGATCGGCCTCCCCGCAGCGTTTGTTCGCAAGGAAGCGAAGACCTATGGGACATGCCGGGCCATCGAGGGACAGAATGTTTCGGGTCGCCGCGTCACTTTCATCGAGGATGTCATTACGACGGGCGGCGCAGTGAAAGACGCCTATCGCCTGGCGCTCGGCGAGCATGCACACATCCTTGCCGTCGTCTGCGCCATCTGGCGCGGGGATGGCGCGCCGACAATCCAAGGCCTTCCAGAACTCTCTGTCCTTCCAGTCTTTACGAAGGCGGATCTGGAAAACGCCAGGTAGTGGAGGCCGCAGAAGAGAGCGGGATTGCATTGGGGGCGAGCGTGCGAGAGCATTGCTCATGACGGCATTTGCCTGTAGTCACCGTCGACTGGTAATCAGAGCAAGACCGCTTATCTTGTTCTCATCTTTTGACCGGCATCATCTCGTTCCGCAACCGGGGTTCGGTTTTCGCGAGGGTGCCCTTAACGGAGTAGGCTTTAGATGAGCTTGTTGAACAGCGTGCGCAACGTCATCGTTCCGGTGCATAAGGAAGGCTATCCCTTCGTTGCAGGTTTCTTCGTCGCGTCGCTGGTGCTCGGCTGGATCTTCAAGCCGCTCTTCTGGATCGGCCTGATCCTGACGCTCTGGTGCGCCTATTTCTTCCGCGATCCCGAGCGCATGACGCCCCAGGACGACGACCTCGCCGTATCGCCGGCCGACGGCAAGGTTTCCGGCGTGCAGATGGTCACACCGCCGGCTGAGCTCAACCTTGGCACCGAGCCGATGCTGCGTGTCTCGATCTTCATGAACGTCTTCGACTGCCACGTGAACCGTTCGCCGATGCGCGGGCGCATCACCAATATCGCCTATCGCCAGGGCAGCTTCCTCAATGCGGAACTGGACAAGGCCAGCGAGCAGAACGAGCGAAACGGCCTCGTCATCGAAACGAAACACGGCGAAATCGGTGTCGTGCAGATCGCCGGTCTCGTCGCCCGCCGCATCCTTTGTTTCGTGAACCCGAACGAGCCGCTGGACGCGGGCGAGCGCATCGGCCTGATCCGCTTCGGCTCACGCCTCGACGTCTTCCTGCCCGAGGGTGCTTCGCCGCGCGTGGCCGTCGGCCAAAGGGCGATCGCTGGCGAAACCGTGATTGCCGAATTCGGCTCGCCCAAGGGCCCGACCGTTAGCCGTCGCAGCTGAGCCCCAGAGAAACGAACGAAATGAAGACGCCTTTTCCGCCTTTCGAGCCGCATGGATCCAATGACGAAGCGCGCGGGCCGCGCCTGCGGGAAATTCCCCTGCGGCTGATTGTGCCGAACATGATCACCGTGCTGGCGATCTGCGCGGGACTGACGGGTATCCGCCTCGCTTTCGAAAACCGCTACGAGCTTGCCGTGGTCGCCGTGCTGGTTGCGGCCTTCCTCGACGGCGTGGACGGACGTGTGGCACGTCTGATGAAGGCCACTTCAAAATTCGGCGCACAGATGGATTCGCTGGCCGATATCGTCAACTTCGGTGTTGCGCCGGCGCTGGTCGTCTATGTCTTTCTGCTCGATCAGGCCCACTCGCTCGGCTGGATCGCCGCCTTGATCTACGCCATCGCCGCCGCCTTGCGGCTCGCTCGCTTCAACGTCATGACCGAGCGCGAACACAAGGCGTCCTGGCAATCGGAATATTTCGTCGGCGTCCCCGCGCCTGCCGGCGCCATGCTGGTGCTGCTGCCCGTCTATCTCGGCTTCCTCGGGCTGACGCCGGACAGGACTTTCGCCTATTGGGGTGCCGCCTACACCGTGCTCATCGGCTTTCTGCTGGTCAGCCGCCTGCCCGTCTGGTCCGGCAAGACGGAAGGCAGCCGCATCCGGCGCGACCTCGTATTGCCGATCATGCTCGCCCTTGTCGTCTATGTGGCGCTGTTGATGAGCTATACATGGCATGTCATGGTCGTGACCGTCATCGTCTACCTGCTGTCCCTGCCACTCGGCGCGCGCTCCTGGGCGAAGAAATACGGCACCTACACCATCAACGGACCGGGCGACCCCGACGTCGACGATTCCAACGACGATATCGGCCGGCATATTTAGCCGGCACGCGAGGCATGCCGAGGCCGGTGCTCCCGTGACGCCATCGTGCGCAACCGCAAGTTTGTAAGCTCCCCTTAGCAATCAAGAGAGCCAGAACAGCCACCGGGCGGTATTGGGGGTACGCGCAGCCGGGCCTTTTAACGGAATATTAGCATCTCATCAGGATGGATTTCACACGAAGATTCGATGCTAATCTCGCGAAATGTGGTCATTGTTTACAAAAGCTGATTGGAAAACGCCTTCGATTTGTCATGATTTACGACGAGACAGCGATACACGACAGTGAATCGGAAAATGCTCCGGGGAGCATTGGTGAGGAGTTAATCATGACGCAGAAGAAAGACGAAGCGGCACAACCGCAGGCAAAGATCGATCCCAGCATGCTGTATCGGCCGCTCGGCCTGAAAGCCGTTCTTGCGGCCCATCTGATGCTGAAGTCCAAGCCTCTCAAGAAGAAAATCGCCTGAGGTCGACAATCGCCGGCCGGCTGCCAAACTGCATGGCTCGGCGACATATCCCGACACCGGTCGCCGAATGGCGGCCGTCAGAGAAGGCTTAGCTGGCCATCCTCGGGATCCGTTTTCTTCGGCGGCTTTTTCACGGGCTCGACCGTTACCGGCGTGTGCAGGTCCGGCCCCATGTTGGCGACCTTGTTAACCCGATCCGAAACCGGAATAGCTTCGAAAAAATCCTCCTGAACCGGTGTCATCAGATCGAGGACATCTCGCGGCTCCTGCGTCTTGCAATCGAGCCAGCGGGCAAAATCCTCCGGCTTGATGACCACGGGCATGCGATCATGGATCGGGCGCATGGCGCTGTTTGCCGCGGTCGTCAGAATGGCACCAGTATCCACTTCCGAGCCGTCGGCCGACGACCAGGTTTCCATCAGCCCGGCAAAGGCGATGACGCCGCCCGCGCGCGGCCGGATCCAATAGGCCTGCGACTTCTCACCGCTTTCCTTGGACGGGCGATGCCATTCGTAAAAGCCCGACGCCGGAACGAGGATGCGGCGGTGGCGCATGGCGGCGCGGAAGGATGCCTTGCCGATTGCCGTTTCGGCGCGCGCATTGATCAGAAGCGGAAACTCCTTCGGGTCCTTCACCCAGCCGGGCATGAAGCCCCAGCGCACCAAAAGGGCGCGGCGATCCGGCAGATTGCTGCCGGGCTGCTGCCTCTCACCGGATATGACGACGAGGATCGGCTGTGTCGGGGCGATATTGTAACGCGCCGGAAAATCGTCGCGCAGCAGGACGCCCAGCGCCTCGCCCACATAGTCCGCCGTCGATGTCAAAGCAAAGCGTCCGCACATGGGGCTTGTTTTGCACCCGGAAAGCGCCGGGTCAAGCGGAAGGTCAGCCGCGTGGACCGAAGAGAATGATCGCCGCACCGGCAAGGCAGATGGCCGCGCCGGAAATATCCCAGCGGTCCGGCAGCCGCCCCTCCGCCAGCCAGAGCCACAGGATGGAAGCAACGATATAGACACCGCCATAGGCGGCGAAGGTACGCCCGGCGGCCTCGCTCGGCACCAGTGCCAGCAGCCACGCAAAGAGTGCCAACGACACAAGACCCGGCGCAAGCCACCAGATTGGCTTTGCCAGCCGGAGCCAGGCCCAGAAGGCGAAACAGCCGGCAATTTCGGCCAAGGCCGCGAGAGCATACAGTCCGTAGATCATTCCCATGGTCGCCCGCACATTCGGCGCATACGAATCGCCGCCCCTGTCGGCAGCGAGTTAAAGGGCTTTCCCGGAGGACAGCAAGGCTCGGTTCCTGTAGAGGTGTAGACGTCTCATCATGCGAATATGAAACGATCCCATGACGTCCTTTCCCCGCCCCGCCTCCTCCGCCATCCTCGAACGCGACGGCCGATTCCTGCTTGTCCTGCGCAGCAACCCGCCATCTGCCGACATGTATGCTTTTCCGGGCGGCAGGGCCGAAGACGGCGAAACGCCGGCGGAAGCGGCCCTGCGCGAATTCAAGGAAGAGACAGGCATAAGCGCACGCAATCCTCGCCTGTTCGAAACCTATGATCTGCGCTCCCATGCGGCGGACGGAACGCTGACGAGCCATTTCCTGCTGTCGGTCTTCCTCGTCGATGCCGACAGGGAAGCCATTGCGGAAGCCGCTGACGATGCCGCAGCCATCGGCTGGTATTCGCTGGAGGAGGTCCGAACCCTGCCGGTTCCGGCCAGCGTGCTCGAATGCGTGGAAAGGATTGCGGCGACTGGTAGGCAGCCCCAGCCGCGATATTAACGATGCGAGGCAATAACGGGTTGGAAAGCGCACACTATGCCTTGTTCACGTCATGCTTGTCCGCTCAACTGAATACATGATTCACAACCGTCTTGGCCGACCGCTTCTGATTTGCTTTGTGCTCGCCGCCGCGCTTCCGACCGCGGCGCAACCTGTCGCGAGCGCGCCACAGGCACAGACGCCCGACACCGCAGTCGCCGAACGACCCACGCCCTATGATGAGCAACTGTCCCGGCTCGCCGAAATCCTCGGCTCGATCGATTATTTGCGCAATCTTTGCGCAGCATCGGAAGACGGATGGCGGGGAGATATGCAGCAGCTGCTTGACACCGAAACCAAGGGCGAGCCGAAAAGGAAGGAAAAATTGACCGCCGCGTTCAACCGTGGGTATAGGTCCTTTGCATCGGTTTACACGAATTGCACGCCGCAGGCCCTCGTTGCCGAGGAGCGATACCGTAACGAAGGTGCAACACTGGCGACAGAAATCACCGCCCGCTTTGGAAATTAACGATTTATTAACCCCTTTTCGCACCCAGCCGTGTCGTTTTAGGAAAAGGCTGATAAAGTTGTTAAGCAAGTGGTAAGGACATGAACGTCTCGAGGAAAGAATCAATGGAAACCAGCCTGAACGAAATCGACGACATGATCGTCCATGAAAAAATGCAGGCAGCGCTGGAATACCAGAACGAGGCTTGGGCTGACGGCATGGCTGATGGTATCGAGCCCGAGATCATCGCCGACGCCGCCATCGCGCATGCCATTCGCGAGACTATCCGCATACAGGGTGAGCAGGGCGCGGAAGCCTTGCTCGAATCGCTTCGGGAACGCATGCTCGCTGGGGAATTCTCTCCGAACCGTACCCTGCAATAGTAACCAGAGATTGTTCATGCATATGTTTCCGGGCAATGAGTGTCGCCGTTCCATTGCCTCGTTTACAGCCGTAACCATGATTGCCGGTTCCGTTGCCTTGCCGTTGCCGGCACTAGCCTTCTCGCAGCTCAATCCACCAGCTTCCCAACCGAACGCTCCAGGCGCCTCCGCTCAGCAGAAGAACCAGAAACCTGTCGAGCAAGCGCTGGAAGCGCCGTCCACTACGCTCCCGACGCCGGATCCGCTGGTCAACAAGCAAGCCGACCAGGGCAATGGCGATGCAGCAAGCGCAAACAAGTCGGTCGAGTTCCTCTTCGACATCAACAAGGCGCCGGAGCCGGTGCGAAAGCTCCGTGAGGCGATCGTGGAGGCGGCAGCCTCAGGCGATCTCGAGCGCCTGCGCCCGCTGATGAATATCGGTGGCGGTCTCAAGCAGACCCAGGTCACCGCCGACGACCCCGGCGAGGATCCGATCAAGACCCTGCACGACCTTTCGGGCGATCCGGACGGCATCGAAATCCTGTCCATCCTCCTCGACATCATGTCGACCGGCTTTGCCCATGTCGGCCAGGGTACGCCGGACGAAATCTATGTCTGGCCCTACTTCGCGCAGAAAGACATCAAGACGCTCTCCACCCCGGAAAAGGTCGACCTGATGCGCATCGTCACGGCGGGCGACTACGCCGATATGCTGGAATTTGGCGGCTACAATTTCTATCGAGTCGGCATCACGCCGGACGGCAAGTGGAAATTTTTCACGTCGGGCGAATGATCCGGTCGGAGAACTTGCGGTTCCCGGTCGAAGGCCCTACCTCTGGATCATAGCCCAAATCAGCGGATCCATCATGCCAGCCGTATTCCTGAGAGACCGTTCCTTCATCCGCGTTGCCGGCGCCGAGGCGGAACCGTTCCTGCACAATCTCATCACCACCGATCTCGTCTCGCTCGGCGCCGACGAAGCGCGCCCCGGGGCGCTGCTGACGCCGCAGGGCAAGATCCTGTTCGACTTCATGATCTGGCGAGATGGCTCCGGCTTTCTGCTCGAGACAGACACGGCACAGCGCGATGGCCTTCTGAAGCGGCTCACCATGTACCGGCTGCGCGCCAAGGTCGATTTCGGCGTCGAAGATATTCAAGGCGTTACCGTCGCCTGGGCGGACAAGGCAACGGACGGCCCCAAGGATAGCCGCTTCGCCAAGGCAGGCATCACGCTGACGCGCACATCAGGCCAACATGGGGACGATGCCGAGACGCTTTATGACGCGCTGCGCATCGCCAACGGCGTTGCCGTTTCCGGCCGCGATTTCGCATTGCAGGACGCGTTTCCGCACGATGTGCTGCTGGACCTCAACGGCGGCCTGGGCTTCCGCAAGGGCTGCTATGTCGGCCAGGAGGTGGTCTCCCGCATGCAGCATCGCGGCACGGCGCGCAGGCGCGTCGTCATCGTGAGCGGCAATGCCGACCTGCCCGCCTCCGGCACGGAACTCACCGTCGGCAGCAAGCCTGTGGGCACGCTCGGTTCGACCGCAGGCAGCAAGGGTCTTGCCATCGTCCGCATCGACCGCGCGGGCGAAGCCATGGCAGCAGGAACACCCATCCGGGCTGATGATACCGACGTCTCGGTATCGCTGCCTGCTTGGTCCGGCCTCTCCTTCCCTTCCCAGGCCGACGAGGCTTCGGCATGACATCGGCCAAGACTGCGCGCGCCTGGCAGCGCATGCTATCGGGACGGAGGCTCGACCTGCTCGATCCGTCGCCGCTCGACGTCGAGATCAGCGATATCGCCCATGGGCTTGCCCGCGTTGCGCGCTGGAACGGCCAGACCTATGGCGATCATGCCTTTTCAGTAGCGCAGCACAGCCTCGTCGTCGAAGCGATCTTTCGTCATCTGAACCCGGCGACGCCGGACGAATTGCTGGCGGCGCTGCTGCATGACGCACCGGAATATGTCATCGGCGATATGATCTCGCCGTTCAAGTCGGTGGTCGGCGGCGACTACAAGGCGGTGGAGAAACGGCTCGAAGCGGCGATCTATCGTCGTTTTGCCCTGCCCCCGCATTGCGCGCCGCAGCTGAAGGAAAAGATCAAGAAGGCCGATACGGTCTCGGCCTATTTCGAGGCGACACTGCTTGCCGGCTTCACGCCGGAGGAGGCGCGCAAGTTCTTCGGTCAACCCCGCGACATCACCCGCGAGATGCTGCCGATCGAACCCATGCCGGCAATCGAGGCGCAGCGGCTGTTCCTAAGGCGCTTCGAGGCGATCGAGGCCGAGCGCACGTCGATGAGGATCGGTGCGTGACGACGATCGTCGTATCGCCGCTGGCACGCATCGCCGAAATGGCCGTTCGCCATCATGCGCGCGAAATGATCAGCCTGATGGCCAAGGAGCATGCCTTTCACCGCCCGGCCGTCATCAAGGCGGAACGTCATCTGCTGCTCAACATGAACGATATCAGCTTTGCCGGCACCGGCGATCTCATCGCCCCGCAGGAGGCGCATGTTCGCGCCATCATCGATTTTGCAGCGGAATGGGATCGCGCGGCGCCCTTGCTGATCCATTGCTGGATGGGTGTATCGCGTTCGCCAGCCGCGGCGCTGATCGCGGCCCTCGCCGTTCATCCGGAAGAGGACGATCTGGCGCTCGTCCGCCGCCTGCGCTCGGCCTCCCCTTATGCGACACCAAATGCCCGGCTGATCGCCATCGGTGACGACATGCTCGGGCGCAAGGGCCGGCTGGTCGCGGCGGTCAAGGAGATCGGACGCGGCGCAGATGCCGATGGCAACGCGGCTTTCATCCTGCCATTGGCTGTGCACAGCGACATTCTATGAAAGAACGGAGACTGCGCTTGCGCAGCCTCCGTCCGTATCGCAACAATCCATCCCGATGGATCAGGCCGCAGCGCTGCCCGTCTGGTCAAGATCATACTGGCCGTAGGTATTCTGATAGAGATTCATCGACGATTGCATTTCGGCAAGGAAGTTATCCAGCGCGTTATTCTTGGCAGTCGTGGCTAAGCTCGTTGCGCTGCTGCCGCTGGACGTCGGCTCCAGGGACAGCATGTCGGCGGCAGAAGCGTCCAGGGGCTTGAGGACATCGAGGCCTTCGGCGAACTGATCCTTCGACAGCGAGCCAGAGCCTTGCGTATCAATGCTCTTGAAGAGGTTCTGGGCGTCGCTTTCGCTCATGTCCTTCGGTCGCCCGGCAACGAACTCGTCCGCCGAAACCTTGCCATCCTTATTGGTGTCTAGGCTGGCAAACAGCTGGTCCATGGGCGATTGGCTGGATGAGCCGCCAGTGGACGAAGCCGTGCTCGACTGGCTGGCGCCTGTCTGCTGCATCTGCAGCAGCATGGATGCCAGATTGCCGGAGAAAACATCGGTCGCGCTCGGATCGCTGCTGCTGCCATTATCCTCGTCGCTGAGGACGCTTGCCGACAGGAGACCGGATTGTGCCGCCTCCTGCAATTCCTGGGCGTCCACAATGCCGTCCTGGTTCTTATCAAGGGGACTGTACGAGGCAGCCGTCATGCTGCTTCCAACTGAAGAAACTCCACTCATCCAAATCTCCTAAAGCAAACGCCATCGGCGTGTTCGGTTACCCCCCGGCACACTTATTCATCTGCGGATAGAATAGGTCGATTTGGTCGCGTGATTAAAGATATGTGTTAATTGATCATTAACCTCAATTGACAGCTACCGAATCATATCGCCAATGGGCCTTGGCGCGGCGAAGACAACCTTTGCTACACACCGGCAGCATAAAGGGTCCGAATCACCCTGACCGCCTCATCTATTGAATGACAGCACATGCGAGGCGCTTGCCGGCACCACCAACCGGCTGACTGCGGTAATCATCCGAGTCGGCATGGATCATCAGCGTCCGGCCGCGAATGCCATTCTTGCCGTTCAATGACACCATGCCGTTGAACACCTGGGCGTGCAGCTTGCCGTCCTGATCGACATATTGGTTGGGCATATCGCCCGCATGCGGTCCCTTGGCGGCAAGGAAACCATGCTCGGCCTTGGTGGGATTGAAATGGCCGCCTGCGGACTCGAATCCGTGCGTGTGATCGCAGCGGCTGCTTTCATGAATGTGGAAAGCCACCCAGCGATTGGACGGCAGGCCGGACACCTCCATCTCGATCAGCACGCCCGCCTTGCCTTCGGTCAGCGTTGCCCGCCCCGCCTGCTTGCCATCGAGACCGACAAAATCGGCCGTCGCCGTTCCCTGGCTCTGCGCTGCGGCGGGCAAGGCCGCGGCGAGAGTGAGAATTGCAGCGATCATCATCCGTTTCATGGAACAGTTCTCCCTTGCGTGTCGGTATCTAACGCTTGGCGGAGACGAGTGTTCCGAGGAGGGGAAATGCGGCTGCATCAAATAGATAAGGCGGCCCGCCGGCATATCCGGCTGGCCGCCAAAACACTGCAGCGGACATCTATCAGGCGGCTATGCCGCTGACGTCGTACTGGCCATAGGTGTTGTTGTAGGCATCCATCGGTGACAGAAGGTCCACGCCAGACGCAATATTGGATTGCGGCGACGTGGCCGTGGATGCCGCATCGGCGCTCGGCAGTTGCATCAGCTTTGCGATGAGGCCACCCAATGCGCTGGCGGAGCTATCAGTATTGGCTTCGAGAATGCCTGGACGCTCGCCGGCTTCAAGCTCCGTACGACTGAGGACGCCGTCACCATTGGCATCGAGACGCGAAAGCGTGCCGCGATACGGATAGGAGCTGCTGGATATGGAAGAAACATGGGACATACAAACCTCCTGAGGTAGGAGCCGCCTCATGCGACATCGTTTGTACGCAATACATTCAGAGTTGAACTATGGAGCCTTGATAAGCTGCTTTGCTCGGCTCGTAAAGACAAATTGTTAATGAGTATTAACCATAGTTTTCAAGCAGTAAATCGCAATTGTCTAATATTTCTTCCGCATGGCTTTATCGAGACGATGGCCATAATCCACTGGAATCATAAGCAAATTTGACTGTCTGGTCTTACCGTTCTGGCCGATTGGTATATTGTGCGGCGGATTGCCTAGAGAGGACATGATGGAACTATTGCCGCTCGTCATCCTGATCGCCGGTATTTTCATACTGCGAGGATACAATCTGCGGATAAGGCGACTGGAAAAGCGCGTCCAAGGGTTGCAAAATGCACTCGCTGGCAGGGTGCTGATGGCGGACGCAGGCGAATCAGTCCGCATGACGGAGCCGGCGATCGCCGCCGCCGCGGGACCCGCAGCAGCCATCCAGGAGCCACCGACCGAAGCGGCAATCAAAGAGCCTACAGCGGCCGGCATCGAAGAACCTGCCGTCGCCGCGCGCAACATCCCCGATGCACTCACGGATGGCACGCTCACGGATGATGGTCCGGATATCGCGGCGCGGGAAGCGCCGCAGCCGAGAGAGAGCCTGGAAAGCACGATCGGCGCGCGCTGGGCCGTGTGGGTCGGCGGCATCGCTCTCGCGCTTGGCGGTATCTTCATGGTCAAGTATTCGATCGAGAGCGGCCTGTTGAGCCCGGGCGTCCGGCTTGTGCTTGCGGCGATCTTCGGCTTGATCCTCGTCGCGGCAGGCGAAATCATTCGCCGACGCTCGGCGCCTGTTCTCGGCAATGCCTTCCAGAACGCGATGATCCCCGGCGTGCTGACGGCAGCCGGCGTCGTCGCGTTGTTCGGATCGACCTATGCGGCGCATGGCATCTATGGCTTCATCGGGCCGGCGATGGCCTTCGTTCTTCTGGGCCTGATCTCGCTTGCAACGCTTGCACTGTCGCTGCACCACGGACAGGCGCTCGCCGGCCTCGGCCTGCTCGCCTCCATGGTCACCCCCGCCCTGATCGCGTCGACGGCGCCGCAGCCATGGGTCCTGTTCGGCTATCTCGTTCTGACGTGGCTTGCGACCCTGCTCGCGTCGCGGCTGCGGCGTTGGTTGATTACGCCCTCCTTTGCCAATGCGCTGCTCAGCCTTTGGCCGATGCTCTATGTCGCCTACAGCGAAGTCGTGGACTTCACGCCGGTTACGCTTTCCATGCTTGCCATGATCGGCGGCACCATCTTCATCTGGCCGGGACGCTACCTAGCTGCCACTGCCGCGAAGGCGGCAGATGGCATGGGGACAGAGACGGCGGCCGATCCGATGCAGCTAGCGAGCACCGGAGGCTGGGGCGCGTTCCTTGCCCGACCGCCGCTCGGCATGACATTGACGGCGTCGATCGGCGCCCTTGCGGTATCACTCCACCTGCTGACCTACAGTCTCCAATCTGGATATCCCATCGTCGATGCCATGTTCATGTTCGCGGCGATCGTCGCGGCAGTGGCGGCTTTCGGCGCTGGCCGCATTCATGCGGGCTGGGCGGCGATCCTGTCAGCCGTCGTCGCCGTCGTTGGCGTGTCCGGCGTTCTGACCAACTGGATTGCCGGTGTCGAGCCCAAAAGCGCCGACGGCATCGTGACGATGCAGAGCATGGTGCTCTATGAAGCGCTCGGCCTTGGAGGCATCTTCGTGCTGGTCGGCGCCTTCTTTCTGAGGCGGTTCGCAGAGGGCGAGAAGCCCTTCGCCGCGCTCTGGAGCCTGATCATGGCCGCCACGCCGCTGGCGATCGCGACGATCAGCTTCATCAATTTCGGCAACTGGACGTTCGACTGGCTGCACGGCCTTTATGGCATCGGGCTGGGCATCGTCCTGATGGCGCTCGCGGAATGGCAACATCGCCGCTCAAGCGAAGGGCTGAACCTGCCGACCAACATACTCGCCGCCGGCTCCTTCGGCGCCATGGTCTTTGCCTTGCACATGTTTGCGCATGACGCCGCGCCTACCATACTGCTGCCGGTCCTCGGCATCGCTTATGTTTCGGCGGCGCGCCTGCGCGACTGGCCGGTCCTTCCCTGGACCATGGTCGCCGCATTGATCATCACCATGACGCGCATCGCGTGGCAGCCGACCATCGTCGATCCGTCGGAGCTCGGCACGACACCGGTCTTCAACATGCTGCTGGCGGGCTACGGCATTCCTGCCGCACTTGCCGCGTTGGCGGCTTTCACGGTCCGTCACTCTCCAAGTGTCCGGCTGCGCAACACGCTGCAGGCATTGGCCTCCTTCCTCGTGCTGCTGACGATCGCCATCCTGGTGCGCCATGCCATGAATGGCGGTGTCCTCAATGACACCGTGCCAACACTCGGAGAACAATCGATCTACACGCTGCTGGCGATCGGTGCTTCCGCGACGCTGATGGCCCTCGACCTCAGCGCCGCGAGCCCTGTCTTCCGCTATGGCAGCATGGCTCTCGGCACCCTCTCCGTCATCCTGATCCTGACATTGCATTTGCTGGGATTAAACCCGTTTATCACTGGCGAGAGCACCGGCCGGATTCCGTTGTTCAATCTGTTGCTGTTGGGCTATCTCCTGCCCGCCATCGCCTATGGCGGACTGGCGCTCTATGCGCGGAACCGACGCCCCCTACCCTATGTAAGCATGCTGGCCGTTGCCGGCGCGGTCATGGCCCTTTCCTGGGCGACGCTATCGGTGCGTCGGCTATGGCAGGGGGAATACATTCCTTTCTGGAACGGCTTCATCCAGGGCGAACTCTATTCCTATTCCGTCGTCTGGCTGCTGATCGGCATCGCCCTTCTCGGTCTCGGCGCCCGTTTCGAGGCACGCAGCCTGCGCATCGCCTCGGCGGCGCTGGTCTTCATTGCCGTCGTCAAGGCCTTCCTGATCGATATGGCAAACCTCGAGGGTTTCCTGCGCGCCCTGTCCTTCATCG
Source organism: Rhizobium sp. SG570 (assembly GCF_012275345.1). Taxonomy (NCBI): domain Bacteria; kingdom Pseudomonadati; phylum Pseudomonadota; class Alphaproteobacteria; order Hyphomicrobiales; family Rhizobiaceae; genus Rhizobium; species Rhizobium sp. SG570. The sequence continues at coordinate 104,617 of NZ_JAAZQI010000002.1, read as the reverse complement.
GCCTCGGCGCTGTCCTGATCGGCATCGGCCTGTTCTACCAGAAGATCCTGACACGCAAGAAGACGACGGGGTGATTGCGGCGAATCCCTTGTCCCGGTAGGACGAGGGAACCTGGCGACAGATCATTCCGGAGCAAGTGCGATAATGGACACCAACAGGATGGCGCGGGCGTTTGCCCCCTTCGAAACGCTGGCGGCGGATCTTATCCCGCATGCCGCCGACGGCGATGACGGTTCGCATGATATTGCCCATATCCTGCGCGTCTTCAGGAACGCCATGGCTATCCAGGCCGAGGACGGCGGCAATGCCCGGATACTCGCCGCGGCCGTGTTGCTGCACGACTGCGTTGCGGTCGAGAAGAATTCGCCCCATCGCGCGCAGGCTTCGCGGCTGGCGGCCGAGAAGGCCTCGGGCATCCTGCGACAGCTCGGATGGACGGATGCCGACATTGCGGCCACGGCGCATGCGATCACCACGCACAGTTTTTCCGCCAATCTTCCGCCGGAAACGCTCGAGGCGAAGATCCTGCAGGATGCCGACCGGCTGGACGCGATCGGCATGGTCGGCGCGGCGCGCTGCTTCTATATCGCAGGCCGCCTCGGTTCCGGCCTCTACGACCCATTCGACCCGCTTGCAACGGAGAGACCGCTCGACGACAAGCGCTTCGCCATTGACCATTTCGAGACAAAGCTGTTCAAACTGGCAGATGGCTTCCAGACCGAGACCGGCCGCAGGTTTGCAGGCGCGCGGCACGACCGGCTGAAGACGGTGCTGGCAATGTTCATCGACGAAATCTGAGGGCTAAACCATGCGGGTCAGCGATCTCTTTATTTATCCGCTCAAGAGCGCGCGTGGCATCGCCATTCCATCGGCCGCCATCGACGCCTTCGGGCTGACTGATGATCGCCGTGCCATGCTGGTCGATCCCTCCGGCCATTTCATTACCCAGCGCGAGCTGCAGGCGCTTGCGCAGATCGATATCCAGCCCGGCCCCTCCAACCTGCGCCTGAAGATGGAGGGCAAGCCCGACATCATCGTGCCGCCGCAGCACCCCGACAATCGCATGGACGTCATCGTCTGGAAATCGGCCGTCAGCGCATCGGTTGCCGATGAAGAAACCAACAAGGCCCTGTCCGACTGGCTGAAGCGCGACGTGAAGATGGTGTTCTTCGACGGGCTTGCCAAGCGCGCCGCCAATCCGGAATGGGCGGGCGACGATACGCCGGTCACCTTTTCGGATGGATACCAGATCCTCGTCACCACAACCGGCTCGCTGAAGGCGCTCAATGCCAATCTTGCTGCCCATGGCGAAGGCGCTGTGGGCATGGAGCGCTTCCGTCCGAACATCGTCATCGATTGCGACGAGGCGTGGCCGGAAGACCGCTGGGCGACGATCGAGATCGGCGGCATCCGCCTCGATCTGGTCAAGCCCTGCGCGCGCTGCATCATGACGACGCAGGATCAGAAGACCGGCTCCCGCGACGGGCCGAACCCGATGCCCGCCATGGGTCGCGTCCGCATGTCCGCCGATCGCCGCGTTCCCGGTCCCCTGTTCGGCTGGAATGTCGTGCCGCGCGGCGAAGGCTCGGTCAAGATCGGCGATGCGGTGACGGTCATCGAGGAACGGCCGGAGGGTTGGGCCTTCAAGCGGCGATAGCGCAGTTCATTTTTTACGCAATTCCGGAGGGAAAACCGCTGCGCACTTTTCCTGGAATTGCTCTGGGAATCGCGCCACGGGCGCACAGCCCGCTTTTCAGTGCTTTGCGATGAGAACTGGCGAGGCAGTCGTATCATCCAACGCAACGGAATTGACCGCCTTCAGCGCCGCCTGAATGAAACCCTCGCGCGCTGCGGCGATCTGTATGCCGCGCGGCTCATAGACATGGCGATGCAGGAAGAAACCCGTCAGACGGAAAGCGGCGGCCAGGCTTTCGCTATCCGCGGCGACGACGGCCCCGATCGTGAGGAAAGGCGGCAGGACCAGCATCTTGTCGGCCCACGGCAGACCTGCAGCACGGCAGACGGCGCGCCCGGTCTTTGGCGAAACGAATGCCAGGTCTTCGCGTATGCCGGTCGCCGCGCATTCGGTCAGATCGAGACCGAAGCCGAGATCGTTCAGCACCGCGAGCTCGAAACGCACGAAAAGCTCGCCGGCATCGGCGGGATTCTCCAGGTTTTCCAGGATGACATCGAGCGCATCGTAAAGGTGCGGGTGTGGATCCCGCTCCGGCAGCAGCCGCAACAGGGCGCCCATCGCCTGCACGCCGTAGACGGCGGTCGCCGTTTCCATCAGCCGCGCTGCTCTCAATGCAATCGGCTCCATGCGAAATTCGCCGAGATGCTCGTGCAGCCTTGCCCGCCAGGTCACCTCGACCAGATTACCGGCCTGCAGCACCGGCTGCATGGTACGAGACCGGCCTCCTCGCACCAGGCCCATATGCCGGCCGCGCGACCGCGTCATCACTTCGGCGATGACGCTGGTCTCGCCAAGACGCTTGACGCCCAAGATGATTGCGTGGTCCTGCCATTGCATTGGCTGGTCTGCCCCAAAAGAATTCGCGATTCGAGTTTAGGACAAATAGCTGCGGCTGTCACATGGCGGAAGATCTGCCGACCGCTGTCAGCCTTTCGACAAAGAGGCGCATGGACTGCTCATCGAAAGGTTTGTTCAAAAGCGGCACATGCCGCAGGTCCGGCGGGAAATCGAGCGTATCGGAATAGCCGCTGACGAAACCGAAGGCGATGCCGCGCTCGGCCAGCAGCCGGGCAAAGCCAAAGCTTGTCGACTCCCCGAGATTGACGTCCAGCATAGCAAAATCATAAGTATCGGAATGAATGGCGTTGACCGCCTGTTCCAGATTCGAGGCAATCTCCACCTGCTCGATCCCGACAAGACGCAGTATTTCCTCCGCCTCCATCGCAATAATGAGATTGTCTTCGAGAATAAGAACGCGCTGAAATGTCATATCAGCGCCATCCCTGCGTGTGTGCGCCAAGCGGCGCCCCCCGTAAATAAGTCCACATCTATCCCTCCGGCGCCAATCATCGGCCCGTATTGAATGGATGGTTTTCCCCATCCGTGCTGGCTCGGTCCCTTGTGACATGACCTCGCCTCTCAACCGCTTCGCACTTTTTGCAATGCGGCACTATGGGCTCGTCAACATGCTCCAATCGCTTCTGCTGCCGGGGTTAGTAAAAGGTGAAACTGGTCGAAAAGTGACGGTGATAGTAATCTATGCTGATACAGTTGCCGCCGACATTTAAAAAAGACATGTCGCCGACGAAATGAATTGCCTTCAAATGAAGGGCCGCTTGCCCGAATCAAGCCCGTCCCAACCGGCGATTTCGGCGAGCTTTTTCACGTCCAGAACGTTGCATCCGCGCTCCTGCCAGAGAATCAGCCCGCGTTCGGCCAGTTTTTTCAATGTCTTATTGGTATGGACAACGGAAAGGCCGAGTGTGTCGGCCACATGCTGCTGCGTGATCGGAATGACTTTGCTGCCATTGAACAGCCGAAGGGCGCTGGCGCGCTGATACAGGTAGGCGATCAGATAGGCTGCTCGCTCGATTGCCGACCGGCGTCCGATGCTCAGCAGATGCTCATCCAGTATTCGCTCTTCCCGGGCCGCAATCCAGGTCAGATCGAAGGCAAGAGGCGGATGGGAATTGTAGAGCGTCATCAATTCCGTGCGTTCAAAAACACAGAGCGATATCGGCGAAAGCGCTTCGGTGGAGTGCTGCATCTCTCCCATGATCGAGCCCTGCAAGCCAACGAGATCGCCAGGCATGACATAGTTGAGAATCTGCCGGCGGCCGTCCTCGAGCGTCTTGTAACGGAAACCCCAGCCGGACAGGATCGTGAAGAGGTGGGCGCTGTGCGCACCTTCGAGGAAAATCGTGGCGCCCGCGTCGACGAGAAGCTCGCCCTTCTTGAAACTGCTGATGAAATTCAGCTCATCGCGGTCGAATTCGCGAAAATGCGGGAGAGACCTCAACGGACATTGTTGGCATGGCGTTCGTTGCCCATGCATCGTCGCGGCCTTCGCCATGGATCGCCTCCCTGAGTTGCATCAGCTCAAGCGGCAAGCCCGATAAGCTGCTGCAATATAAAGCACTCAGCGAAGCAAAGTTCCATCAACGCGGGAAGTCCAGCCCCATCTCCCGGAAGCGCTCGGGGTCGTCTCCCCAGTTCTCGCGCACCTTCACGAAGAGGAAGAGATGCACGGGCTGCTCCAGGATCGCGGAGAGTTCCTTGCGCGATGCGGTGGAGATCGATTTGATCGCTTCACCGCCCTTGCCGAGCGCAATCTTCTTCTGACTTTCGCGCTCGACGTAGATCACCTGCTCGATACGAACAGAGCCATCCTTGCGCTCTTCCCACTTTTCCGTCTCGACATGCGAGGCGTAAGGGAGCTCCTGGTGGAGCCGCAGGAACAGCTTTTCACGGGTAATTTCGGCGGCGAGCTGACGCATCGGCAGATCCGAGATCTGATCCTCCGGATAATACCAAGGCCCTTCCGGCAGGGTCTTTGCCAGATAGTCCATAACATCGTCGCAACCGGAGCCGTTTTCGGCCGATACCATGAAGGTCTGCGTGAAGGCGATCTTCTCATTGGCAGCGGCGGCAAGCGCCAGCAGGTCCTCGCGGCGGACACGGTCGATCTTGTTGAGAACGAGGATCTTCGGCTGAAAAACCTCCTTCAGCCCTTCGAGAATGGCCTCGGCGTCACCGCGCAATCCTCGCTCGCTGTCGATCAGCAGCATGATGAGATCGGCATCCTTGGCGCCGCCCCAGGCGGACGTCACCATGGCGCGGTCGAGACGTCGGCGCGGCTTGAAGATGCCGGGCGTATCCATGAAAACGATCTGCGCATTGTTGTGGATGGCGATGCCGCGAACGATCGCGCGCGTGGTCTGCACCTTATGGCTGACGATCGAAACCTTGGCGCCGACGAGCCGGTTGAGCAGCGTCGACTTGCCGGCATTGGTCGGGCCGATGAGGGCCACGAAACCCGAATGGGTCGGACCGGTCTGTTCAACCGCGCCGTCGTCGGCGGGCGTGTCTTGCTGATTGGTCATCTTTTCCGTCGTTTCCAGGCAGTCATTTCTCAGTCGACTGAGGCTGCCATATACCTTCGCGCTCCAAGATCCGCGTCGCCGCAACCTGTTCAGCCGCGCGTTTGGAGCGTTCTATTCCTGTCTCGGGCGCCGTTCCCGCCACTTCCACGGTCACCGTGAAGCGGGGATCATGATCCGGTCCGCTGCGATCATCAACCCTGTAGACCGGGGTGACGCCGAATTTCGCATGCGCCCATTCCTGCAATTCCGTCTTGGCGTCGCGCCTTGCGCCATCGGGCCGAACCGCGCGGCGCTCCCAATAACGCAGAATGAACTTGCGGGCCACTTCGAGGCCGCCATCCAGATAAAGCGCTGCAATCAGGCTTTCGACGACATCGGCACGCACATTGAGCATGCGCTTCCCGGTCAGCTTCTTCACGTCGGCGCCGGTGCGGATATAGAGATGCAGCTGCATTTCATCGGCGACTTCGGCGCAGGTATCGGCGCTGACCAACTGATTGAGGCGCACAGAAAGCTCACCTTCGGTCGCCGTCCCGAACGTCTTGAACAGCAGCTCGGCGATGCACAGGCCAAGAACCCGGTCGCCGAGAAATTCCAGCCGCTCGTAGTTATCAGTCTTTTGCGTGCGGGCGCTGGCATGCGTCAGCGCCCAATCGAGGCGTTCCCTTTCGGCGAATTCGTAGCCTATCGCAGATTCCAGTTTGGCACGATCCGCCTGCGAAAGCGTCTGCACTTTCGTCATTCGACAACCTTGAAGAGGCGATCCCAACGCATGTTGGTCGGCCATTTCCAGATCTCGCGGAACGACGTGTCGTGCCCAAGCGAGAAGAAGATGATGCTGGCGCGGCCGATCAGGTTCTCAGCCGGCACATAGCCGACATCGAAGCGACTGTCGTCGGAATTGTCGCGATTATCACCCATCATGAAGTAGTGCCCAGCCGGGACGACGTATTCCTGGGTATTGTCGCCGCGCGAATTCGGCGAAAGATCCAGCGTGTCGTAGACCTTGCCCGTATCCGACAGCCGCTCGCTGTAGACGGGGATATTGTCGCCCGGCTCCTGGCTGTAATCCGACGAGAACGTGCCATGCGGCTCACGCGGCACGGCCTGGCCATTGATATAAAGAATATCGTTCTTCACCTGGATGCGGTCGCCGGGCAACCCGATGACACGCTTGATATAGTCGACATCCGGATTCGGCGGGAAGCGGAAAACCACGACGTCGCCGCGCTTCGGTTCGCTGCCGAGGATACGGCCGCTGAACACGTCCGGCGAGAACGGCAGCGAATACTTCGAGTAGCCATAGGCGAACTTGTTGACGAAGATATAGTCGCCGACCAGCAGCGTCGGCATCATCGAACCGGACGGAATGGTGAATGGCTGAAATAGAACCGTGCGGATGATCATGGCCAGGACAAGCGCCTGAACGATGACCTTGATGTTTTCCCACAGGGCGTTCTGCTGTTTTACGGCTTTCTCGGACACGCAGTCTTATTCCTTTTTCGCACCCCACCGGCGCAACTTCCATTCAGGCACTCTCTACCCGCTTCATATCGCGGCGGCAATGGCACCGGTGCCAAAAGCGACATCCGGTGGCGATTCAGCCGTCCATCGGCAGCGCCTCGATGATCACAAAGGCCTGAGCAAGAGGAAAATCATCCGTTATCGTCAAATGAATGGCGGCGCGATGATTTGCCGGCAGCATGGCGGCCAACCTTTCGGCTGCCCCGCCGGTCAACTGCATCGTCGGCTTGCCGCTCGGCAGATTGACGACGCCCATGTCGCGCCAGAAGACACCCTGCGCCAGACCGGTACCCAACGCCTTGGAGCAGGCCTCCTTGGCGGCAAAGCGCTTGGCATAGGAGGCAGCCTTGTTCTTGCGGCGCTCGGATTTGGCCCGCTCTATCTTGGTGAAACAGCGGTCCGTGAAGCGGACGCCGAAGCGCTCTATCGTCTTTTCGACGCGGCGGATATCGATGAGATCGCTGCCTATCCCGATGATCATGAGAAGGCCCTCCAGCCGGCCGGGGCGCAGTCGGGCTTCGTCAAACGCTCGACGCGTTGTCGACAAGCGCCAGGCGCTCGCGGGCACGCTCCATCAGGCGCTCCTTGCGGCGCGTCTTGAAGGTCTTCACGCCATAATAGGTCAGAGCGTAGACGATCACGCCCGAAACGATCGCCGGGGGAATGCCGCCGATCAGCATCGGCTTCAAAACCGGGTCCCAAATCTGCAGGAGATCGCCCTTGTGCCACAACGCCGGCAGATCGATGCTGCCACCGCCCTGACCGCCGCTGTCGCGCGCCAGGATCAGATGGCCGATTTCCCAGGTGAAGGCCCAGATGAAGGGGTAGGTAATAGGATTGCCGGCTGCCAGGCAGCCGAGGGCGGAGGCGATGACGTTGCCGCCGATCAGATAGGCGATGATGATCGCCATCACAAAGTGCACGCCGATGAACGGCGTCCAGGACACGACGATACCCGCCGCAAAACCGGCCGCAACCGAGTGCGGCGAGGCGGCAAGGCGGACGAGACGCTTACCAAAATATTGGAACGAACGAAGGAAACCCTTGCGGGGCCAAATGTGCTCCCGCAGTTTTTCTTTCAGTGTCAGTGGTTTTCGGCGACGAAACAGCATGCGGCTTATCTAGTGCACTGGGGGCCGTCATGACAAGACCGGCCAAGCATATCACGCGCTGATTAAGAACCGAAAGTGCGGCCCTTTTTGGGAGCGTCACCTGTTCAGGGGCAGGAAAGAGAACGCCCTGACATTTTCTGGAAGCATTATCGCAAGTTGGCGACTGCTCCAAGGGCGCAACAATGGCGCGCCCCTCCTGGTCTTGAAAGTATTAACAGCTATTAACGCTGGCGGAACAGACCGCGGTCGACCTGACGCTGACGATATTCAAGGTCAAAACGGTCGTGCGAGCCGTTCAGATAAGCCATTTCGCGTTCTTCAACACTCGGAACACGCAGGGCGCGGGCGAATTTCTTGATCGGGCTAAACATTGTCTTCTCTCATCTTTGTTTCGTTTCTTCGATGACCAGAAGATAGGCTGGACGGAGGTCAATTACCACCGCTCTAAAATAGACACAGCAATGCGTTCAGTGCATACCTATCCAGAAAGCCGCTCGAATTTGGTCATAAAATGATCACAAAATATGCAGCCTGCACTGGATCGACAGCGGCGGCGGCCGATGTCACTCGTAAAGCCGCTTCACCGTCGCGATGCAATCAAGTTCCTTGAGCTGCACGAGAAGCTGGTTGAGCTGACGCAGATCCCAGACCTCGACATCCAACGCCATCTCGGTGAAATCGGCGGCAACGCGAACCGTGTTGAGGATGCGGATGTTCACGTCGATATCGGCAACGGTCTGCGCGACCTTGGCGAGCGTCCCGGGTTCATTCAGCGCGTTGATGAGGACACGGGCGGTAAAACGGGATTTGTTGGCCTCGTCCAGATCCCAGCGCACATCGATCCACCGTTCCGGCTCATCGTCGAACCGTTGCAGGATCGGCGACTGGATCGGATATATGGTGATGCCCTTGCCCTTTTCCATGATACCGACAATGCGGTCGCCGGGCACGGCGCCCGTCGGTGCGAAATGCACTTCGACATTGGCTGCCAGGCCACGGATCGGCGGCGCATCGGCGCCGTCGGCGAGATCGGCCTTGTTCTTGCCGGGGATCTTGAAGATCATCCCAGCGGCACTGTGAACATTGAACCAGCCCTCGTCGCCGGCGGGCTTGACGGTCACGCGTTCGTCCTGGTGGTCGGGATAGACGGCGCGCAGAACGTCGAGCGACGACATTTCCCCTCGCCCGACCGCAGCAATGGCATCCTCGACATCCTTCTGGCCGAGACGATGCAGGGCAGGCTTCAATGCTTCCCGCGAGAAGACCTTGCCGGCACGCTCGAAGGTACGCTCCAGAATGCGATGGCCGAGGCCGGCATATTGCTTGCGAATGGCAAGCCGGGTGGCGCGGCGAATGGCGGCGCGTGCCTTGCCGGTCACGACGATCTCTTCCCAGGCGGCCGGCGGCACCTGCACGCCGGAGCGGATGATCTCGACCTCATCGCCGTTGGTCAGCCGCGTGACCAGCGGCATGATGCGGCCGTTGATCTTGGCCCCGACCGTGGTGTCGCCGATATTCGTGTGGACGGCATAGGCAAAGTCGATCGGCGTGGCGCCGCGCGGCAAGGCAATCAGCTTGCCCTTGGGCGTGAAGCAGAAGACCTGATCCTGAAACAGCTCGAGCTTCGTATGCTCGAGGAACTCTTCCGGGCTGTCGCCCTCGGCCAGCGCCTCGATGGTATGACGCAACCAGGAGTAGGCATTGCTTTCCCGCGACAGGAGCTCGCCGTCGCCGTTGTTGCCGGTACTGGTGCTGGTGCCGTCCTTATAGAGCGTGTGGGCGGCAATGCCGAATTCGGCGATCTCATGCATGCGCTTGGTGCGAATCTGCAGTTCGATGCGCTGACTGGAGGGGCCGACGATCGTCGTGTGCAGCGAGCGGTAGTCATTCTGCTTCGGCGTCGAGATATAGTCCTTGAAGCGGCCCGGAACGACGCGCCAGCGCGTATGCACGATGCCGAGCGCGCGGTAGCAGGACGGAATATCGTCGACGAGAAGACGGAAACCGTAAATGTCTGAAAGCTGCTCGAAGGACAGCGACTTCGACTGCATCTTGCGGAAGACCGAATAGGGCTTTTTCAGCCGGCCCTTGACCATGGCATTGGCAAGGCCGTTGGCGACCAGCAGGTCACGCAGTTCGGTCTCGATCTTCTTGACCAGGCCTTCGTTGCGCCGCGACAGCTCTTCCAGGCGCTTGGTGACGGTATCGTGCGCCTCGGGATTGATGTGGCGGAAGGACAGCTCCTCCAGCTCCTCGCGCATATCCTGCATGCCCATGCGGCCGGCAAGCGGCGCATAGATTTCCATCGTCTCTTCGGAAATGCGGGCGCGCTTTTCCGGCGACATATGATCGAGCGTCCGCATATTGTGCAGGCGATCGGCGAGTTTCACCAGAAGCACGCGGACGTCGTCGGAAATGGCGAGCAGCAGCTTGCGCAGGTTTTCCGCCTGCTTCGCCTTCTTGGTGACGAGATCGAGCTTCTTGATCTTGGTCAGGCCTTCGACCAGACGGCCGATATCCTCGCCGAACAATTCGTCGATCTCGGCGCGCGTCGCCGTCGTATCCTCGATCGTATCATGAAGGAGAGCGACCGCGATGGTCGACTCGTCCAGACGCATGTCCGTCAGAATGGCAGCAACTTCGAGAGGATGGGAAATATAGGGATCGCCGCTGGCACGTTTCTGCTGGCCATGCTTCTGCATCGCATAAACATAGGCCTTGTTGAGCAGAGCTTCGTTGGCATCGGGCTTGTATTTCTGCACGCGCTCAACAAGCTCGTATTGCCGCATCATTCCAAAGCTACTCCCGCCAAAACAAAAGCGCGCCAGTCATATGACCGGCGCACGCATCCCCTCATCATATCGCTCCTGCCTGGAGCATCAAGCTCAACGATCAGTAATCGTCGCTTTTTTCCGGCGGAACCAGGCCTTCGATGCCCGCCAGAAGCTCTTCTTCCGACATCTGGTCGAAAGTAACGGCTTCCGGGAGATCTTCTTCCTCGTCGCTGGAGGCGGAAGCGCCGCCGGTCGCCAGCAGGCTTGCCGGATCCGGCTCGGGCTCGTCGATCTCGACATGCTTCTGCAGCGAGTGGATCAGGTCTTCCTTGAGATCGTCCGGAGACAGGGTCTCGTCGGCGATTTCGCGCAGCGCAACGACGGGATTCTTGTCGTTGTCGCGATCGATGGTGATCGAGGAGCCTTGCGAAATCAGGCGGGCGCGGTGGCTGGCGAGCAGCACGAGCTCGAACCGGTTCTCAACTTTATCAATGCAATCTTCTACTGTGACACGGGCCATTGCCTGTCCTTTGCGGTCGTGATGTCGTCATCATGTCTCGGAGTAGACACGCCGATACAAGCAAACGAAGGCAAATTCAAGTTTTTCCTGTTTGAGTGCTCTCGCGCCATCCCAGAAGGTGCTAAAATTCCCCTAGACAAATAGCTAGTTCTACCTAAGATTGCTTGGAATATCGCCTTTCGTGCCCTAAATCTCGATTATATGAATAATTCATAAAGTAATACGAATTATTCTGCAATGCCATACAAGGCCTTGTTTTAGCTTCACTTTGAAAAAATAATGCATTTTTGTAACAGTGGATATGTAAGCGATGTTTGACCCACGCGAAAAAATTGCCCTTTTTATAGACGGCGCCAATCTTTACGCTGCATCGAAGAGCCTCGGCTTCGATATCGACTATCGTAAGCTTCTGAAAGCATTTCAGAAACGCGGATATCTGCTGCGTGCCTATTATTACACGGCGCTTATCGAAGACCAGGAATACTCCTCGATCCGCCCGCTGATCGATTGGCTTGATTATAACGGCTACAAGGTCGTCACCAAGCCGGCCAAGGAATTCACCGATTCCATGGGACGTCGCAAGATCAAGGGCAACATGGACATCGAGCTGGCGATCGACGCCATGGAGCAATCGGAAACCGTCGACCATCTGGTGATCTTCTCCGGAGACGGCGATTTCACCACCCTGGTGGAAGCGCTGCAGCGCCGTGGCCGCAAGGTCTCGGTCATCTCGACCATGGCAACCCAGCCTCCGATGATCGCCGACGACCTGCGTCGTCAGGCTGATCATTTCATCGATCTCGTGTCCTTGAAAGCTGAAATCGGACGCGAACCGTCGGAGCGCCCTCAGCGTTCGGCCGAGGTAAGCCATGCGCAAACGGATGCCGACGAGCAATAGAGCCGGCAAGGTTTTCGCCGGCACCTGTCGGCCATGCCTGACCTATGCCCCGCGCTGGCCTGCCGCCGCCCTTACCGGTTGTCCTTCAACAGCCGGCTCTTCTGCCGATTCCAATCGCGCTCCTTCTCGGATTCGCGCTTGTCGTGCAACTTCTTACCCTTGGCGAGGGCCAGTTCCAGCTTTGCGCGGCCGTTGTCGTTGAAATAGATCTTCAACGGGACCAGCGTCATGCCCTCGCGATTGATGGCGGAGCGCAGCCGGCCGATCTCGCGGCTGGAAAGCAGCAATTTACGGCGGCGCCGCGGCTCGTGATTGAAGCGGTTCGCCTGCAGATATTCCGGCAGATAGGAATTGATGAGCCAGATCTCGCCACCTTCGTCCGAAGCGTAGGATTCGGCGATGTTGGCCTTGCCTTCGCGCAAGGACTTGACCTCCGTGCCCATCAGCACGATCCCCGCCTCATAGGTATCGATGATCTCGTAGTTGAAGCGGGCCTTGCGGTTTTCCGCCACTATCTTGTTGACTACGCGTTGGCTGCCTTTGGGGGCCATGATTTTTCTTCTTCTTTTCTTATGTCATTCCGGCGGCAGCCGTCGGCGCGCCAAGTTCCTGTACCCTAAATAGGCGAGACCGCCCTCCTTGTGAAGAGAGCGGCCCGGCGGAGATTCCAGCGATACGCTTGCTATACGCTCAGTTCAGCAGGCCGGCATGGCGCATTGCCGCATCGATTGCCGCCTCCGTACCCGGCTCCAAGGTCGAGAGCAGCGGCGAGCGGACGTTGCGGCTCATGCGGCCGAGGCGCGAGAGACCGTATTTAGCGCCACAAAGTCCCGGTTCAATAAAGATGGCCTTGTGCAGCGGCATCAGGCGATCCTGATATTCCAGAGCCTTGGCGTAGTCGCCGGCAAGCGTCGCCGCCTGAAGTTCGGCGCAAAGGCGCGGCGCAACGTTGGCCGTTACCGAAATGCAGCCGACGCCGCCATGGGCATTGAAGCCGAGTGCCGTTGCATCCTCGCCGGAAAGCTGGCGGAAATCACGGCCGCAGGTGATGCGCTGCTCGGAGACACGCTCTATCTTGCCGGTCGCGTCCTTCACCCCGACGATATTGGCGTAGGCCTTGGCAAGCGCGCCCATCGTCTCCGGCGTCATGTCAACAACTGACCGACCCGGAATATTGTAGATGTAGATCGGCAGTTTCACCGCCTCCGCAACGGCAGCAAAATGAGCATAGAGGCCCTTCTGCGTCGGCTTGTTGTAATAGGGTGTGACGACGAGAACCGCGTTGGCACCGACCTTCTCGGCATGCTGGGCAAGCTCGACCGCTTCGCGCGTGTTGTTCGAGCCGGCACCCGCCATGACCGGAACACGCTTGTTCGCCACCTCGATGCAGAGCTCGACGACGCGCTTGTGCTCCTCATGCGACAGGGTCGGCGATTCACCCGTCGTGCCCACAGGCACCAAGCCGCTGCTACCCTCTTTTATCTGCCAGTCGACATGTGAGGCGAAGGAAGCCTCATCCACCTTGCCGGCGTCAGTAAAGGGCGTAACGAGTGCGGGAATGGACCCCTGGAACATGCAAGTCTCCTAGCGGCGCTGCTTTCATGCTTCAGCCGCAATCCATGGTTATGAATCCGCGCACCATAAAGCGCCGGCTTGACGGCGACAAGCACGCTTTGAATGGTGAAGGGCAGTTTCCGATATGATAATTGATTGAAATTCGGACCCCGGTAAGGTTTCGTTAATATAGCATTTGGCAAATGGAAGGGGCCTGATAGTTTTGTGAGTAGCCGGATGAAGAGACCTGTCACGATCTGGACCGCTGTAGGCTTGGCGGTCGCATGGGGCGCTTTTGCCTCGCAGCTTCCCGGTGAACAGACATCGACCCGCGGCAGCGCCGATGTGGCCATGGCGATGCCCGATCCGATGAGCACCGCCTCGATCCCGCGCGGCCCTGCCGTTGCACCCGTGAACGGCGACTTGAAGGCCGGCCTCGACGCACTCTCCAACAAGAACCCCATGCAGGCGCTTGCCATTCGCAACGGCTTGGGCGAAGGCACGCTCGACCGCCATATTCTGACCTGGGCGATCGCCACGTCGGGTCAGCCGGGCATTCCCTCCGGCGAGATTGCCGCCGCCGCCCGCGAGCTTGTCGGGTGGCCTGGGCTCGGCAGCCTGCGCGGCAACTCGGAACGGGCGCTCTACACCGAAAATCCGCCGACGGATCAAATCCTTGCCGCATTCGGCAACACCCAGCCGGAAACTGTCGAAGGCTCGGTGATCCTGTCACGCGCGCTCGTCGCGCGCGGCAACTCGGCGCAAGCTGCCAAGCTGATCCGCAAGATCTGGCGTAACGAAGCATTGGACAAGCCTTTCGAGGACAAGATCCTCGCGGAATTCTCCGGCCTGCTGTCGTCTGCCGATCACAAGGCGCGCATGGACTATCTGCTTTACCGCGATCGCACCGCGCAAGCGAAGCGCTTCGGCGATCTCGGGAAGGCCCAATCGCTCTACAAAGCGTGGGCAGCGGTCAATGATCACTCAGCCAAGGCCGATGGGTTGATTGCAGCCATGGATGCGCAATGGCGCAAGGACCCGGCCTATCTTTTCATGCGGATCGAAAACCTCCGCCGCCAGAACAAATATGACGATGCCGCCAACCTTCTGGCGCAGATGCCGCGCGACCGCAGCGCGCTCGTCGATCCCGGCCAATGGTGGAACGAACAACGCATCGTCAGCCGCGGGCTGGTGGATCAGGGTGAGTTCAAGGCCGCCTATGGCGTCGTCGACGCCAATGTTGCGGAAAGCCCGCAGGATGTCGGCGAGGCCGAATTCCACGCCGGCTGGTATGCATTGCGCGGCCTGCAGGACGGCGCAACTGCGGCGATGCATTTCCGCAAGATCCTGCAGGTTTCGAATGGACCGATCTCGCAGTCTCGCGCCTGGTACTGGCTCGGCCGTGCGGCCGAAGGCGGCGGACCAGGCAAGGCCGGCGATTTCTATGCCAAGGCTGCTTCCTACCCGAGCACATTCTACGGCCAGCTTGCGGCAGAGAAACTTGGCCGGCAGACGTTGAATGTCTCCTATCCATCGCCTTCGACCGAGGACCGTCAACGCTTCCAGGCACGCGAGTCCGTGCAGGCCATTTCGCGTCTGGAGGCGGCGGGACATGGCTGGCGCGCCGAGGCACTCTACCGGGCGCTAGCGAAGCAATTGCAAAGCCCAGGCGAGATCGCCATGCTGGCGGCGCAGGCCGAGCGCTCGGGCAACCATCAGCTTTCGCTGCAGGTCGGCAAGATCGCCTATGGCCGCGGCGTCGATGTGGCGGCACTGGCCTTCCCGATCGGCGTCATCCCGAACAATGCCAATATTTCCGGCTCCGGCAAGGCGCTTGCCTATGCCATCGCCCGGCAGGAGAGCGCCTTCAATCCGGCTGCCGTCTCCTCGGCCAATGCGCGCGGCCTGCTGCAGCTTTTGCCGAAGACGGCGAAGGCCGTCGCCGGCCGACACGGCATGGCCTATTCCGCCGATAAGCTGACGCAGGATGCCGGCTATAACGCGACACTCGGCGCCCACTATCTCGGCGAGCAGATCGACACGTTCGGCGGTTCCTATATCCTCACCTTCATCGCCTACAATGCCGGTCCGAACAAGGTTCCGGAATGGATCAGCCGCTATGGCGATCCACGCGGCAAGTCGCTGGACGATGTCATCGACTGGATCGAACGCATCCCCTTCCCCGAAACCCGCAACTATGTCCAACGGGTGATGGAGAACTATCAGGTCTACAAGGCACGCCTCGGACAAAAGACCGACATCGTGCACGATCTCGTCAGCGGTCGCGGCTAAGCCGAAGCCACAACCACGGTTGTGCATGCTGCGGAAATGACGTTACATCCCAAGCACGAGGCACGGTGCATGCGCAGCGACGATCAAAGCGGCTTCATTGCCCGAACGATAGCAGCCCCGGACGGGCTGCAGCTCTACACCCGGGATTATGGCGGCGGGCAATCAGCAAATCTGGCGAGACCGCCCGTCATCTGCCTGCCGGGGCTGACGCGCAATTCCCGGGACTTCCACCAATTGGCCCTGCTTCTGTCGCGGGACCCCACGGTTCCCCGCAGGGTGATTACGCTCGACGCTCGCGGACGCGGTTCATCCGCATGGGATGCGGACAAATCTCACTACAATCTTGCCGTCGAAGCTCAGGACGTGCTGACCGTCTGCGCAGCCCTCGATATCCCAGAGGCCATCTTCATCGGTACGTCGCGCGGCGGTCTCGTGCTGCATATGCTTGCGGCCAGCCGCCCGGATGTCCTGAAAGCGGTCATTCTCAACGATATTGGCCCTGTCCTGGAAAAGGTCGGGCTGGTCGATATCCGCGATTACCTTAACCGTGACAGAAAACCTGCTGATTGGGATGAAGCCGTAGATATCCTGCGGCAGAATCACGGCAGCGCCTTTACCGCCCTCGGCGACGGCGACTGGCAGGATATGGCGCGCGCGATCTATGCTTTCACCGACGGCAAGCCCGTTGCCGATTACGACCCCGCTATCGCGGCACAGATGCAATCGCTTGATCTCGAGGCGCCGCTTCCTGACCTGTGGGCACAGTTCGAAGGCTTCCATGGCATACCGCTGATGGTGATTCGCGGCGAGAATTCAAAGCTTCTGACAACTGCTACCACCGCCGAAATGGCAAGCCGTCACCAAGGAACCGTCATCAAGACCGCCACCGGGCAAGGGCATGCCCCCATTTTGCATCTCGGCGACATTCCAGATGCAATTCGGTCTTTTCTCTCGGCGGTTTGACGGCACCCTCGGCCATTCAGGACTGCACAAAAGGAAAGGCCCGGTTGGGAAAACCGGGCCAGTTTTTTCTGATCGGAGGTCTGATCAGAAGTTTTATCGAATCCGATTCGGCGAACCGAATTAGAAACTGCGCTGGAAGCGGAGGATGCCGGCCCAGGTGTCTTTGTTCACGGAGTCGTAGTTCGTGTAGGTCACTTCCGGCTCGACGAGTAGATTCTTGACCGGATTGAACTTGAGGTTCGTGGTCGCGGAGAAGGTCTTCAGGTCGTCATAAGCAACCTGCAGGTTCCACTTCAGCTTGTCGTTGACCGGAACGCCAACACCGCCCCAGAGAGCCCAGTCACCCCAGCCGATACCAGCGCCGCCAGCACCAGCGTACTTGTTGAGCTTGCTGCCGTCGGTGTTGTAGCCGCCCATGATGAACGCGGAGAGAATACCGAAGTCGGCATCGACGCGAGCCTTGACAGCGCCTTCTTCAACGATCGAGTCATAGCCGCCTACGACACGGAACTGCCAAGCGCCAGCCTTGTAGCCAGCACCGGCGACAACGTCCGGCGCATAGTGGTCAGAGCTGTCTTCGCCGTTTGCACCCGTGGCACCCGTACCGGAGTTGGAATCTTCCACCGAGACTACAGCCGTGAAGCCGTTACCAGCATCATAATTGTAGGTGAGCTGGTTCAGTTCGTCGGTACCATTGATACCGTATTCGATCACGTCGTCGTTGATGACGTCGCCGGCGTAGCCGAGGAAGGTCGAGTAGGCCGAATCGGCCTTACCGACGAGGAAACCACCGAGGCTGATATTGGCCCAGAGCAGTTTGGTGGTGGTGGCGTTGCCGTCATTCCAGTCCCAACGATAGACCGTGTTGGTCTTCAGCGGACCGTATTCGGTGTCCGTTGCGGTATCGATGCTCAGCTGAGCGCGGGTATGCCAATATGTGCCGCGGGCGCCTTGGTCCTGACCAGCCTTGTAAGCGTTGTACCAGCCGCCTTCGGTACGGACCTGGCCGCCGATCTTGAGGCAGGTTTCGGTGCCTGGGATGAAGAAGTAGCCAGCGCCGTAAGCGTCGCAGATGCGGACGTATTCGAGCGGCTCCGGCTCAGCGGCGACGACAGCGTCAGCCGCATGAGCACCGGATACTGCTGCCAGCGCAGCAGCGGAGCCGAGAAGAAGGCTCTTGATGTTCATAGTAACTCCAGTTCCAATATCAATTAGGCATGAGAAATCACGCCGAAAAACGACGCGCCCCACCCCACCTAGATGTTCAAAGTTGACCCCTGATCTGGGAGAACCGAGACTAAAGTGAGTCTCGGTTCCGGTTTGGAACCTACAGATCGTTTTTTTCAGAGCAATATCAGATACAAACTATCGGCATTTATGACGCGCGTTTCAAAAAGTGCGTTGCACAAAAATCACGTCGCAAAACCGTCACAAATCCGCTGGACTCAAAGCCGATCTTTACTTGGAGTTACTTTAGAAGGAAAGCCGGAATATAAGGATATAGTGCATTAGAAAAATCAAGAATCAAAAGTCGTCTTTGTCTTTTCAATCACACGCGATTTATGTTCGATCACGCACACGAAAAAGCCCGGCCGTTAAGGCCGGGCTCTTCCTCACCGTAGTGAGAGAAATCAGATATGACAGACGTCAGATCAGATTAGAAGCTACGCTCGAAGCGGAGGATACCAGCCCACTGGTCTTCGTTGATCGAATCCCAGTTGGTGTAGGAAACTTCCGGCTCGATGAGCAGGTTCTTGACCGGGTTGAACTTGAGGTTCGTGGTCGCAGCGAAGATCTTCGAGTCGGTGTAAGCGACCTGGAAGTTCCACTTCAGCTTTTCGTTGATCGGAACGCTTGCGCCGCCCCAAAGAGCCCAGTCACCCCAGCCGATACCGGAAGCATCGCCAGCACCGTTCGAACCAGCGTACTTGTTCAGCTTGTCGCCGTCGGTGTTCCAGCCGCCCATCAAGAAGGCCGAGAAGACACCGAAGTCAGCATCGACACGAGCCTTGATGGCGCCTTCTTCGACGATCGAGTCGTAGCCGCCA
The DNA here is from genome assembly GCF_012275345.1 of Rhizobium sp. SG570. NCBI lineage: Bacteria > Pseudomonadati > Pseudomonadota > Alphaproteobacteria > Hyphomicrobiales > Rhizobiaceae > Rhizobium > Rhizobium sp. SG570. Next base: position 85,853 of record NZ_JAAZQI010000002.1, on the reverse strand, counting down.
ACAACCTTGAAGCCCCATGCGCCAGACTTGAAGCCGGCACCGGCAACAACGTCAGGAGCGTAATGGTCGGAGCTGTCTTCGCCGTTAGAGCCAGTGGCGCCCGTACCGGAATTGGAATCTTCGACGGAGATCACAGCCGTGAAGCCGTTGCCTGCATCGTAGTTGTAGGTGATCTGGTTCAGCTCGTACGGGCCGTCATAGACCACGTCGTCGTTGATGACGTCGCCGGCATAACCGGTGAAGACGTTGAACTGCGAGTCCGTCTTACCAACGGTGAAGCCACCGAGGCTGATGTAAGCCCACAGCAGGTTGGTCTTGGTCGTGTTGCCGTCGTTCCAGTCCCAACGAATGATGGTCTCGGTCTTCAGCGGGCCGTATTCGGTATCGGTCGCAGTGTTGACGTTCAACTCAGCGCGGGTGTGCCACAGCGTACCCAAACGGCTGTTCGGGTTGTAAGCGTCGTACCACTGACCTTCGGTACGAACCTTGCCGCCGATCTTGAGGCAGGTTTCGGTGCCTGGGATGAAGAAGTAGCCGGCGCCGTAAGCGTCGCAGATACGGACGTATTCAAGCGGCTCCGGCTCAGCAGCAACGACAGCGTCGGCTGCGTGAGCACCGGAAACTACTGCCAGAGCGGCAGCGGAGCCGAGAAGAAGGCTCTTGATGTTCATTATTGACCTCCAGTCAAAGTTTTGTTCGAGAATGAGAACTACCCGAAGGTATTCCCTGTCCCATCCTCGCGTTTCAAGAAGTGGACGATCAATCGCCCTCGCTTCCGAGAGTGAAAATACAAGACGCGCTCTGTCACGCAATCGACATCTACTCGGAAAGGGGGATTTGCGTTAGCCTTCCCTAAGTCCTGTTGCCGAAAGGACACAAATCGGCAACCCCGCCGCAATATAGGTTTAGACTTTGTTAAGAAAATCTTTAATCCACGGGGACTTACGAGACAGGCGCAAACATCGCCGAAGAAATGGAATTGGGCGCAAAAATAGCCGTTCCATGGCGAATTGCAGGCTTTCGCGACGTCTCAGGGATCATTTACGACATTTACCGTTGCGATTGCAGGTAGTGGGCGGCGGCGAAACAGCTCACCTGCCGTCCCAAATCGATGCAGGTACCCAAATGATTCCGTCGTGGACGATTCGCTATTGGATGACGGAGCGGCCCCATGGCGAGATTATTGCGATGCCGCAACGCATCCGTGGAAGAATTGAACAGGCAGCAACGGAGGTGGGCCTGTGTTGGCCGATCTATCGCAATTCCGATTTGAGGAACGGCCGGCGGCTAATACTGACGATTTGATAGGAATGGCGGGCCACGCCTGACGAAGATGAGAACTGTGAGATCGTTATAATCATCCGACAGATAAGCAGATATTTCGCATTTTGCGGCAATCGGCGGGCGGCCGTATCGGACAATTGGCGATGTTTGACGCCGCTTCACCTCACCGGAAACGTCACTCCGGTAAGCTCTTCGGAGACGGCCACAGGCGCCGTTGGACGGCTTGGTCGTAGAAGTCGGCGCTGTGCAGCCTCTTCGGCGCGCAGGGCGGCGTCCTGGAGCACAATGTCTCGGTCGAGACGATCAAGAGGCACAAGCGGTCCTCCCTCGGCAGGCTCGCGACCATGACTGTCCTCGTGCGACACCATGTGCCGGAGCTTGGCGATGGCGCGCAAATGTTCTGCCTGATGAGCCTCCTTTCAGCGGGCGCGGCGTCGGCCTATGCCCCGCCGCCACCCAGTCTCCTTGCCGCTTACAAGGACGAACCCGCCCTTGGCGCACTTCACATGGAACTGCGTGACGCGCTGCGGGCCTCGTTCACCTCGACGCTGCTGGGCGCGCTGTCGCGAGCCAACCGGGCATCAGCCAGCCAACGGCTCATCTGCGGTGATCAGCACCAGTCGCCACGGGCGGTCAAAACGGCTACCGAGCCGTTTCCCTGACGACTTTCCAGATGTTCGACGGGACGATATCGGCTGGACTCAATTATGATTTGATGGCGCCGTATCGGGCTATAGCGTGGAATCGGTGATTCCTACCCCGCGTGTGGTATGCGGTGGTCGGCGGCTCTATCGGGCCATCGAGGGAAATAGGCGGGGCTGGCGGGCCGCGCCCGATGATGATGAGCACTATGTCTACGCCATAGCCCTCTAAAGCCGCATTTTGCCGGATGTTTGTCGTCGAAATGCCCGTGCCGCCATTTGCTTTTCAAAAACGATTGAACTTTCTCAGTAAGCCGATGAACAGGGTGAGTTCTTCATTCTCCCACCCAGCTACGCGCGAAAGGAACGCGTCGGATTTGACCGCGTCCGCGGCTTGAATTCCTTCACGGCCCGCGTCCGTCAGGCTGTAGACGATCGCCCGCCCGTCGTCCGGGTCAGCAGAGGCTTGCGCAAGCCCATTGTCGCAAAGCGTTTTTGCCAACCGGCTGACGGCGCTTTTGTCCATACCGAGCCGGTCCGCGAGGCGCCCTGCCTTTGTGGCACCCTGGCCGGCAAGCATGGCCGCAAGCTGGTAGGCGGCCGGCTGAAGATCAGGACGAAACCGGGCGGCCGAAGCGGCTATGACCGTGCGGGACGCCACGAGCAGGGCGTTCAGTTCGCGACCCAATTCCGTCACAAGCTCCGTATGCGTCTTGCTCATTGCGTACCCCTCAAAGAAATTTAGTGGACATTTGTCCACTAATCCGACTAATGGACATATATCAACTAAATGGTGCCGTGCCAAATGTCCGCTCGTCCTAAAATTCTGATCACCGGCGCTACCGACGGCATCGGTCAGCTCGCCGCTTTGAGCCTAGCCCGATGCGGGGCGCACCTCATCCTGACCGCGCGCAGCAAGGCCAAGGCCGACCAAACTTCCGCCGCGCTCGAGGCAGTCGCGCCCGGCACGCCGGTCGATGTGCATTTCGTCGACTTCTCCGACTTGGCGGCGGTGGTGAGGACCGGCAAGGCCATTGCTGCGCGGCATCCGCGCATTGATGTGCTCATCAACAATGCAGGACTGCACGCCTTCGAGCAGCGCGTCACCGCGGACGGCTATGCGGAAATGATCGCCGTCAACTATTTCGCTCCCTGGTTGCTGACGGATACGCTGCGCGAAACCCTCGTGCATTCTGCGCCATCGCGCATCGTTACCGTCGGCTCGGAAGCCTCGCGCCAGAGTGGCGCTTTCGACATCGAAAAGGATTTGCTCGACATCGCCCCCTTCACCGCACGGGGATCCTCAAGGATCTATGGCCGCACCAAGCTTCTGGACATCATGTTCTCCCTCGAACTAGCCCGGCAGCTCGACGGGACGGGGGTCGTCGTCAATTGCCTATCTCCGGGTTTCAATGTCACCGGGCTCGGCCGTGAACTCAGCTTTGCTCGTCCAGTCGCCGGGTTGCTGACGTGGCTTGGCATTGGCAATCCCGAGCGTGGCGCAGGGGCCATCGTGAGGCTGGCCACCGATCCGGCCTTCGGCAAACAGACCGGGGCATATGTCTCGGCGAAGAGTGCGCGCCTGCTGACGCCTGTTGCCCCCGCGGATAACGAGGAAGCACGGCGACAATTGTGGGAAAAGACGACTGAAACGCTTTCCCGCTTCCGCTGATGCCGTGCGGCATTCGGCGGCGGTTAAGCAGAATATCGCGACATGGCGTAGAAACGGTGGGGCTGGCGGAGAAGATGGGATTCGAACCCACGATACCATCTCTGGTATACTCCCTTAGCAGGGGAGCGCCTTCGACCACTCGGCCACCTCTCCGGTGCGGCCTAACTATGGTGATGCGCTTAGGATTGCAAGGCTTTTTTGTAGTGTCTGCTGATTATTCGGCTGAAAAGTTCTGACGGCCAAAAACGGGAACAGACGCGAACTTTCCTTAGTTTTCCGCTTGATACCGCAAACTTTCCGCAGAGTCTGATCTCTCTTCGTTCTCGGTATCGAAGGAAAATCCGAGCTTGGCGGCCAGTCGGCCGATCGATGGGTTTGCCAATTTGACGTAGCGCTCCCATTCGTCTGATTCCCATCCACCTTCCGCCTTCAGGCGCACGACATCCTTTGTCTGGCTATAGAACCAGGTCGCCCATGAATGCCGCGCGACGTGCGGTGTATATATAGAAGTGTCAAAATCCATATCGCTGATCGCGCGCGTCCAGAAGGAAAGCTTATAGCCCCTGTCCTTCTTCTTCTCATACGGCCGACCGTCGTAACGAAGGAAAAGCGGGCCTTTGGTGCCGAGGTTCGGCAAGGTCGACAGCGCGGCCACGACGCGCGGGCACAGATTGACCATCCTCTCTTTGCCATTCTTCGTGTCGCGCAGGATCGCATAGCGATGCTCCAGCGAGACATCATCGCGGCCGTCGACCATCAACGTCTCGCCGACGCGCGCGCCCTGGCCGAAAAGGAAAGTGGCGAGCGCTGGCGACCATGGGTTAGGAAAGCGTGACGCGGAAACGTGTGTCAGGAATGTCAGCGCCTGGTCAGGTCGCAGGAAGTGCGTTCGCTTCTCGCCGTCGTCGGGCCGGGTGATTTCAGGTCGGAACTTGTTGGCGCGCATGACCGCAATGATCGGGCCATGCCATTGCCGCCGTCGCGTTGAGTCATTCGGGTAATGCTTTTTCCCTTCAGTGTTGATCAGCTCTTCTTTAATCTGATCTATTGGCTTCGCCGCGAAAAGGTCGAAGCGTGAATGAAGGCGGAAGGGTTCGCCTTCTTTATGGCTGGCCCGCAAGAAGCGCGCCTCGCCGCCGTCCCTTACATATTTTTCCGCCGCTGCGCGGAACGTGACAGTGGGTTCACGACCGGTGATATTTCGCTCCGCAGCCTCGTTTTCGATTTGCCGGCGGATTGCGTCTGCCTGGGCTTCGTCGCGGACTTTGGTCGATCGGCGGACCTCAACTGAATTAGGTTGCCCATCTCGCCAGATTGTGACGGTACCGGTGACATAGAATATTCCGGACTTTTCATCTCGTTTGAGCTTGAGGGGCATTCGACCATCTTCTCGGAAAGCAGGCGCAACTGATCAGGGCGCAACTTAACCGTTCGTCCACAGCGCACAAAGGGTATTTCGTGGCGGCGAATCAATTCGCGCACCACACGGGCGGGGTTTCCGACTTCGGTGATGCCGAGCAGGCCGGCAGCTTCCTCAAGCGGGATGGGTTGCGGGAGAAACATTGGTCCCCTCCTTCACCTTGGCGAGCGCATTCCGGCTCGTGACCATCGTGTAGCCGTCCCCAAAGCGGACACAGCAGCTGTTCATGGTGCCGCGTGCGATGACTTCGCAGTGCTGGCCTTTGCGACCCTGGCGATTCCAACGATAGACGTAGGGCAGCGCCGTCATGAAATCGTCCTTCCATGTGCCGTGATCGCGTCGGCAACAGTCTGCCTCATCTCGCGATCGAGGTTGAAAAAACCGAGCTGCCCACGGCAGGGAATGAGTGGAAGCGGGAAAGAATCGCGGAGGACGAAGCCATAGCGGCCGTAAAACCAGCGGCTTCCCATTTCGGTGACGCAATCTACAATACAGGCCATTCCGACAACGGCACCGCGCGGCAACGCCATATCGCGCTCGTCATCCTTGTCCAGCTCAGACTTGGAAACGCCGGCATGAACGATGAACCAGCCGCGAACCTTGGTCGGCCAGTCCCTGTTTTCGACATCCTTGCCGTCGTGGAAGATGTGATGCGGGTACGGCTGTTTTATGCTCAGCTCCTTGATATCGCCTGCCGCTACGCGTGCGGCCAGATTGAGGTAATCGATCATGCGCTGTCTCCCTGTTGGAGAGTAGAGCGGGTCTCATCTAATATCGGCCGAAGAGCATCAAGATCGTAATCCTCAACGCCAATCTCGCGAAGACGCGCTTCCGTTGTGAGGGCGGCAGCGCTGATGATTTCCCTTGCTTCAGTATCATGACCCCAAACGCGCATGATGATGGCGGCTGCAATCGCCATGCCGATCCCAACGCTATCGTCGTCGCGTTCGCTGATTCGATGCTGCAGCTGCTCGACGGCTTTCAGATAGCCGCTGGCCTCAGTCTGTTTGACAAAGACTTCGGTCTGCAACTCGTCGACCTTGGCGCGCAACGTTACCAACTCAGCGCAAGCCATATCCATCAAGGCGTAGGCTTCCGGCTGATAGCCGGTAATACCGGCGCCTATGGCCTTCATCCACTTGTCGAGGTCGCCTTCAAAGCGCAGGCGTTCGCGCTCTGCTGATTTTGCGATCTCATCGCGCATTCGCTTCATGCTGTAGCGCGGGCGAGTGTCCGCATCGGCTTCGGCCAACGGCGCGACGGGATCGCCATATAGATAGCCGATCTCGTGACCATTATCGCGCGCATTGCCTTCGATCAGCGCAACGTCGAGACTCATATGAAAGCAGCCGGTGCTGTCCTCATACCACGCTGCTCGCGGCTCTGCGGACTCGCCGGCCGTTATCGCGGCGCCGCGCTGGTGGATCATCATTGCGAAATTCGCAACGTCGATCGGGTCGCCCTTCAGCGCATGCCTGATCAGCAGCTTCGATAGATGCTCGATCGTGCATTCGTCTGGATCGTCCCATCCGCCATAGCCTTCCGCGCGTTTCTTCGCGAGCTTGGCTTTCATGGCGTTCGCGAAGCGATCAACGGCGCTGTAGTCGGTATGTAGGACTGAGCTGATGGCGCGGCTGATATCGCCTGCGCGCACGTTCCCGATGATGCGGGCTTCCGCAACCCATGTCGCCGCGCATCCCAGCACGGCCAGCAAGACGCGGCGCGGATCGGCCTCGTCGACATTGCCGGCAGCTGCGGCGGATGCTTCAGCGAAAAGAAGCTGATTATCGGTCATTTCCGTTTTCTCCGTTTGCGGCCAATGGCAATCATGAGGGCAACGAGGATCGCCAGCAGCGCCCAACCGAAGGCGCCAAGGATGACAAAGCGCCAGTCGTCAGACATGCCCATTCGCCTTGTCCGCCAAAGCCAGAAGGTGAAGGGTGTTGCGCGGCAGTGAGATCGGCATGATGTAGGCGCCGCCGCTCTTTTCCGTCCCAACCCACGGCAGCACCGTGCGGCGATCGTCGGATACGATGCGGCTGAAGCGGGCCTCGTCGAGCCATGCCTGCTTATTGTCGGAAATGAAGGTGGAGACGGCGCGCCAATTGTGACCGCCGCAGCGGGCCGCGATCGAGCTTGCAGTTTCGCCGGCCAGATAGGCCTTGCGAATGGCGTCCTCGTCGAATTCCATGCGGCTGACGCGGTTTTCTATCCTGTTCATAGTTGGCTCCGGATACGGGTCGTTGTGAAAAAGGGCGGCGTTGAGCCGCCCTTTCTGCGTTTGCCGGGTCGGGTGATTACTCGGGCTTGCCCTGGTAGGCCGGCAGATCGGTGTCAGCCGCCACGCGCTCCAGATCGCGCGTGACCTGCTCCGTCACATAAATGTCGGGCCGATAGAGGTGGACCGACCAGGATACAGAACCGCCGCCCTGCGGCATGCGGTAGCGCAAGCGAGCCGGCAGGCGTGCCTTTTCACCCTGGTAGAAGGGTGCGACGGAGATCATGAACAGGCTTGGCACGATGATCTTGCCGCCCTTGGTATCACGGGCGGTGTGGGTTTCCTCCCACGTCAACTCGCCCTCGCCCGTCGCCAGCGTCACCGCGCTGCTGGCCTTCGTCTCCGCATGAATCTTCAGGCCGCGCGACAGCATCTGCAGCTCGTTGGGATAGGCCACTTTCCCACCAAGCATTTCCTGCCAATAGGTGATTTCATCCTCATGCGGCGCGGCAAGGTCGGCGCGATGATCTTCGATGAACTCGGCGAACTGGCCCTGATTGAGCGGCTTGCCATTGATTGATACCCAGGCCTGCCATTCTTCCGTGAGGGGGAACGGATACTGGATGCGGTGGCTGCAATTGTCGGCAGCACCGCCCGGCTCGATCGAGTGATAGTCGATGATCGACATAAGCGACGGCTCGCGCCAATTGGTATCAGCGAAGATTACACTATCGCTGGTGGCATGACGCTTGGTGAGTCTCGTGAAGCTCTCCAGCGTCTTAACGACGGCCGTTCCTCTCTTGCGCTTGGGCACGGTGCGCCACTCGTCGAACAGCGCCGCGACACTCTCGGGCTTCCCGGTGGTGCGATTGATGAAAACCGGAATGCTATCCGGTACGCCAATCGCCTTTGCATCGTTGGCGATCACGGCTAAGCCCGAGCCGGCGGCATCACAAAGCTTCTTGAGGGTTTCGAGGTCGACGGGTGCGCCGACGTTGAGCAGCGGCGAAGCGGCGGCTTCAAGCGTGGCGGCGGTGTCATTGGTCTTGCTCGTCATGGGTCTTCCTTTCTGACGGGTTGCAGGCTTAGCGGTTGTGGATGATCTCGCGAGGGCCGCCGATCATGTCCATTTGCTGGGGGTGCTCGGTCGAAAAGCCGCCGTCGTCGGTCGTGAAATACATCGTGGTCCGACGCTTCAGTTGCGGCAGCTTGGGAATGGGAATCTGCGGATTGAGAGCGACCATTTCGCCGCCGTCCTCGACGACAAGATCGAAATGGAGCGAAACGCGGGCCTTGAAGGTGCCACGGTGATTGTCCATTGCCATGTCGGTCAGCGCCTTGACCGTCGCGTTCAGTGTGTTTGAAAGATCATCGTTGACCTTGCCGCCTTCAAGCGTGGCGAGCAGGGTTTTGGCGTCACGAATTTTCATGATCGGTCTCCGGTTGAGGGGGTGGCGCGCTATTTCGCCGCGCGCTGCGTCTGGTCGTCTTTGACGACTTTGATCTTGCGGATGATGCCGTCGTGTTGGGCTTTCGCGACCTTCGGCACGTCGCGGCCGTCGACACCGCTGATTTTGAGCTTGGTGCCGTCGTCGAAGTGGACGCGGAACGTGGGGTTTGCGCTGCGCTTGCCCATGGTCAGCCCCTCCCCGCGATCACGAACGCGAACGCAATGACGGCGACGACAAGCTGAATGCCGACAAGGGCGGTGAGCGCCGCCGAAGACACGGCGGGTGCACTCGGGCGCTGGCTGATGCGGGGGGTGAAGTGGTTCACGTTCGGATGCCTCCTTTGATCCGTTTCGGAAACCGTCGACGCCAGGGGTGGGACGTGACGGTTGCCGAACCGGATCGGCTCAGGCGGCGAATTCCATATTCGCGGCGCGCACGCCGGCGGCGACGGCCTCAAAGTTGCGGTTGAAGCTGGCTTCGCTGATGCCAGCTTTCAGCGCGTCTTCTTTGGAGATGCTGTTGCGCTCAAGGGTCAGCTTGATCATCAGCTGGATATCGAGGGCGTCGGTTGCGGTGGTATCGGATTTGGTTTTCATGGCTTGCTCCGGTTTTTCCCGCCGCTCGCCGCTGTCCGGAGGAAGGGACAGCGGCGGTTCGCGGCATCCGGGGATGGGAGGAAATCGACCGGATGAGAAATAGGTACACATTGCACCTATGCCAGGCAAGCACAAAATAGGTCTGTTTTGCACCTACGCCAAAAACAACCATAAACAGCTGCCCATCGTAGGTGCAATTTGCATCATCTTATCAATGTGATTCGCGGTTGATTGAACCCGATACATCAGGCTAACGTTCTGGTCGAAAAAGTGAGGGGCGAGCCATGTTCAGGCGCCGTGCGACAGTCGTTTGTGTGATTATCGGTTTTGCTGCCTCGGCGAATGCCGACCAGGCAGCGTGTAAGATCTACGCACCGGTCTTGGAGCCCTTGGGGCCTGCGATGAGAGATGTCGCTACAGGCCTCGAAGGACAGGATACGTCAAAGATAAGTGAAAACTTCGACGGAGAGCAACGCGCGGCACTGGAGAAGATGGAAGCTCTTCGCAAGCAGCTCTTGCCACTTCTGAAGGCCTACGCCGATCAGATTGAAGATACGGCCTACGTTATGAAAAAATGCGCGCGCGATTAGGCGCGCGCCTTCCCTTACATCTCGATAACTGACCGCTTGACACGGCCAATCACCGTGACCGCTCCCTGAAAATCAGGGGCTTCTATGTCGGCATATGATGCCGGCTGGAATGGCGGATTATCGTTAGGGCGATATCGTTTATAGGTGGCGTTTCCGGACTCGTCCGCAACGACATAGCATGCATTTGGTGCAAGACGCTTGTCGCGACGGTTCACGAACACGATCGAACCAGGTGGTGAGATCTTGTTCATCGAATCACCTACGACACGCAATGCAATCCAATCGCCGTCAGGAAGATCCAGAGCGGGGATTGTGGGGAAATCGGCCAACTCGGTTATCCCCTCATGTTCCCCGAGCGCCCCGGCGCTGATCCACGATATCAGCGGAACATCCGTTGCTTTGATCGGCTCTTCGTCGATATCGTCCGGTTCGCCGGCTCCCATGAAAAGCCAGTTGAGCGAGACTTTGAACGCTTTGGCGTATTTCCGCGCGTCGGTCAGGCTGAAGCTTCCACGTAGCTCGTGACCTTTGTAGGTGTTTTCATTCCAGTCGAACCGTTGCGCAAGCTTGCGATAGCCGCCAAAACCCGCGTTGACGCGCGCTTGTGCAAGCCTTTTGGCTCGCTCTGCTTTCTCAAATTGTTCTATTCTGTCGGTCATGGTGTAAATTGTACCTACGTTTGAAGGTGCAAATCACATCCATCGTCACTTGACATATGTAGGTGTGTATTGCACCTATATGGCATGTTTCACGCTCTGCTCATTGATCTTTGGCCCTCATTGTCCGCGTTCGCCGATGACTTGGCGGTCCCTTACGAGACCGCGAAAGCCATGCGTCGGCGCGGATCAATCCCCGCCGGCTATTGGAAGCGCATGATCGAGGCTGCTGCTGATCGAGAGATTTGCGATGTGACGCTGGAGCGTCTGGCGGATTTAGCGGCGGAAGCAAGGGAGGCGGTAGTATGAGCCTCGCCCTGTTTCGCGCCGATGGTTTCCTGCGTTTTTGTCTGCCGCAATCATGTGGGCCTCCGTGATGTCCTGACGGCATCCTTACGGTGTCGCCGTCCAGCACTCACTGAATCCTTTCTCCGATCTTTTTCCTTGCCAAACTGCGAGGTGCTTTCGTGCGTTCAATTTCTGACATCGGCGCGCGTGCGCTGAAAGCTGCTACCGTAGCCGCTTATGAAGCGCTCGGCGGCGTTTCGCTGGTTTCCGAGATCCTTTCGATCGGGATTTCAACCCTCTCGAAATATGCGTCGTTCAATCACGAGTGGCGCGAAAACTTCATTCGCATCGATCTGGCTGTCGAGCTGGATCGTCGCGCCGATCATCCTTTCATCCTGTCGACGATGGCGCGCGAACTTGGCTACGAGCTGGTGCGCGATGTTCATTGCGAGATGATATCGGCCGATCTCAGCCCTACCGGCGTTCTTCGCCTTCATCGCATCCTCGACGATGTAGGCCACGAGACGGCCCGCGCGATCGAGGATGGCTATGTGGATGCCGCCGAACGGCAGAGCATCCGCCGCAAAATCGCGCTTGCCATGCAGGAACTGGCCCGCCTCGACGGCTTCATGATCGGCGGTGCACAATGAGCGCGGCGCCAAAGACGGGCGATCGCGCCGCTCAGATCCTGCGCGATGTAGTCGACAACGGACAGTACAAGAGCGGCGACCTGTCGGAACGTCGCGCCTGTGTTCGTCTGAACGGCAAGGGGCTGCTGCGCCGCGACAAGAAAGACGCTGACCTTTGGTTTCCATCGCAAAGGCTGCTCGATCAGGACGGCGCCATAACGGCGGTAGCCGAAACAGCCGGCGCTGCACATGACGCGGAAATCGCGGCTGCGGCGCAGGCGGACACGTCCGGTCTGGTCGCCACGGTGCAACGCGCTCGCGCTTTGCTTGACGACGGCGACATCATTCGCGCCAGGATTGTTGCTGCCGGCGCTTATGAGCAGGCGAAAACGGAGGCAGGCTTTGCCGAAAAGTTCGGCGCAACCGAGGCGCTGGTTGCAAAGGCTCGTCGCCTGCAGGGTGACGCGCTTCTGATCGAGACGCGCGCGAAAATGCTGATCGCCGACGAATGGGATGCCGCGCGCGCGGCTGGTCTCGTTTCTAAGGGTGGTCGGCCGAAAGCCGTTTCCGATGGAAACGAGTTAACATCTGAAAATACAGGTCTTTCGCGGAAAGAAATTCATGAGGCGCGCAAGCTCGCAGCCGCCGAAGGTCGCGAGCCGGGTCTGATCGAGAAGGCGATTCGCGCACGGCTTAGGGCGGGTCTGGAGCCGACGCGCGCCAATCTTCGCGCATCGATCGGCACGAAAACCGCCACGAAGGAAGAGCGCAGCAACAATCTTTACCAAACGCCTCCGGAAGCAATGTGGGCGTTGCTCGCGCTTGAGAAATTCGAGGGAACGATTTGGGAGCCGGCCTGCGGGCGCGGCGCCATCGTTCGCCTGCTGGAAGCGGCGGGCCATGATGATCTGATTCTGTCAGATATCGTCGATTACGGCACGGCTGACCAGTTCGGCGCGGTGCAGGACGTGTGCGATTTCATGGCGACGGAGCCGATGGACGGCAGGCCGGTCAGTATCGTGACCAACCCGCCCTACGGCGAAAACCTCAATGCCTTCGTCGCGCATGCGCTGCGCGTCCATCGCCCTCGCAAGATGGCGCTGCTGCTCAACATCAATTTCTACTTCGGCTTTGAGGATGCTGACCGCAATTTCGCGCTGCAGGACCATAAGCCTTCGCGGATATGGGCGTTTTCGCACCGTCTTCCGATGATGCACCGCGACGGATGGGATGGGCCTGTTTCGACCAGTTCCATGAATACCGCCTGGTTCATCTGGGAGCTGGACGCAGATGGCAACTATGCGAGCCGCACCGAACTCGACCGCGTGCTTTGGGATGATTTTGTGCCGGCAGCTGCGGCGGAAAGCGAGGCGGCATGAACGCGCCGCTGACCGACCGCGACCGCCAGAAAGCGAAGCTCGCCCGTCTTACCGATATCGCCGACCGTCTTGCTGGCGATGTCTGGCACGTGGATGCGGATGGCGACAAGATCCGTATCGTCACACGACGCTCGACGGGCGAGGACGCGTTGCTGCTGACGATTAACAGCGATGCTCTGCACGACGAAATCGAAATCATCGCCAGCGCGCTCGATCACCTGTTTCTCTTCCTTGGTCTGCGCAGTCGCGCCGTCGAGACGGTGCAGGAACTGCGCGCGGAAATCGAGCGCCTGAAGCGCAAGACCGATTCTGACGACCTGACCCGCACCGTCTCCATCATGCTTTCGTGGCGGATCTTTCAGCGCTTTCTCGAAACGCGCGGCGCTGGTGGCCCGGTGCGCAGCAAGGCCGAAGCCGACACGCGCCTGAAAAGCGTCCTCAATATCAGCAGCAAGACGCTTCTGAACACGGACGATCGCGCCCGCCAGGCCTGCCTGAAACTGCTGAGCGATTACGACATTTGGAAGCGAGGTGGCCGATGAGCGTCTATGTCGACGATATGAAGGCCGCCTTCGGCAACATGGTCATGTGCCATATGTGGGCCGATACAGACGCCGAGCTGCTGGCCATGGCTGACACGATCAGGGTGCAGCGCAAATGGATTCAGGGTCACCCGACGCTGTCTTTCGGCAAGCATCGCAACGCCAGTTGGGTGCATTTCGATATCGCTCTTTCCAAGCGCGCTCTCGCCGTCAAGGCCGGCGCGATTGAAACCGACCGGTTCGGACCTGTCATCCACAGGGCCAAACTGATGCTGCGCCACGCCGAAAGCATCGGTGATGCCGAATTGGCCGCGCGCGCCAGCGACAAGATCGCCCGCATTGAGGCATTGCGCGACGAAAATGCGAAAGGGCCGCTGCTATGACCAGCCGCACCTTTCCTGAAGTCTCGATCACGGCCGGCGGCCAGCAGGTCAAGGCCATGAAAATCAACTGCTCGGAATGCGAGGCCGTTGGCTATTACGCATTTCAGAGCGGGCACAAGCGCAGGCCGCCCGTCGCGGCGGTCCAGCATTTCCAAAACAAGGATTGGGTGGTCGGCAGCACGCCGCGAAAGGACTTGTGTCCTGTCCACGCCAAGCTTTCCAGAAAGAAGGGGACGAAGGCCATGGCGGACGCAACCGCGCCTGCGGCGGATAAGCCGCGCGAGATGACACGCGATGATCGCCGCATCATCAATGACAAGCTCGACGAGGTCTATGCCAACGACGCCTATAAGTCGCCCTGGAGCGATTCCGCGGTCGCCCGCGATCTCGGCGTGCCGCGTGATTGGGTGGCGCAGGTTCGCGAGGCGTTCTTTGGCGAGGCCGGCACCAATCCGCTTTTCGACGAGTTCCTGAGCGCCAAAACAGCCATTGAGCAGGGCATGACGGCGGTCGTGGCTTTGCAGGATGCCGCGATCAAGAAATTCGACGCCTGCACCAAGGAGCTTGCCGATCTGCGCAAGAAACTCGACGACCTGCGCATCCTCGGTCGCCGCATCGAAAAGGAGATCGGCAAGTGAGCGAAATGCTTCCGATCGTCGAGCAGTTGGCGGACTGCCAAACGCATGCAGAGCGCGAGGACTGGCTAATGCGCTGCCCTGACGGTGTCCTCGGCCGTGATCATATGGCAATCCGCCGTATTCTTCAGTCGGTCAGTCTGCTTGCAGGCATCGCATATCTCGAAGCGCGCGTTGCCGCTGTCAACGCTGTGCGCCTAGCTGACGGCAATCTGCCGCAGACTGTCGTCTTGGCGGTCAATGTGGCGCGCATCGATCTCAAGATCGCAGCACGGCAGGGAGGGTGTGTATGAGCAATGCGCGTTTCTCCATCATCCCGGCTTGGATCGTCACAGATACACGCTTAAAGGGCAGTGATCTGAAAGTGCTTTGCCTTCTCGGTACCTACACCAACAAAGAGGGCTGGTGCCGCCGCAGTCAGGTGAAGATGGCGGAACAGCTCGGTTGTGGCCGCTCGACGGTACAGGATTCACTCAACCGCCTTGCTGAGATCGGCGCCGTCGAAAAGCGCAAGGTGGATAGCGCGGATGGCCGAGACAGCGCCCATTGGTATCGCGTCATCCTTGATCGCGTCTTGGGCGCCGATGTCTTCACCGCTTTCGACGAGGAAGATGAAGAGGAATTCGGTCCTAAGTCTGGCTCCCAGGGTGGTGCTACCCCTGCCGGCACACCGGCACCCCCTGCCGGTATACCGGCACCCCCTGCCGCCCCTAGACCGGCACCCCCTGCCGGCTCTGGGCCGGCACCTATTAACGATACTCTTAACGATCCTTCTAACGATCGAGAGAGAGCGCGGGATGCGGGCGAAGAGGATTTGAAAAAGATCCAGCGTGATTTCAAGCGCTGGTATCCGACATGGCCGACCTACATCGGCGACAGCGAAGATGCTGCATGGCGTCATTTTGTAGCCCTGACAGCGGAGGAGCGGGCTGCCTGCCTCGATCGTACGCCTGAGTTCATTAGCGCGGTGAAGGGTATCAAGGGCAAGTTCACATATGCCAGCGTCTATCTGAAGGGCAAGGCGTGGGAGAAGCTTGGCGATCCCAAATCGGAACTGGCAACGCCCGCCGTTCACAATCCCTACAGCCGCGCGTGGATGGCTCTACGCCTTGCTGAGCTGCTGAAGCCGATGGCAACGGCTATGCCGGTTCTAACCGCATTCCAACGTTCTCAGGTCGCAGCAGGTGGCGATGCTGCCCGCCAGGTCGAGCGCGAGCGCCGTGAAAAGTATGGCTGGCCGAAGGTTAACACCATGCACGAATTTGCCGAGCGTGCGCAGGGGGTGACCGTGTCGGCGCCGCTCGTCGTGGTCTCCGAAGGCTTTGAAAAGGTCCATCGCGATAGCGAACAGGCTGCCGCGTGGCGTGACTTACATGCGCGGATGGGGTGGCCCTGGCTTCCCATCCCGAGTGGCGTGAACTGGCTGTACTTCCCGGCGGGCGAGCCAGGTGAAGCGATGGCGGATTTTGAACAGACGATCAGCGAGGGACGCGGCAATGACGATGCATAGAACAATCACCATGGGCAAGGATTTCGACATGGCACGGCTGATGCCCGTACTGGAAAGGCAGGCGAACCTGCGCGCCATCCGTGCACGCATGCTCCACCTTGCAAGCGCGAATCAGAACGGTGATCGTCATTGGTACGTGCTGGAGACCTTCTCTAGCTGCGAAAGGGCTGTGGAAAAGCGCCTGTCGGATGAAAATGTTCGTGCCTACTTGCCGCTGATCGATGGCGGTAAAGCGGTCGTGCGGCACCGTGTTGTGCAGCGTGGTGCCCGCCCTGCCCTGCCTGGATATCTGCTCGTTTCTATCGTGCCATCGCCCGCTGCATTTGTCGCTTTGGCGAACCTAAAGCAGGTTGTCGGCTTTGTCGGCGGCACAGAAAACCCGCATCGTGTCTCCGATGAAGATGTTAGCAGATTCAAGATCAAGCTTGGCGAGTATGATGCTAACAGCGCCCACTCTGAAATGTTCGTAAAGGGCGACTGGGTGCGCTTCGACGAAGGGCCGTTTATCGGCTATTCCGGCCGCATCCTTAAGATCCGGAAGATGACGGTGATGCGCGGAGTGAAGCCGATCGCGGTGGAGGCTGTTGTTGAAGTGCGCTTTGGCGATCAAGTGAAGACGGTTTCCACCCCTCTTGCACTGCTCGGAAAACTATGAGCTTATTCGCTCCACGGATGATCTGATGATCCTGAAGCAAGCGTTTGACTCGCCCGACAAGAACGGGCCAGGAGTGAGGGAAACCTCCACGTGGGTATGCCGGTCAGACCCTGCCTTGACAGCCTCAACGGAGGCACCGATTCAAGGCCAGTGCGCAAGCTATGTCTCATCACAAGAACGATAGGCGGCCCTCGGGTCGCCTTTGTCGTTCATAGGGTATGGCAAGCAAGCCGAAGTCCTTCCGTCTCCGTGGTACGCCTACCGGCCAGCAGCGCGAACGCGAGTATGATCGCGAGCGTGATAGGCAGCCTGGCCGCCAATGGTACAAGACCAGCCGCTGGCAACGCGAGCGCGCCGACTTCCTCGCTCAGCCTGACAACCAGTTCTGTCGTCGATGTGAACAGGTTGGCCTGCTGAACGCGGGTCACCTGACGATGGCAGGCGAGCTGCAGAGCAACCCACGGCGTATGCACCTGGTCATCGACCACATCAAGCGCCACTACGGCGACGAACGCTTGTTCTGGGATCGGTCGAACTGGCAGCCTCTCTGCCCTGATCACCATGACATCGTGAAGCAGGCCGAAGAGCGAGCCGCCGCCCCTCATAGGTAGGGGGGCGGGTCAAAAGTCTGGAGCCTTGAGGGGCTAGACCGGTGGGTGTGCCCGCGCACGTCGCCGCGAAATTACCGAAATATTTTTTTCTGTCGCCAAATAGGAGGGCGAACGATGGCACGTGGTCGCAAGCCCGATACCGTAGAGCAACAGGCTGCAAAAGGCGCGCCCGGCAAGCGCATGTCTGCACCGGAAGTGCAGAAGGCTCGCGAGCCAAAGGCGGCAACGCCGGTCGCGATCGGCAAGGTTCGCCCGCCGAAGTGGCTCAAGCGCAGCCGCAAGGCAACCGAGATCTGGAATGATCTGGCGCCGAAGCTTGAGCGGCTGAACCTGCTGAACGATCTCGATGCAACTCCGCTATCGCGCTACTGCCGTTATATCGTCGAGTGGATTGCCGCTGACATCACCGTCCAGAAAGAAGGGACATGGTTTGAAGCCAAAGATACGAACGGCAACCTGACGAAAAAGCGTCATCCGGCTTGGCAGGCCTGCCAGGACATCGAAAAAATGCTGCGCGATCTAGAGGCTACCTTCGGCATGCGTCCTGATGCTCGTTACAAGATCATGCGCGACCAGGCCGCCGCCCATGGTCTCGGTAACCTACCGCTTTGGGGCGATCAGCAGCCTGTTGCCGGTGAGAAGCCAACAGCCCCTGCGCCTGAAGCGAGCCAGCAGGACGTTATGGGCATCCTGAAGTCCTTCGATTCAGCAGCGCCAGGCCGGCCGAACTGATCATGGACAGCATTTCAACTGCTGCTATTCAGGCGTCCGCCGGTGCGCAGCTGTGGCCCGAACCGGAATGGATCACCGACGCGGCTGATAAGCACGGCTGGGAATGGGCGCGCATCGCATGGCGCCGGTGTTGTACGGTGTCCGGCGCATGGTTCGACTATGCCAAGGCTGATGCGGCGGTAACGCTCTTCCCGACCGTCTTCCGTCTGACAGAGGATCGCTTTGCCGGCAAACCCTTTCGCCTCGGCCTATGGCAAGAGATCATCGTTAGGCTGCTCGTCGGCTGGAAGGCACCAAACGAAATCCTGGATGAGCAAAACGGCGAGCCGACCATTGTGCATGTCCGGATCTTTCGGCGCCTCATGTTGTGGGTGCCACGTAAGAACGGCAAATCCGAGTTTCTGGCCGCCCTATCGCTGCTGTTCTTCATCCTTGATGGTGTTGTCGGCGGTCAGGGTTTCGTGTTCGCCCGCGACGAGAAGCAAGCCCGCATCATCTTCGACAAGATGAAGGCCATGATCAGCATGTCGCCGTCTCTCGGTGACACGCAGATGTTCAAGAAGTCGATCTATCTGCCGAAGATCCGCGCGCTGTTTGAGCTGCTGTCGGGCAAGCCGGAAGGCAAGCACGGCAAGTCGCCGACCGTCATCACCGGCGACGAGATGCACGAGTGGGAAACGCCCGATCTGGCGAACTTCCTGCGACAGGGTACAGGTGCCCGGCTTGAGCCGATCGAACTGTACGCGTCGACCGCCGGTGTGAAGTCGAATGCGACAGGCTGGGGTCTTTGGGAGGAAAGTCGATCCATCCTTGACGGGCGGATCGACGAACCGTCGACGCTGGTCGTGATATTTGCCCTCGATCCAGAAGATGATTGGGCTGATGAAGCCATGTGGTCGAAAGCAAATCCATCGCTGGGCATATCGCCAACGATCCAGTTCCTGCGGCGCGAGGTGGCGATTGCCAAAGATAACCCCCGCGCTGAACAGCACTTCCGCTGTTACCACGCTAATCAGTGGATCGACGCGGTCACGCGCTGGCTGTCCATCAAAAAATGGGATGCCTGCGCTCAAGATAAGAAGGCTTGGGATCGTTGGCGGCGCGGCGAAGGTATGGAAGGTCGGAAGTGTTTCGTTGCTTTCGACGTTTCCTCGAATGAGGACATAACCGCGAAGATCACCGCATTTCCTCCTGACGAGGAATTCAGCAAGTGGATCTTGTCGGCGCGGTTTTGGGTGCCGGAAGAGACGATCAAGCGGCGGTCGAGGCAAGATCGTGTCCTTTACGACAAGTGGGCCGGCATCGGTGCGATCGAAACGACACCGGGCGACTACGTCGATCAGGATTACGTTCGCAAGGCCATCGACGAGGATCTGCAGAACTTCGACGTATCCCTGATCGGCTATGACCCTTGGAACGCTGCAAAGCTCGTCACCGACATGCAGAAAGACGGCGTCGACGAGGATCTGTTTCAGATCATGCGCCAGGGCATTCCGACGCTCGGCGAACCGACGAAGTACCTTGAACGCCTTGTCATGTCCGGTCAGCTCGATCACGGCGGCCATCCTGTCTTGCGTTGGATGGCCGGCAACACTGCCGTCCGGTTCGACGAAAACCTGAACTATGCGCCGACGAAAAAGAAGTCGGCAGAGAAGATCGACGGGATTGTTGCCAGCATCATGGCCGTGGGCCTGTCCATGGCAGAGGAAACCGAAGGTCCGTCGATCTACGAAACCCACGGCCTCGCCGAACTGGAAATCGAGGAACTATGAGCATCGCAGCACGACTTCGCGGAATGGGCAGCGCGGCCGCCGGCTATATGGCCGGCCTCATGGCGTCGAGCCGATTTGAGGATGGTGGCTCTTTCTCGTCTCCTGGTGGCTGGCTTGTTCGCCATCTCGCGCCTAAATCCAAATCAGGCGTCTACGTCAGTGAATATACCGCTCGGCATCTGCCGGTCGTCTATGCCTGCGTCAACCGCATCAGCAACCCGATCGCGCGCTTTCCCCTGCGCATGTATCAGACGATCGACGACCGCAAGAAGCGCGTCGTCACCGATAAGGATCACCCTTTCGCAACGTCGATTGGCCTACGCCCGAATGAGTTCATGAGTTCCCGCACCCTGCGCAAGACCGGTCAGGGTCATGCGTTGTTGTGGGGCAACGGCTATCTGGAAATCGAGCGCAACCGGCGCGGCCAGTCGGTGGGCCTCTTTCCCCTTCGTCCGGAAGTCACAGCGCCGGTTCGCGAGAACGGCAATCACTTCTTCCGCAGCTCGATCAACGGCCAGTCGATCGAGCTGTCAAGCGACGACGTGATCCACATCATGGACCAGAGCCAGGATGGATATGTCGGCCTGTCGCAGATCCATATGGCTCGCAATGCGGTCGGCATGGGTCTGGCGTTGGAAGAGTTCGGCGGCAAATTCTTCGCGAACGACATGAAGTCAGGCGGCTTCCTGATGCATCCCGGCAAGCTCAGCGCCAATGCGCGGGACAACATCAAGGGCAGAGGCGACGGCAAGACCAGCGCTGCCAGCCCGGCAAAGAGCTTGGAAGATCAGGGCGGCCTCGATAACGCGCACCGGGTCAAAGTGCTCGAAGAGGGCATGAAGTTCATACAGACGACGATCCCGCCGGAAGATGCGCAGTTCCTCGGCACGCGCGAATTCCAGATCGCGGAGATCGCCCGCATATATGACGTTCCGTTGATCCTGTTGCAGAGTCAGGAGAAGCAAACCAGCTTTGGCGCCGGTATCGAACAGCTGATGATCGCCTTCGTTCGCCAGACTATCGATCCATGGATCAATGCATGGGAAGAAGAGCTGAATTATAAGCTGTTCACCGATTCCGAGCGGGCCAACGGCTATTATGTCAAGTTCAACATGAACGCGCTCCTGCGCGGCGACATGGCGGCACGCGCTGACTTCTATCAGAAGCTCTTCGGTGTTGCTGGGCTATCCCCGAACAACATCCTCGCTCTTGAGGACATGGACGATATCGGCCCTGCCGGCGATCACTACTTCGTGCCGTCCAACTACGTCACCTTGGAGCGCGCGACAGATCCGAACTACGTGCCCGGCGCGGCACAATCCCCCACAAGTCCGAACGACGCGACCGAAATCGGCGAGGAAGACGAATGAGATACGCTCATATCATCATGGCGCTGGCGGAAGAGCGCTGGGCCATTCATCCGGACAAGCTGCAGGCTATCCTTGATTTTATGGCTGACCGGTCGGCCGGCTTGAAATACAGCGCCGAAGAGATAGAGGCCAAGATTGGCAAGGGGCAGGAACAGGCCGTTGCACGTCAGGAAGGCAATGTTGCGATTCTTCCGCTGCGCGGTGTCATTGCTAATCGCATGTCCATGTTCGGCGATATCTCAGGCGGAACAAGCTCTGAAGGTTTCGCTCGCAATTTTCAGGCCGCCATGCGCGACGACGGGGTGAAAGCCATCATCCTTGACGTTGATTCTCCCGGTGGCGTTGTCAGCGGCACGCCGGAATTATCGTCGATGATCTATCAGGCGCGCGGATCGAAACCGATTGTTGCCCATGTCAACGCGAACGCAGCAAGTGCAGCCTATTGGATCGCGAGTGCGGCGGATGAGATGGTGGTGACACCCAGCGGTTCCGTTGGCTCGATCGGCGTCGTCGGCGTTCACGACGATCTGAGCGCGGCCCTCGAAAAGGCTGGCGTTAAAAAGACCATCATCAAAGCTGGCGAATTCAAGACGGAAGGCAATCCCTTTGAGCCGCTGTCCGACGACGCTCGCGCTCGCAAGCAAGCCAAGGTTGACGCCAGTTATGACCAGTTCGTGCGCGCCATCGCTCGCAACCGCAATGTCTCGCTAGCTGCAGTTCGTGAAGGTTTTGGCCGTGGTGACATGGTTGATGCGGAGCCGGCAGTGGCGGAAGGCATGGCCGACAGCATCGGCACATTGGAAGATACGCTGCAGCGCTTCGGCGCTTCGCAATATGGAGCTGCGCCGCAGACGAGGCGCCGTGCTTTTGCATCCGAGCGCGAAAAGCGCGCCTTGATGCTCTGATCATCCCGACATCGTCGGTTTTCATCGCGCTCCAGGGGCAACGCCGGGCCTGGGCGATCTCTAGTCATGACCCGGTAATCAGCAATAGAGAGGTTCCCATGCTGAAACAACTTCGTGAGAAGCGCGCAAAGCTTGTAGCTCAGATGCGCGGCATCATTGAAACTGCAGAGGCCGAAGATCGCGACCTGACGGCGGAAGAGCAGCAGAGCTTTGACGATATGCAGGCCGAAAGTGCTGCGCTCGAAAGGCGTATCGGCCGGATCGATGGCGTCGAGACTGTCGAAAACGCGCTCAACCAGCGTGTTGACGCTCATTCCCGCCGCAGTGGCATCGAGCGCGCCGGCGGCCCGGAAGCAAGCCGTGAATTCGAGAACATGGGTCAGTTTCTGAATGCGGTTCGCTTCAATCCGAACGACCAGCGTCTGAACTTCGTCGAAGGTGTCGGCGCGGCCGGCGAGGGCGATGATCGTCGCGCAGAACAGCGGATGGACAACGACGCTCAGGGCGGCTTCATGGTGCCGCAGCAGTTCAGCCAGACCATCATGAGTGTTGAGCCGCAGGATGCGCTGGTTCGTCCGCGTGCAAATGTGATCCCGGCCGGTTCTCCTCCGGATGCTGGCATCACCATGCCGACACTCGATCAGTCGGGGGCCGCACCTGGTAATGTCTTCGGCGGCATGACCTTCGACTGGATCGAGGAAGGCGGCGACAAGCCGGAAACCGATGCAAGCCTTGGCTCCGTCAGCCTGGTGCCGAAGGAAATCGCGGGTTTCGTCACGGTTACCGACAAGCTGCTGCGCAACTGGGCGGCATCGAGCACGTTCCTGACGAACCTCATGCGCGGCGGCGTGGCTGCAGCCGAAGACTTCGCATTCTATCGCGGCGACGGCGTTGCCAAGCCACTCGGCATCCTCAATGCGCCGGTCACGAAGTTCATCCACCGCGCCGTTGCAAATCAGGTCGCCTACGAGGATCTGGTTGCCATGGCGGCGGTTCTGCTGATGCGCGGTGGCTCGCCGGTATGGTCGGCGCCGCAGTCGGCCCTGCCACAGTTCGCGACCCTGAAAGATCCGCAGGGCCGTTACATCTGGCAGGCAAATGCGGTCGGCGGTTTCGCCGGCACCCTGCTCGGTTATCCGCTTCGGTGGAATAATCGCGCGCCTGGTCTTGGCCTGAAGGGCGATATTCTTCTCGCTGACTGGTCGAACTATCTCATCAAGGATGGTTCCGGCCCTTACGTCGCCGCTTCCGAGCACGTCAAGTTCACGCAGAACAAGACGGTGATCAAGATCTTCTGGAACGTCGATGGTGCGCCTTGGATGAATGCGCCGTTCAAGGAAGAGAACGGCTACGAGGTATCGCCCTTCGTTGCCCTCGACGTTCCGGGCTGATCGCTCGCCAGCTTAGCCTGTCGCTTGGTGCGGCAGGCTTATCCTTCATTTCCACCTACACCAAAAAGGATTCCGCCATGCGCGATCTCGCTACGCATCTCACGGTCAAGCGCGCCATCAGCCCGGCCGCAGCAATCGTCGATAACACCCCGCTGGTTTCCGCGATCGTCGATCGCTCCGGATATGACAAGTTCATGTTCGCCATCCTAACCGGTCAGCTCGCCGACACCGACGCCACCTTTACGGTTCAGGTCGATCACGGCAATGATCCGGCGCTGGCTGATGCTTCCGCTGTTCCCGATAGCCAGTTGACAGGCACCGAAGCCGCCGCAGGGTTCAATTTCAGCGCCGACGATCAGACGCGGAAAATCGGCTATGTCGGCCCCAAGCGCTACCTGCGCATGACTATCACGCCGGCAGGCAATACGGGCAACGCCTTCATTGCCGCCATCGCGATCCTGTCGGCGTCCCGCTACGAGTGATCGGCTCGATCGCTCTCCCCTCCCGAAATTAGTCCGCCTTTGGGCGGTGAACTGAGGATACTCAGATGAGCAAAGATCTGATTGTGCTTGCCGAGTGCGTCGACAAGCGAAACGGCCGTCGTTTCCAGCGGGGCGAGACCTTCGATCCGGTTCCCACGGTAGAGCAGGCAAAGCGCCTGATCAGAGCCGGGTGCCTTCCGGAGGAGGCTTATTATCTGGCCCGCGAAGCCGCAGACGACGAAAAAGGTCGCCAAGAATCGGAATCCGACTTGGCGTTGAAGGCTTCGCAAGAAGCCGACCAGGCCGTGACGGATGCTCAAGCTGCTTTCGACGCGGCTGCTGACGACGCAAAGGCCGCCGCCAAGACAGCACTCGACGAGGCGAAGGCAACCGCCAAGGCAGCGCAGGCTGCCCTGAAAAAGCTGACGAAGTGAGCTAACCATGACCATTCGCGTGATCGAGCCGCCGCAACCGTTCCTGACTCCAGCCGAACTGACAGGTGTGGATCAGGAAACGATTGATGCCGTCGTCGGCGAAATCGACGGGCCTGACGGCTGGCTCGGTCGCGCGATTGGCGCTCAAACCCTTGAATGGGTTTTGGACGACTGGCGCGGCCGCAATCTCCTCCTGCCGTGCGCGCCCATCATTGATATCCTCAGTGTCGTCTATACAGACACAAAAGGAATCGAGCAGACCGTTGATTCTATCAATTACGGCAAGACCGGCGATTATCTCTGGTTCAAGCCGGCTTGGCACATGCCATCACTCGGCTCCTATCCGGAACCGGTGCGCATTCGTTATCGCGCCGGTTACGACAGCAGCCCGGTTGCTGATGGTGGCACTGGCCCGATCCCAGCGCAGATCCGCAAGGCCGTCAAGCTGGTCTGCCAGTATGTGCAGGCGATCGGTAAAGATGATCTGTTCCTGCAGGTTGACGAGGTCGAAGGCGTCGGTCGCCGTCAGTATATCGTTTCAGACGTTGCAGCGAAGATCATCCGAGATGCAGCGGATCAGCTGCTATCGGGTCTTAGGCACTACGCATGACGCCGGCCGAAGCAATAGCCTCGCTCGATTCCGCCCTGGCAGCTAAAGGTGCGCGCGTCAACGTCTATCGCTACACGGCGGCAGGCGGGAATCCTCGCCCGAAAACAGAGGCCGCCGACGTTCCCGCCTTTGTGCGTGCCGTGAGTGCCGATCAGCTCGTCGGCACGATTGATCAGACTGGCCTGAATATCGTACTCAGCCCGACCATGCTTGCCGACCTCCTGCCGCTCAAGAAGGGCGACAAGCTCCTGATCGACGGCCGCGAACGTAATGTCGAGCTGGTAAAGCCGATCAGCATGCAGACGACACTGGTCCGCATCAATCTCGTGGTTATCGGCTGATGGCTGGCTTCGACGCCTTCGATCGCGAGATCCGCCTTGCAACGGCAGGACTCGAGGCGAAAGACATCAGCGCGGCGCTTGCCGCCTTCGCGCGCCAGCAGCTGGCAGATGCGCTCTCGGCGGGTGCCAGCCCGGTCTATGATCTCTATGTGAATGGCCGGCCGGCGCACTCGGAAAGCGAAGTGCAGGCACCTGGTCCGATTGTCTATGAGTTCGCGCTTTGGGAACCGGTCATCACCTTTGCGCTCGACGAGCTGCGCACACGGTCGCCGGCCAAGTCTGGCCGCTTTCGCAGTTCGTTTATCGTCATCGCGCAGCAGCGCATAGTCGACGATTACGACGCCATTCCGGCGCGCTCCGAAGTGATCATTACCAATTTCCAGCCCTACATCCGGAAGATAGAGGGCGGTTTGGGAAATCAGAAGGGCAAGCGCTACCAGGTCTTTGACGGCACCAAGCGCGCCCTGGCTCGACGCTTCGGAAACGAAGGCCGCAACACGCAGGCCGCCTTCAGTTTCGAAACCAAGTGGCTTTCGATCTCGGGCGGCGTCCACCCGGCCATTCCCTATATTCTGAAGGGTCATCAGCGCCTCGGCAAAGGCGCGAAAGCCTATGGCCGCCGCAAGGATCGCGAGGCCGGCCAACCCCTGACCTATCCCGCCGTCGTCATGAACATGGTGTTTTGATGCCTTCTGCCTTCGACGAGTTTCATACCTATCTGACGGCCTCATGGGCTGAAACGGATCTCGTTTTCGAAAATGAGGAGTACGAGTTGCCCGGCATCCCGACAGAATTCGTCTATGCCGAGTTCGTCAGCGACGGCAGCTCGCAGGATACCTTTGGCGATCCCGGTAACAATGAATGGCTTGAGGGTTTCGGCATCTATCTTCACGTCATGACGCCGAACGGAGCCGGCAGTCAGCGAGCGCGCCAGATTGGCGGCCGTCTCGAATTGTTGTTCCGCGAGCAGCCGCTTGGCGCCATGTGGTTTCGCTCGTTTTCGATCGGCGCTGGCGAGCCGGGCCGCACCTTCGGCAATTACTTCGCGATGACGGTGGCGATCTCGGGTGACCGGCGCAACCGAACTTCGCAACTCAATCCGTAACTGCCTCCCCCAATCATCATAGCCCTTAGCGGGCCAAAACTGGAGAAAAGCTATGTCAACAGCTGATAGCTCGCTGACCCGCCTTGCCTATGTCATGGAAGATCAGCCGGGCGTGATCCCTGATACCCCGGCTTGGAAGGCGCTGAACTACGTCAGCGAAACGCTCGACGTTCAAAAGCAGACCGATACGCCGGAGGAAATCAACGGCACCCGCGATGTCACTGACATTGTCGATCTTGGTCGCTCCGTCACCGGCGGCGTCAACACCCTACTGCGATACGCTGCCTATGACGACCTGTTTTCGGCTCTTTTCTGCGCCGAGTGGGCCGGCAACGTTCTGAAGAACGGCCGCCTGGTGAAGAGCATGGCATTCGAAAAGACCTTCGATTTCGGCGGGTCGTCGGGCTACGCGCGTTATTATGGCTGCCGGATGAACACTCTCGATCTGCAGCTTAATAGCCGCACCTTTGCGCAGGCCAATTGGGGCGTCATGGGTTTGGGTGCTCCCGATCCTGACGATGATATCATCACCGACGCAACCTATGCCGCCGCCTCGACGGCGCCCGTTCTGAATACCGGTCTTAACATCGGCTCGCTGGTCGTCGGTGGCGTCACGGTCCCGCCGAAGATCCAGCAGGCCAATCTGAACATCACGAACAATATCTATGCCAACGATGTTCTCGGCAAATACGAGCCGGATAGCCATGGCCTCGGAACCTTCACGGTGACCGGAAGTCTGACGGCGCTTTTTGACAGCATTGAGCTGTATCAAAAGGTTCTGCAGCACGCGGATCTGTCGTTGTCCCTCAAGATCGGCGCTGCGGCAAACTCGAATTATGTGTTCTCGCTCGGCAAGATCAAGGCCAGCGGCGGCCCGCAGGTCGGCGGCAACAATCGCGCCGTCGTCATGCAGATGAATATTTCCGCCAAGATCGACCCAGCAATCTCGGGCACGATGTCGTTGACCAGAGCGGTCGCATAAGGCGCAAAACAAAGAGATCCGCACCCGACGCGGTCAATCTTCAGTGCACTGAACGGCCCAGCATTGTCGGGTGCCGGGCCACCCCTTCCGACAAAGGATTTCCATCATGGCAACCAAGACCGCAGAACTCGACAGCTCCACCAAGGTCGTTTCGCTCGCCTCGCTCAAGAGAGACCAGGTGCGCGAGGAAAAGGGCGATTGGATCGAATCCGACAGCATTCCCGGCGTTTCCTACAACGTCTCGTCGCTGAACAAGACTGCTTTCGTTAATGCGCGCGATCTCATGTATCAGCGCCTCAATAAGGTCTATCGCAGAAAGCCGATCCCGCAGGAGGTGTTGCGGGTCGAGCTTGGCAAGCTCTATCACATCCATATCCTGCACGATTGGAAAGGTCTTGACGTGCCCTACACGCCAGAGCTTGGCCTGACCGTGCTGACGGATGCCGGCTATCGCGCCGTGCTTGCCGATGTTGAAAGCGCCGCCGCGCGTGTCGCCGATATCGACATCGAGTTTGTTGAAGCCGCATTGGGAAACTGATCAAGGCTTTTCGTGCTCGCGAATTGCGGCAGGGAACGGCCGCGACCGACGCATGGGTTGCCGAGATCGCGGCTGAATATCCAGACGAGGAATGGATAGAAACCGCCCTCGACGAACCTGACGAAGAGGTCGAGCTTGAACCGTGGTTCGACCTCTATTTCCGAGCATGGGACAGCCTTCGTCATGATCGCTTTTTCGGTGCCTTTGGTGGCGAAAGCCCCATCTCCTACCAGGCACTCAGTCGATATGCTCGCGATCACGATATCGCGGGCGACAATCACGAAATCTTCGTGACCTTCATGTCGGCGATCGACGCCGAATATCTCTCCATTGCTGCGGAACGTCAGAAACAGCGGTCGCAACACCGCTGAGCGCTTCCGCAGCGCCTTCCCTGAAACGTGGATCATCCCATGGCCGTAGAGCTTCGCAGTCTCCGCATCTCTGCCGATTTCGATGCTGCCGCGTACGTGCGCGGTGCGCAGCAAAAGGTTGCTGCCGATAAAAGCATGGTCGAATCAAGCAATGAAGCGGCTGCGGCGGCAGTTCGCGTCTCGACCTCCAATGATGCCGTCAATATCAAGGTCTCGTCGACGGTCAGCGCTCTGGAGCGTTTAAGCCGTCAGTATGTCGATGGTTACGGCGCGGCGCAGAAGTTCAATTCTGAACTGCTGCGGCTTGCCAAGGCTTCCGATACGGGCACGGTTTCCGCCGAGCAGCTGCAGCGCGTTTACGCCGGTGTCTCGCAGCGCTTCGGGCTGACTGCAAATAGCGCCGACTTGGCCGCAAGAGGTTTCACCGGTCTCGCAACTGCCATCGATACCGTCAATGCGAGCCTGCGTGAGCAGCAGCAGGCGGCCGCCGCAGCCTCGCGTATCGCGGAACTGACTGCCAAGTTTGACCCGGCCTCAGCGTCGGCGGCTCGTCTGACTGCCGAACTCAGCGATTTGGCAGAGGCTGAGCGCCTTGGCGTGCAGGTCACCGGCGGCTATGAATCGGCGCTCGATCAGCTGATTAACAAGTTCGACGCCGGCTCTGCTGCAATCCGCCGCCAGAGCGAGGAATACGCCGCGCTCGCCAGAGCTGCCCGCCAGGCGGAAGCCGCCGATCGGACGCAAGGCAAGTACAATCAGGTTCTGAGCGTCCGCGATCCGCATGAGTTTAACGGTTCGGCGCGTCAGTCGGCTTCTGTTTTCAGCGAGCAGCTGGATTTGGCTGACGAGCAGGCGCGCGCCAATGCGGCCGCCATGCGGCTCGCTGAGCAGGAGGCGGAACGCTACGCCAAGGCTGCAAACGACTTGCGAGGCGAACTCGATCCCGTTTGGGCGGCGCAACAAAGGCTGAATGATGAGCTTGACCTTTATAATACGCTGGCCGCAAAGGGTCTGATCAGCGCCGAGCAGTTGGCGAAAGCGCAGGAACTTGCGCGGGTGCGCATGGCCGCAAACCAAAACCAGCCTGGCAGCCCGAAACCGGTCAATCACTATCAGGCCGTCAACGTCGCCTATCAGGCGCAGGACACCATCACGCAGGCCATCGGCGGCAGCAGTGCCGGGACGATCGCGTTCCAGCAAGGTCCGCAGCTAGCCATGGCTCTTTCCGAAGGCGGCGCAGGCGGCGCCGGTGCTCTGCGCACCTTGGGGGCTGGCCTCGCATCATTGCTCAGTGTGACCAACCTCGCATCTATCGCGTTCGTTGGGCTTGGTGCTATGGGCATTCAGGCTCTGATGAAAATCCGTGGCGAGACGAAGAGCCTCAGCGATGCTATGAAAGATCAAGAAGACGTGCTCAAGCGGATTGCTGCAGCTTTCGGTGATGTTGCCGAGCAAGCGGCTAAGGCGGGAACGGAGAATAGAAATTTCCTCTCGGCGCTGGCCTCAAAGAGCAGCTCTGCTCTTACCATCGCAGCGCAAACTGAAGCGAAGGAATATTTCGGAAACTCCAAGGTTGGTGCTGTCCAGATGGGCGGCCGTTTCGGCGACCGTGTTCGGGGATACCAGGCTAGAACCCCTGATTTCCAGGAGCCGCTTACAACGCTGCGCGAGGGCGTCAAGGATGGCAAGGCTGATTTTGACGCCTTCTATGATTCTATCGCCCGCAAGGTTCAGGTAAATCCCGGTCTTGCAAAGGCGGCGAACGATGTGATCGCCCTAAGTGACAATCTGAAAAAAGCCAATGACGAGCTGGAGCGCATGCGCAAAGTGCAGCTTGCGCTGCAGAGCGGCAATCAGCGCGGTTTCATCATCAATGGGCCAGGCCAAAACGCCTACAACGACTATCTTTCATCCGAATCCTCAAGCCTGACTTATGGTCAGATGCAGTTCGATGCGCGTGTCGCCTCGATCCGCGCTAAGTCGGACGCCCAGCGCATTGCCGCCGCGAGACAGAGTGCGGAAGCGCAAAGCGCTCCGGGCGAAACCGGGCCGGTGTATCAGCAGCGTGTCTCTCAGGCTGAAGCTCTCGCACAGGCGCAACTCGACCAGGACGCCGCCAATGCGCTGCAGCAGCGCAAGCGTAGTCTGAGTGAGCTTCTGGCATCACAGCAGCTCGACATCGATCTGATCGGCAAGTCAGCTGGGCAGGTGGCAGCGGCTCGCGAGGAATATCAGCGCATGGCAGCGCTACGCGAATATGCGGCGCAGAAGGGGATCGAGGGCGAGGCTAATATCCGACAGGCCTTTGCGTCTGAAATCGAGGATATTCGCAAGACGGCTGAGGAATATGGCAAGCTCGCCGAAGCCCGCGCCCGTGCGCAGCTCTCCGATAACGTCAAATTCCAGCAGGATCAATTGGACCGTTCGCCGCAGCAGCGGACGATCGCCGAGCAGTTGCGCGCCGCAGGCCTGCCAATCGACTTTTTGTCACCGCAGGCCAAGCAGATCGCGGATCTGGACACAGCGCAGCGCGAACGCGATATGAAAAGACAGCGCGGCTCTTATGACGCGCAGATCGCCACGATCAACGCCCGTACGCCTGATCAGCGTATTGCAGCCGCCCGCCAGACGGCGGAAGCGCAGGCCGGCGACAACGATTCGGACGAACAGAAGCTGCAGAAGGCCAATCAGGCCGAAAGCCTTGCTCGCGCGCAGGAAGCGCGCCAACTGGCCGATGCGCAGCGCGACCGCCTCTTGTCGCTTAATCAGTCGGTCACGGCGCAGCAACAGGAAATTGCCCTTATCGGCAAGACCACGGGCGAAGCGACCGCGCTTCGGACGGCTTACGAGCTGATTTCCCAGATCCGGATGGAGGCCGCGAAAAACGGCACGCAGGTCGACGAGAAGGAAATCGAGCTGATCAAGCAGAAGGCGCAGGAATTGGGCCGGCTGGCGGATCTCTACGCCAAGGCCAGCCTGCGCAACGATCTTGCCTTTGAGCGTGATCAGATTTTCAGGTCTGACAATGACCAGCAGATCGCATCCCGCCTGCGTTCGTCCGGTCTGCCTGTCGACATGAACTCGGCGGAAGCCAACGCCATTCGCGACAACATGAATATCCAGCAGCTGCGGGACGGCGTGAAGGGCTTTTTCACCGATTTCCGCGACGGGTTGCTGCAGGGCGACAGCCTCGGCAAGTCGCTTGGCAACGCTATCCTGAAGGCGCTGAGCAATGTCGCGACGAAGATCACGGATTCGCTGATCAACGACCTGACGAACTCGATCATTGGCACCGGTAAGCCCGGTGGAGGCGGCCTGCTCGGTTTGCTTGGTATCGGCGCGACGAAGTCGGCGGCCAATGACAATTTCGTAGCCAATACCACGCTCGGCGCCGTCATCGGCATGCCAGCCGCCGCCAATCAGAACCTTTCCGGCAATATGCAAGCCTATGGTGCCGCCATTCGCTCGATCGAGAGCGGCGGCAACTACTCTGCATTAGGACCGATCACGGCCAGCGGTGACCGTGCCTATGGTGCCTATCAGGTCATGGGCGCCAATATCCCGTCATGGACGAAGGGCGCGCTTGGGCAATCGCTGTCGCCATCGCAGTTCCTGTCCAGCCAGAGCGCTCAGGATGCTGTCTTCAGCAAGTATTTCGGAGCATCGCTTTCCAAGTATGGCAACCCGCAGGACGCTGCCAGCACTTGGTTCACCGGTAGGCCCTTGGCGCAAGGTGCTGGCGCGAGCGACATCCTCGGCACGACGGGATCGTCTTACGTCAACAAGTTCAATGCCTCGCTTGGCAAGCTCGATACGACGGTCACGTCAGCGACCGGTACAGTCGGAAACCTGAACTCGGCGACGGGCACGGCGGCTGATGGCCTGACGAACTTTGGCGGCGGCCTCAATCAGTTCGGTCAACAACTCTCTTCCAGCGTCACAGGGGCGTCTGGCGGTGGCGGCGGGATCGGCGGTTTCTTCTCCAATCTGTTCGGCTTCGGCGGAGGCGGTTTCAACATCGGCTCGAATGCGGTCAAGCCGACATCGGGTTTCGATCCCTTCGCCGCTTACGCCGGCTTCGATAGCGGGGGGTACACCGGCCCGGGCGGAAAATACGAACCCGCCGGAACGGTCCATCGTGGCGAAGTTGTCTGGAGCCAGGACGATATTGCGAGATGGGGCGGCGTCGACAACGTCGAGCGTATGCGCGTCGGCCGTCCTGAGTATCGCGGCATGCCACGCTATGGTTATGCGGACGGGGGCGTTGCTGGCAGGCCGCCACGCCGCTCGACGATCGGCGATGCCACCGAACGTCATCAGCTGCGCATGGAGCGCGCGGCTTCCATGGGTCTGGACGCCAACATCGGCGTCTCAGTCGACGAGGAAGGCAATCTCAAGGCCTACGTGAAAAGCGTGGCGAAACGCGAGGCCGACAATTCCAGCGCAAAGGCTGTGTCCGATTTCAACAGCAAGCATCTGCCCGGCCGGGTCCAGCAGATCAACAAGGAACCGAGGAAGCGCGGATGACCGTCACCTATCCGTATTCTCTCGCCGACTTTGCCGACCAGCTGCGCATTACCAGTGTCGTTTGGGATATCCAGCGCAATGACGAACTCTCGGGAACGGGCGACGGCCGCGTCTGGCAGGCGGAGCTTGCTGCTCCGCTCTGGATCGGTACGGTCAGCCTGATCACCATGGAAAATAGCGTGGCAAAGCAGATTGCCGCCAAGATCCGCAAGCTTCACGGCGCGCAGGAAGCCCTGTTCCTTTGCGATCCGCTGTCGAAATATCCGCAGTTCGACCCGGATGGCAGCATCATCGGAACGCGGGTCGTCACCGTCAATTCGGTGGCGGCCGATCTCGACGGCCTGAGCCTGAAAGGCCTGACGGCTGGCTATCAGCTGACAGCCGGCGACAAGTTGCAGATTGCCTATGGTGCGAACCCGACGCGATATGCCTTCCTTGAAGTGTCGGAAACCGTGACTGCGGATGGCACAGGGGTAACGCCGGTTTTCGGCGTCTTCCCCCACGTCTCGCCCGCCATCTCGGCCAATATGACCGTCACCCTCGTCAAGCCCGCCTGCAAGTGCATCATCATGCCCGGCAGCCATAATCCCGGCACGGCCACGAAGATGCACACCGATGGCGCCGGCTTCAAAGTGATCCAGAAGAAGTAAAGTGATGACCCCTAACGACTATTTCAGCGACGTGGCTCTGTCACAGTCTCGACCTTTGCGCCCGTCTCTTTTTCAAGTGTTTCCTTGTAGTTCTTCAGCATCTCCGCAATGCGCCGATAGACCAGCTCTGCGCCTGGTTGAGCCTTTGCATTCCGCTTCGCCAGATCCTCATGATGTCCGACCAAGTCGCCAAGGATCAGTGCTCCTTCGCCTGGTGAAATCTTCTTCAGATTAATCAGCCGAAATATCAATCGCCCCGTCATGTCGGTTGACGCGGTTGCCACTGCATTCATCTGCTCGGCGATCTGCCGCATATGTTGATCGTCCATAGTCCCCTCTCTTCGTAGGCGCCGGCAATTGATCACGATTGCAATCAAGAGTCGAGCGCAACTAACGCTACTTCCGTCGACATGGAGACCGTCATCATGAAGAATCCGGACCCGAACTTTCTCGGCGCCCTGCAGGGCGCGCGCGACAACGGCCTGTCGATCCGCAGCCTGGTCTATTTCTCGGTCAAGAAATTCGACGGCACACCGGTCGAACTCGGCGTCTGGACCGGCGACGAGGATATTTCCATTGCAGTCATGTCAGGCATTACCGGGCAGATGGTGACCCGCAACTATTACGGCTTCGGCCTGATCGAGGATATCGATCCCATTCCGCGCGTCTCGGATCTGACCATTCAGACGGTGACAATCTCGCTCAGTCAAATCGCCGGCGTCACGCAGCAGCTGGCACGCGGTTACGATATCCGGCTCGGCAAGGTCGAGATCCATCGCGCCATTCTCGATCGAAAGAGCCGGCGACCGGTCTCTGCGCCAGAACTGGATTTCCTGGGTGAGATCGATGGATCGCCGATCGACACGCCGCAAGTCGGTGAAGAAGGCAGCATCCAGATCAGGGCGGTGTCCGACGCGATCTCGATGCTTGAGCGCAAAAACCCGCTGAAGTCCTCCTATGAGGGGCAGAAGCGGCGCAGCGGTGACGAGATGGGCAAATACGCCAGCACGGTTGCCACATGGGATATTCCATGGGGCCAGAAAAAGACGAAAAACTCATGATCGAATTGAAGCGTCTCCCTGACTGGCGTGCCCGCATGACGGCCGCCATCGATATCGTCAAGTATCGGCCGTTCGATTGGCGGCAGTGCGATTGTGTCTCTGGCCTTGCAGCACCTCTGATCGCTGCGATCACCGGCGTCGATCTCTTTGCCGAGCAGGGCGATAAGTACGCCGATGCGGATAGCGGCTACCAGCTGATGAAACAGCTCGGCTTTGCGGATCTGGCAGACCTCGCCGGCAGCTTCCTGCCGGAATATGAGCACCCGTCGCGCGCCTCGACGGGCGACATTGCGGCTATCGCCGTTTCCACCCGCTTCCGGCATGCGCTCGGCGTCATCAGCGGCGACCGCATCTTCGTTCTTTCCGAGACCGGCTTCGGCACGGTCGACCTGCTGACAGCCGCACGAGCCTTCAAGGTCGGATAATCCATGAAACTCTTCATTCTGGCGCTTAACGTCATCGGCTTCTGGCTGATGGCGGACCCGGCGCATGCCGATCCCCTCACAACCCTGATCGCGACAGCGATCGCCAAGGGCGGCATCAGTGCGTTCCTCGTCAAGTTCGTCCTCGGCGCGGTACTGACCTTTGCTACGTCGCTGCTGCAGAAGGCTTTGGCGAAAAAGCCAAAGCAGGATGCGGTCGGCGTCAACGTCCAGATCCAGATGGGCGACGATGTGTCAGCCACGGTTTTGATCGGCACTTATGCCACGGCGGGCCGACGCAAGTATTCTGGCACTTGGGGCGAGCCACGCCAGACACCGAATTCCTTCCTCGTCGATGTGATCGAGCTGAGCAATATGCCGAGCAATGCCGGGCCGCTCGGGCTGACCAGCGTCTGGATCGACGACAAGAAATGCGGCGTGCGCTGGGATCAGCCGCATCCGGACGGTCGCGGCTATCCCGTCGTCGAGTATCGGGGCACGGATGGCGACGATCACCTTTGGATCAAATATCTCGACGGATCGCAGACGGCGGCTGATCCCTATCTGCTGACGAAATTCGGTGCGGACCCGGATCGGCCGTACTTGCCGACCATGATCGGCCGTGGCTGCCAGATGGTTATCCTGACGGCGCTCTATAACACCGATTATTTCTCGGGCATTCCGCAGGGTGTCTATGAGACGCATCCCATGCCGCTCTACGATATCCGCAAGGATTCGGCGAATGGCGGCTTTGGCTCGCATCGCTGGGGCGATGCGTCGACCTATGAGCCGTCCGACAACAATGCCGTGATGATCTACAATATCATGCGTGGCATCTATTACGGCGACCAATGGATGTGCGGCGGCCAGAACCTTGCTGCCCACCGCCTGCCGGCATCGAACTGGATCGCTGCCGCCAACGAATGCGACCGTGCGATTGATCTGGCTGAAGGTGGAACGGAAAAGCAGTTCCGCGGTGGATACGAAATCGCCATTGCCGACGTGGAACCGCTCGATGTCATCGACGACATCCGCGATGGTTGCGCCGGCCGCATCGCCGAAGTCGGCGGCATCTTCAAGATCCTTGTCGGCGGCCTGCCTGCGGCGGTTTACAGCTTTTCGGATGGCGATGTGCTTGTCACCAAGGGCCAGAGCTACGACCCGTTTCCGACGCTGAGCGCCACCTATAACGCCATTGAGGCGACCTATCCGGAGCCGGAAGAAAAATGGGTGATGAAGGATGCGCCGGGTCTCTACAATGCCGACTTCGAAGCTGCTGACGGCAATCGTCGTCTGCCGATCGGCCTGAAGTTCCCCTCGACGCCGTTTTCGACACAGGTTCAGCGCCTGCAGCGCGCCTTCATTCAGGAAGAACGGCGCTTTCGCACGCATCAGTTCTACCTGCCACCGGAGGCGTGGAACCTTGAGCCGAACGATGTCGTGTCCTGGTCGTCGCAGCGCAACGGCTACGACAATAAGAAATTCCTCATCGTCAACATTGATGGCGAGATGGATGCCAATCAGCTCGTCACGCTGAAGGAAATCGACCCCTCCGATTATGATTGGAACGTCAATTTCCAGCTGCCGACGACGATCGGATGGACTGGCGCGATCTCGGCGCCACCGCAGCCCATGTGGGGCTGGACGGTCGATCCGGCGACGATTGTCGATGCCAACGGCATTCCGCGCCGGCCGGCGATCAAGGTCAGCTGCGCGCCGGATCTCGACGACGTGCTGCAGGTTCAGGTGACGGTTCGGTTGAAGTCTTCCGGCGACATCGTCTTTGATAGCGATGCCACGCCCTATGCAGATCCGTTCAGCTGGATCATGTCGGGCAACTGGTGCCTTCCGGCGACGGATTACCAGGTGCGCGGCCGTCTTATTCCCTACACGACCCGCACTACGCTGTTTTCTGACTGGATCGACGTTACAACGCCGGACACGCGCCTGTCCTTCGTCGACCTTGCGGCTGATATCCTCTCACAGCTGCAGACGCTGCAGCAGTGGATCAATGATGATCTGCCCGACCAGATCCTTGATAACGCGCAAGCGATCCTCGACGAGGCGCAGACTCGAGCCAATGCTATCGCGGCGGAACAATCCGAGCGAGTTGCCGGCGCACTGGAGGCGGCCGGTCGCTATCGCAATCTGGTCAGCGAAATTGCCGCGATCCGCGACTATGCTGCAGATCTGGCGAATGAGCAGTACACGCAGAAAGAACAGCTGCGGCAGACGCTGAATGCACGCATCGGCGATGTGGTCGCCAGCTTCACCGATCAAATCACTGTCGCGGTCTCCGCCAATTCGGCGCTGGCTCTGCGTGTCACTTCGCTTGAGGCGGATACCGGCAGCATCCATTCGCAGATTACGCAGGTCGACCAGGCGCGCGCCGATGGAGACCAGGCGCTTGCCGATCGCATGTCGTTGCTCTCTGCCGGCACGGATAATCAATTCGATCCGGCAGCTGGCTCGCTCTGGACGTTTGATTCGACTGTGCTCGGCTGGACCGGCAACGGCAATCCGACCGTCGCCAACGGCTTCCTGCGTCCTGCCAATCAGGCAGCCGACCCTTACGTGCTATCACCCACTGGCCTCGCGATCTCCGCCAACGCCTACCGTCAGGTCCGCGCCCGTATCCGTCGAACCGGCGCGCCGGCATGGGAGGGGATCGTCTGGTGGAAGTCAGCAAGCGATGCCAGTTTTGACGTCTCGCGCCAGCTCGTCCACGAAGCACCGGCTTTCGACCTCGACGGCGTTGCGCTGATCACCTTCAACATGACGTGGTCGGGCACGATCGACCAGATCCGCATTGATCTGTCCTCTACTCAGACGGCGACGGACTATTTCGAATTCGACTGGGTTGCCATTGGCGCGCCGTCGCCGGGCGCCTCTCGTGCCGAGCTGGCCTCTGAACAGCAGGCGCGTGCCTCGGGTGATAGTGCCAATGCTCAGTCCATCACGCAGCTGCAGGCGCAGCTGGCGACGACAAGCGGGACCGTTCAGGCCAACTCGACGGCTCTCGGCACCTTGCAGGGCACGGTCACCTCGCTCGGCAATACCGTTGCTGCGCAGGGACAATCGCTCACGTCACTGTCTCAGACGGTCGACGGCAAGGCCAGCATCGATAGCGTCAACCAGCTTGCGAACGATGTCGAAGCCTTGGGCGGTGGCGTTGGCATTACCAGCGTTGGTCAGGCCGTCACAGCAATCCGCAACAGCCTACTTCCGCAGTCCATGGAAGGCGTCGAGCAGGATTTTGCCAACTTCCTTGACAAGATGAATGGACAGGCGGCGCTGTCCCTGGTCTCGCAGACCCTCACCTCGCAGATCACGCTGACGCAAACGAGCCTCGA
Source organism: Rhizobium sp. SG570 (assembly GCF_012275345.1). NCBI lineage: Bacteria > Pseudomonadati > Pseudomonadota > Alphaproteobacteria > Hyphomicrobiales > Rhizobiaceae > Rhizobium > Rhizobium sp. SG570. Next base: position 47,647 of record NZ_JAAZQI010000002.1, on the reverse strand, counting down.
CATTCTATCGCAGGCCGTGACGCAGGTGCAGGCCACCCTACCGGGGCTGGCGACATCAACCGCGCTGAATTCGCTGACCAGCCGCGTGACGGCGAACGAAAACGCAATCACGGTCACCAGCCAGGCCGTCACGGCGCTGCAGGCGGCTTTGCCGGGCAAGGCCGATGCAACGGCCCTGCAGTCGCTATCGCAGACGGTCAGCCAGCAAGGGAACGCGATCACCTCGCAGGGCAATGCCATCACGAGCCTGCAGAACTCGGTCGGCGGCAAAGCGGACGCGGCAGCCCTGACCAGCCTGCAGACGACGGTCAACCAGCAGGGCGACCAGATCACCGCCGCCGCTGCGGCGCTGACGGAGGTTAGCGCTTCGGTCGGCGAAGTCTCGGCCGATGCCAAGTTCAAAATGGAAGTGGTCAATGGGCCTGCCGGCTATACCCGCATCGGTGCGCAGGCTCGCTACGACAGCGGCTCCGGCTATAAGTCGGCCGGCTGGTATATTCAGGTTCCGAGCGATCCAAACGCGCCAGCCGGCTTCTATGTGACGGCGAGCCAATTCGGTTTCATCGACAACGGAGCGGTGCCCTTCGCCGTCAGCGGCGGCATCACCTACCTGGTCAATGCCAATATCCAGTATGCCAATATCGGCACGCTGCAGGTCGGTACGTCAAACATTGCCGGTGGCGCCTGCACCGCCATGGGCATCGGACGGGTAGCTGGCACGCAGAGCGTCGGGCCGAATTCTATCCTCAATCTGGTGAGCTGCACCGTCGACGTTCAGGGCGACGGCCGTGTGGCAATCGACGCCATGTCCATTGCGCAGATGAATCAGAACGGCAACAGCGCAAATGCTCAGGCTGTAGGCGTCAACATCTTCCGCGACGGCGCGCTGATCTTTCAGCAGGTCTATTATCTGCCGAACGTCAAGACGGTCGTATCAACGACGGGCGGTAGCGGCGGATCGACAACACAAACCGCATGGACGGCAGGCCACATAGCACTCTCGGGTCTCTATGACGCGCCGGGCGCTGGCAGCCACACCTACACCATTCAGGTGAACAACCCCGGCAATACGATCGGCTGGAACGAAAGCAACATCACGGCCACGGCCTACAAGAGGTAAAGACATGGCAGACGATGCGTTGCCAGAGCAAGAACCCGTAACCTTTGATCCGATCGTGAATTGCATCGTCTTCGATGCCAGTGGTCGCATCAGGCAGAGCGGTGCATGCGCCCGAAGCTTGCTTGATGTGCATGCTGCGTATTTCGGCGACGGCTTCACCGCCATGGAGGTACCGGAAGGGCAGTTTGACCGCGACATCGACGCGGACGCCTACGTGCTCGATGGCGTGATCACACCGAAGGGCACCGTTCTTTCGGCGAGAGAGATCACGATAGAAGCCGATGGCGTTTCGTCCGTCATGTTCCCGGTCCCGGCCGGGTCGACGGTCATGCATGACGGCGAGACGATCGAGATCGACGACGGCGAGTTCGAGTTTTCATCCGATGATGTCGGCTCTTTCGACTTCTTCTTTGCCGTGCCGCCCGCCTTTAAGGATTTCAGGGTGACGATCCATGCGGTTTGATCGTCGCGCCGATATCGGGCAGCTCAAGGCGGATCTGCAGAAGGGGATCGATGCGCAGGCCGGTGCGCTACGGTCTCGCTTCATTACCGTCGCAGCCGGCCAGGACATGGTCTATTGGGCCAAACAGCAGGAGGCGCTGCTGATCGCTGCCGATCCGCAGCAGGGCGCGAATGTGCCTGATGCCGAGACGCCGCACATTTCGCTGGAGGCGGCGGCCGATGGTGTTAGTCGCTTCGAAAAGGCCGCCGAGATCCTGACCATCTACCAGCTTTGGGCGACGGTCTCCCCTCTCATTGAAGGACGCCGGCTTTCAGCGAAAGCGGCCGTCGCCAACGCAACCACACCCCGCGCCGCACGTGCCGCCGCCGTTGTCGACTGGCGGGACATAGACGCTTACGCGCAATCACAGGAGCAATAAGATGGCGCTTCCTACCACCTACAATTCCGGCACGGCCACGATCGCCGCCAATGATACGGCCGTCACCGGGCAGAACACGACCTGGGCCACCTCTGGCATTCAGGCCGGCGATGTGTTCATGGCGGCCGGTCTGAGTGTGCCGATCCTGTCCGTCAACAGCAACACCTCGATCACGCTTGCCGATCCCTGGCCTGGCGCGGCACGCAATACTGCAAGCTACCGCATAGCCTTCACTCCGGATGCGCAGCGCGTCCTTGCCTCGACGCGTGCCGTGCTCGATGCCCTGACGAACGGCGTTCTCTATGCCATCGCAGGCCTTGCGACGGCGGCCGACAAGATCGCCTATTTCACCGGTCAGGGCACGGCGGCACTCACGAGCTTTACAGCATTTGCAAGAACGTTGGTCGGGGCGGTCGATGCGCCATCTGCGCGCACAGTCTTGCAACTCGGGTCGGCCGCCCTCTTGAACACCGGCACGGCGGGAGCGGTAGTTGGACGATTGGACACAGGTAATACCTGGTCAGCGAATCAGACAATAGCCACTACCTTTGACGCGATCCTCGCGCTCTCACCAAACATCGCGTCGTCGGCGGTCATCCGCACCTTGAAGGGCGGAAACCTGCGATGGCAAATGCTCATGGGCAACAACAACACAGAATCCGGTTCCAATTCTGGTTCAAATTTTTCCCTCGATCGGTTCGATGATGCCGGGGGCTATCTAGGCTCCGCGATCAATATCAATCGCTCCACCGGCCTGGTTACGCTGGGGACACCGTTGGGCATTTCCTCTGGTGGCTTGGGAGCAAACACAGCAGCGGGCGGCCGCACGAGCCTTGGGCTTGGCTCTGCAGCCCTCGAAAACATCGGCATTAGCGGCAATGCCATCGGCAAGCTCAATGCACAAAACGTCTGGTCTGGCCTTCAAGTTTTTGATGCCGGCGGTGGCAATACGGGCTTGAGCTTCAACGCTCCGGCTACTGGCGCTGTCGGCACTGTCTTGCAGTCGTATAAGGGCGGAAGTGTTGCGGCTGGTTTGCGCTGGCAGTTTTGGTTTGGCGACTTCAACCAAGAGACGGGATCGAACGCAGGTACGGATATCAACATCACTCGTTTTAGTGATAACGGGACATTTATTGACCGGCCGCTAATAATTACGCGCTCCAGTGGCGTCGTCGCTTTCGGGAGCGCACCTAAACTACCTTCCTTCACCGTGTCCACATTGCCATCTGCGGCCGCCAATCCGCAGGGCATGGTCTATGTTTCCAACGGAACCGCCAACAAGCGCCAGGCAATCTCGGACGGCACCAACTGGCGCTTTCCGGACGGCGCTATCGTCTCCTGACCCTCCCACAAAAGGACTTCTGCTATGCCTGATATTCAGGATCAAACCTTTCCCTATGAACTGCTCGTGCGCTTCGGGACGGATGGCACGCCGACCGGCGCGCATGTCCAATACCTGCGCCGCATCACGCTCGATGGCGAAATCATCAAGGATGATGTGCTGCCGGCGCAGCCAATCGACCTCGCCGGCTTTCCGACCAGCCCCATCATGGAGGATGCATGCCGCGATGCGCTCGCCAAGGTCGCTTCGCAGACGGCGCAGATCACGGCTCTGGCCGGTCAGCTCGACTCAGCCAATGCCGACCTCGCGAAGGCGCATAGCGATCTCGCAACGGTGACCGGCGACGTTGACCAACTGCGCACGGAACTGACGAATGTGCAGGCTGCAGCTGGCGCGAACGAAACCGCCCTTCAGGGGCAGATTTTCACGCTGAACGACCAGCTTGCCGCTGCCGATGCCACCATTAAGCAGCTGCAGGCGACGATCGCCGGCATGCAACCGGCTGGCTAATAGGCCGCGCCAAAACTCCCTTCATTCAGGATCATCACAATGGATCACGCGAAATTCTTCGCGGCGGTGCGCCTGTCGCTGTTCGGCGGACGCCTGTCGACTAACCAGGTCAACGGCATGGAAGCCATTCTTGTCGAGTGGCAGGACACGCCTTTCGATCAGCGCTGGCTTGCCTACATGCTGGCGACGGCGTTTCACGAAGCGGACAACACCATGTGCGCCGTCTCGGAAAACCTCAACTATTCGGCGGCCGGCCTATGCGCCACCTTCCCGAAATACTTCAACGCCTCGCAGGCGGCCGCCTATGCCCGTCAGCCGCAACGCATCGCGAATCATGCCTATGCGAACCGCATGGGCAACGGCACTGAAGCGAGTGGCGACGGTTGGCGCTATCGAGGGCGCGGCCTGGTGCAGATCACTGGCCGCGATAACTACGCGAAATACGGCATTGCCGACTATCCTGATAAAGCGCTCGATCCCATCAAGGCCGTCGAGATTTTGTTCGACGGCATGATCAACGGCCGCTTCACCGGCAAGAAGCTTGCGGATTATTTCAGCGCCACCGCGACCGATTGGGTCGGTGCCCGCAAGATCATCAACGGCACCGATCGGGCGATCGACATCGCCGGCTATGCCAAGAAGTTCCTCGCGGCGCTTGAAGCGGCGCGATGATGCCTGCCGCCTGACAGCGGTTCTTTTCTCCCTCCCTGACATCGAAGGATCTTCATCATGCGCGCATTGCTCTTCGCAATGGCGGCCGGCATCGCTTTATCCGGCTGCGTAACCACCGAACAGGTCGACAAGACGAACTCGAAAATCGAGAGCGGCCTTAACGATGCCTGCCCGAAGCTTGAGGCGGCACACAACGCCTTCCTGCTCTCCAGCATCTTCATTCACTATTCGCAGAAGGTCGTCGACACCGAGCGCCAGGCCTATGCCGGCGTTCATTCCATCTGCGCCGACCCCGCTTCCGTCACCCTGCAGTCGTCCGTCTCGAAAGTCCTGCAGGCGATCGAAGATATCAAGGCCGCCAAGTCTGGCGGCTGATCCTCCCTCAACCCTCTGTCCAAATCAGGAGCATTCCCATGTTCAACACGAACCTGGTGCATAACATCATCAACCTGCTCGGCCTCATCCTCGGCGTGCTGCTGACGGTCGACTGGACTGGCCTTGGCCTGTCCGACACGACGGCGGCCAAGGTCGCGGCCGGCGTGCTGCTTCTCAGCAACCTTATCAAGGTGACGATGAACCTCACGCGTGATGGCGCCACCGGCATCTTAAAGCCGCAGCCGCCTGTCGCCGCCAACGACTCCAAGCCCGCAGCGGAAACGCGAGCAGCCGCGTAAGGCGGGACAGTTGCATGCGCTTCCCGGCCTCGAGCCGGGGAGCGTCTTCCTTATCCACATTCGGGCATTCGAGGGGCAGAATGGCTATCAATGATTTCATGGATGCTCTTGGCATCAAGGTCGGCGTTGCGGTTGCAGGGCTTATGGGTGGCGTCCTGCGCGGGCTTTCTCGTCGACGCTATACCGCACGCGAGATATTCGCCTCGCCCATCTGCGGCGCGATCGCGGCCGCCTATCTGACGGAGCCGGTGCTCTATTATCTCCGGTCGCTTAACTGGCCGCTTCCAAATCCCGATATTGCCGCGATGAACGCGACGGCCTTCGTGGTCGGCGTCTGCGCCATGTGGATCGCGGATATTATCTTCGAAGTTGTTGTGCGTTGGGCGCGAGGCGGACGGTCGGCCTCTTAGAGGCTGGCCTAACGGTCCACCGGCACATGCTCAAGGAGCGTGGTGTCGAGCGTCATCTGACGGGCATTCATGTTGGCATCAAACCTGAGCAGTTCGGCGAGCTCCGTATCATCCGTCTGCAGGTGAAGCTTGATCACCAGCATCGACGGAGATCGCATGCCTTTGGTCCGGACGATTTCGCCGAAGCGAATTGTTTCACTCATCGATCTGACTGCGCCCTTCTGCTCGCTCGTCGTTCCTCGACCCATTCTCTATCGGGAAAATGGTCCCAGCACCAAAAGCTGTTTTGACCTTTTACCGGCTCATAGCCGAGCATTCCCCACACCTTGCATCCCGGCTCTTCGCAATAGTGCTCGAAAAGTATCGTCGCTGCCGGCCGTGTAGTCGTCCTGGCTTCGTCGCCCATGTCAGTTCAAGCCGTTCTTCGGCTGCGTTTCTAATGAGCGCTTCATCGAATCCGCAAATTGCTCGAGCGTTTTTATCGCATAGGCGAAACGCTGTGCATCAGGGGTTCCGACTGCCCGCACTCCGTTATCCCGAATATCAGCCGCGACGCTGCCCAGCAGCCTGTTGACGAAATCATACGTGTTGCCTGTGGCCGAGCCGACGCTGCCCAGCAGATGGGCTATGAGCATATCCTGCATCACGCACCGCCCATCGAGTTCATCGACGAGCTTTTCCAACTTCTTGACGCGATCCTCGATCATTTCTTCACCTCATGCGGTTTTCGTGTTGGGGAGCAGGATGAGTTCATCGTCGGGAAGCGGCCTTTGAAGAGCCTTCGCTTCCGACCAAGGGGCCGTCATCCATTTCTCGATCTCATCTTCGGTTCGCAAGATGACCGGCATAGCTTTCTGATGGACAGGCGCGACGACCGCGTTCGGCTCGGTTGTCAAGAAGCCGTAGAGATCGACCGTAATCTCTCCCTCCTTTACCTTCCTCACAGACCGCCATTGGGGCACCCATAGTCCTGCGAAGAACATCAGCGGCTCGTCCGCGCCGCCTGCAAACCAGGCGTTTGGTGTTCTGCCTCCCTCGACCTTGCTGGACGGATCTGGCTCAGCAAACCGGTTGAACGGCACCACGCAGCGGTTCTCCACTCCCAGCCATCTCGCCCAGTGCTTGCTCGACGTGTTGCGGACGTTCGTCGTTCCGCCGTCAGGCTCCATTCTCAGAAGCTCATCGAAGTTCACTACCTTGCCCTTGGCTCGAAGCTTGTCGGCTCGCTTGGTAGCGTTGTCGAAGATCGCCTTTTGGGAGGAGGGCAATCCCCAACGAACCTTCACCAGTTCTCGGCCGGCTGGCGTGTTCCGGACAATCGGTCCCATCTGATCGGGATACAGGTCTAGCTCCGGCTCAAGGTTGCCGACGCTATCGATCAACGCGCGAGTGATCTGCCGGATGGATTCCTGATTGGTCGAGATATTATAGAGATTGCACATTCAAAACTCCTCTATCCTCGCGTTTGCGAGACCACGACGACTTTCGCTGAGCCTTTGAGGCCGCATTTCTTGCACCTAAGCACCTTTGCGGCGTCAGAGATTGGGGCATCCTTTCCTAGGATTTTCTCCAGTCTCGGTCGTTCAATCTCGGTCTTCCGGCCGCAAGTGCAATGCGCGTAGAGCCTATGCCACTCCCTCAGGTCCGAAAATACAACAGCATCATTCTTTCTAGCCTTCGGATTGATGTACCCCATCCTCTTTGCCCATTCGTCTGGCGAAAAGTGAAAATGAAGGCGGCATCGATTATTGAATGCATTCTCGGTGCGCGTGCATCCCAGGGATTTGGCGATCAACGATGGAAGCGATGGCATCGTAAGATTGCCATGTTTTTCCAAGAGGTCCTTTCGATCCAGGCGCCGCAGGATCTCGCAGTCCTCGCAGATTACGTCGACCGTCTCGCCCTTGTGATCTGCAAGCATATTGGCGGGCGAATCCGCACGCTCAGTTGTGCTCATCGGGACGCATGTGCTCGACTACGGCGCGGGCTTCGGTGATCTTCCGCAGAAATGCATCCGACTTGGCGATGGTGCCGTTTCCCTGCCGTTGATCAAAGACATCCTCACCCAGGAAGGCGATTAGGTCGCGAATGACCTCCGCATCGTGGGGCGTGATTGTGTAATCGGTCGTTTGCATGGCGCACGTCTCCGTTCCGCCGATCGCGGACGGTCCTCTTTGTCAAATTGTTGGTAAACCTAGACCGTGGCCGGTCCCGTTTGTTCTATAAATGTTCTTGTTTTGAGAAAGAGTCAAGCACGTCGGATATGTCGCGGAAATAAGGATAAGACTCGACCTTGTCGCTACGCTGACTACGCCGTCCCGGCTCCGCGAGCGCTAACTGAACAGCCGGAGGTCGGAAGGTTATTAGCGCTCTGCGCGTCGAAGTTGGTCGACCATACCGAACTGGCCAGCAGCTCCAAAACGCCTAGATCTTCGCGAGGCCAATGACGGACGGCGGCATGAGCTGGATTATCGTCTTCGGGTTCATGGATTATGCGAAGCTTTTTCGCGGCCTGCGGAGCTTCAACAATCGCCCTTATCTCGCCGACCACTCCAACGGCAAATCTAGCCTTAGGGCCGACTGTCAAATCGCTATTTCGAATTGCTTCTATAGCGCATCTCAACTGCTCGCTATCAGTGCCATTATAATACTCGCACCAAGTCGCAGAAAGATAGTCTTCATCGGCACGGAGTTCGAAGGCCTGGGGCAGAACGCCGATCACGTTGTCGTCTTCATCTCTGCGGAGCTTAGACCAAGGCACGAAACGCACGATCCGCTCGTCATCGCGGAGGTAGTTACTAGCCATGCTGGAACCAAATCGACGGATCGTACGGCTTCAGGAAATCTTGCAGTCGCTCAATTTTTCCCTCGCCTGCGGCTCTTTCGATCTCGCCATCTAATTCGCGCATCAGCACCCATCGCACCTTATCATTCGATAGGCATTCAACGGTGAGCTTGTTAGCGCCGGCGGTCCATGCGGCTATTATTCTCCCACTATTTGAAACGCCAATGCCAGGTTTCCGGTCAACTGAAAGCGTAAGCAGCATGCGAATGAACGTTCTTGCCGTTTCATGACCGGGAACGGGATCACGAGGATCCCACTCCTCGGCGTCATACAGATTATCAATCTGGAGAAAAAGCTTTTGCAGCCAAGCCAATCCCAGATGCATAGAAACGCGTGATACGGATATCTTGAATTCCATTCTCGCGTTCTCGAGTTGGCCTTTCAGTTCTGACGGCTGTGCCTGCGTACTCCACACTGCTTCACGTTTGTCAGGTGTCGGGAATGGCGCTCCAGGCCACACGGCAGATGTCACCCCCTCCCAATCTCCAGTAATCGGAAATGGAATGGAGTTCTGCTGACTTACGCGGCTACTTAAGACAGGTGCGTTCACTGAAAGAGCCTTCTAGATTCATCTGTTATAGACGCTTCGAACACGCGATTCTTAATAGAACGCATTTCATCTATTAATTGCAAGAGGGCGTCTCGCCTAGCGGGTATGTCAACAACGCAACCGATATCGATGTCGAGCGTGAAAGAGTACATTTTTGGTGCGGGAGCCACCACCGACGCAGACTGCAGCGTCACCGAGAATCTACCGTCGTCGAGTGCGACGTTTGCCGCCACCGCATAGGAATCGATCGGTCTCTTGCTCAGCGATGGAATAGTCGGATAGACGTTCAGGAAAGTCGCCACGTCCATAACAGGATGATTGTTGCTTTTATCGGGGAAAGGCACGTCAATTCGATTTATGTACCGCGCACCAACTCGCACCACAGGCCGACGACTGAAGGTATCGAAGTAAAGTTCGATGTCACGACCAATCCTCTTTCTGAACTCAGTCCAACCCGGATACGGAGCCAATTGCGATACCACCAATACTTGGGTGTTGATGACAACCATTTCAAGCGCACTGTGGGAAGCAAGGCGCAACCCAATGGGTTCCTGACTTCCGGAAATGCCTTTTTCGGATATCTGTGCGTTAAAACCGACGTTTCGGGTCTCCTGCGGATAAAACCGCTTAAACTTTTCCACCCTTTTTGTGATTTGGTCGAAAGTTATTGGCTCACCAAATTGGAGTTCAACGACGCATTCGATTATCGGTGGTTTTCCGTAGTGCTTGTGTTCATCGTCCATATATTCCTCATATTCCTCCAAGCTAATGCGGACTACCATGTTCCTTTAAAATGTCGATGTTCATATCGACTGGCAAGATAATTGAGGACAAGTTTTGTCGCCGGGTCCACCCGCGTTCGCGCATACAGTTTCTCCGCCGCAAACTTTCCGCAAAGTTCAGCGAGAAGCCACAGCGTGTTTAAATGTAACTTATTGAATTTTTTGAGATAAATTTAGATCTCGAAGTTTGGCTTTTGACCCTTAGCAGGGGAGCGCCTTCGACCACTCGGCCACCTCTCCGGTGCGGCCCTGATAGGGCCATTCATTTATCGACGCAAGCGCTTTTTCATCTCCGCGCATGTTCTCCATGCATTAAGACGGCGAGAGCAGCCTGCGGAGGCGAACCTCATAGCCGGCTTGCAGTTGATATCAAACCAGAAGCTGTTTGATATCCGCAGCCGGATCGGCCAGAACGGCTTTCGACGGATTGACGCCCGTTTCCAGCAGCTTCTTGCCGGTAACATAGGCTTTTGCGTCGTTGACGGCATCGACAGCGATGAAACGGCCCTGCTTGAAATACCAGACGGAAACGGAGCCCTCGCGGGCGCCGGCGCGCATCAATGTTTCGTCATAGCCGAGGTTGAAACCGGCGATCTGCAGTTTCACGTCATATTGATCCGACCAGAACCACGGCTTCGGATCATAGGCCTCGTTGCCACCAGCAATGATCTCGGCTGCGGCTTCCGCCTGATCGACGGCGTTCTGGACCGATTCGAGTCGGATCCGCCCGCCCTCCCATGGCAGCTCGACACAATCACCCACGGCGAAAATGGATGGATCAGAGGTGCGCGCGAACGAATCGACGACGATGCCGTTGCCGACCTCAAGGCCGGCTTCCTTGGCGAGCCTGTCATTCGGGGCGACACCGATACCGACGACGACGAAGTCGACATCTATGGTGGATCCGTCCGAAAGCTCCGCGGCGGCGACATGACCGTTCCTGCCGACGAGCTGCTTCAGTCCGGTCTTCTCGCGAATGACGACATCATGCTTCCTGTGTATCGCCCTGAAGATATCGGCCGTCTCCTTGGCCGCGACACGCTGCAGGATTCTGTCGCTCATTTCGATCAGGGTGACCTCAAGGCCGCGATGGCGCGCGACGGCCGCCGCCTCAAGTCCGATATACCCCCCACCGATGATGAGAACCCGGCGTCCGGGGCGCATCTCGCCCGCAAGAAGATCCGCATCGCGCTTGTCGCGGGCGAGATAGACGCCTTCGAGCGTGCCACCGACGGAAGGCGGCAGTCGACGCGGAGTGGCCCCCGTCGCAAGCGCCAGCGTTTCATAGCCCAGCACCGAGCCGTCCTGCATGACGATCTGCTTTGCGGCGCGGTTGATCTGCTCGACCCAGGTGGACAGGCGGATATCGACATTGTTGTCGGCATACCAATGTTCCGGGCGGAACAGCAGGCGATCGAACGTCATCTCGCCGAGCAGATATTTCTTGGTCAATGGCGGTCGCTGATAGGGAAGGCTCTCCTCCGCACCAACGATGGTGATGGGCCTGGAATCACCAAGTGCCCGCAATTTGGCTGCGAGCGCAAAGCCCGCCTGCCCGGCCCCGATAATGACCAATCTGCCCGTCACGATCCGTACTCCATTGTTATCATGGCGATCCGCCGGCGTGATGCGGGACGGATGCGCCTATGGATCTCAGGGGTAACGCTTACACCTGCAAGCGTCAATCACGACTGACCCTGCGCCAAGGATCGGGAGAAAATTAGGCCGGCAGCCAAGAGCGGCGGACCTCCGGCCGAAGCCGAACTGCCGCTCCATCTCCTTTTCTGCCGCACGTGTGCCGCGCCAGGTGGGTCCACCCGACTGCAGAATGCCTAATCGACGATTTCGATCCAACGCCGCTCGTGGAACGATCGCGCCATGGCATGAACAGACTTTTCGATGCGCAGGCCATCCGCGAAAGCGACGACGGACGCAGCTTGCCCGGAAATGGCGCGGATCAGCTCGCGGCATTCGATGATCTTCAGATCGTTGAAGCCGAGGCCATGGCCGGGCGCCGGGATGAAGCGATCGTAGGGCTTGTGCGCGGGGGCGGCGAGAACCTTGCGGAATCCCTGTTCGCTATCCCTGCCCTCGGCCTGGTAAAGCTCGAATTCGTTCATGCGCTCCTGATCATAGGAGATCGACCCCTTGGAGCCGAAGATCTGCAAGGCGATACGGCCCTTGCGGCCCCAGGCCGAGCGATTGGCCATGAGCACGGCGGAAATGCCGCCTCCCAGCCGCATCAGCACATTGGCGAGATCGTGATTTTCGACGGTGCGGCGGCCGCCGTCCTTCAATGGCCGCTCGGCATAGGGCTTCGCCATATCGGTGATGACAGCTTCGACATGACCGAACAGGAACCACAGCAGCGAGAGAGGATGCACGGCAAAATCATCAAGAGCGCCGTAACCCGAGGCAAGCTCGCTCTTCCAGTAGAACAGGCCGTTTGGATCGGCCATGAAATCCTCGTCCATCTCGACGCGGACGTGATTGACCGCGCCGATCGCACCCTCTCCGATCAGCGCCTTGATGTGCCGCATCACCGGGTTCTGGATATAATTGTAGCCGAGAACGGCAACCTTGCCGGAAGCCTTGGCGGCAGCCAACATGCGTTCGGCATCGCCATAGGCAGGCGCCATCGGCTTTTCGCACCAGACATGCTTGCCGGCTTCGAGAGCTGCAATCGCCATTTCCGGGTGGAACTGATTGGGCGTCGTGACGGAAACGACATCGACATCGGGATCGGCAACAAGCTCGCGCCAGTTGGCCGTCGCCTTTTCGAAGCCGAATTCGTCGCCCCGTGCCTTCGCCAGATCGGCATTGGCCTCGGCCAGATGCACCAGGCGCGGCCGCGCGACATCGCCGAACACGGTCTTGACCGCATTCCACGCCAGCGCATGGCATTTGCCCATGTAGCCGGTTCCGATCAATCCAACGCCCAACGGCTTCATTTGCCTGTCCTCCCACATAATCTCCCGAAGTTGGGCTGATTTTTGGAATATCTGGACCGTTTTGACAAGCGCACTCTTGCGACCGCCGTCGCCACAACTCACAAAAAATCTAAGTTATATGTTCTAAATCATTCACTTAAAAATATTCGTGCTGGATGAATCAAAATCCGCTATCGTTGCGAATATGGAATATTTGTTTCATTAGCGGGTGTGGCGGCGGAAGGACGGGGGCATGGACAATAGCATCGACACGCAGATCAGGGTGCCACGTGACTTCGAAAGCCTGCGCAGCATCATCATAGAGCGCAAGAATGCCATGCCGAAGCGCCTTGCACAGGTGGCGGCCTTCGCGCTTGCCAATCCCGACGAGATCGCCTTCGGCACGACAGCCAGCATTGCTATGGCGGCCGAAGTCCAGCCGTCGACGCTGGTGCGCCTGGCCCACCATCTCGGCTATGTGGGCTTTTCCGACCTGCAGAGCATCTTTCGCGAGAGGCTGCGCGATCGGACGCTGAGCTACGAAGAGCGGCTGGTAACGCTGGAGCGCTCCGGTATCACGGACGAGGAGGCCGGCATTCTCTCCGGCTTCCTGTCTGCTGCCAGCCAATCGGTCAACAAACTCGCCGCCACCATCGAGACGGAAACCTTTACCAAAGCAATCGATGTGCTTGCTGCCGCGGAGACGATCTATCTCATCGCCAAGCGCCGCTCATACCCGTTGACGGCGCATATGACCTACGCCTTCTCCAAGCTGAACATACGCCACCAGATCGTCGCCTCGCCGAACGGCATCGATGGCGAGATTACCCGCTTCGCCACGCAGAAAGATGCGGCGATCGCCGCGAGCTTTTCCCCTTATGCCGCCGATAGTCTGGCGCAGGCGGAGGATCTCGCCGCGCGCCAAGTGCCCGTCATCGCCATCACCGATTCGGCCTTCTCGCCGCTCACCGCCTGCGCCACCCATTGGTTCGAAGTGGCCGAAGCCGACTTTGCCGGCTTCCGCTCGCTGTCGGCCTCGATGGCGCTCATCATGGCCTTTCCCGTCGCCATCGCGGAGCGTCGGCGAAAAAGCGGGATAAAAGCAGACAAAACGAAAATGGAATAAACATTCCGAATTGACAAAATATCGGAACCAATGTTTCATTACCGCCAGGATCACGGTCGTGGGAGATGACCGCCCGATCGACCACAACCGGGACAAAACGAACACCGGCACTTTCAATAATGCATGATCCCGGCGCAAGCTGAAGAGCAAGAGGGTCATGCTGGGACGGGAGGACATCATGGCACACGACAATCCGGGCGCTCGGCCGGAGGCGAAACTCGATGTGATTACCATCGGCCGTTCCTCCGTCGATCTCTATGGCCAGCAGATCGGCTCGCGGCTGGAGGATATCGCATCCTTCGCCAAGTCGGTGGGCGGCTGCCCGGCCAACATCGCCATCGGCACGGCACGGCTGGGACTGAAATCCGGCCTCATCACCCGCGTCGGCGACGAACAGATGGGCCGTTTCATCCGCGAACAGTCGGCGCGCGAAGGTGTCGCCGTCGACGGGATCGCGACGGACAAGGAGCGCCTGACAGCGCTGGTGCTGCTCGCGGTCGAGGCCGAGGGCGTCTCGCCGATGATCTTCTATCGCTCCGATTGCGCCGACATGGCGCTGGAGGAGAGCGATATCGACGAGGACTTCATCAAGTCCTCCGCTGCCGTTCTGGTTTCCGGAACGCATTTCTCCAAGCCGAACACCGAGGCCGCACAGCGCAAGGCAATCCGTATCGCCAAGGCGAACGGCCGCAAGGTGATTTTCGATATCGATTACCGGCCGAACCTCTGGGGCCTCGCCGGCCATGCCGAGGGGTTCGAGCGCTATGTGAAGTCGGATCGCGTTTCCTCGAAGATGAGGGAGACGCTACCGGATTGCGACCTGATCGTCGGTACGGAAGAGGAGATCATGATCGGTTCGGGCGTCGACGACGTGCTCGGCGCGCTGAAGGAAATCCGCCGCCTGTCGCCCGCGATCATCGTGCTGAAGCGCGGTGCCATGGGCTGTATCGTCTATGAAGGCCCGATCTCGGACGACCTCGAGGCCGGCATCGTCGGCGACGGATTCCCGATCGAGGTGTTCAATGTGCTCGGCGCCGGCGATGCCTTCATGTCCGGCTTCCTGCGCGGCTATCTGCGCGGTGAACCGCTGAAGACCTGCGCCACATGGGCGAATGCCTGTGGCGCCTTCGCTGTCTCCCGTCTGCTCTGCTCGCCGGAATATCCGACCTGGACAGAGCTCGATTTCTTCCTCAAGACGGGCAGCAAGCACCGGGCATTGCGCAAGGATGAGGCGATCAACCACGTCCATTGGGCGACGACCCGTCGCGGTGACGAGATCCCGCTGCTGATGGCGCTTGCCATCGATCACCGCTCGCAGCTCGTCAGCGTTGCCGACGAACTGGGTGTCGGCCATGACAGGATCGTTGCTTTCAAGCGACTGGCCGTCGAGGCGGCGGCGCGGGTGGCCGACGGCCGGCCTGGCTACGGCATGCTGATCGATGAGCGCTTCGGCCGCGATGCCTTCTTCGATGCCGCAACCAAGAATTTCTCCTGGATTGGACGGCCGGTCGAACTGCCGGGATCGAAACCGCTGAAATTCGAGTTCAGCCAGGATATCGGTTCGCAGCTCGTCGAATGGCCGCTCAATCATTGCATCAAATGCCTCTGCTTCTACCATCCGGACGATCCGAAGGAATTGAAGGCGGAGCAGCAGGAGAAGCTGCGGACGCTGTTCGAGGCAGCGCGAAAGGTCGGCCGCGAACTGCTGGTCGAAATCATCGCCGGCAAGAATGGTCCGCTCACCGACGACACGATCCCGACCGCCATGGAAGAGCTCTATGCGCTCGGCATCAAACCGGATTGGTGGAAACTGGAGCCGCAGGAATCGACCGCCGCGTGGAAAAAAATCGATGCCGTGATCGCCAAAAATGATCCATGGTGCCGGGGTATCGTGTTGCTCGGTCTGGAGGCACCGGCAGAGGAACTGATCCGCAGCTTCGAGGCGACGCTGGCCGCACCCTCGGTCAAGGGTTTCGCCGTCGGGCGAACGATCTTTTCCGATGCGGCGCGGGCCTGGCTGTCAGGCAGCATGAACGACGAGGAAGCGATTGCCGACATGGCCAGCCGCTTCCGGCAACTGACCCAGGCGTGGCTGAAAACCCGCGGCCTGCAATAGTTTAAAAGCATTTGGGAGGCGCCCCATGGGCAAGACGATCCGATTGACGATGGCGCAGGCCGTCGCACATTTCCTCAAGAAGCAGATGACCATCATCGACGGGCAGAAGCAGCCGATCTTCGGCGGCGTCTGGGCGATCTTCGGTCACGGCAACGTCGCCGGCATCGGCGAGGCGCTCTATCAGGTGCGCGAGGAGCTGCCGACCTATCGCGCTCACAACGAGCAGGGCATGGCCCATGCCGCCATTGCCTATGCCAAGGCGAGCTTCCGCCAGCGCTTCATGGCCTGCACAACATCGATCGGCCCCGGCGCGCTGAACATGGTGACTGCCGCAGGTGTCGCGCATGTCAACCGCATCCCCGTTCTCTTCCTCCCCGGCGACGTCTTCGCCAACCGCGCGCCCGATCCGGTGCTGCAGCAGATCGAGGATTTCGGCGACGGCACGGTCTCCGCCAATGATGCCTTCCGCCCGGTTTCGCGCTATTTCGACCGCATCACCCGGCCGGAGCAGATCATCACGGCGCTGAAGCGCGCCATGCAGGTACTGACCGATCCGCTCGATTGCGGTCCGGTGACCCTGTCGCTTTGCCAGGATGTGCAGGCGGAAGCCTTCGACTATCCCGAGAGCTTCTTCGAGGAACATGTCTGGACGACGCGACGCCCGCAGCCGGATGCCGACGAGCTGGCGAATGCCGTTGCGCTGATCCGCAAATCCGAAAAGCCTGTTATCCTTGCCGGCGGCGGCGTGCTCTATTCACAGGCGACCAAGGAACTGACTGCTTTCGCCGAAGCGCATGGCATCCCCGTCGTCGTTACGCAGGCCGGCAAGTCGGCGATCGACGAGAGGCATCCGCTGGCGCTCGGCTCGGTCGGCGTCACAGGCACGTCGGCCGCCAATGCCATTGCCGAGGACACCGATCTGGTGATCGCCGTCGGCACCCGCTGCCAGGACTTCACCACCGGCTCCTGGGCGCTGTTCAAGAACGATAAGATGGTCATCATCGGCCTCAACATCGCGGCCTATGATGCATTGAAGCATGATAGTCACCCGCTGGTGACGGATGCGCGCGAAGGTCTGAAGGCACTCGACGCGGGCCTTGCCGGCTGGCGGGCTCCGGCCTCGCTCGCGGAGCAGGCAACGCGGGAGAAGAAGGTCTGGATGGAGGCCGCCGCCAAGGCGATGGCGACCACGAATGCCGCCCTGCCCTCCGACGCCCAGGTGATCGGCGCCGTCACGCGCACGCTCGGCGGCGATAAAACCATCGTGCTGTGCGCCGCCGGCGGCCTGCCGGGCGAGCTGCACAAGCTCTGGCCGGCAACCGCGCCCGGCAGCTACCACATGGAATACGGCTTCTCCTGCATGGGTTACGAGATCGCTGGCGGCCTCGGCGCAAAGATGGCGCGGCCGGACAAGGAAGTTGTCGTCATGGTTGGCGACGGCTCCTATATGATGCTGAATTCGGAGCTGGCGACCTCGGTCATGCTCGGCCTGAAGCTCACAGTCATCCTCCTCGATAACAGGGGCTATGGCTGCATCAACCGGCTGCAGATGGCAACCGGCGGCGCGAACTTCAACAATCTGCTGAAGGATTCGTACCATGAGGTGATGCCGGATATCGACTTCAGGGCGCATGCCGCGAGCATGGGCGCGGTAGCCGTGAAAGTCGCCTCCATCGCCGAGTTGGAACAGGCGATCGAGGCATCGAAGAAGAACGAGCGCACCTCGGTCATCGTCATCAACACCGATCCGCTGATCACGACGGATGAAGGCGGTCACTGGTGGGACGTCGCCGTTCCCGAAGTCAGCCCCCGGCTTGAGGTCAACAAGGCCCGTGCCGCCTACGAAAAAGCGCGCGCCGTCCAGCGTATCGGCTGATCGATTTCTTTCATTTTTCCGGAGGAGCGTTTCGGCTCCTCCAACACTATTTTCAAGGAGACCATTGATGAAGGCCAAACTTGGCATGTCGCCCATCGCGTGGTGGAACGACGATCTTCCGGAGCTGAGCGACGACGTATCTCTCGAAGAATGCCTGCGCCAGTCACGCGGTGCCGGCTTCACCGGCATGGAACAGGGTCGGCGTTTCCCGAGCAATCCCGAGGAGATGCTGCCGATCCTGCGCGCCGCCGACGTGACGCTCTGCGGCGGCTGGTTTTCGGGCACGCTGGTCAACGAGGAGCTTGCCGCCAACAAGGACCGCATCGCTCCGATGATCGCGCTGTTCAAGGCAGTCAACGCACCCTGCATCGTCTATGGCGAAGTCGGCCGCTCCATCCAGGGCGACCGCTCCAAGCCGCTCGCCACCAAGCCGCGCCTTTCGGATGACGAGATGAAGGCCTATGCGCGCCGCGTGACCGAATTCGGCGAATGGTGCGCCGAGCAGGGCATGCCGCTCTCCTATCACCATCACATGGCCGCGGTCGTCGAAACCGAGCCGGAACTCGACGCCTTCATGCGCTATTCCGGCGAAGGCATTCCTCTTCTGCTCGATGCGGGTCACCTCGCTTTTGCCGGCGGCGACGTCCTGCGCGCCATCGACAACCACCACGCCCGCATCAACCATGTCCACGTCAAGGATATCCGCAAGCCTGTCGTGGATGGGCTGGATCGCAGCCGGCAGTCCTTCCTCGACGCGGTGGCGCTCGGCGCGTTCACGGTGCCGGGCGACGGCTCGCTCGATTTCGGCGCCATCGTCAAGCGCTTCGCCGATTATGGCTATGAAGGCTGGTTCGTCGTCGAGGCCGAACAGGACCCGCGCAAGGCTCCGCCGCAGAAAATGGCCGAGATCGGCCATGCCGAATTGATGCGCGTCATGACGGCCGCAGGTTATACGGTGGAAACCGAGGGTTTCCCCAAGTAAGTGAGGAAGAACGCCCATGCCAAATTTTAAGGTCAAACCTGATGGCTCCCATGGCCGCGTCACCCATGTCACGCCGGAAAGCGCCGGCTGGACCTATGTCGGCTTCGATCTCCATCGCCTGAAGCCGGGCGAAACGGCCTCGGCGGAAACCGGCGATCGCGAAGTCTGTCTCGTCTGGGTCAGCGGCAAGGGAAGCGCCAAGGCGGGCGCGAAGGATTTCGGCGTGCTCGGCGGCCGCATGAGCCCCTTCGAGGGCGCCCCCCACGCGCTCTATATCCCGGCCGGTTCAAGCTGGTCGGTCACGGCCGAAACCGAACTGGAACTTGCCGTCTGCTCGGCTCCGGGCGGCGGCTCCTATGAGGCGCGCGCCATCCCGCCGGGTACGCACCCCGCGCTGACACGCGGCAAGGGCACCAACGTTCGCCATGTCAACAACATCATGCCGGAAGACGACGGCGCGGCGCATTCGCTGCTTGTCGTGGAAGTGATCACGCCAGGCGGCCATACCTCGTCCTATCCTCCCCACAAGCACGACCAGGACAACCTCCCGAACGAAAGCTTCCTCGAGGAGACCTATTACCACCGCCTCAACCCGCCGCAGGGGTTCGGTTTCCAGCGCGTCTATACCGACGACCGATCGCTGGACGAGGTGATGGTGCTGGAGGACGGCGACGTGACGCTGGTGCCGAAGGGATACCATCCCTGCGCCGCGTGCCATGGCTATGATCTCTACTATCTCAATGTCATGGCTGGTCCGAAGCGCATCTGGAAATTCTACAACGCGCCGGAACACGAATGGCTGCTCAAGGCCTAACGGGCCTTCAAAAGGAAAGGCCGCGCCTCGACAGCGCGGCCTTTCTGTTTCATGCCGGCAACAGGCCGTAGCGCCAGCCCCGGTTTCTGGCGTTGCGCGACAGCACGAGCCAGATGAGCAGGATCATTCCCGCCTCGGCAAAGACCGGTGTCATCCAGATCCCGCCTTCGCCGAAGAAGAGCGGCAAAAGAAATGTCAGCGGCAGCGTGAACAGATAGGGCCGCGACAAGCCGAAGATCGCGCCGCGTTTCGCATCGCCGACCGACTGGAAATAGGATGATAGAATGATCGCCTGGCCGAAGAGGAAATAGGCGCCGATCGTCCATGGCAGGATACGGCCGACTTCCGCGACGATCAGGGGATCCGCAACGAAGATCGCCCCCAGATGTCCCGCCAGCAGTTCGACGATCAGTTCCACCGCGGCGCAATAGATCAGAGCCGAGGCCATGGCGATCAGCACGCTGCGGCCGACGCGGGCCGGAAGTGCCGCACCATGATTGTGGCCCGATACGGTCTGCAGCGCGATGCTGAGGCCGAGAAGCGGCAGATAGGCGAAAGTCATCACCCTCGTCACGATCCCATAGGCGCCAACGGTCGAGACGTAGTCGCCCTCGTGCCAGATCGACAGGTTGAAGAGGATTGCCGCCGAGCTCAACGAGATACCGATGAAGCCGAGGCTCATCGGCGCGCCGAACGCGAAGATGCCGCGCCATTCGCCCAGGTGCAGCTTCATGTCGACCGCGAGCGCACCTGGACGACGCAGGCGATATACGAGAATGATCGCCAGGCAGATGAATTGCGCGAGAATCGAACCGCCGGCCGAGCCGACGACACCCCAATGAGCCACGGCCATCAGCAGCCAGTTGGCGAAGATATTGAGCAGGGTCGAGGCAAGCGTCACCAGCGTCATGAAGCCGAGCCTCCCCTCGCAACGCAGTGCATCGACATGCAGCGACAAAAAGAAGCTGATCGGCGCGAAGGCGACCATGACGCCCATGAAGGCTTCGGCATTGGCGGCAACCGTTGCATTTCCTTCCGCCGCCATGACGATGAGCTGTCGGCCCGCCGTCCAATAGACGATGTTGATGAGGATCACGACGGCGATCGCCAGCGCATGGGCGCCGGTGAACACACTCCTTGCCCCGACACGATCCCCGGCCCCGAGGCGGCGCGCGAGAATGCTCGCCATGCCGTTCGAGACCAGCGATTGCAGCGCAATGAGCAACATCAAGGCGGGAAAGATGAGACTGACCGCAGACAGCGCGGCGGCGCCGACATAGACGCCGAGGAAATAGGCGTCGACCACGGCAAAAAGGCCGCTGACTGTCGTGATGACGACGATCGGCGCGGCGGTTTTGGCAAAAACGCCGGGCAGCCAGCCGGTGAGGAACATGTTGGTTTCGGAATGACGTGTCATGTGAAGATCCAGGCGGAGCCGCTTGCGAAAGGCGAAGCTCGAGATTCGTTGAGGACGGGATAAATCAGATGTCGAGCACCAGATGCGGCACGCCGTTCGACGTCTTGCGCGGCGAGATACCATCGGCGTCGACCTGGGCGTTGATGCGCTGCCGGAAGGCCGAAAAGCTCTCGAAGGCGACCACGTCAACCGGCTCGTCGAAGTGAATGGTGATCTTGTAAAGCCCGCCGGACTTCGCTGATAGTGCAAGAACCTTGCCGGTGAAGGCTTGGTTCAGATAGCGGCCGCGAACGGCAGCGCCGACCGCGAAGGGCGCATCGGGCCTGTCATTCGGTTTGGCCGCGAGCGCTGAGAGCGTGTTCCAGTCTCGCAGGCCATGTTGCTTGGCGATGAGCTCCAGCGCGGCGCTATGGCTCATGTCATCGCCGCGCTCAGCCATGGCCTGACGCAAACGCCGGGCCTGCACCTTTAATTCATCTATGGACGGATAGGTCGTCGTCATAAGGTCAGCCTTTGCTAAGGCACGCATTTACGACCGTGGAACGGGGCTCGCATTGCCGTCAGTCAGCATGCCCTATGTGGCTGTGACCAAAACTGCGAGGACTTCACCTTGGATTTTCATCCGCGAGCGGCAGGCGCCTCGAACCGACAATCCGTATGATCGAAGCCAATGTTCCTGTCAAGCTGCATCCAAATCGGCACAAAAGGCGAACCCGTTAAAATTCTACCAATGCAATTGACGCTTCCGCAAAACCTCCGTGCAAGGTTCATGGTGTAACCGAGATGAATTCGGTCTGCTCTTCAACAGGGAATGACAATGCTTCGCGCAACGCATCTGGCGAAAGTCAAATCCGAAGTCTACGAACGGAGTTGGGAACGGTTCTTTGTCCAGAGGCCGGCGCGTCTCGTGGCGGTACGTCCCTGTCTCACCGGTATTTCCATGCGCAGCGCCGAGATCGTCGACATCTCGCGCGGCGGCGCCAGCTTCGTCGTCGCCACGACCGTCGGGCTGCCGAGCCATTACTACCTGAACATTCTCGGCCTCGCCTATCGCATCGCCTGCGCCGAAACGAGCCGCAACGGCAACCGCATCCATGTCCGCTTCATCAACCTGATCGAGCCGGAGACATTGCGCCGCGTCGTTCGCGCCGATTTCATGATCGGCAATACCGAAGCACTCGCCGCGCGCGGCAGGAGACGGTAGGCGCAGATCCCGCAGCTTTCCGCTCTTGCAACGGCACGCCAAGCGCCTATTCTGCCGCACCTTGCAACAGAATTCGGGAAAACAAGCCAGCATGTCCGCCTTTTCGCGCTTCACGCCGCTGATCAGCGCCCTTCCCTCCACCGTGCCTTTCGTCGGCCCCGAAGCGCTGGAGCGTCAGCGCGGGCTGACGGTCAAAGCCCGCATCGGCGCCAATGAAAACGGCTTCGGCCCCGCGCCCTCGGTCATCGCAGCCATGCGCGAGCAGGCCGGCGACATCTGGATGTACAATGATCCGGAAAATTTTGC
This sequence comes from Rhizobium sp. SG570, assembly GCF_012275345.1. NCBI lineage: Bacteria > Pseudomonadati > Pseudomonadota > Alphaproteobacteria > Hyphomicrobiales > Rhizobiaceae > Rhizobium > Rhizobium sp. SG570. The sequence goes on along the minus strand of NZ_JAAZQI010000002.1, from coordinate 25,090 downwards.
GCTGAAGCAGGCGCTCGCCGCGCATCTCGGCGTCCAGTTCGCCAATATCGCCGTCGGCGAAGGCATCGACAGCCTGCTTGGGCTCATCGCGCGCATGGTCATCGAGCCGGGCACGCCTGTCGTCACCTCGCTCGGTGGCTACCCTACCTTCAATTTCCACGTCTCGGGCTTCGGCGGCCGCCTGGTGACCGTGCCTTATGTCGACGATCGCGAAGATCTGGATGGGCTGCTCGAAGCGGTCAGACGCGAGAATGCGCCTCTGGTCTATTTCGCCAATCCGGACAATCCGATGGGAAGCTGGTGGGATGCCGACAAGGTCGTCGCCTTCGCTCGCGCGCTGCCGGAAAACTGCCTGCTCATCCTCGATGAAGCTTACAGCGAGACGGGACCAGCGAGCTCATTGCCGGCGATCTCGACGTTGATCGATTTGCCGAACGTGCTGCGCACCCGCACATTCTCCAAGGCCTATGGTCTTGCCGGCGCCCGCGTCGGCTATGCCATCGGCATGCCCGAGACAGTGCTGACCTTCGACAAGATCCGCAATCATTTCGGCATGAACCGGCTGGCGACGGTGGCAGCGCTCGCCGCGCTGAAGGATCAGGCCTATCTCTCCGAGGTCGTCCGCAAGATCCAGGCGGCTCGTGAGCAGATCGGTGCGATCGCGCGGGACAACGGACTCCTGCCGCTTGCCTCCGCTACCAATTTCGTCGCCATCGACTGTGGCCGCGACGGTGTCTACGCCCGCGCCATCGTCGATGGGCTGATCCAGCACGGTGTTTTCATCCGCATGCCGGGTGTCGCGCCGCTCAACCGCTGCATCCGCATCAGTGTCGGACCCGCCCGAGATCTGGATCTGCTGGCCGAAGCGCTGCCTAAGGTGCTGAAGGCGATCGGTTGAATCTCAAACGACGAAACCGCGCCGGCCTTGTTCCGGCCGGTCGCGGTTTTCGATATTTCGGCGGTTCGCCTCTCCGTCGTCCGCCAACATCCCCTCTTTCGAGGTCAGTACGTCGTATTCTTTGTGGCGCGCTTCAGTGCGTGGTCATCCACTCGCGGGCGGCGCGGAGCGCTGCAGCGAGCTGCATCTTGGTCAAAGTCGCGGCGACGTCGGCACGAAGCTCGGCGGCCCGCGCGCTGCCACGGATGGCCGCGATATTCAACCATTTATGGGCGGCCACGAGATCTGCGGTGCAGCCCCTGCCGGTCGCGTAGTTCACGCCCAGCTCGCAAAGGGCATCGGCGCTGTTGCCACCCATCATGGCCATTTCAGACATCGGTGTTTCGAAGCGTGCCATCGGTTTTATCCCTGTTTTACTTCTGTTCGTACTTGCCCTGTTTTTCCGTTAAGACCTTGCCGTCGTTCGCGGCTTTCCGGTCCTTCCGGCCGGCGGGTTTGCCCCGCTCGTTTGATGACCTCACTATCGCAGACGGCCTTCAAAAAACGGCTAAAATGCATGCTTAATTCGGTGCAAACAAAGTGCAAATGCTTGGTAAACTTGGGATTTTGTTAAACATCGCTTGCCTTGCAAATTAAGGACTTTTGCGCGAATTTTACGTTTTGTTAGGATCTGGATTTAAACCCTTCGTTCACCACGAAATGAGCTGTAGTCATCGAAAACAGTATTTTTCGACAGGACGCTGGAGGCCGCATAACGGGAATTTGCGCTTGGAAACCATATTTACCTTTACGTTCGCGTTAGATAATCTTGGCGTATTTCCGGTCGCAGGGCCGGACGGCACCCTGGGGAGGAACAACAAAATGATCCGTGTAACCATTCTCGCCGCGGCGCTGCTCGTCAGCGCAAGCGCAGCCTTCGCTGACGAGCCGATCGTGGGCAACTGGAAGACCGTGGAAGGCGATACCGCCGCCATCACACCTTGCGCGGACAGCTATTGCGTGACGCTGAAAACAGGCAAATATGCCGGCCGGCAGATCGGCAAGATGCAGGGCAAGGACGGCAGCTATACGGGCGAACTCACCGACCCTTCCGAAGACAAGACCTATAGCGGCTCCGGCTCCGTCAGTGGCAATACCGTCAGGATGAAGGGCTGCGTCCTGAAAATCTTCTGCAAGTCGCAGACCTGGACGAGGCTCTAGAGCAATTCCAGGAAAAGTGCGAAGCGGTTTTCCGTCCGGAATTGCGCAAAAACAATAGCATGGAGCGGTGGGGCGATTCCGTGAAACGCGTAACCGCTCTAAGGAGCACACCGCGCGAAAAATGCGTGATTATGTGCGCCTGCCCGCGACCCTTCGGGCAGGCCTCATTAGGCGCGGCATGCAAATCGACAATCAAGTCCGGTAAGATTCATGAACGCTGGATGAACCGGTATCTCAGCACCTGTTCAGCCTGACCATGGCAAAACAGTGTCCAGTATAGGGCACGGGTAGGGTCAGGAACATGGACTCGTTTATCATGGCACGGCGTTTTGTCATCGTTATGCTGTTTGCAGCCGTCTTCGCATTCAGCTTCTCTGTTGCGGTCGAACACGCCGGCCGTAGCGGCGCGCAATCGCATTTCGGGGCAAGCTTCACCTGCCTGCAAACCGGCGCGCCTTATTGCACGACCGTGCAATAAGGAAACATCTCTCCATCCCGGATGGCTGGGCTGGAGGCACGATTGCAAGAAAATAGCTGCGAAAATCCAGAGCCGTCTCTTTCAACGTCGTTTGCTTGTTAACAACGACACTCTATAATGGCTCATGAGCAACAGAATCTCTCCTTTTTCACCCCTCGACATCTCCTCCCCCAGCCCGGTCCAGCCCCGGACGTTCGATGATTCGGCCAAGGCCGTCGACGCGCTGACGGAGCTTTACGATCGCAATACCGCCTTCCTGATCGCCAGTTTCACCGAGTTGGCCAAGGGTGCGCCGATCACGGCGCGCTACCGCGCCTTCTACCCGCAGGTCAGTATCGAAACGACGAGCTTCGGCCATGTCGACTCGCGTCTTTCCTATGGTCATGTCACCGCGCCGGGCGTCTACACGGCCACCATCACGCGTCCGCAACTGTTTCGCCATTATCTGAAAGAGCAGCTGACGCTCTTGATGCGCAGCCACAATGTACCGGTGGTCGTGTCCGAATCGTCGACGCCCATTCCGCTGCATTTCGCTTTTGGCGAAGGCGCGCATGTCGAGGCCTCCGCTGCGGCTTTCGAGGATATTCCGCTGCGCGACCTCTTCGATACGCCGGATCTGAACACGACGGACGACGAGATCGCCAACGGCGAATATATCCCGCCTCCGGGAGAGCCCTCGCCGCTCGCACCCTTTACCGCGCAACGTATCGACTATTCGCTGGCCCGCCTCTCGCATTATACCGCGACGAGCGCCGCGCATTTCCAGAATTTTGTGCTGTTCACGAACTATCAGTTTTATATCGACGAATTCTGCAAATGGGCGCGGGATCTGATGGCCAGCGGCGGAGACGGCTATACCGAGTTCGTCGAACCCGGCAATATCGTCACCAAGGCCGGCTCCAGCCGGCCCGAGGGTGATGTGACGTCGCCGCGCCTGCCGCAAATGCCGGCCTACCATCTGAAGAAGAAGGGGCATGCCGGCATCACCATGATCAATATCGGTGTCGGCCCGTCCAACGCCAAGACGATCACGGACCACGTCGCCGTGCTGCGCCCGCATGCATGGCTGATGCTCGGCCATTGCGCCGGCCTGCGCAACAGCCAGCGGCTCGGTGACTATGTGCTTGCACACGCCTACATGCGCGAAGACCATGTTCTGGACGACGATCTGCCAGTCTGGGTGCCGATCCCGGCGCTCGCCGAAGTGCAGGTGGCGCTGGAGGCGGCCGTCGCCGAAATCACCGGTTTCGAGGGCTTCGAGCTGAAGCGCATCATGCGCACCGGCACAGTCGGCACGATCGATAACCGCAATTGGGAACTGCGCGATCAGGCAGGCCCGGTCAAGCGCCTGTCGCAGGCCCGCGCCGTGGCGCTGGACATGGAATCGGCAACGATCGCCGCCAACGGCTTCCGATTCCGCGTTCCCTACGGCACGCTCCTCTGCGTCTCCGACAAGCCGCTGCATGGCGAACTGAAGCTGCCGGGCATGGCGACCGCCTTCTATCGCACCCAAGTGAACCAGCATCTGCAGATCGGCATCCGCGCCATTCAGAAACTGGCCGAAATGCCGCCGGAAAAGCTGCACTCGCGCAAGCTGCGCAGCTTCTTCGAAACGGCGTTTCAGTAAGCTGGCCAATAGGCTGGGGCTCTCGCCCTACCGCCCTTCTGCCGGTACCGAAACTATCTTGGCAGCGGCCGCAAGTTGCGGCCGTTCGTGGTTTGGCGCCGCACCCCAGCTCAGGCACAGGATCAGCAGGGCAAAGCCCGCGAACCCCATCCAGATGCAGAACACGACCCTTCCGACATCCGCCGCGTCAAGCAGCTCTTCTTCCGACATTGTCTTCTTTTGCCAGTAGTGCACGATTGCGGCTTCCAGACCGTACATCTCCGTCTCTCCTCGTGACGACGGAACTGGTCGACCGGGGTCGAGCTTTTTCGACAGGGCCGAAAATTTTTGTCATGCTGCGGATCGGGCTGTCGATTTGCGTACGGCCGGCTCGTCTATGGCTGTTATCAAATTGCGAGAGGAGCAGCTGCGATGAAATATCTCTGCCAGGTCTGGTTTGACGGTTCGATGCTCGACACCATGACCAAGGAGGAAAAGCACAGGCTCGATTCGGATTCGCTCGGCTACGACCGGGATCTGATGGCCAGCGGGCACATGATCCATGCCGAGGCGCTGCAGTCGCCAAGCTCGGCGGTTACAGTGCGGGTCCGCAACGGCGAGACCGCGGTGACGGACGGTCCCTTCATTGAGACCAAGGAATATCTAGGCGGCTTCATCCTGATCGATGCGAAGGATCTGAACGACGCAATCCGGGTTGCTGCCGGCATCCCGCTTGCAAAGCTCGGCAGCATCGAGGTGCGGCCTATCCATTCCTTCGGCCCGGATCTTTGAGGAGGCGGCGATGAAATTTCTTTGTCAGGTCTGGTTCGAGACAGCCGAGATCAGCAAGCTTTCCGAGGAGGAAGGGCGACAGCTGACGCAGGAGTCCATCGACAACGACAACCGGCTGCGCGCCAGCGGCCATATCCTCGTCGCCAATGCATTGCGGGAGCCGGAGACCGCCAGAACGGTTCGGGTGCGCCAGGGCGAGACCGCGATCACCGACGGTCCCTTCGCGGAGTTGAAAGAGCATCTCGGCGGCTTCGTGTTGATCGAGGCCAGGGACATGGAGGAAGCCATGCGCATTGCCGCCACCTTCCCCGTCGCCCGCTACGGCATGATCGAGGTCCGTGCGGCCTTCGACATCCGGTTTCCGGATGAATAGGCGCTAAGGGAGAGAGCGATGCGATTTCGATGCCTGATCTACACATACGTCGACGTCGACGGAAGGCTGACTCAAAGCGAGATGAACCATCTGATCGCCGAGCATTTCGTCTATGATGAGAGTCTGCGGCAGGACGGCCGCCTGATCGTTTCGGATGCGCTGGAACTCCGAGATAAATCGATCGTCATCCGGCCGCAGGGCGACACGTTTTCGGTGACGGATGGGCCATTCGTGGAGACGAAGGAACATCTGGCCGGTTTTTATCTCATCGATGCGCCCGATCTGGATAGCGCGACCGATATCGCCAAACACATTCCCTCGGCACGCTATGGTGCCATCGAGATTCGTCCGGTGCGTATCCTGACGCTTCGGGGAGACTTAGCGGAGAAACACTGACGCCGTGTCGCTGAACCAGACCATCGACAGCATCTATCGCAGCCATTCGCGCGGCGTGCTGGCAACGCTGATCCGCTTGCTCGGCGATTTCGATCGGGCCGAGGAGGCGCTCCACGAGGCGTTCGCAGCGGCCGCGCAGCAATGGACGGAGGAGACGATCCCGACCAATCCCTATGCCTGGCTTGTCTCCGCCGGTCGCTTTCGCGCCATCGATCACATAAGGCAGCGGGTGCGCTTCGATGCTGCCCAAGCCGATATCGCCGACAGCCTCTATCCGGATGGGGAGACGATGGAGATCGCTGAACGCAAAGAGATCGAGGACGACATGCTGCGGCTGGTCTTCACCTGTTGCCATCCCCTCATTCCGGCGGAAGCGCAGATGGCGATGTCGCTGCGCGAGGTGTGCGGCCTGACGACGGAGGAGATCGCCCACGCCTTCCTGATTCCGGCGCCAACCGTCGCCCAGCGCATCGTCCGCGCCAAGAACCGCATCCGCGCGGCCGGCATTCCTTATGAGGTGCCTGACAAGATGGAGCTGCCGGAGCGGCTGGCCCAGGTGCTGCACGTCATCTACCTCGTCTTCAACGAGGGCTATTCCGCATCCTCTGGCGCAACGATCGTTCGCGCCGATCTCGCAGCCGAGGCCATCCGGCTCGGCCGGCTGTTGCTGCAGCTTCTGCCAGATCCGGAGGTCTCGGGACTGCTGGCGATCATGCTGTTGCAGGATTCGCGACGGCTTGCCCGCGCGGACGCCGCCGGCGAGCTGGTTTTGCTCGCCGATCAGGACCGCTCGCTCTGGGATCACCGCAGGATTCGCGAGGGCCTGGCTCTCTCGGCCGAGGCCATGACCGCGGACGGCGTCGGCACCTACGCCCTGCAAGCCGCCATCGCCGCCGAACATGCGCGCGCCGCGACAGCAGACGACACGGATTGGCGGCGGATTGTCGCCCTCTATGACCTTTTGCTGCTGGCCAATCCCTCGCCGGTGATCGAACTCAATCGGGCGGTAGCCGTCTCGATGTGTGATGGGCCGGCAGCGGCGCTCGCCATCGTGAATAGCCTGCTCGGCGAGGAGCGTCTGGCGCGATATCACCTTGCCCACGCTGCCAAAGCTGATTTCCTGCGCCAACTCGAGCGCAACGAGGAAGCACGGCAATCCTACGAGATGGCGCTTTCGCTTTGCCAACAGGCGCCGGAGCAGGCATTTCTGCGCAAGCGGCTGGCCGAACTGGAAGACAAAACCCGGCATTAGCCGGATCAGGCACGCTTTCTGGAAACAAGCAGACCGATGGCGGTGCCCGTCAGTGCCGAAACGACGATCAGGAGATGGGCGTTGATGCTCGCCTGCGCCAGGTTCTCGATCGCAGCCTTCTCGCCCGAAGCGCCGAATGCCATGGCGCCGGCGGTGATGCCGGCCGGATAGGTGCCGACACCTCCCGGCGCGTGCACCGGCAGCACTGACGACAATTCGCCGCCGAGCGCGCCGCCGAAACTTGCCGACAACGGCGTGACATTCATCAGGCCGAGCGCCCAGGCAAGTACCGCGACCTTGACCAGCCAATTGACCACCGTCGTCAGCCAGGCGCGCGCAAAGGCCTGGGCATCGACAGGCAGGCCGCGCTCCAGCTCATGTACCAGCCCTTGCGCCTTCTTCGGCAGAATGCAGGCGGCAAGGCGGATCAGCGGCCGGCGCGAAACGAAAGCTGCGACCGGCAAGAACAGGAAAGCCAGCCATACGATCCAGGCCAAAACGCGGTAAGGCGAAGCAAGCGCAAGACCGACGCCGGCCGCCGCGAGCAGCGCATGCAGGTCGAGCAGCCGCATGACGAACAGCGCCGATGTGCCGCGCGCCAGCGGTATGCCGAATTCGGAGCGCATCAGCACCGGGAAACTGGTCTCCCCAGTGCGGAACGGCATCATGATATTAAGCAGATTATGCACCTGCGTCACACGGAAGAGCGCTGCGAAATGGCCAGCCGTTTCCTTCGGGAAATAATCATAGATGCGCCAGGTGCGCAGAAAGTAGGTGCCGGTCAAAAGCGCTAGGGCGAGCAGGATCGGCAGAAGGCCGACCTTGCCCCACTGCGCCAAGATAGAACTCCACCCCCAGAACCATTCGATGAAGGCGGCATAAGCGACGACCACCGCGAGAGTGAGCAGCGTCATTCGGTTGCGAATAAACCAATTCTGTCGGCTGGCAACCGTCGGAGTCTTCATGTAGTTAGGGCACCCAATGCGAGCGGTGGCTGAGGCCGGACATATCGCTCGTTCCGTCCGGCAGGTTCTGCCGGTCTTTTAGGAGAAAGAAGAGTTGCAGACAACGGCAGAGTCGACCCTCCCCCAGGCCGATACGGCAGGCCCTCTTGAGCTTTCGCTGGTTGTGCCCGTCTTCAACGAGGAAGAAAGCGTCGGACCGCTCGTCGAGCGCATCTGCTCCGCCATGGCTGGCTTTGCAAGACCCTGGGAACTGATCCTGGTCGATGACGGCAGCACGGACGCAACGCTTGCCAATGCGCGCCGGTCGCTGCCGCGCGACGGGCTGACGCTGCGCATCGTCGAGCTTCAGCGCAATTTCGGCCAGACGGCAGCCATGCAGGCGGGCATCGACGCCGCCAGCGGCCGGCTGATCGCCACCATGGATGGCGACCTGCAGAACGACCCGAAGGACATCCCTTCGATGGTCGAAGAGTTGGAACGGCGACAGCTCGACCTGCTCGTCGGCTGGCGCAAGAACCGCCAGGATGGGCTCCTGCTTCGCAAGATCCCTTCCTGGTGTGCCAATTACCTGATCGGCCGCATCACCGGCGTCAAGCTGCACGACTATGGCTGCAGCCTGAAGATCTATCGCGCCTCGATCATCAAGCAGGTGAAGCTGATGGGCGAGATGCACCGCTTCATCCCCGCCTGGGTCGCCGGCGTGGTGCCGAGCTCGCGTATCGGCGAAGTCCCCGTCACCCATCATGCGCGCCAGCACGGCACCTCCAAATACGGGATTTCGCGCACCTTCCGCGTCATTCTCGATCTGCTGTCGGTGATGTTCTTCATGCGCTACAAGGCGCGGCCGGGCCACTTCTTCGGCTCACTCGGCCTCGGCCTCGGCGCGCTTGCCAGCCTGATCCTGCTCTGGCTCTTCATCGACAAGTTCATTTTCGGCAGCGACATCGGCAACCGGCCGCTGCTGCTGGTCGGCGTCGTGCTGCTGCTGTCATCGATCCAGATGATCACGACAGGCATCCTCGCGGAGATGATCGCGCGCATCTACTATCGCGACGATCTTTCGCCGAACTATATCGTGCGCAAGATCTTCGATCGGGATCACCAGGATGCATAGGTTTCTGGTCCGCCGACCGGATGCCATCATCCCGCTTCTCGCTGGCTACTTCATCATCGAGTTCCTGGTGCGCCTCGCCATCCCGCATGGCATGCGCTTCGACGAGTCGCAGCAGGCCCTGTTCTCGCAATGGCTGACGCTTGGCTACGATTCCCAGCCGCCGCTATACAATTGGGTGCAGGCAGTCGTCGTTTCGGTCTTCGGCCTGTCGCTGACTGCAATCTCCGCCGTCAAGAACATCTTCCTCTTCCTCGTCTATCTCAGCTATTACAGGCTGGCCAGGGAAGTGCTGACCGACAAGGTCTTCGCGGCGATCGCAACGTTGTCGCTGCTCACCATCCCGCAATTCTTCTGGGAGGCACAGCGCGACCTGACGCACACGGTCGCGCAGCTTGTCACCATCAACCTGTTTCTTTGCGGCGCCATCCGCACGCTGAAGGCGCCAAGCCTTGGTTCCTATGCATTCACCGGCTTGGCGCTCGGCCTCGGCATGCTGTCGAAATACAATTTCGCGCTGCTCGCCGCCGGCGCCCTGGTCGCCGTGCTGATGCACCCGCAGGGCCGTGCCCGCGTCTTCGACAAGCGCTTCCTGCTGACCATCCTCATTTCCCTGGTGATCTTCCTGCCGCACGGGATCTGGCTGATCCACAATTTCGACCTCGCCTCCGGCCGCACGCTCGGCATCATGGCGGAGGAGGCGCCGGAGGGCGCTTTCGCCAAGTTCGTGAAAGGGCCGTTGAAATTCTTAAAGCTGATCGTCATCATCGGCGCACCGACGCTCATCGTCTATGCGCTGGTGTTCGGCAAGAGCTTGCTGAAGAACTTCGGCCGGTCGAACGAGTGGACCCGCTTCTTCGAAATCCTTTTTGCCGTCATCGCCATAATCGTGCTGATCCTGATCGTCACCATCGGCATGACGGATCTGCGCGACCGTTGGCTGCTGCCCTTCCTCTTCCTGCTGCCGATCTATCTATGCCTGAAGATGGAAGTCGCCGGAATCACGGCCGCGGATTTCGGCAAGCGCTTCTTCTATGTCCCGCTCGTCATGATGGTCGTTATCCCGGCGCTGCTTTTGACCCGCACCATCTTCCCGATGCTGTTTGGCGCCTACGACCACTACAACACCCCCTATCCCGCCTTCGTGCGGCAGATCCTTGCGAGCGAAGGCAAGCGGCCGGGCTTGATGCTGACGAACGGATGGCTGCCCGCCGGCAACCTGCACCTGCAGCTTCCCGACGTGCCGGCCATGTCGCTCTTCTTTCCAAATCTGAAAGCCGATTATCAGTGGAGCGCAAACAAGCCGATCCTGATCGTGTGGCGCCCGGGCAAGGACAATGGTGTCATGCCGCGGGAGTTGTCGAACTGGCTGCGCGACACTCTCGGTTCGCAATATGCGACGCCGGACATCAAGCTCACGGATGTGCAATATATTCATGGCAAACCGGGTGACATGGCGTCTTTCGCCTATGCGTGGGTCTATCCGAAATAGAGGCTCGATCCGTACATGGACTCGAAGGACGACGTCACACACCTACTGACCGACACCGCCGATCTTCCGCCCTGGGAGATAAAGAGCTCCACTTATCTGGTTCACGACCGGTGGCTGAAGGTCCGGGCCGATAGCTGCGTCACAGCGGAAGGCGTGGAAATCGCGCCTTATTATGTGCTGGAATATCCCGAGTGGGTCGAGATTATTGCGTTGGATGCCGAGGATCATATCTATCTCGTCCAACAGTATCGTCATGGGCTGGGTGTCGTGGCCCTCGAACTGCCCGGCGGAGCCATAGACGCGAGCGATGCAAGCCCGGTCGAGGCGGCAGCGCGCGAGCTGCGAGAGGAAACCGGTCTCTCCTCCACCGACTGGGACTATGTGGGCAAGCTTGCGCCCAATCCGGCCACTCACACCAATCTGGCGCACATCGTTATCGCCCGGAATGTCGAGTTTAGCGCCAGACCGGCGGACGACCCGACCGAACGCATTCGCCTGATCCGCATGCCGATCCGGCAGGCGATCGAGCTGGCGCTGGATGGCAAGATGATCCAGGTCATCCATGTCGCGGCGCTGACGCTTGCCCTTCACAAGGCGGGCAAGTGGGATGCGCCGACGCCGACGGACAAGCGCTGATTACGACTTCGCCTCCGCCCAGACGGCATCGAGCGCCAGCCGCGTGATGCGAACCATGGCATCCACTTCCTCATGGCTGATGACGAGCGGCGGCGACGCCAGCATGCGATCGGCCGTCGCGCGCAGCACGAGACCGTTGGCGAGCGCGTGGTTGCGGACGGCCGAGCCTATCGCATCGGGCTTCTCGAACCGGCGGCGGGTGGATTTATCGGCGGCAAGCTGCAATGCGCCCATGAGGCCGATGCTGACGGCCTCGCCGACCATGTCATGATCCGCAAGGCTGCCCCAGGCCTCGGCAAAATAGGGACCGATATCGTCGCGAACGCGCTCGACGAGCCGTTCATCCTCGAGAATTCTCAGATTCTCCAGTGCGGCGGCCGCACATACCGGGTGGCCGGAATAGGTGAAGCCGTGATTGAACTCGCCGACCTCGTTGATCAGCACGTCGGCGATGCGATCGCTGACGAGTACGCCACCGATCGGTAGATAGCCCGACGATAGTCCCTTGGCGATCGGGGCGAGATCGGGCTCGACGCCGAAATGCTGATAGCCGAACCATGAGCCAAGGCGACCGAAGCCGCAGATTACTTCGTCGCAGACCAAGAGGATGTTCCGGGCCTTGCAGATGCGCGCGATTTCCGGCCAATAGGTCGAAGGTGGAATGATGACACCGCCCGCGCCCTGTACCGGCTCGGCGATGAAGGCCCCGACATTGTCCTCGCCCAACTCATCGATCTTCTCCTCCAGCTCTCGGGCGACGTTGAGGCCGAACTCCTCCGGCGAGAACTCGCCGCCATCGGCGTACCAATAGGGCTGCCCGATGTGGACGACGCCTGGGATCGGCAGGTCGCCCTGCTCGTGCATGTATTTCATTCCGCCCATGCTGGCGCCGGCAACAGTCGACCCGTGATAGCCGTTCCTGCGGGCAATGACGGTCTTCTTGCCGGGCTTGCCGACCGCGCTCCAGTAGACCCGCGCCATGCGGAACCAGGTATCATTGGCCTCCGAGCCGGAATTGGTGAAGAAGACGTGATTGAAATGCGGCCCGGCATGGGCGCAGACTTTTTCAGACAGCAGCGTCGCCGGCGTTGTCGTCGTGCCGAAGAAGGTATTGTAGTAGGGCAGTTCGTTCATCTGCCGGATCGCGGCATCGGCAATCTCCGTGCGGCCGTAGCCGATATTCACGCACCAGAGGCCGGCAAAGCCATCCAGATATTTCCGCCCTTCACTGTCGAAGATATAGACGCCCTCGCCGCGCTGGATGATCCGCGCGCCGTCGGCGTTCAACTTCTTCATATCGGCGAAGGGATGGAGATGATGGGCGGCATCGAGAGCGGCAAGATTGGAGCGGCTTGGCATGTCGGGCATGATTGAAACTCACCTCATTGCAATTGGTTTCTGCCAGGCGAGTCCGCCGACGCCGCAATTGTGTGCATGGCCCCTCACCCCAGCCCTCTCCCCGTCAAACGGAGAGAGGGAGTTTTCGTGCCAATTACCGCATTGCGCGAAGATGGGCATCGGAGAGTCCCCTCTCCCCGCACATGCGGGGAAAGGGCTGGGGTGAGGGGCCTGGCACGGAGACTCAGCGTCGCCAGACTTGACTGATAGCTATCATGGTTTACGACCATGCCGTGAGCATTGGGGATTTACAAGAGTATGGCGGCCGACAACGCAACCGAAGGTAATGCGCGTATCGAGGTGCTGATATCGGACATGAACGGCCGGCTGCGGGGCAAGCAGATCCCGATCGCGGCCGAAAAGAAGGTCTGGTCCGGCGCCGTGCGGCTGCCGACCTCGACGCAGTCGCTCGATATCTGGGGCGACGACAATGACGACATGACAGGCCTGTCGCTGACGATCGGCGATCCAGACGGTACCTGTGTCGCTGATCGGCGCACACTCGCGGATATGCCCTGGGCACCGCCTGGGTCGAAGCAGGTGCTGGCTACCATGCATGAGCTCGACGGCAGCCCGAGCTTTCAGGATCCCCGCGCCATTCTTGCGGCCGTGGTCGACCGCTACAAGGCGCTCGGCCTGACCCCCGTCATCGCAACCGAGCTGGAATTCTATCTGCTTGCCGGCGATTGGCGCGAAAGAGGCATCCCCTCGCCGCCGCCGGCATTGACCTATCGCGACGAGCCGAACGGCTACCAGCTCTACGACATGGACGCGGTCGACCTGCTCGACGGCTATCTTGAAACGCTGCGCAGCTATGCCAGGGCGCAGGCGCTGCCGGCGGACGCGACGACGGCGGAATTCGGCCCCGGCCAGTTCGAGGTCAACCTGCTGCATCGCCCGGATGCCCTTGCCGCCGCCGACGACTGCATCATGCTGAAGCGCGTGGCCGAGCAGGCGGCGCGCAAGCACGGCCTGAAATCGACCTGCATGGCGAAGCCCTATACCGATCATGCCGGCTCCGGACTGCATGTACATGCCAGCATCATCGATGATCAGGGCCGCAATATCCTCGATGCGGAAGGCGGCGAGCCGAAGAAGCTGAAATCGATCTGCGCCGGGTTACTGCAAACGCTAGAGGATGCGCAGCTGATCTTTGCGCCCTACGCCAACTCGTACCGCCGCTTTCAGCCGGGCTCCTTCGCCCCCGTCGACCTGACCTGGGGCTATGGCCATCGCGGCACCGCAGTGCGCATTCCCGAAAAGGATGGGCCTGGCGCGCGCGTCGAGCATCGTGTCGCCGGCGCCGACGCCAATCCCTATCTGATGCTGGCGGCAATCCTTGGCGGCATGCTGCTCGGTTTAGAGAACCAACTGGACCCCGGCGAGGAGACGACACCGACCTACGTGCCGGCCAATGCCCCGCGGCTGACGCATGACTTCCTGACCGCCGTCGAATGCTTCCGCAGCTCTGTCTTCATCGCCGATATCTTCGGCGAGCGATATCAAAAGCTCTACGGCGATACGAAGCACAAGGAAGCCATCCGCTCTCTGCGCACCGTTTCCGATTTCGACTATCGAACCTATCTGCCGCGTCTCTAACCGCTTCAGACGGCCAGGCTGTTGACGGCACCCTCGCGCTCGATGCTGGCGGCGGTGCCTTCGCGGACCATCACCTTGAGTTCGCCGGGATGAACCTTGAGCGTTACATCGCGCTCCAGCGGCAGCAACTCGCCATCCATGACGCAGTTTGCGAGCTGGCGCAGCTTCGGGAAATGCAGATGCACTTCCGGCGCATGCATGACCATGACATCGGTGTTCTCACGAAACCGGCCGCGCAGCATATCGACGACAAGACGCGCCACGCCGAGCGGCCGCAATGGCTTTGCCATGTAGAAGCCGAGCTCACCGCCCTGCAGATTGTCAGCATAGAGCAGTGCATTGGCGCCAAAGGGATTGTTGGAGACGGAAATCGCCGACACGTGCCGGCGTTCGCGAACGCCGCCGGCTTCGAAGTCGACATCGAATTCCGGCGGATTGGCGATGACCCCGAAGGCGGCACGGGTGCTGGCCGACATCTTTCCGATGCGCGAGCGATAGGTATAGCCGTTGCGATAACGCACCATGCGCGCATGCAGGCCCGCTGAGAACTGATGCACGAAGGCCCGGCCGTTGGCGCTGCCGATATCGACCTTGTCGACCTCACCTGTCGCGAGCACGTTCAGCGTCTGCCAGATATCGAGCGGCAACCTCAGCGAACGGGCAAACAGGTTCATGGTGCCGGCGGGAATCACGCCGAGGGCGACGCCGGTCTTCCAGGCGATGGCGGCGGCGGCCGAAATCGTGCCGTCGCCGCCTCCGGCGACGATACCGTCTATGTCGTCCCGGCGCGCCGCGCGCTCCATCGCCGACACGACGTCTCGTCCCGCCACGACCACGGCTTCGAAATCATGACCGGCATCGCGGAAGACTTGCTCCGCCTTCGCCTCATAGGCAGCCATATCCGTCGTCCGGAAGGTACCGCCATCGCGGTTGAAAAAGCCGATCAACTTCATTGGGGCTCTTGGTCTTTCCGCAAATTGTATTTCGGGAAGGGGCGAATGCCCCCGTGCGCCTCCCCCACAGATGGTTCCGAATGAAGCGATTTCAAGCATTACAACCGCTCTGCCCGATCGGAACCAGCGTTCACTTATGCAGCATGCGACATGCTGCACTGCAAAAAATGCACGCGACAGAAATATCGACGCCATCGATACTATCGCTTGAGGTATGTCCATGCCCCTCCAGTCCTTTATTTCCCCATGATGCATCGAATGCCGGGTTCCGGGCTCGCTGCATGATTCGCGGCGCCTTGCCCGGGTTTGTCGCCAAGGAGCTTTCGTGAGCGATATTGCCGCCGACGTCCTCGATACCCAAACCGTCCTGGAAGCGCCTTCGCGCACGGCCATCGCGCTCGTGACAATGGCCCTCGCGGTCGGCAGCTTCGGCATCGGTACCGGTGAATTCGTCATCATGGGACTTCTGCCTAATGTTGCCGACACCTTTGGCGTCACCACGCCGGAAGCAGGTCATGTCATCAGCGCCTATGCGCTCGGCGTCGTCGTCGGTGCGCCTATTATCGCCGTGCTCGCCGCCAAGATGGCGCGGCGCACGCTGCTCCTGCTGATGATGGCGATCTTCGCCGCCGGCAATATTTCCAGCGCATTCGCACCGACCTTCGCAAGCTTCACGGCGCTGCGTTTCATCACCGGCCTTCCGCATGGCGCATATTTCGGCGTTGCCGCGCTGGTTGCCGCATCGATGGTGCCGGTTCACCGTCGCGTCCGCGCCGTCGGCCAGGTCATGCTTGGCCTGACGATCGCCACGCTGATCGGCACGCCGATCGCCACCTTCCTCGGCCAGCTTCTGAACTGGCGGGCGGCCTTCATGATGGTCGGTGGCATCGGCCTCGCGACCATGCTGCTCATCGCCCTCTTCCTCCCCAAGGATAGGGTCGAGGAAGGCGCCAGCATCACCCGCGAACTCGGCGCGCTCAAGCGCATCCAGGTATGGCTGACGCTTGGCATCGCCGCCGTCGGCTTCGGCGGCATGTTCTCGATCTTCAGCTATGTTGCCACCACCACGACACAGGTTGCGGGCCTTGGGGCAAGCATGGTGCCGGTCGTGCTTGCGCTGTTCGGCATCGGCATGAATGTCGGCAATGTCGTGGGCTCCCGTCTCGGCGACATCTCGCTCAAGGGCACGATCGGCGGCATGATGATTTTCAATATCATCATCATGACGCTGTTTTCGTTGACGGCCGCCAATCCGGTGATGCTCTGCGTCTGCGTGTTTCTGATCGGCTGCGGCTTTGCCGCCTGTCCGGCCGTACAGACCCGCCTGATGGATGTGGCGGCGGATGCGCAGACGCTGGCTGCCGCCTCAAACCATTCCGCCTTCAATATCGCCAACGCGCTCGGCGCCTGGCTCGGCGGCATGGTGATCACCTGGGGCTTCACCGCGGCTGCGACCGGCTATGTCGGCGCGGTTCTCTCGGTCGCCGGTCTTGCGGTCTTTGCCGTTTCAGTTGGCCTGGAGCGCCGTACCGGCCACGCATGAGGCCGCGGGTGCGGCCAGTTCCTGCCGGCCATTGTGGCAGAAGACATTCTCCTCGCCCCATACAGCCATCGCCTTGATGATCGGCCGCAGGCTTGTGCCGAGCGGCGTCAGAGCATATTCGACGCGCGGCGGCACGACCGGAAAGACGGTGCGTGAGACCAGCCCGGATTCTTCCAATTCGCGCAGTTGCTTCGTCAGCATGCGCTGCGTCACCGACGGAAGCTTGCGGCGGATTTCATTGAAGCGCAGCGTTCCTTCCATCAGGTGAAACAGGATCACGCCCTTCCATTTGCCGTCGAGCAGGCTCAACGTCGCCTCGACCGGGCATCCCGGAAAATTCCTGACGAGCTTGGAGCGGGGAAGCGACATCGACAGTATCCTTTTTGTACCTACGTACAGAATTTGTGCATTCTTGCGCCCTTTGATGATAATGCGCATCTAGCCTGTGTGCAACAAAACCAGGAGCTTCTC
Organism: Rhizobium sp. SG570; assembly: GCF_012275345.1. Classification (NCBI taxonomy): domain Bacteria; kingdom Pseudomonadati; phylum Pseudomonadota; class Alphaproteobacteria; order Hyphomicrobiales; family Rhizobiaceae; genus Rhizobium; species Rhizobium sp. SG570. Next base: position 7,927 of record NZ_JAAZQI010000002.1, on the reverse strand, counting down.
CCATGCGTGCAGTCGCCTACAAGCAACCTCAGCCCATTTCCGCCGAGACATCGCTCATCGATATCGACCTGCCGACACCCGAGGCCAAGGGCCACGACCTGCTCGTCGAAGTGAAGGCGGTCTCCGTCAATCCGGTCGACGTCAAGGTCCGTGCCAGCGCCGCGCCGCCCGAAGGCGAATACAAGATCCTTGGCTGGGACGCGGCTGGCATCGTCAGGGCCGTCGGTCCCGAGGTCACGATGTTCAAGCCGGGCGATGAAGTCTTCTATGCCGGCGCCATCAACCGCGGCGGCTCGAATGTCGAGTTCCATCTGGTCGACGAGCGCATCGTCGGGGCCAAGCCGAAGAGCCTCGATTTTGCGGCCGCGGCTGCGCTGCCACTAACCTCGATCACCGCCTATGAAGCGCTGTTCGACCGGCTGAAGGTGCAGGATCCCGTTCCCGGTGTCGCGAATGCGATCCTCATCATTGGCGGTGCCGGTGGCGTCGGATCGATTGCGATCCAGATCGCACGCGCCTTGACCGACCTCACCGTCATCGCCACGGCGTCGCGGCCGGAAACGCAGGCCTGGGTCAAGGAGTTGGGCGCGCATCACGTCATCGACCATTCGAAGCCGCTTGCGCCTCAGATCGAGGCGCTCGGCATCGGCGCGCCCGCCTTCATCTTCTCGACGACCAATACCGCTGACCACATCGCATCCATCGTCGATGCCATCGCCCCGCAAGGCCGGTTCGCGCTGATCGACGATCCGAAGACGCTCGACGTCATGCCTTTCAAGCGCAAGTCGGCCTCGATCCATTGGGAACTGATGTTCACCCGCCCGCTGTTCAACACGGCCGACATGATCGAGCAGCACAGGCTGCTGACGAAGGTCGCCGAACTGGTTGATGCCGGCAAGGTCCGTACGACGCTGACGGAGACTGCAGGCACGATCAACGCGGCGAATCTGAAGAAGGCGCATGCCCTGGTCGAAACCGGAAGAATGAAGGGCAAGGTCGTTCTGGCGGGCTTCTGAGAGACTGAAATTTTCAGCGAATATGGCCGGGCGCGAGGCGTCCGGCCAAGCTATTTAACGCATTCGCAACGGAATTTGTTGCAACGCACAAACTTTCAGCCGCCTAAAGAAATTTTTCTTGCGACATAGTGCCTTTAACTGCTTCCACCTCTTGACTTTTTATGCCTTCGGCGCGACTTCTCCCCCACGTGGGGAATAATGTTTTTCCATGCCGATTAACCGGAGCCATCTTTAGATGCCTAGCGACAGTAGTAGTCGATTGCCTTTGCCGTCAGTAGCATTCGTGCACTAACCGACTCCTGTCGGCTCGCCACGATCCGCTACGACGGCGGATCGACTGGAAAGGCGAGCTTTAATGAATATCAACAGCTTCCCCATGCGGGCTGGCAACGCCGCTCGTGCATTCATCAATAACAACCGCGCCGTAACCATCGCGGAACGCGTCGAGTCCTTGAACGTGCTCGATGTGGGCGAGGCTGCGCGCATTCTCGCCAAAATGCCGGAAGAGCGCGCCGTGCGCATTCTCGACCGGCCGGAATTGCGCAACGCATCCAAAATTCTCGAAGTCATGGGCAATGCGGACGCCTCCCGGCTGCTGCACGGCATGTCCAACGACCGTGTCGCCGACGTGCTGCTCGAGATGGATATCGACACCCGTGCCCGGCTCTTCGCCACGTTCGACGAGCATGCCCGACAAGCGATCCAGGGCCTGATGGGCTACCCGCCGCGCACCGCCGGCGGCATCATGACGACAGAGTTCGTGAGCGTATTGGCAAGCTGGACCGTTGCGCAGACGCTCGACCACGTTCGCCAGGTTGAGCGCTCCCGCGAAACCGTCTATGCCATCTATGTGCTCGACGACGAGACACATGTGCTGCTGCATGTCGTGACGCTGCGCCGCCTCATCACCGGCGAGCCCGACGCCTGTATCCTCACCGTCGCACAGAAGGGCACGCCGGTAACGGCGCCGCCACTGATGAAGCAGGAGGACGTCGCCCGTCTGATCCGGCGCCACGATCTGCTGGCGCTTCCGGTTGTCGACGACAAGGGCCACATGCTCGGCATCGTCACCGTCGACGACGTCATCGACACGATGATTGCCGATACGACCGAAGACGCCCAGAAGTTCGGCGGCATGGAAGCACTTGGTCAGCCCTACATGAAGATCAGCTTTGGCGGCATGATCCGCAAGCGCGCCGGCTGGCTTGCCGCCCTCTTCCTCGGCGAAATGCTGACGGCAAGCGCCATGCAGCATTTCGAAGGCGAACTGGAAAAAGCCGTCGTGCTGACGCTGTTCATCCCGCTGATCATGAGCTCCGGTGGCAATTCCGGCTCGCAGGCAACCTCGCTGATCATCCGGGCGCTGGCGCTCGGCGAGCTAAAGCTTGCGGACTGGTGGCGCGTGGCTCTGCGTGAACTGCCGACCGGCATCGTGCTCGGCGCAATTCTCGGTCTCGTCGGCTTCGCCCGCATCGTGCTCTGGCAGACCATCGGTCTCTTCGACTACGGTCCGCACTGGCAGCTCGTCGCCTTTACTGTCTTTGCAGCCTTGATCGGCATCGTGACGTTCGGTTCGCTTGCCGGCTCGATGCTGCCGTTCGTTTTGCAGAAGCTGCGGCTCGACCCGGCCAGCGCATCGGCGCCCTTCGTTGCGACGCTGGTCGACGTCACCGGGCTGGTGATCTACTTCTCGGTCGCGCTGATGATCCTCAGCGGAACGATGCTCTGAGGATAATCAGACTCTCATCCAAAAAGGGGCCTGCAACGGCCCCTTTTCATTTTCACTTCGCCTGTTTCATTCAGGCTGTGGCAGTTTCAGGGCACCATTGGTCTTGATCGTGCGGATCGCAAAGTTCGAGCGCAGATCGACCACGCCGGGAAGCACCAAAAGCTTTTCCGACATCACCTTCTCATAGGCGGCAAGGTCCGCCACCACGACCTCCGCGAGGAAATCGGCCGTTCCCGAAATCAAATGGCAGGCCACGACCTCCGGAATGGCGAGCAATGCTGCCTGCTGCGCCTCGGAATTTTCCTTCGAGTGATGACCGACCTTGAGTTCGACGAAAACCGTGAGGCCGAGGCCGGCCTCCTTGCGATCGATATCGGCGCGGTAACCGCGCAGTAGGCCGGATTTTTCCAGGTTGCGGATGCGCCTCAAACAGGGCGACGGCGAAAGATTGACGCGCTCGGCGATCTCGACATTGGTGGCGCGCGCATCCTCCTGAAGACAGTTGAGGATGGCAATATCGAATTTATCCAGTTTTGGCATATCTGAGAAACTTAAGCATCCATATTGGCAGATTATTGCCTGTATCATGTTTTTGGAGCCATAACTAGCAAGGACATGCCTCAGCCTTCGGCGCTATCTTCTTCCCATCGAAAGACAAACCGGATCGTTGGAAAGGATATGTCGATGACCGCCTTGACCCTCCCCACCCGCAAAATCAGCCCCACAGCGATCGGCTATGCGGGCGCTATCGTCACCGTGTTGATCTGGGCGAACTGGATTCTGGCGACACGCCACACGGCCGAGACGCAGATGAGTACGATCGACCTCGGCCTGATCCGCTACGGCGTGCCGGCCCTGGTATTGGCCCCCGTCTGGTGGCGGACCGGCCTGCTGCCGAAAGGCGTGCCACTGAAGCTGCTGGCGCTGATGGTCTGCGGTTCCGGCGCCGTGTTCTTTCAGTTGACCACCTTCGCCATTCAATTCACCCCGGCCTCTGCAGCCGGCATCCTGCTCGGCGGTTCCATGCCGCTGGCCGCCGCCCTAATCGGCGTGACGCTGTTTCGTGAACGGCTCGATGTGACCCGCTGGCTCGGCCTTGCCGGCATCGTCGCCGGCGTCGTCATCCTGCTGGCACGCAGTCTTTACGGCGTGCAGATCTCCTGGGAAGGCTTCACGCTGCTGCCGCTCGCAGCCTTGCTCTGGGCAAGCTATACCCATGCCTTCCGCCGCTCGGGCTTGAGCGTACTGCAATCGAGCGCCATCATCGCCGTCTGGTCCTTCCTCATCCATGTCGGACTGGCCTTCGTCTTCGGCAGCTCGCTCGCGTCGGTGCCGTTGCCGGAAATCGGCCTGCAGATCGTCAGCCAGGGGCTGCTGTCCGGCCTTGCCGCCACCCTGGCCTACGGTCTTGCCGTCCAGGCCCTCGGCGGCACGCAGGCCGCAGCCTTCACCGCCATCACGCCTGTTCTCGCCACCATCGGCGGCGGGTTCCTGCTCGGTGAGGAGATCGGCATGGCTGGCATTGCAGCCGCGGTCGTCACCGGTATAGGTGTTGCTCTCTCCACCGGTCTGCTCGCCCGGAAGAGCGCCTAGCATTAATTCCTGTCTTCAACATCATGACGCTTCGGATTGGCGATCTGGCCCACCCTGGGATACGGATCAGAACCGAAGCGCCATCGCCACGCGTCTGGCCGGATCGGCGCCGTGCGCGACCTCATTCTCCAGGATCCGCGTCAACTCAGCCGGCCTCTCTTCATTGCCCAATATTCGAAATCCCAGCGAGGCATAGAAAGGCGCGTTGAAGGCGGCATGCCGGTCCGTCGTCAAAGTGACGCCTGCAGCACGCTGCGTTTTCGCCGCCGCTATGACAGCTTCCATCAGACGCCTTCCGGCGCCCTTCTTCTGCCAGTGCCTGACGACATCGATTTCGGCAATGTGAACGGAACCGTCCTTGAGGATGCCGGCAAGGAAGCCGAACGGCTGGTCGCCGTCATCGACGGCGACGAGCAGCAGCTGCTCCGCCTGTGACTGCCTGAGCACTTCGATTGACAGCGATGTCGGCTCGCAGGCCACGGCACCGGCCTCATGCAACGCCCAGAACGCATCGATCTCGATATCAGCAAGCAAATGCTGCTCTTCCGGCCGAGCCAGACGGATCGCCCAGGCGCCTTGCCCGACCTCTGTCATTGCATCTCACATATTCGGATAGACAGGCCCTTCGCCACCCTGTGGAGGTACCCAGTTGATGTTCTGGTTGGGATCCTTGATGTCGCAGGTCTTGCAGTGGACGCAGTTCTGGGCGTTGATGACATAGGTCTCCTTGCCATCCTTCTCCACCCATTCATAGACGCCTGCCGGACAGTAGCGGGTCGAGGGGCCGGCAAAAATGTCGTGCTCCGACGATATCTGCAACGCCATGTCCTTGACCTTGAGATGCACCGGCTGGTCTTCCTCGTGGTTGGTGTTCGACAGGAACACCGAGGACAGCCGATCGAAGGTCAGGACGCCATCCGGCTTCGGATAGTTAATCTTCTCGTGCTTGGACGCGGGCTCGAGAGATTGAGCATCCGTCTTGCCGTGCTTCAGCGTGCCGAAGAATGAGAAGCCGAAAAGCTGGTTCGTCCACATGTCCAGACCGCCAAGGCCGACGCCGACCAGCGTGCCGAATTTCGACCACAGCGGCTTGACATTGCGCACCCGCTTCAGGTCCTTGCCGATATCCGTCTGGCGCCATTCGTTCTCGATCTCGATCACTTCGTCATTGGCGCGGCCCGCGGCGACCGCCGCGGCGATCTTGTCGGCTGCCAGCATGCCCGAGAGCACCGCATTGTGGCTGCCCTTGATGCGCGGCACATTGACGAAACCGGCCGAACAGCCGATCAGCGCGCCGCCGGGAAAGGTCAGCTTCGGCACCGACTGATAACCGCCTTCGGTGATGGCGCGTGCACCGTAAGAGATGCGCTTGCCGCCCTCGAAGGTGCCGCGGATCGCCGGATGCGTCTTGAAGCGCTGGAATTCCTCGAAGGGATAGAGATAGGGGTTCTTGTAGTTCAGGTGCACGACGAAGCCGACGGCGACCAGATTGTCTTCCAGATGATAAAGGAATGAGCCCCCACCGGTCTTGAAGCCGAGCGGCCAGCCGAAGGAGTGCTGCACCAGACCCCTTTTGTGGTTCTCCGGCTTGACCTGCCAGAGCTCCTTGATGCCGATGCCGAATTTCTGCGGCTCGCGATCTTTCGAGAGGTCGAATTTGGCAATGAGCTGCTTGGCGAGCGAGCCGCGCACGCCCTCGCCGATCAGCACATATTTGCCGAGCAGTTCCATGCCGCGCGTATAGTTCGGGCCGGGCTCGCCGTTCTTCTCGATCCCCATGTCGCCGGTGGCCACACCGATGACGGCGCCTTTGTCATTATAGAGCACTTCGGTTGCGGCAAAGCCGGGATAGATCTCGACGCCGAGGCCTTCCGCCTTCTCGGCCAGCCAGCGACAGACGTTGCCGAGCGAGACGATGTAGTTGCCGTGATTGTTCATGAGCGGCGGCATTATGAAGTTCGGCAGCCGGATGGAGCCCGCCGGGCCCAAGAACAGGAAGTGATCCGCTGTCACTTCGGTCTTGAATGGATGGCCCTCCTCCTCGCGCCAGCCAGGCAACAGGCGATCGATGCCGATGGGATCGACGACGGCACCCGACAGGATGTGCGCGCCGACCTCGGCGCCCTTCTCGAGCACGACGACGGTCAGGTCCGGATTGACCTGTTTCAGCCGGATCGCCGCAGAAAGCCCCGCAGGACCCGCCCCGACAATCACGACGTCGAATTCCATGCTCTCGCGTTCAGGCAGCTCGCTCGCGTCAGTCATATACTCTCTCCGATTGGCCGGGCGCCCGATGGCATCGAAGCGCGGCCTTGTCCCCTTTGGGCGTCTTCCCCATTTCGGTTATCTCTTGTCAAAATGGGAAGGGATTGTCGAGCCGGGAAGCGACAGGCAATCCTCCAATTCGCCCAAGTAGCAATCAAGTTAAATTACCTTTACGTTAACGTCAACTTTCGATCTCTTTTACCTAGCCGCTGTCACGCTGTGGCTTTCAAAATCGGCTGATGGCGCTCTATAAGTTCCCCTTGAGAACTTCGAGATAGCAGAAGGGTGATCAAGATGGATCTTCGTATCGACGGGAAACGCGCGCTGGTGCTCGCCTCTTCCAAGGGGCTGGGGCATGGCATCGCCGTTGCGCTGGCGCGCGAGGGAGTAAACGTCCTGCTTTGCGGCCGCAACGGCGAGAGGCTTGACAATAATTGCAAGGCCATCAACGCCGAGGGGAAAGGCCGGGCCGACTGGATCTGGGCCGATCTCAACGACGAGAATTTCATCGAGATCATCGGCAAGGCCGTTACTGAGAAACTCGGCGGCATCGATATTCTCGTCAACAATACCGGCGGCCCGACGCCGGGAACGACTGAGGATATGACCGCCGAGCGATTGGAGACCTATTTCATCTCCATGGTGGCGCGGATCATCACCCTGACCAATGCATTGTTGCCTGGCATGAAGGCGCAAGGATGGGGACGCATCCTCACCGTCGCCTCCTCCGGCGTCATCGAGCCGATCCCCAATCTGGCGCTCTCCAATACGCTGCGCCCGGCGCTCGCCGGCTGGAGCAAGACCTTGGCGAGCGAAGTGGCGGCACAAGGGATCACGGTGAACATGCTCCTTCCGGGCAGCATCGCCACTGATCGACTGGCCGAGCTCGACGCCGCAACGGCCAGGCGCGGCGGCAAGAGCCTCGAAGAGGTCAGCACCGAGCGTCAGCACCGCATTCCCGCCGGCCGCTATGGCCGCGTCGAGGAATTCGCGGCAACGGCCGCTTTTCTCTGCAGCGAACCCGCAAGCTACGTGACGGGGACGATGGTACGCTGCGATGGAGGCGCTGCGCGATCCCTCTAGGTTCCAAACCCAATCATGCATTTGATTTTGCTTGAACTGTATGATTCAATCTGGATATTTGAAGGAGATTGGCTCATGGCAGGAGAATTCTGGCTTGATGATCAGCAATGGGCAGCGATTGAACCGCTGCTTCCAACCAATCAGCTTGGAGCACATCGTACCGACGACCGCCGCGTGATCAGCGGTATCATTCATGTGTTGAAATCCGGCTGCCGCTGGCAGGACTGCCCGCCCTGCTACG